>DDEU01000072.1 GCA_002336815.1 Chitinophagaceae bacterium UBA1946 | reverse complement strand
TTCGCTTTCTTCGCTCTCTCATTGGCGAGTTTTTTTATACCTGCCAGTTCCTTGCGTTCTTTTTCATTTTGTTCAATGCGGCGCTTCAATGCATCGGCAACAGTTGGGTTACGGTGCAAATACAGATCAAGATCTCTTGCCAAAAAATCGCCGATAAAATTCTTCATGCTTGGTCCGCCTTCAGAAACCGTTGTTGAACCAAGTTTAGTTTTTGTCTGACTTTCAAATACCGGTTCCTGCACACGCACACTTACTGNNCATACACCACAGCCGAACCAAGTTTGGTTTTGGTCTGACTTTCAAACACAGGCTCCTGCACACGTACACTTACAGCTGCACAAATGCTCCCACGAATATCAGCCGCATCATAATCCTTTTTATAAAAATCACGAATCGTTTTTACATACCCTTCACGAAATGCAGCCAAATGTGTTCCACCCTGTGTGGTAAACTGTCCGTTTACAAATGAATAATATTCTTCGCCGTACTGATTTTCATGAGTAAGGGCTACTTCAATATCATCGCCTTTTAAATGAATGATGGGATAACGGATTTCATCCATATTGGTTTTGCGCTGAAGTCGATCAAGCAAACCATTTTTGAAGATGTATTTCTTTCCATTAAAATTGACAACCAAACCTGCATTGAGGTAGCAATAGTTCCAGAACTGGTTGTCTAAATACTCCTGTACAAAATGAAAGTGTTTAAAAATGGTTTCATCAGGAATGAACATTACATGCGTACCATTTTCTTCTTTGGAAGCATTTTCCTTATGCTCTTTAATGAGATTGCCTTTTTGAAATTCAGCCGTCTTCTCTCTTCCTTCCCGGTAACTGCTCACTTTAAAATATTCACTGAGTGCGTTTACTGCTTTGGTACCCACACCGTTAAGTCCCACACTTTTTTGAAAAGCCTTGCTATCATATTTCGCCCCTGTATTTATTTTGCTCACCACGTCCACCACTTTCCCGAGGGGAATACCCCGCCCATAATCTCTTACAGTTATCTCCTTTCCATCAATGTTCACATCCACGTGTTTACCATATCCCATGGTATGTTCATCGATACAGTTATCGATCACCTCTTTCAACAATACATAGATGCCATCGTCGGGACTGCTTCCATCGCCCAGTTTGCCGATGTACATACCCGGCCTGAGGCGGATGTGTTCCTTCCAGTCGAGGCTCCGGATCGAACTCTCGTCGTAATTGCTAATTTCTTTTTCTGCCATATTTCACAATTCCGCTAATGCACGGAAAATTTTTTGATGATAAACCGGGCAATATCCCGTTTAAATGCGCCGCAATGTACTAATATTTTTAGTATATCGGAAATGTGGCAAATATAACACAACGTATATAGAGATGACCGGCCCGGTTATTCACACCACGTGGATAGTTTGCAATAGTTATCCTATCAAGTATTACTGGCTGGCAGTTCAAAGTTTCCTATAGAGTACGGATCAAAAAAGATTAATGAGAGATTATCCCTAATTTTAAATATACCAAACCTATAGCCTGCAATGTATCATGCTACCAAAAGGAATGTTCACATTCTGCTTCATCCCGAACTGGGCAATACCAGGTGGGATAAGATCCTGAACGGCTTTATCATCATCCTGATCATCTTGAACGTTACCGCCGTAATGCTGGAAACGGTGCAGTCGATCCACGAGAAGTATTTTCACTTTTTCAGGATATTCGACATCATTTCGGTGATCATTTTTTCCGTTGAGTACGTGTTGAGGGTTTGGAGCAGCAACCACGATCCCCGCTACCGGCATAGCCTCCATGGGCGGTTGAGGTACATGGTCTCCACCGATGCACTGATTGACCTGCTTGCTATCCTGCCCTTTTACCTGCATGTGTTTATTGGGTTCGACCTGAGGGTGCTCCGTATTTTGCGCCTGCTGCGTTTCTTCCGTTTGTTCAGGCTTACAGCTTATATGAAATCGGCTAAAATGGTAAGAAATGTGTTTAAGTCAAGGGCAAATGAATTAAAGCTGAGCCTGGTACTGATCCTTTTTTTGATCATCATCGCTTCCTGCCTGATGTACTTTGCAGAACACCTGGCGCAGCCAAAAGTATTTTCCAGTATCCCGGCCACTATCTGGTGGGCGATTGTTACAGTTACTTCTGTAGGATACGGAGACATGGTGCCGATAACTACACTGGGTAAAGCATTAACAGGTGTAATTGCCCTGTGCGGGCTTGCGATTTTTGCCCTGCCGGCAGGCATCATCACTGCAGGATTTTTGGAAGAGATCGGCAAACGTAAAAAAAGAGAACTAAGCGTTTGTCCGCACTGCGGTAAACACTTTGATCACCTGGAGGCAAAACATCCATAGCTTTAATGGCAGGTATAGCCTTCCAGTATGCAAGCCTTCATTTGACAGCGTTGCCTACATTATTTATTTATGGGCTGCATCGCGGTGCGCTGCTATATTGGTTCCCCTCACACCCGATCCTTTATTCCAGGTTTCTTCCATTTTACAGCATTGATTCCAGAAAAAGGAACGAAAAATTATATTTTAATTTTTATTTTATTGATTACCAATTGATTACATATTGGCATGTGGATGGAACATATTCCTGCAGAAGCGCTGGTTAAAACGTTGAAAATTTTAACCGCACTGTAAAATTACCCGACACCCACTAAAGAAAACACTATGCAACGCAATTGGTATGTAATCTGCACCCAGCCCAAACAGGAAAAAAAAGTAGCTTCTCTGCTTACTAAAAAAGGCATTGAAAATTTTTGTCCTTTTACAGTTACCGAAGTTAAAAATGCATCAAGAAGTAGCCTGCAGTACGGCCCGCTCTTCAAATCTTTTGTATTTGTAAATGCTGCGGCATCTGATATCAGCAGGATCGCCAAAATGCCCTACGTGGTAAATGCGCTTTACTGGAAATCACAACCCGCCATCATCAATCCACAGGAAATAGATGCCATCAAAATGATGATTGAAAATTACTCCGTGGTAAGGCCTGAAAAATATGCTGTGAAAGTGAAAGACATGGTAAGTGTGCAGGAAAAAACCATTACCGGGTACAGCAATCACACTACTACTATCAGGCACCAGGGCATTTCTGTTACACTACCTACACTTGGTTATGCCCTTGTAAGCGAAAGAGAAAAAGCAACACAATCAGCTGCCGCTGTAAAGAAACGAGATTCATTCAGTACCTCACTTGCCAAAAAACTGAACCCCTTGGCATTGTTTGGTTTTTAAGATACTATTTACCCGTTAAAAGCTTATCACTACCAGGCACAACAGGTGGAGGCTGTTTCAAAAGGTAATCAAATCTGTAAGATTGAGTTTAGCAAATGCTTACAGGTTTGATTCACATTGATGGTTATATTTTGACAAGTTCAATATGACAATCAATGAGAACTTTTGATACAGCCTCTCTCTTATTTCCCCAAAGCTTTTTAAATCATTTTTTTAAGCAGGCTGGTATCACTATTTTAGCCGAATAATTTTTTTTGAACATGTACAAAGCGGTATTTACAGATATGGATGGCACCTTGCTCAGGAAAGATCATACAGTAAGTACCGTTACCAAAGAAACGATCCGCCGCTTAACAGAGAAAGGCATTATGATCATTCCCATCTCTGCAAGACCATTGCACGGGATGACACCGATCACCAGCCAGGTATTTCCATCCGGTGTGCCTGTAGTAAGTTTGAACGGGAGTTATATTTTTCATGATGGAAAGATCATTTACCAGGTGAGCATGCCCCTGCAGGCTGCTGCTGCCATTCATGCACTGGTAGAAGAAAAGCCATTGTCGGCCATATACTACAGCCAGATGGAATGGTTTGCCAGTCATGATACAGATGCCGTGAAAAAAGAACAGCGGATCACTCCAGTACCCATCACCATTCAATCTTTTGGCAAAACACTTTCCGGCTGGGAAATGCAGCAAAAAGGGCCTAACAAGATATTGGTAGCAGGTGACGAGAAGCTGATCCTTTCCATGGAAGCACAAATGCTGGAACAGTTTGGCAAGGAACTGAATATTTATAAATCGCAGCCCAGGTATCTTGAAACCATGCATCCTGAGGCGTCCAAGTCAAATGCCATCCGCATGCTAATGAGTATGTTTGGCTGGCAGCAGGAGGAGGTGATGGCGATCGGTGATAATTACAACGATATCGGCATGATCGAATTTGCCGGAATGGGTGTGGCCATGGGCAATGCGCCGCTGGCAATAAAAGAAAGAGCAGATTTTGTGACCGATACCAATAATCATGACGGAGTGGCCAAAGCGCTTGATCGTTTTTTTTCCTAAGCCTACTATACAATTTAAATACCGATTTTGACAAGCCTGACCACAGATCTTTCCGTTATCAAAGCCATCGCAGCAGCGAAGGAAGATGAAAATGATGCCTTCCGGCGATTCATCAAAAACAGTGACAGTGATAACATAGACAAACTGGTAAATGAATTGAACGAACGCATTACCCCGCAGATCGATTGTACCCAATGCGGCAATTGCTGTAAGTCGCTCATAATAAGTATCTCAGCAGTGGAATTGGATTCACTGGCCAACCATCTTAACATGGAGCCTGCAGCAGTAAAGACAACTTACCTGGAAGAAAGCGAGCAGGGGCAATTGATCATGAAAAGCATCCCCTGCAATTTTTTAACGGGCACCCGCTGTTCCATTTACGAACACCGCTTTTCCGACTGCCGCGAATTTCCACACCTGCACAAAAAAGAATTCAGCAGCAGGCTGTTCTCAATGCTGATGCACTATGGCACCTGCCCAATCATATTCAATGTGATGGAAGCATTAAAAACTACCACGGGTTTTATCAACCGGTAGCATAGTTTTTTTAAACTACGCAACCTTTTGGCATCATTTTAAGACTATGTTATGGGTAAAAAAAGTTGGTGTATAGTACTAAAAATCACCTACCTTTTCCATCATTTAACAACACAATTTTCACTCAAAAAACGAATCAAATGAAACTCTCCAAAGTTCTGTTTGCAGTTGTAATTGCAACCACTATCGGGTTTGTAAGCTGCAAACCAAAAGATGCCGATCTTAAAGCGGCAATTGAAAAAGCATTGACAGCAGATCCTATGACCGCAGCGGCTACCGTTGATGTTAAAGAGGGTGTGGCTACCCTTTCCGGCGAATTAAAAGACGAGGCCAGTAAAGAAAAAGCCCAGAAGGCTGCAACAGATGTAAAGGACGTTAAATCTGTAGTGAACAATTGCACGGTTGCTCCTCCACCACCTCCTCCGCCACCAGCACCAGCATCTTTAACCACTGCACTGGACGAGGCTACACAGCAAAAAGTAAAAGATGGCCTGAAAGATATTAAAGGCGTAACGGTGAGTTTTGAAGGCGAAAAAGCTGTACTGGCAGGCGAGGTTTCCAAGGCAGACAGGATGAAGATCATGCAAATGCTGGCGGCAGCAAAAGTAAAATCTGATGTAAGCAAACTGACCGACAAAAAATAATTTTAACCAATCAATAAAAAACACCATGGCACTACAGGATAAATATGCTGAGTTGGTTCAGGCAGCCACCAGCCTCGGCGTTGCAAATTTGGCGATAGCCGAAAAAGATAGCGTACTGCACGTGAGCGGCACCGCTAATTCTACCGCAGACTACGATGCACTATGGGCATTGTATGACAAGATAGATCCGAATATGGCAAGCGGCGACCTGATGATGAACCTTGACATCAAGGCTGATGCAGGAGCACAATTAAAAGTTACTACTGACTCCACCAATCTTAATATCAGGGATACGCCCAGTACAGAAGGCGCCATTGTTGGTAAAGCAGCCCACAATGAAGTGGTAACACTGGTTGAGAAAACAGACGATAGCTGGTGGAAAATTAAAACGGCAGACGGTGAAGAAGGATATGCTTATGCTCAATATCTTTCACCGCTTTAATACCTGGTTTATTTAGAATTGATTTTATAAGAACCGTCTCCTGTTTTTGAGACGGTTCTTCTTTTCAACAAAACTATTTTATGAAGACATTATTTAAGATGGCCGGAGTGTTTCAACTCGTATTGATCATTTGTTCCTGCAGCGCCCAGGTAAAGACAAATTTATCGGCCCCGGAGTTTGAAAATGGCATCAGCAATAAAGATTCGGTGCAGGTGCTGGATGTGCGTACACCGGGTGAATTTGAAGGTGGTCACATTAAAGGCGCTTTGCTGGCCGACTGGAACAACAAAACAGAATTTGAACGCCGCATTCAATTTGTTGACAAGCACAAACCGGTATATGTGTATTGCCTCGCCGGCGGAAGAAGCGCTGCAGCAGCGAAAGAGATGAGGGCCAATGGTTACCTGAATGTATATGAGCTCAATGGCGGCATCAATGCATGGAAAGCTGCCAGCAAACGATTAGAAGGGAAGAATGATGCCCCGCAGTTGAGCATCAGTGAATTCAATACGGTCATCAATGCAGCCCCGGTAGTGCTGGTTGACTTTGGTGCTGAATGGTGCCCGCCCTGCAGGAAGATGGAACCGGTACTTAAAAGTTTGGAAGCGAACAATGCCGGTAAGTACAAACTGGTAAAGGTGGATGGCGGGAAAGACCAGGATATTTTAAAGGCCTACAATGTAACAGCTTTACCTGTGTTTATTATTTTCAAGAATGGAAAAGAGGTCTGGAGAAAGGATGGTGTTGCTGAAGAGAAAGAGATTGCCGGGCAATTGTAGAGATTTACTGCAGAAGCCAGGATGCCTTGACTGGAAGTAATTATTTTTATTATGCGAATTCAGACGAATACTGAGATTGTGAAGTAATTATTTTTATTGCACGAATTCAGACGAACACGAATTATAAAATCAGTTTCTGAATTGGTTTTAAAGAGATTATTGGTAGTTTTTAATATTCATTGCGTAAGCCGGGATACTGCGATTGTGAAGTAGTTATTTTTATTGCACGAATTCAGACGAATTACACGAATTATAAAATCAATTCTTGAATTGGTTTAAAGAGATTAATGGTAGTTTTTAATACTCATTGCGTAAGCCGGGATACTGCGATTGTGAAGTAATTACTTTTATTACACGAATTCAGATGAATTACACGAATTATAAAATCAGTTTCTGAATTGGTTTTAAAGAGATTATTGGTAGTTTTTAATATTCATTGCGTAAGCCGGGATACTGCGATTGTGAAGTAATTATTTTTTTACCCGAATTCAAACGAATTACACTAATTATAAAATCATTTCCAGAATTAGTTTTAAGAGATTCGTAGACTCATTCACTATTCACTATTGACGATTGCCCCTTCACGACTCCAGCCCCGCTTTAATAAAATCACTCACCAGGTAACTGATCAGTTTGCCGGTAGAGTCATCCCTTCTGCCGTCAGATAACTGTGTAGCACCTTCACAGATGTGCAGGTACGCAACTTTGGCATCCTGGGCCGCGAACGTGATGTATTGGCGTGCATGCAAGGCCGTTATGCCAACCGGTGTAGCTGCGCTGCTCAATACATTTTCAATGCTGTCGAGATCCAGTTCAATGCCGGTGTAAGTGTCTTCGGTAAAACCTGTGGCATGTGCCACCGCCTGGATGAAGTTTTTCTTTTCGTGGATGAAGATATCTTCGTAGGTGATGTAATCAATGAATGGATCAGTATGGATATCCACCAGGATATTTTGCGGAATATAGTTTTCGTGGAGGCAGAGGTTACAGTATTTTCCTAAAAAACCATCCTCCCCTGCATAGCGGAAACCATTGCCACTGTGCCTGCCCTCCGCTGCCCTGAAATCCGGGTGAGCATCCAGGTTCACGGCATTGATCTGCGCCAGCGGCAGCAATTCTGCCTTGTGCAAGCCTTTGGCCACTCCTTTGATGATGGGATAAGCGTTGTTTTGCCCGCCACCGATCACAATGGGAATTTTTTTGGCGGCAGCGATCACTTTGATGATGGCTTCCACTTCTTCGTCTACCAGGTTAACAGCATGGCGGTAAGCGTCTATTAGTTCGGGTTGGTCGTATGCGTTACTCTCTATCAGGTACTGTATATCGCCGAAGTCGAAATGCCCGAGCAGCAACACATTTTCCCCGGTTAAAAAATCATTGCTTTGAACATTGAGGAAGGCCGCCAAAAAAGAAAGCCAGTTGGTATCGGCGCCACCAATGCCCTCATTTGCCTTTACACCAATATCTTCAGGAATGCCAAGCAATACATACCGGGCACTGGAAGCCTGCAATTGCTGTACCCAATCGCCTTCAGACTTAATGTTCTGCAACCGCTCTCCGATCTTTGTTTCAAAGCGGCGGATCCGGGTGAGCGACAAAATATCTTCCCTGCTGTAAAATTTAAAATGCTTCATATAGGGAAGGTAGGAAAAATAATCTATGGATAAATTGAAAGCATTCAATGCCGGAATCCGGGAAGATTGCCACATTGCAAAGATCCCGGACGGCCATTCGCTTTTTATGCAGCAAGAAATTATTCCGGCCCGATCAGGTCCCAGAGATTGCCATAAAGGTCTTCAAACACCGCCACGGTGCCGTATGCTTCTTTTGAGGGAGGTCTGACAAAGTTGACTCCCTGGCTAACATACTGATCATAATCCCTGCGGAAATCATCGGTGTGTAAAAACAAAAATACCCTGCCGCCGGTTTGATTGCCGATCCTGCTCTCCTGAATTTCGGTGGCCGCTTTTGCCAGCAACAGGCGGCAACCCGTTGAGTTCTTCGGTGCCACCAGTACCCAGCGTTTTGTTTCACTCAATACGCTGTCTTCGATGAGTACAAAGCCCAATTTTTCAGTATAGAAGTGAATGGCTTCATCGTAGTCTTTTACTACCAGTGCTATGCTTGCTATTTGTTGTTGCATATCGTTGTGAATTGTCAATAGTGAATGGTGAATAGGCTAGCTTACTGGCCTAACCTTCAGTGCCAACAAGGATAACATTTACCGGTCTGACCTGCGGTACCGACCGGGATGTCTAACCTGCGGTACCGACCGGGATGTCTGAACTTCGGTGCCGACCAGGTTAAATCATCTTCCTGATCAGTTTTCCCAGCATCATTAATCCATAATCGATATCATCGTTCCAGGGTTGTCCAAAACTGATGCGAATGTAATTGCTGTAATCTATACTGGCAGAAAATATTTTGCCCGGTACAATAGATATCTTGTGCTTCATGGCATCCGTCCTGAGTTTGAAGGAATCCACTTTTTTATTGAGTTCTATCCAGAAAGTAAAGCCGCCGGCAGGTCTTGAAATTTTGGTATCGGCCGGAAAATATTCAATGATGGCCTGCATGTAACGCAGGCTTTGTGTATGCAGCGCCTTGCGTAAATTTTTTAAGTGATATTCGTAGCGGCCATTTTTTAAATAGTGCGCCATGGCTGCCTGTGTAAGGGAAGCACTGCTGATATTCTGTACCCTTTTGATCTGCTTTACCTGTTCAATGTATCTACCAGGAATGGTCCAGCCGATGCGGTATCCAGGCGCCAGCGATTTAGACAAAGAGGAGCAATACATCACCAGTCCTTTGGTATCAAAATATTTACAAGCCTTCGGCCTGCTTTTACCAAAAAACAATTCGCCGTATGTATCATCTTCAATCAAGGGGATATTGTGCTGTGCAATGATATCGACTAATTTTTTCTTGTTTTCATCACTCATGCAGGTGCCGAGAGGATTATTAAAATTGGGCACCGCCACGCAGGCTTTCACGGGGTATTTTTTGATGGCCTTCTGCAGGCTTTCAAGGTCGAGCCCATTGCTGGGATCGGATGGGATCTCTACCACTTTCAATCCTAAATTTTCGATGGATTGATAGATACCAAAATAAGTGGGACATTCCACCGCCACTGTATCGCCATAATTGGTAACTGCTTTGATGCACATCATCACTGCTTCCAAACAACCATTGGTGACCACAATCTCACCGGGCTTTATTTTGCCGCCCCAGTTGAGAGAGAGCCTGGCAACCTGTTGCCGTAGTTCAGCATTGCCCTGCGTGTGTTCATAATTGATGCAATGATCTTTGGTATTCCGAAGTGCATACATCACTGATTTGTTGATCTTGGCGGCAGGTACCAGGGAAGGATCCGGCACGGCCAATGCCAGGTTGATCACATCCTTTGCCATGATATCACTATAAATGGAGGCGATCATTTCCTTTACACTTACTTCATGCGAAAGGGCAGTTGGTTTTACCTGGTCGGGCAATTCCAGGAAACGCTGGTGATTGAATCTAACATAATAACCGCTCTTGGGTCTTGATTCGATCAGGCCTCTTCCTTCCAAATGGTAATAGGCCTGGAAAGCAGTGCTCATGCTGATTCCATACTTCTCACTCAACATACGTACCGATGGAAGCTTATCGCCGATCCGCAACACTTCTTCTGCGATCATTTTTTCGAGCCCTTCTGCAACCTGGATGTATTTGTGGTCTTCTGTAGTGAACCTGTTTTGTTTCATGACAATCATTTACAGTTGTGCAAGGTCGACCACCTTAAAAAGGTGGTCGACCTTTTTTGAAATCTGATATGGTCAAAAATACAAAATCTGAATCTGTTTTAATCAAACAAAAAGAAGAATTTTTGCATCGTAATCGTAGCTGCCATCCGGAAAACAAAAACTGTTTCGCTGCTTTATAATTATTGAACCAGTTTCACGCAGTAACCTTAAAAAAGTATAGCCATGAATCATATCAGCATCATACCCTATGAAAAATGGCACCAGCCATATTTTGAAAAATTTAACCGGCAATGGATCGAAGCCTGGTTCACGATGGAGCCTCTTGATGAATGGGTACTCACTAACCCAGGCGAAGCCATCCTGGAAAATGGCGGTGAAATTTTGATGGCATTGTATGATGGAACTGTTGCCGGCACAGCAGGACTGAGAAAACTGAGTGATACTGTTTTTGAATTTACCAAGATGGCGGTAGACGAAAGCTTCAGGAGAAGGGGCATTGCGGAGGCTTTGTGTTATGCCTGCATCGGAAGAGCAACAGCATTGGGAGCAGCAAAAATAATTTTATACTCCAATACCAAAAATGCAGGAGCCATTAAGCTGTATGAAAAACTTGGCTTCAGGCACTTGCCCGTAGAGAATGATGTGTATGCAAGGGCCAACGTAAAGATGGAAATCGATTTAGCAACCTTTGAACCATTGTACCAGCATGATAATTGAAACATTAAAAACGCTTTTCAATAAAGATCTGCAAAAGCTGAAGAAAGAAATTGAATCCTACAGCGACGAAAAGAATATGTGGCAGATTGAAAAAGCCATCGCCAATTCCGGGGGAAATCTTTGCCTGCATTTATTGGGTAACCTGAATGCCTATATCGGTGTGGGGCTTGCCGGATCTAACTATCAAAGACATCGTGACCTGGAGTTTTCATTGAAGGATATACCCAAAGAGGAATTGCTGCAAAGGATCGAAGCTACCATACTGGTAGTAAACGGGGGTTTGAACAACCTGAAAGAAAACCAGCTGCAAAAGGATTTCCCGATCGTGATCTGGGATAATAAACCTGCCACAGTGGAGTACACATTGATCCTGCTGGCAACACATTTGAATTACCACCTGGGGCAGATCAACTACCACAGGCGGTTACTCGATCAACCATAACCAACTAAAAAATCAATCATGAAAAAAGCCGTCATCGTTGCATTTGACAATTTTACCGACATCGATATTTTTCTTACCTGGGATTTGCTCAACAGGGTAAAACTTCGTGACAAAAACTTCCAGGTAAAAATTGTGGGTACTGCAAGCACACACCGGTCGGGCTGCGGAATTGACCTTGCCACGCATGGATCGATAGAAGAGTGTAATGATGCAGATCTTGTATTTTTTGGTAGCGGAAGTGGTGCAAGGGTCGTGATTAAAGATCCTGCCTTTTTGAGCCGGTTCAAACTGGATCCTGGAAAACAGGTCATCTGTTCTATGTGTTCGGGCGCCTTGATCATTGCAGCACTGGGGCATTTAAAAGGATTATCTGCCACTACTTATCCAACTGCGTTTGAAGCATTGAGAAATTTTGGTGTAACAGTGATTGAAGACACCCATCTTGTGACGCATGGAAATATTGGAACGGCTGCAGGCTGTCTTGCTGCAGTTGACCTCATGGGCTGGGCCATTGAAAAACTATATGATGAAACAATAAGGCAGGATGTGATCGCATCGGTGTTACCAATTGGGCAGGGGCAGGTTTGTATGTATTAGCCCGGTAAGTAACCCCGGTCGGCACCGAAGGTCAGACCGGTAAACGCTAACGCTGGTCGGCACCGCAGGTCAGACCGGTAAACGCTAATGCTGGTCGGTACCGAAGGTGAGACCTGCAACCATAAACAAGCATTGAAAAACGATATACAGTACAAGTGAGTGACACAACAATGATGAGTAAAGAGATACCGCTCATTCAATTAAAATATCACCTAATAAAAATTAAACAACAAGTATGGAACTAACAACATTCATCCCCGTACGAAAAAACCCGTTTTCAAAATTACAGGAAGTAGATTTTGATCACCTCGAATTTGGCAAATATGTGGCTGACCACATGCTGGTGTGCGACTATGCCAACGGATCGTGGAATACCCCACAGATAGTGCCATACTCCAATTTATCATTGAGTCCAACTACACTGGGACTGCACTATGGCCAAACCGTATTTGAAGGTATGAAGGCATTCCGCATGAAAGATGGCCGCATCAATATTTTCCGCATTGACAAACACTATGAGCGTTTTTCCAGGTCACTCGACAGGATGTGCATGGCCATTCCAACAAAGGAAATATTCATCGAAGGACTGATGCAGTTGATAGCACTTGATAAGAACTGGGTTCCCGGTAAAACAGGCGATGCCTTGTACATCCGCCCTTTCATGTATGCCAGCGAGGCAAAATTTGGTGTGAAGATATCAGACGAATACCGCTTTATCATTTTCAGCGGGCCGGTACCTTCCCTATATGCGAACCCGATCAAGGTAAAAGTGGAAACCAATTATGTGAGAGCAGCTAAAGGCGGAACAGGCTTTGCAAAATGCGGCGGCAACTACGGCGGATCCTACTATCCTACCAAACTGGCCCGGGAAGCAGGTTACGAACAGGTGCTGTGGACAGATGCGAAACAAAACAAGTTCATTGAAGAAAGCGGTATGATGAATGCTATGTTTGTGATCGGCAACAAACTGGTTACACCACCCTTGTCAGATTCAATTTTGGACGGAGTTACAAGAGACTCCCTGCTCACACTGGCGAATGATATGGGCATCGAAACGGAAGAGCGGCCGGTGAGCATTGAAGAACTGGAAGCTGCTTTCAGCAACAAAACCATCACGGAAGCTTTTGGTGCCGGTACAGCTGCGGTGGTAGCGCCGATACAGGTGATCCATATCAATGGCGTGGACCATACCTTACCAGCCTACGACAACCAGAGCATACACAATCAATTAAAAGATCAACTGGAACTGATCAGGACGGGACAATCGGCGGATGTGCATGAATGGAACTGCATCATCAATTAAGTTTTTGTGAGTACAGTTAAAGTAAGGCGCCGGTGTGGTTACCGGCGCTTTTTATTTTATACAACTGGTGCAGTGAAAAAAGAGAAGCTGAATTACACCCCGATCTTTTCATTCACTACTTTCAATATCTCCGCTTCCAGTGCGATGGTTTTACTTTCAATGTCCTTACCCCGGGCGACCACATCATTCACAAATGTTTTGTCATTGTAACCGGCTGCATTGATGCGGACATTCATGAAAGCGCCCATTACGGCACTGCGTACACACAGGGCACCCACGCCTGCATCCGAAACAGAATTGGGATTGCCGGTTTCTGCCATTGCCTTTATCACTTCCAGACTGGCATAAGCCGTTTCCATCACTTTAAAAGGAATGTCGATGGCATACCGGGTGGCGTCCTGGATGGCTTTGCTGCGGGTGCTTTTTTCAGCATCATTGCTTTTGGGAAGAGCGAAGGCATTCATGATCTGGTTAAAGGCTTTGGTATCTGCATCCACGAGTTTCACCAGTTCATTTTTGTAGTACTCCCCTTTTTCTGCCCAGTCGCTAAATTCTTTCCATCTTTCGTCCCAACCTTTTTTGTGACTGCTTAAATTGGCTACCATCGTACCCAGGGAAACACCCAGTGCGCCGATATAAGCTGCAATAGAGCCGCCTCCCGGCGCAGGACTTTCGCTGGCCGTTTCATCAGCAAAATCTTTCAGCGTCATGCTCACCAGCTTGCTGTCTGCTTTACTGGCCAGCATATACTCAATGATCCTTTCTTCTGGTTTAAAAGGGCCCAGCTCATCAAGTCCCATTGATCTAATGGCGATCTTGATCAGTTCTTTTTCGCTGACGCCGGTGGAGCGTTGCTGTTTCAATAAAAAATATTTGCCGGCATCGGTCATGGCTTTTAAAGGGATCAAGCCCACTAGCTCACTACCGGTTACCCGTATCCCACGTTCGGTGGCTTTTTTGCAAACCTCATCAAAAGCAATGTGAACAGGCGTGGTATTGATATTGGTGAGGTTCATCGAAATCTGCGCCACACCATATTCTTCAATGAACCAGCCGATGGCTTTTACACTTTTTAACGTGCCCGGCTGGTTTACTTTTTTTCCTTCTACTTCTATATTTCTGCCGGCTTCCCTTACATCAAAAGCGATGGCATTGGCCCGGCGTGTACTGGTCGTATTAAGATTTACATTGTAGGCAACCAGAAAATCCCTGGCACCGATCACTGTGGCGCCCCGTTTTACATCAAACACTGCAGGGCCGAAATCGGGTTTCCATTCGGGATGCACAATTTTTTTTGCAAAACCTTCATACTCGCCGGCACGGATCACCGAAAGATTACTCCTGGATTTATCAGGCTGGGCAGCTTCATAGAGGTACACGGCCAGTTGTTGTTCTTCCCCTACCCGCTTTGCCAGTTGCTGCGCATATTGTGCTGTTTCCTCCATGCTGATGTTGGCGATGGGTATCAGCGGACAAACATCGGTAGCGCCCATCCGGGGATGTTCGCCCTTATGCTTCGACATATCGATCAGTTCCCCGGATCTTTTGATGGCCATAAAGGCGGCATCTACAACTGCCTGTGGTGTACCTACAAAAGTTACCACGGTCCTGTTAGTGGCCTTTCCCGGATCCACATTCAACAGGCGAACGCCCTCTATCTTTTCAATTTCATCCGTGATCTGGCGAATGATAGTAAGATCACTGCCTTCAGAAAAATTTGGCACACATTCGATCAATTGTTGCATACTGGTAAGTTTGTTTTTTAAAACGTAGTTTAAGGTAACTGGTTCCCTGTTTGCAAGTAAAGGAAAAGCTGTCATCTTTTAAAATCCCCTTAACCATTCATTAAAAATAATTTTCAGCTCAAATGCAAACAATTTATACTTTTACAAAAAATTGACCGTGAAAAGAATCCTGCTATCGCTTGCCATCCTCATCAGCACCGTAAATAGTTTTGCACAAAAAATAGATCTGATAACCCTTGGTGGTTATGGCGCCACTGCAAATTTCTATTATGAAACGGCTGATAAGATCTCCATCATCTTTTCAAAGGACGGCAATATCGTAGAATATGGCACCCAATACGATAAAGCTACCTATGGTTATTACCCGGGCAAATTATTAAAATACATGGGCCGGGTAGATTTTTACAGCCAGAACGAAAATGAAGCTTTCAGGGGCAAGGTGAAATACATCGGGCTCACCATGATCACCTACTACGGCACGTATGATGATGCTGCATTGAAAGGGAAGATAAAAAGCATCGGCAGTACG
Organism: Chitinophagaceae bacterium UBA1946; assembly: GCA_002336815.1. Lineage (GTDB taxonomy): Bacteria > Bacteroidota > Bacteroidia > Chitinophagales > Chitinophagaceae > Ferruginibacter. Next base: position 11,775 of record DDEU01000072.1, on the reverse strand, counting down.
CAGTTTGATTACTATATGTCTTTTGAAGATGCTGCGGTGAAAGGGAATATAAAAAATGTTGGCGGCACTTCTTTTGCCTGGTGCAATTCTTACGAGAACGAAGCCATCCGCGGAAAGATCAGGAGCATCGGCAATACAAGGTTCGATTGGTACACTTCTTTTGACGACAAATCACTCAGCGGTAAGATCAAGTCCATCGACAACTACGGTTTTACGTACTACACTTCTTTTGAAAATAACAATGGCCAGAAAGGATTTATGAAAACCGGCTTCCAGACGAAGTATATTAACGGGATCAATTATTATGTGAGAAATTAAGCAATGTTGAATTTTGAGTTATGAATTTTGAGTTGAGATTTTGAGATCTCTGTTTTGAATTTTGACTTTTGAGTTTTGAATTTGAATTCTCAGACAATTTCTCCATTGATCATCACTTTATCAACCAGGTTATGTCCAAAACTATAAGGCAGGTAGGTTAATGAAGGGATGGGTTTGGTAAAAACCAGGTTGGCTTTTTTACCGGTACTGATGCTGCCGGCTTCCTTCTCCAGTTCCATGGCATAGGCGCCATTGATCGTTGCAGCATTGATCGCTTCCTCCGGCAACATTTTCATTTGAATACAACTCAGTGCCGTTACAAAATTCATATTACCACTGGGTGAAGAGCCCGGGTTATAATCACTTGCCAGCGCAATGGCACAGCCGCTGTCGATCAGTTGTCTTGCAGGCTGGTATTGCATCCGCAGGAAGAAAGCTGCGGTAGGCAACAGCGTACCGATTGTACCGGAAGCAGCCAGGTCGCTCACATCTTCCCCGGTCATTATTTCCAGGTGATCCACAGATACTGCGTTCAGCGCTATGGCTTTTTGAATACCACCAATGCTATTGAGCTGGTTGATGTGCAACTTTGGCTTAAGGCCATACTGCATACCTGCCCGGCAGATGGTCTCCATTTCTTCGGGGGAAAAAAATCCTTTTTCACAAAACACATCAATGTAATCCGCCAGTTTTTCCGCCGCAATAACCGGCAACATTTCATTAATGATGCTGTCGATATAAGCCGCATGATCTTCTTTGTATTGAACCGGGTAGGTATGGGCACCGAGAAAAGAGGCTTTTATCAGCAAACCGGATTGCTCCTTTAATCTTTTGATCACCCTGAGCATTTTTAGTTCCGATGCTACCGTTAACCCATAGCCGCTTTTGATCTCGATGGCTCCCGTGCCCAGCCGGGCAACTTCCATCAGTCTTTTCCATGCCTGGTTAAACAGTTCATCTTCGGTAGCATCATTCAACTTTTTAGCCGAGTTTAAGATGCCACCGCCTTTTGCAGCGATCTCCGCATAACTCAGGCCGTTGATTTTATCAACAAATTCACTTTCCCTGCTGCCCGCAAATACCAGGTGGGTGTGACTATCGCACCAGGCCGGCAATACCATCTGACCGTCTGCTTTAATAATATGTTTGGGTAATTGCGGCACTTTTAATGCCAGTTCATACGTGGCGCCATACTCAGCGATCAGGCCGTCTTCTACCAGCAGGAATGCATTGTCGATGGTTGGCAGTTCAGCCAGTGATTTACCACGCAGCAACTGGTTATGCTCCCTGGTATTGACGAGTTGTTGTATGTTGGTGATGAGTGTTGTCATTATTCCCAGTTAAAATTCGATTGGATCATGCTCCCTTTTTATTGCCATGTATTTTCGCCAGCGAAATTCGTAATACTTATAATTGCTCCCATACCTGTTTCCCAAATGTCTCTAGCCCGGGATCCCTGGCGCCCATTAAGAGTAACACACAGTCTCCTGTTAAATGCGGCGCTGCCTCTTTTAAAAGATCATTCCTGTCTTCTGTAAAAAAAGCATTCTTACCAAGTGCTTTAAGATCGCTGATCAAATCGTTGGCTGAAATATCTTTCACCGCAGTACCTCCGGCGTAAAATATCTCACTCATCCATATTTCGTCTTCCGGTCTCAACACAGCAGCTATCTCTTTTACAAAATCGGCTCTTAAAAATCTCGTTGGTCCGTAACCGTGAGGCTGGAACCAGGCGATCACTTTTGGAGCAATGTACTGGCAGGCTGCAATGGATGCGGCACATTTGGCCGGGTTATGGGCATAGTCGTCGATGAGCCAGACACCATGCTTTTTACCCAATACCTGGTGACGGCGGTAGATGCCCTCATAATTCTTTAAAGCCGCTGCACAGGTATCTAGATCAACGCCCAGCTGGTTGGCCACGCAGGAAGCAGCCAGCGCATTTTCCATATTGTGTTTGCCGACAGTATTGATCACAAATTGAGAATGGCCGATAAGGAAAGAGATCGAAAGTCCATCCTGCACAAAAGCACTGGCTTTGTAACCGGCGTCGGAACCGGCATCGGTTGAAAAATCATTGGCCGCATTTACGGAAAGTTGCCGGGACAAATGATTGGATTCATTTACAATAAATAATTTGGTAGCATTGCCTCTGAAAGTTCCGAAGATGTTCATCAACTCATCGATCTCCTGGTGATCTTTATCAATGTTCAGCAGCAGGCCCACTTCCGGGTGATACTGAACGATCGACCCATCACTTTCATCCGCTTCAATCACAAGCCACTCTCCTTCGCCCACTTTTGCATTTCCGATCTTTCCTTCCCGGATAATGCTTACAAGGCCGGCGCCGCTGATGATACTGGGCTGCAGACCTGCAAATTCAAGGATAGAAAACAACATCGCACTGGTAGTGCTTTTTCCGGAAGTGCCGCCTACAGCAATGGTACGTTTGCTGGCTGCGATCAAGGCCAGTAATTCACTCCGTTTTAGAATGGGGATATCGAGTTGTTTCGCTTTCTGTACTTCCGGCACCGTGTCTTCCACAGCAGTTGACACTACTACCAGGTCAGTATCTTCTGTAATGCCCTCACCATTCTGCAGGAAACAACGAATGCCAGCAGCTTCCAATTTCTCCTTTGTGTCATTAAAAGTACCGGGAAGAAAATAGCGGTCACTCCCGCTCACCGTTTTATGAATGCCTGCAAGGTATTGTGCAATGGCGCTCATGCCGGTTCCGGCAACGCCGATAAAAAAAATATTGTTGAAATCGTTAATGGATCTGTTCATTGCAATTGATTAAAATAATTCAAGGGGTCGTTTAAAGATACGCTGTACAGCCGAGCTCCAGATCAACTTAGAAATCACTTCGGGCAGCACGTGCTAAACAGCATTCATTAGCGGGTTAAAAAAGAGTCTTCTGTTTCATTTTTGTTTTTCCGGTGAAAACTAACATAGGAAACCAAAAATGCAGCAAACAATAAAACACCTCCCACAAGGAACGGGGCTCCCGGTAAAAAAACGGGTGCTTTATCATGCGAAAAATAATAGAACAAATTGTTCATGAGCAAAGGACCGATAATAGCGCAGGCCGATTGAAGGCTCGTTAATGCGCCCTGTAATTCTCCCTGTTCGTTGGCCGGTACCTGTCCCGCCATCACACTTTGTAAAGCAGGCTGTGCAATTCCACCAAAACAATAAGGCACTAAAAAAACAAACATCATCCAGCCCTGGTTAGCCACACCGAATAAAAACATACCAACGGTGTAGAGCAGCAACCCGACATAGATACTTTTTTCATTCCCTAATTTCGGATTTACAAACCTGGTAAGTCCGCCCTGTACGATCGCTACCAGTACCCCTACTACGGCCAACGAGATACCTACCATTTTTTCGTCCCAGTTAAACCTGAACATCGTAAAATAGCTCCAGTTGCTTTGCACTGCATGAGAAGCCAAATACACCAGCGTCATTGATATCACAAGACCACTAAGGGCCGGGAATCTTTTTAAGCGCAGCAGTGAACTGAGCGGATTTGCCCTTTTAAGACTGAACTCCCGCCGGTTTTCCTTTGAGAGGGATTCGGGCAACACGAAGTAACCATATAAACAGTTGAGCAGGGCCAGCGCCGCCGCTGCATAAAAAGGCACTCTCGGACCAAGATGCCCCAGGAGACCTCCTATCAGGGGGCCAATGATAAAACCAAGGCCGAAGGCCGCCCCTACCATGCCGAAATTCTTTGCCCTGTTCTCTGCATTGCTTACATCAGCGATGTATGCAAAACCTGTAGTAATGCTGGCGCCGGTGATACCACTGATAACACGACCCACAAATAACCAGGCATAGGTAGGCGCCAATGCCAGGAACAAATAATCGATGCCAAAACCAAACAGTGAGAACAACAATACAGGCCGGCGGCCATATTTGTCACTGAGACTGCCAAACAAAGGCGCACATAAAAATTGCATGAACGCATACACAAACATCAGCCAGCTTCCATAACGGGAAGCGCTGCTGATATCAACACCTTTTAATTCAGCAATGAGTTTGGGCATTACGGGTATGATGATACCAAAACCTATGATGTCGATCAACAGGGTGATGAAGATAAAACCTACAGCAGCGTCCTTATTTTTAGCCATCCGGAAATTTGTTTGATTGCAAGATATACAAAGTAGCAGACTATCCCGGTCTTAAAGAGCAGGTGATAGCGGTTAGCTCTTCAGTTTTGTTACCAGTGCAATGTATTCTTCCATTGCCTGTTCTTTGCTTTTTCCTTTTTGTGCGCTCCAGGCATTGTATTTTGCTTTCGATACAAAATCAAATGGATTGGTAGGCGCTTCGCCGGAAACATCACCATCGGTTGATTGCTTGTACAAAGAATACAAAGACAGGAGCGTTTCGTTATCGGGCTTTTGCGGCAGGGTTTTGCTTTCGGCAACAGCCTGTTCAAATGATTGTTGTAATTCCATTACAGGTGATTTTTATAGATGAGTTGCAAAATTAGCAAGATGCAGTTAAACACTACTGAAAATACCAGCGGGTTTAATGAAGTTTATCCAGTTCTTTTTGATAGTCGTACCGGAGGTCTTCGTGCATTCCGGCGATGGCTTTCTCTACCTTTTTCACTTGTGATAAGTAAAGATTATTGAGCGCTGTACTTTTTTGATAGGGAATGCCCGATCTTTTTAAAACGGCACAAAAATGGATCAGCAATTCAGCCTCTGCCTGCTTTGAGCCAGTGTAACGGATGTGTTTATTGGCGATGCGCAGGATTTTACGGATCGTTTTTTTAGCGAAATAAAGGTTACTGCTATTAACGGTTTCAAACTCCGCTGTTATCTCTGTTTTTACTGCCTCCAGGTACCCCTGCTCATCATGCGCTTCCATTAAAATATAATGAAGCAGCTCTTTGTTCTCCTTTTTATATTTTATCAACCGCACACATGCTTCTACCAGCTTTGCAGCCGGAAGACTCTTTAATTCTTCTTTTAGTTCGTTTACAGATGCCGCTTTCATCATACCGTGTATTTAATCAATGGATTCTCCGGCAGCATACAAATGCCTTATACCTGCGCCCTTTGATGCATTGATGAATTCGATCTTTGCTTTGTCACCCGGCTGCAGCACGAGGTTTAGCGTGGAGCCAACATAATTTAACGTACTGCCATTTTGAGATGGGGCCAGTTTAAAAGGAAAACCATTGTTTACCTGTATGGTAAGCCCTTTCACATTTTCGCCATACGCCATGATAGTACCGATCACAATGGTATGCTTATCGGCGCTGATATTGAGTACACCATAATTTTTATCAGTAGTTTCTGCAGGTGATGACAGGTTGAAATATCCTTTTTTTACCGGCTGTGCGTTCGCATGGTTCCATTGCAGCAACAATGCAATGAGAACAGCAACAAGATTCTTCGTATTCATTCAGATATATTTCGCTAAAAGTATCAATTATTTCCATTTAAAAAAACCATGCTGTGTCGGTTCATTGATTTATTATTGTGCAAAATTTCTGCGATGAAAAATATAGGTATGCTGCTGCTTTTTGTTTTGTGTTGTGGTGGTGCAACAGCACAGGGTGCTGCAACGCCCAAACCTAAAAACGCCGAGGCCGCTTTTAGTGAAGCGCTTGGGAAAATAGTGCTCGACTTCACGTTTAACTTTGTGAATTTGCAGGGTGCCAGGATACCTGCGGAAGTAGAGGCGGATGCATACAAATCAAAAGTATGTATGCCTGCTGCCATTGGTTGTAAGGTGATGCGTTACCGTTCGGTAGAAGACAAATCTGCCAGTTGGCAGGCTGCCCTTTATGCCGGCGATAGTTTTGAAGAAGCCCTTAAAGCATATAAAAAATTATTTTCACAGGTGAAGAAGACCACTGTAAAAGGAATTGAAGCAACGGCCTGCGGATTCGATGGTCAAATGGACGCAGTGGATGAAAATGTTGGATTTGCTGTGAGCTCACTCCGGCTTAAAACAAAAGACAAACGCTATAAAAATCTTGTAGCGGATGTGGAAATAGCCAGCGGTTATACCGGGTGGGAAGTGCACCTGAACGTATACACAAAAAAACTGGTTGCAGAGAGCGAAGAGATGCAATAGTATAAAAAAGAAAAAACCTCCAAACGGGAGGTTTTTCATAGACCTTACATGGTTTTTGCCATGATTGTTCTTCGGTAGGTATTGGGTTTGGTTTCAGAGGTATAATTGGTTTTTATAAATTTTACTGTTTTTGTTATTACTTTTTTGTCTGAACTCCAAGATAGTAATTTATACATTACAAAAACAAATTTGTCCTTAAAAAATTTAATACTGCCTTGTTTTTATCGATCGAAATCATCTTAGCATTGACAGGTTTCCTGAAATAAGGTAGGGCTTACCGTTATCTCCAACAACTTCTGCTGCGTAAACATAAATATCAGCCGGCAATTTTGTTCCTCTCCAGGTTCCGTTCCACCCACTGCCTGCATCATTGGAGTAAAAATTATTTCGTTCAAATACGATTACTCCTTCCCTGTTCATAATTTTTAATTTATTGATCCTGATGTTGACTGCTGCTCTTGGGTAAAAAACATCATTTACGCCATCCCCGTTGGGTGAAAAAGTGTTGGGAACAAATAAAGTACCTGCACTATTGCCGGCTGTAACCACTACAGTCACTTTGTCGCTGGCTGCACAGCCTGCTGCATTCTTTACAGCTACGGTGTATTCGGTTGTTACCAATGGTTTAACAGTGATGCCATCGCCGGTATTGCGAAAAACACTTTCTGTAGGCGACCATTTTACATCGGTAACATCAGCAGAGATTAACGGCACCAGTTCAACAGGTATTCCGGCGCCGGTATTTTTATCTGCTCCTGCTTCAACCCATGGCAGTTCATTTACTGTAACCGCAACATATCCTGTATCGCTAAAACATCCTTTACTATCGGTACCGGTCACCCTATAAACAGTTGTAGCCGATGGCTGTGCAGTAGGTGCGGCTGCATGAATATCATCCAGCCCGGCTGAAGGACTCCAATTGTATACATCAGCACCTGTTACCGGCAGACTTACTGATTTGCCTGCACACAATGTGGCTGTTCTGTTATAACTCATCGTAAATGGCTGTATAACCTTTACTGTTACAGAGTCCTTTGCGCTGCAGCCAAAACTGTTTACGCCTGTTACTGTATACGTAGAATTTGTAATGGGTGTTACGATGGTTGACGCACAGTTGCTGCAACTAAGTGTAGCAGCAGGAAGCCAGTTATAACTATTAGCCCCGGATGCGGTTACCGTTGCAGCCGATCCTTTACATATCTCGGTAGCACCCGAAAATTGTATCACCGGGAGCGGATAGGCTTCGATGGTTTTAGTAATCACTTTTTCACAACCTTCATTGCTGGTAAGCCTCAGCGTAATGGTGAAATTTCCAGCACTTCTATACAATTGTGCCGGGGCTGTTTGCTGTGAAGATTTGTTGCCGTTGCCAAAATCCCACTGCCATTGCACTACGGGAGCTGAATTGCTGTTTGCTGTTGCGGTAAAGCTGGCGTTCAGTGGTAAACAACCGCTGGGTGTAGATTGTATAACCGCACCGGGAGCAGCTACTACCTTCACCGGCACAGTGGTTTTAAAACTATCTATACAGCCATTTGCTGTGGTAATGATCAGTGAAGGATGATAGAGCCCGGGCAACTGGTAATCATGTGATGGCGCAGCTACATTGTCTGCAAAATAACCGTCGCCAAAATCCCAGGTATTCCTTATAATGTTTTCGCTGGCCACGCTGGTATTTACAAAATTGATATTGTCGGCACTGCAAAGTGTAGTATTGGCAAATTCAAAACGGGCAAGTAGCTGAACCACGTGAATCGTGTCTGCGCCATTGATAGGTACTTTACATCCATTATCGTCTGACAATAATAATTTGGGCACATAGTTGCCGGTGCTGTCGTAATGATGTGTAATAGTAGAATCACTGTTCAACACGGTGGTTCCGTCATTAAAATCCCATATATAAGAAACTGCGTCTGCTGTGTGTGCTGTAAAGATGGCATCGCCGGGTTTACAGAAATTGAGCGGCGTGTAACTGAGCGACCCTTTGGGACCTTTTACAACAATTTGCTTTTGCATTTTACTGCTGCAACCACCGCGGCCTTTAATGGTAAGCGAAACGGTATAGGTACCGGGATAAGAGTAAAAATGAGATGGGTTATGCGTAGACGTTGTACTGCCGTCTCCAAAATCCCAACTGGTTTCCACGGCATTGAGGGATTGATCGGTAAACTGTACGATCAGTGGCGGACAGCTTCTGAAAGAATCGCTCATACTGAATATTGCAGCAGGATCCTCCACTTTTATATAGTTGTTGTGAATACTCGAATCCTGGCAGCCAGCGCTGTCTGTAATATTCAGTTTCACGGAATAAGTTCCTGCCGTTGAATACAAATGGACTGGTGACTGAGTGCTGGCAGCCGTTCCGTCTCCGAAATCCCAACGGTAACGAATACCCGGTTCTGCATAGGGAGAAACAAATACCAATGAACTGTTGGTACATTTAATGGTATCCGAAGCCCAAAATACAGGATTGATCTTTTTTATTGAAAGCGGCATGTCCAGCACATAACTGTCGCTGCAGCCGGTATTGTCTGTTACAGTGAGCCCCACATGAAAATTGCCCCTGCTGCTGTAAGTATGTGTAAAAGGAGGCGCCGTAAAGCGCTGAACATTGCCATCGCCAAAATTCCATTGCCAGCTTTGGATGGTATTGCTACCCTCCGTGTAAGAACTGTCATTGAATAATACCCTGGAGTTGATGCAGGCTGCGTTTACCGTGTTGGCAAATTTGGCTTTCACAGCATTCACTGCAATGTAATTGGTTTTTATAACGGTATCCCTGCAATTCACGAGGTTGATGGTGATCAATCTTACGGTATAAGTACCCGGCAAATCGTATATGTGTGTTACATTATTTTCTCTTGTATTGGTAATGGTGCCATCGCCAAAACTCCAGATGAACCTGCTTGCCTGTGCAGAGGGAATTGTTGCAGTAAAAATGACCGCTCTCCCTTTGCAGGCCATGGTATCAGATGCAAAAAAGCCGGGATGAATTTTTACCGCTTTCAGTATTTTGGTTTGCAGCGCACTGCAGCCGGTAGTGCTGTTTGATACGCTGAGCGCAACGGAGTACATACCGGTATCACGATAAGTGTGAACCGGGTTGTATGCGGTAGAAGTTGTACCGTCACCAAAATCCCACTGCCATGTATCAGCCCCAATAGAAAAGTTGCTGAACACAAAAGTGAACGGAGCGGCACAGGTAAAATCGTATTTGAACTTGGCGACCGCTGGTTTTATGTACACATACTTATTTACCCGCAATGTATCTGCACAGCCACCATTGTAAGCAATGAGTTGCACCGACAAATAACCGGTATCTGTAAACCGGTGTTTGGGATGCTGTTCAACAGCCTGCGACTGGTCGCCAAAATCCCACTGCCATTGTGTGGCACCACCGGTAGAAAGATCTGTAAACTGGATCGGTGTCTGTCCGCAGGCCATCCTTGTATCAGCCGTAAATGCCGGGCTGGGTTTTGATCCGGTGCGGATCGCATTTTCGATAGTAACAGTGTCTTTACATCCGGATATTCCTGTAGTAACAAGCGAAACGGTAAAGTAGCCCTGCCCGGTAAAAACGTGAGTTGGAGCAATCGCCTGTGAAGTTTGCCCATCACCAAAACTCCACCAGTATTGTGTAACCCTATCCGTGCCCTCTGTAAGAGCAGTTAATTTTTTAATGAAAGGAGCACATCCGCTGTCGGGTAAATTCTCGAGGCTTACAAATGGCTTTTGTATGCTGATATAATCTGTCTTTGTTAACGAGTCCGCACAGCCGTTGCTATTCCTGATAATGAGTTTCACACTGTAGCTGCCGGTATCCCTGAATACATGCACCGGGTTAGAGCCAGTGGCGGTAGTATCGCCAAAATCCCAGTAATAACTATTTCCACTCAATTGCTGGTTGCTGAAACTAATATGAGCCGGCGCTTTGCAGGCATTGGTAACATTAGCAGAAAAAGCAGCGCTCACAGCATTCTCTACATTGATGTTCTTTGTAGCAGTGTCACTGCATCCAAATTCATTTTGCACAATGAGTTTGACAGTATAGCTACCTCCTGTAACATAATTAAGAGAGGGGTGAGCAGCAACAGATGAATCGCCATTGCCAAAAAGCCATTTGTATTGCAAATGTCCATTGCCGGTTGAGTGCCCCTGGAAACTGATTTTTGTGGGCTCACAGCGAACCGGTGCGGCATTGCTAAAAGCAGCTTTTACGGTATTTACCTGGATATATGCCTGCTTTAATAAAGTGGCGGCGCAACCGTCACTGTTCAGCACTTTAAGGCTCACATTGTAATTGCCTGCCTGCGTATAGCGATGTGATGGATTTTGTTCGGTAGAAAAAATGCCATCCCCAAAATCCCATTGCCACCCGTTGGATGAACTGCTCTGGTTATTAAAACTGGTGGATACTGAATTGCATCCCGAAGTTTGGGAGGCCGAAAAGTTCACTACCGGTGCGGCATATACCTGCACATAATTGGTTCGGGTAACAGAATCTTCACCGGCTGCATTTTTCACTAGCAGTTTAACTGAGTAAATACCAGGAGTAAAATAAGTAACAGAAGGTTGCTGCAGGTACGAGATAGTGCCATTGCCAAGATCCCATTTCCAGTAGTTGGGATTGCCGGTTGATTCGTCTGTAAAATGAACAAGGATCGGCGCACAGCCGCTTACGGTAGTTCCTGAAAACTTTGCTACAGGTAACTGTGCACTGGCCAGCAGGCTGGCACAGAGCATCGTACAGCAAAGTACGGATCGCACAACAAAGATTTTTAAACAGGATGTAGATTTCATTACCGTACCGTTATGAGTAAAAAAACCGGCAAACAATTTTTTACTCTGAAAAACTTGAGAAATACTACCGGGAGAAGTGCGTTGATGCAGACGTAGTTTAACAGGTGCAGATCACACCATGTAGTTTCGGTTCACAAAAATGCGCTTTCGTACCAGAAGCGTACGGTAGTAACGCAAAAAGGGCATCGTTTATTATAAAAGACATTCGCAAACAAGGCTGTAAACAAAAAAACAGCCCATGGGCTGTTTTGCTATAAAGCGGGTGTACAATTAATTAATGGTAGCATAGCTGGTGCCATTTGCAGTAGCAACTTCTAAGCTGGCGGCTTCACTTACTACAGCAGAACCATCGATGAAAACAGTTTTTACACGGTAAGAAACCTTTCCGGCAGATAAGTAAGTCCTTTTGAATTTAGTTTCGTAGCTGGTAGCCCATTTAGTGGTTTCGCTGGCGGCTACTGTTCTGATCGTTTCAAATGATTTGTTATCATAGCTAACTTCTACTTCAAAATGGCTGGTATTGCTTTCAGCGATGGTTGACCAGCTGATGGC
>DDEU01000071.1 GCA_002336815.1 Chitinophagaceae bacterium UBA1946 | reverse complement strand
TATGCGTATTGCACATCACACAGGGATTCGGTGTGCGCCCGGCAATGTATTCTTCAATAAAATTTTCCACTACAAAATCACCAAACTCTTCCCGGATGTCTAATATAAAATGCGGAAAACCGTGCTGTACCGCAGCCGTACGGGCATCGTTAAAGCTGTCCAGGTTGCAGCAGCCGGTCTCTTTTTTACCGGCAGTACCAACACTGGTTGCATAATCCCAGGTTTTCATGGTAATCCCGATCACTTCATAGCCTTCGTGATGCAGCATCAATGCAGCCACGGTACTGTCGATACCGCCACTCATCGCCATCAAAACTTTTCCTTTTGTACTCATATTATTTGTTACCGGCAAAGATACATTGCATCGGCCCAGTAAACAGGGTGTTGCTTTTTGAAATCGGGAAATGTTCAGGTTCGGCCCTGCTCCTGATACGCTCAATGCTGACTTAATTCCCCAATGTGTGCACAAGGGTATATTATTTTCTATTTAAATCCTCCGTGTTTTAGCTGGAAACCGGCTTTTTAATAAGGGCATGTTGTTTGAAAACTGGTATATATCAAATCATCATTCAAAAAATAATTTTTATGAAAAAGATCCTAAACGCCCTTTTGCCCATTTCAATATCGGCACTGCTGATCACAGGCTGTAATAATGGTGAGAACAAGGCGTCAGAAACTCCCAATGCCACTGTAGCGACAGATAGTTCAATGATGAACACTACCACTACAACCCCTGCCGACAGTACAGCCAGCACCATGACGGCAACTGACAATACCATGCAAAATGATACGGCACAGGTAGCCACAGTAAAACCCAATCCGGATAAAAAAGGTAAAAAAGGAATGGTGCATATTTCTATGAATGATAAAAAGGAAGCAGGAGATATGGAAGCCGTGGATAAAGAAGGTTATTATACCAATGTATACCCAAGCTATCCGGGTGGTGACAGATCGCTCGAAAGCTTTTTCTCTAAAAATATTGAATACCCGGCACAGGCATCTGACAACGGTGTAGAAGGAACCGTGAACATCAGTTTCACCGTTGATGAAACCGGTAAGATCAGTTCTCCAAAAGTTACCAGTCCAAACATTGGCTACGGATTGGAAGATGAAGCACTGAGGGTATTTAAAAAAATGCCATCCTGGAAGCCTGGTTCGTTAAAAGGTAAAAATGTAAAGACCCGGTTTAACCTTCCTGTAAGGTTTCAACTGGAGGGTTAAAACTAAATAAGCATCTCTTCATCATTCATCATTAAAAATCTCAAAAATGAAACCTGCAAATTTTTTAAAAGCAATTGTGATAGCGCTAGTGTTTGCTATTGCATTACCAACTCAATCAACAGCGCTGAATGCCCCTGCTGCAGCAACCCATTATTCGACTGTGCCCGGAGACAGTGCACAGGATGCTCAAACACTTACCCGTATTATGGTTAGGGTAAATGAGATCCAGGCAATGGATAAAACAAACCTCAGCTCAGCAGAAAAAAAGGAACTAAGAAAAGAACTGAACGGCATGAAAAAAGAAGCCAAAAGCCTCAGCAGCGGAGTGTATGTTTCTGTTGGTGCTATCATTATCGGCATTTTATTGCTGATACTTATTTTAAGATAAGGCTATTAAAATGCAGTAAAAGCCAAACGCATCAACGCTGGTGAGTTTGGCGTTGATAAAATTCCCTGGTAACAGGGAATTTTTCTTTTGGAAAAAGACAAAAAGCATTGATGTATGCACAGATCATTGTCCTTAAAAACAATCCTATTACAAAAATGATTTATTAAATAAAAATACACATTAAGATATCCACAATATTTTCCGGTGGCATGGTTTTTGGCTAAGTGCCAATGACCAATGAAGAACCTACTATCCATATCGTTTATCTGCATATATATTTTAGGCACTACTGAAATTGGCCAGTTACTAAATATTAATCAACTACTCCTTCATTACAAACAACATCATGATGCAGATCACCGGCTTTGCTTTGGTGATTTTCTTATAATGCACTACTGTACTGAGGATGGTACACATACAGATGATGAGCAGGATAGCAAACTTCCATTTAAGCAAATACATTCCTGCAATTTTATTTTTTATACTTCACAATCAGAACAGCAATCAATAGAGCGTTCTTTCAGTACCGAAACCAAAGAGAAAAACAGTCATTTTACATACCAGGATACTGAACCTGTTTACCTTAATATACCAATACAACCACCCCGTTTTAGTTAATTCATTTTCCAGCATTTCTATTAATTGAGTTTACTGTTTACTCAGTATGCATAAGCATGTATTGCCTGCCATGAACATGTTCAGGGCAAACTAACTTATGCCTGCAAAACCGTATACTATCGGGAAGATTCTTAAGTGTAAAAGCGCAATCCTTTTATGCAATGGAATTATTATGCTTTGTCATCCTGATGCACTTTTTCCAGCAAGCAAAAAGTCACTTTTCAGAACCATTTAATAACCATTTTAAACTCCATTCCGATGATGAAGAGATTACTGCTTCCAGCCACTCTTGTTATGGCAATTGTTGCCATCATTTTCAGTTGCAGGCACCAGCCTGTTATTACCTGCGCAGATATACACTTTAAAGTAACAGCAACGAAGACTGATGCTTTACTCAATCACAACACAGGAACCATCACAGCCTCCGCGACCGGTGGCCGTGATTTTGAATACAGCCTGGATAATTATCATTACCAGGATACGGGTTATTTTGCCGGGCTTGTACCATTCCAAACTTATACCGTATATGGAAGAAATTCAGCCGGCTGCAAAGATTCTGTATCCATTACCATTGGCTCTTATGACCCATGCGCCGGAGTTACAATCAACATTACCACTACCAAACAGGATGCAACACAAAATCAATCCAATGGCTCTATTAGTGCAACTGCAACTGGCGGGCAAGGCTTTACCTACAGTATTAACGGCGGGGCTTTTCAAACCAGTGGCACATTCAATAATCTTGCTACCGGCACTTATAACATCACCGCCAAAAACTCGAATGGATGCCTTGGTACAAAACAGGTTATACTGGGGGCCACCAATCCATGTGCCGGGGTAACCGTTGCTGTTACTACCACTAAAATTCAGCCTTCATTAAATCAATCCAATGGGTCTATCACCGCAACAGCAACTGGTGGAAGTGGTTTTACATACAGTATCAATAATGGCGCTTATCAATCAAGCGGCACATTCAGTAATCTTGCGGCAGGCAATTACACCATAACGGCTAAAAACTCCAATGGATGTACCGGTGCACTTGCGGTATCATTGGCTGCTACTAACCCATGTGCCGGTGTAACAGTTGCCATCACTACTACGCAGGTAAACCCAGCCGCAGGCCAAACCAATGGTTCTATCACAGCCACAGCTACAGGCGGCACTGGCTTTACTTATAGTATCAATGGCACCACTTTTCAAACAAGCGGCACTTTTAATAACCTGGCCACTGGCAATTATACTATTACAGCTAAAAACTCCAATGGTTGTACCGGCAGCAAAGTAGTAGCGCTGGGCTCAACCAATCCATGTGCCGGGGTAACGGTTACTGTTAGTACAACCCAGGTGAATCCGTCAACCGGGGCTTCAAATGGTTCAATTACTGCTGCCGCAACCGGCGGCTCAGGTTTTACTTACAGCATCAATAATGGAACTTTCCAAACCAGTGGCACATTCAGCAATCTTGCAGCTGGTGCTTATACCATTACAGCTAAAAACTCCAATGGTTGCCTGGGCACAAAATCAGTAACATTAACTGCAGTTAATCCCTGTACTGGTGTTACAGTAGTTGTTTCAACCACACAGGTAAATCCCGGAACCGGTTTATCGAATGGTTCTATCACAGCAACAGCAACAGGCGGTTCAGGTTTTACCTACAGCATTAATAATGGTGCTTATCAAACAAGTGGCTCATTCAGCAACCTTGCGGCCGGGACCTATACCATTACAGCCAAAAACGCCAATGGCTGTACCGGAGCCAAAGCTGTTACGCTGGTTGCCACCAGCCCCTGCAGCAGTATAACCATCAGCATTACCCCAACAATTGTCAATGCGGTGCCCTGTGTAACACCCGCCAACAATGGCAGTATTACGGTTGCCGCCACCGGCTCTACCGGTTTTACTTACAATAATAATGGTGGCACTTATCAAACCAGCAACTTGTTTGCCAGCCTTGCCGCAGGCAACTATTCTATTGGTGTGAGAGATGTCAATGGCTGTATAAGAACGCAGGCTGTAACAGTAGGGGTTGCACCGAAAGGCCCAACATTTACAGCCGTTCGTAATCTGATCACCACAAGATGCAGCAATGGCACTGGCTGCCACATGAACGGCGGCAATAAAGCTGGCTACAATTTCGACAACGACTGCAGCATTGTTACTAAATGGAGCCAGATCAACGGCGCATGTATAACCGGGACACTGGTAACTATGCCAATCAATCCGCAGGCCCCATTAACAGCGGCTGAAAAACTGGCGATTACCAACTGGATAAATGCTGGCCACAAGTACACAGACTAAATATAAAACATACTATCCTCCGGTTGCTGATATAATCAACAGCCGGAGATACTTTGAAAGAAATTTCGTTACTAAAAAAAATGAAAATGAAAAAAATAATTGCAGTTATCACCTGTATAACAATCGTATCAACCTTTCTTTTTTCTTGTTATTATGACAAGGCTGATATCCTTTACAATCATGGAAGCAGCAGTTGTGATACGATGAGCACCATCTCGTACAGCACCACCGTTCGGCCTTTACTCGAACAAAAATGTTATAGTTGCCACAGTGGCAGCAGACCCAGCGGCGGCATAGCGATGGGTACCCATGCAGCAGACAAAGCACTTGCAGTAAATGGGCAGCTATATGGTACCATCAACCATGAATCCGGCTATTCTCCCATGCCGGAAGGCGAAGCTAAAATGGATGATTGCGCTATCGCCAAAATAAGAAAATGGATTGATGCCGGCAGTGCTAACAATTAAAAAAAATACAAATGAAAAAAAGAATCAATCTAAAACGCATTTTTTTAATAGTAACAGTGATTGCAGCAGCAGCCAGCTTATATGGGTACAGGGAGTTCAACAGGAAAAACAAAAATCTCCATGACGTAGAAGCAACTGCTAATTTAAAATCAGCTGACATCATCACTCAATTTGCCAATGATGAAAAAAAAGCAATGACTGCCTATTCCGGAAAGGCAGTTGCGGTGTTTGGTACAGTAAAAAAAATTGACAAAGACGAAAAAGGCTTTTATACAATTGTACTTGGCGATAACGAATCCATGTCGTCTGTACGATGCAGCATCGACAGTACCGAATCATCACAAGCTGCAACAATACAAAGTAATTCAACCATCGGTATAAAAGGCATCTGCACCGGTTATAATGCAGATGAAATGGGGCTTGGTGCTGATGTTATTTTAAACCGCTGTGTAATTGAACCCGCTAAATAACTCCCTCACCAATTAAAACGTAAAAAAAATGAAAAAACTATTTTTTATGATGGCTGCTTTCGCCGCAATCAATACCGTTAAAGCGCAGGACAAACAATTTACCAAAACAGGTAAAATTATATTTGATGCCACCGTACCAAAATCGCCTGAAAATATTGATGCTGTAAATAAGAGTGTGGTTTGTGTACTCGACACAAAAGCCGGCGCTTTGCAATTTGCTGTGCTGATGAAAAGCTTTGAATTTGACAGGGCATTAATGATGGAACACTTTAACGAGAACTATGTAGAAAGCGGTAAATACCCCAAAGCAGAATTCAAGGGAACCATCAGCAACAATGCCACAGTAAATTATACAAAGGATGGAGTGTACCCCGTAAAAGTAAAAGGTAAACTTACCATGCATGGCGAAACAAAAGACGTAGAAGCTGACGGAAAGATCACCGTTAAAGCAGGCAAAATCAATGCAGTCGCCGACTTTGAAGTACTGTTCATAGATTATAAAATAACCATTCCTGAGCTGGTGGCAGACAAGGTTGCTAAGACGGCAAAAATAAAAGTGGATTGTTCACTTGAACCCCTCAAATAAACTTTACAACCCATTCAATATTATCTAATGAAAAAATACATTCTTTACAGCAGCCTGGCATTATCCGGGCTATGCTTCACTGCCAGTACCGCCCGGGCACAGCAAACTGGCGACCTGCTCTCTTTATTGGGAAAAGAAAAACCAGCAAAAGAAAGGGTGACCAATGCCTTTAAGGCTACCAGGGTGGTCAATGGCCATTCAATGGAGTTTCTTTCGCCGGGTACCATGGACTTCAGGATACTTCACCGTTTTGGACAGATCGATAAAGGGTATAGCAACCTGTTTGGTCTTGACCAGGCCAGTATGCGGATGGCTTTTGATTTTGGCATTCTACAAAACCTCATGTTTGGTTTTGGCCGAAGCACTTATAAAAAAGAACTGGATGGCTTTATCAAATTTGCACCCATCCGGCAGGCCACAGGCAGTGGCAGTTTTCCTGTAACCATTGCAATGGTAGCCGGCATGACGTACAATACAAGTCCCTTTACAGATACAACGATCAAAAACTACAACACATCCAGGATCGCTTATTATTTTCAAACCATCATTGGACGAAAATTCAGCGAAGCAATTTCGCTGCAGGTTACGCCAACCATGGTACACAATAACCTGGTGATGCTGCAATCACAATCCAACGATGTGTATTCTCTAGGGGTAGGTGGAAGAATAAAATTCTCTAAACGAATGGCATTCACCTTCGATTATTTTCGGCGCATTACCGGTTTGGAAAAAGGTGTAACGTATGATCCGCTTTCTGTTGGTATTGATATTGAAACCGGGGGTCATGTATTCCAACTGCATTTCTCTAATTCAACCGGCATGAATGAAAGGGCTTTCATAACGGAAACTAGCAACCGCTGGGATAAAGCAGAGATTAGGTTTGGCTTTAACCTGTCAAGAGTATTCCAGATAAAAAAGAAAAAGAAAGCTTAGCACAAATATTTAAAATAAATTTTCCTCTGAAACGCCGATACCAAAACACCCTGCAATGCTGCAGGGTGTTTTGGTATCGGTAATCGCTTTAAAAAATATTACAGTCCCATTTTCTTTTTCAGGTTCTCATCAATTGCATCTAAGAATTCTTCGGTGTACAGGTAATGTTCACCGTGATTTACTTTATTGCCGTGGATACAAACCGCCAGGTCCTTTGTCATCTTACCACTTTCAACCGTTTCGATACAAACTGCTTCCAGTGCCTGGCAAAAATCGATCAGTTCTTTGTTGCCATCTAATTTACCCCGGAATTCCAATCCCCTCGTCCAGGCAAAAATAGAAGCGATGGGGTTGGTGGAAGTTGGTTTGCCTTTCTGGTGATCCCTGTAGTGGCGGGTTACGGTGCCATGTGCAGCTTCTGCTTCCAGTGTTTTCCCGTCAGGAGTAACCAGTACAGAGGTCATCAACCCAAGTGACCCGAAGCCCTGCGCTACCGTATCGCTTTGTACATCTCCATCATAGTTTTTACAAGCCCATACGAAATTGCCATTCCATTTTAATGCACTGGCAACCATATCATCGATCAGGCGGTGTTCGTACACAATACCGGCAGCATCAAACTGGGCTTTAAATTCACCCTGGTACACTTCTTCAAAGATATCTTTGAAACGGCCATCGTATTTTTTAAGAATGGTATTTTTTGTAGAAAGGTATAAAGGCCATTTTTTGGTAAGCGCCATATTGAAACAGCTTCTTGCAAAACCATAAATACTTTCATCAGTATTGTACATGCACATTGCAACGCCATCGCCTTTGTAGTTGTACACTTCAAAGGTTTGTGCTTCGCCGCCGCCCTCCGGGGTAAAGGTCATGGTGAGTTTTCCTTTTCCTTTGATCACGGTATCGGTTGCCCTGTACTGGTCTCCAAAAGCATGACGGCCAACAATGATCGGTGCCGTCCAGTTGGTTACCAGTCTTGGTACATTCTGCATTACAATGGGTTCACGAAAAACAGTACCGTCCAGGATATTCCTGATTGTACCATTGGGTGATTTCCACATTTGTTTCAGGTTGAATTCTTTTACCCTGGCTTCATCAGGTGTAATGGTGGCACACTTGATACCTACGCCAACTTCTTTGATGGCATTGGCGGCGTCTATCGTAACCTGGTCGTTCGTTTCATCCCGGTATTCCATACCAAGGTCATAATATTTAATATCCAGTTCCAGGTAAGGAACGATCAGCTTGTCTTTAATAAACTTCCAGATGATCCTCGTCATCTCATCGCCGTCCAGCTCTACCACCGGATTTGCAACTTTAATTTTAGCCATGGTTTGATTTTTTTTTAAGAAAGCAAAAGTAATTCAATTTGTTATTTGTTGTGCAGCAGCTTTCGGAAACGATTCCGGGGTACAAGTTTATCAAATTATTAAAGCGCCGTGGGCTGATAAGGCTTAATTTTATACACTTAACATTCAACAAAAAACATTGCCGTTATGAACAAAAAATTTCCTGTTACACTTGCTGCTATCCTGTCGGTTACTACACTGGTAGCACAAAAAACCAACACCGACAGCCTGAGAGGCGTTGAGGCAGCCAAAACAGAAGTATGGACGCCGGAGCCGCCAGTTATTACACCGG
The DNA here is from genome assembly GCA_002336815.1 of Chitinophagaceae bacterium UBA1946. Lineage (GTDB taxonomy): Bacteria > Bacteroidota > Bacteroidia > Chitinophagales > Chitinophagaceae > Ferruginibacter. Next base: position 14,934 of record DDEU01000071.1, on the reverse strand, counting down.
GCAATACGCCGCAGGATGCGCCCTCGGATGCTATTGTATTGTTCAATGGAAAAAACCTGGATCAATGGCGTGCTGAAAAAGACAGCAATGCCGCTGCAGGTTGGGATGTTGCGAACGGCATAGCAACCGTAAACAAAAAGAAGGGTGGCATTGTAACCAAGCAGCGCTTTACAGACTACCAAATACATTTGGAATGGCGGGTGCCTGAAAACATCACCGGTTCGGGACAGGGCCGTGGCAACAGCGGAATATTTTTAGCCAATACCGGTTCCGGTGATGAAGGCTACGAGATACAGATACTGGATAACTACAACAACAAAACCTATGTGAACGGGCAGGCGGGCTCCGTGTACAAACAATCCATTCCATTGGCCAATGCCTGCAAAAAACCAGGCGAGTGGCAGGCGTATGATATCATTTGGACAGCCCCACGTTTTAACGCCGATGGCAGTTTGAAAACCGCAGCTTATGTAACGGTAATTCACAATGGTGTGTTACTGCAAAACCACACCGAGTTAAAAGGCGCTACCGCATGGATCGGCAAACCGGTTTACACTGCACATGGGCCAAGCCCCATCAAACTGCAGTCGCACGGCGACCCCAGCGAACCACTAAGTTTCAGGAATATCTGGTTAAGACCGCTGTAAATTTTCCGAATGCTAAAGAAAATTCGATTTACAACCATACCGGCCAACCGCTGTGATTAAAAATCAATACCTACTGCAATTAAACATGAACAGGAAAGACTTTATTCAATCAATGGCATTAACAGGTATGGCAGGCGTATCAATGAAATTAAATGAGCTGAATAAGTTGACCCAACCGATGGGGAATACCGATCAAATGCCGGTATTGTTTATGGGGCATGGCAGCCCGATGAATGCCATCGAAGAAAATGAGTTTGTGCAGGGCTTCCGGGATGCAGGCAAAGGCATTCCTGCACCAACCGCCATCTTATGCATTTCGGCACACTGGGAAACAAAGGGCACTTTTGTAACAGCGATGGAAAAACCGCCGACCATTCATGATTTTGGCGGCTTTCCCAAAGCGCTGTTCGACGTGGAGTATCCTGCGCCGGGCAGCCCCCTGGTTGCAAAGCAAACACAGGAAATCATTAAAAAAACAGAAGTAAAACTGGACCAAAGCTGGGGCCTGGATCATGGATGCTGGAGCGTGGTAAAACATTTATACCCCGCTGCTGATGTACCGGTGATACAAATGAGCCTTGATTATACCCAGTCACCGCAATACCATTACGACCTGGCAAAGGAATTATCCTCCCTCCGAAAAAAAGGGGTACTCATTATCGGTAGTGGCAACATGGTGCATAATCTCAGGATGGTAGCCTGGGATAAATTCAACCAACCTGATTACGCCTACGACTGGGCTGCAGAAGCCAATGCAAAGATGAAAGCCAGTATTTTAAACGGCGATCACCAGCCATTGATCAACTACAAAGCACAGGGAAAAGCATTTGAGCTGGCGATACCAACACCCGATCACTTTTTACCGTTGCTGTACACACTGGCGTTAAAAGAAGAAGGTGAAAAGATCAGCCTCTTTAATGATAAGGCAGTAGCCGGTTCATTAACGATGACATCCGTGAAGATCGAAAAAGCTTAACAGGACTTTTCATAAACAAAAGAGCCGGCATGGTTAACGCCGGCTCTTTTTATCGCTGTCTATTTTTTTATTTAAGATCATACGCTTTTAAAGTAGCACCCACCATCACATATACCCTGTCAGTAGCTTCGTCTACCACAAACACCGGTGTGGTATCGCTGAAATAGATCTTCTTTGTTGCCTCGCCTTCATCCTTGTTCCATACCATCATTCCATTACCCTCCGGCATTTCAGATAAGATATACAGGTTGTCTTTGGTGGCCTGCGTTGCCAGGTACCGGTTTTTAGCAGCTGCATACATATCATTCGATACACTTCCCAGTGAATTTCCAACGGGGTCATTTGCTGTGATAGTAACAGAATTGGCTACAGCATTGCCGTTTTGATCAACCGTTTGGCTTGCCGTGAAGTTGCCTTTCGAAATGGCACTTACGTTCATGGCTGCTCCAGCCACCCCGGCGGCGGCACTGAATGCTTTCATCCATTTCTTTTTAGTATTGCCAATGTCTTTAAAATAATTGTTGTAATTCAGTTTGCCATCGGCGGCCTGCAGCGACACCACGTTTTGATTACCACTGATGATAACAGTAGCCCCATTTTTCCGGATATCGAATTTCAGGGTTTCTTCTTCTTCATTGAATTTTTTGAGCTCAATATTTTCTGCAACCAGTTTGTACGTATTCTCAGCAAAGTTGAAAGCATGTAATTTTTCCCCGGCGTAGGCGTATAATATTTTATTCCCGGCGTCAACACCGAAATTAGGAATGCCTTTTAGTTTAATGTCCCTGTTCCATACATCCTTTCCTTTTTCATAAGTAAGGGTATTCGCCCGCTCAGTAGTTACATACATTACCCCCCTGGCTGTTGGTTCTGCCAGCATGAATCCTCCTTTCAATTCTTCATCCCATATTTTCTCACCGGTTTTGTCTACCCAGTATAACACGGTTTCATCATCCTTTACAGATTGTATACCGAGTATACCTTTGTCTGTATAACGTACATCTGCAATGTTTCCCAGTTTGGCGTCCTTCTTCCATTTCATATTGCCGTCGGCGTCCATAATATTGATGCCGGCCTCATTGTAAACGATGTAGTCGTTGCCCATGGGTGATATACCGTTTAACTGATCTCTCATTTTTACCGGTTCTTTAAGCAGGCTGCTGCCATCAGCAGTATTTAATTTGTCAATATATTTTTTATACCCGATAAAGAGTGCTTTTTTATCCGTGCTGATATAGGCATCATCTACATTCTCTTCAAATTCTTTTTTCCAGGCTACGGCACCCGTTTTTGCGATCGCAAAGATCTCCTTTTTGTTTACCAGCAGTAAAGTGCCAGCCGCATCTACCAACGGGGATACATTAAAAGCAGAGGCTGTGTACGACCTGATGGCCCTCTTTAATGCACCAATTCCAATACCCCCGGTTTTTTCCTTTGCAATCGGCACAGACCATGTTTGTTTGGCTGTTGCAAAATCAATGAAAGAAACAGATAAAAAACCATCCTTCACACTTTCTACCAGCAGGCCTTTTAATTCCGGGATGATCAGTGTGTGGCGCACTTTGATGCCCTCTTCTTTACTGTCGTAAACGATCTTACCATCACTTGCCTGGATGATGAAGGTGTTCTTGTTATTGCTGACAGAAATCGTTTTCTTTCTTTCAATTTTAATATAGGGCGTGCCTTCTATTACGGAAACATCGTCTTCTTCCAAACCAAGAAAATCTTTGTTTTCCCAGGCAACAGTTTTTTTGATGGGATCAATGGCCATCAGCTTAAGTTCATTACCTGTGATCAGTTCACCGGTAGATGCCTGCAGTAAAAATCTGGCATTGTTGATCATGTTACCGGCTGGTATTTCAAAAACAGGTTCTGTTTTTTGTGCAGCCACTTGTTTGTAAGAGAGTGTAGTTGCAAGGCACAGCAATGCTGCGGAGAAAAGTTTTATTTTCATGTGATTGTTTTATGAGGCTGCAAAACTAAGGGTATGAACATGAAGGGCGTTGCGGTGGGGATAAAATAAAAAGAACCGCCCGGTGAGCCCGGCGCTGATGGTCACTTTTCTGCGAATGTTTATCTTTATAGATTCGGACCGGGAAGACGGCAACAATTCAACTATCAAATGAAAAAGATCTTATCCTGTTTACTGCTTTGTATAATTTTTTCTGCTGCCACAGTATCAGCTCAAAAAACGATGCATCATTTAACGGCAACGCCCGACAATTTCCCTGCACACAATCAACCTGCATCGGTTGGCTTTAGCGGTACCGGCGCTAATATGGATGTAGTTTATCAACGTGCTGACTGGACTGTTGACCCAAACAATGCCGTCAACAATATCACGGGGATGATAACAACATACTTTAAAACCATTGAAGCCAATGTAGCTGCCATCAGTTTCGACCTGAATAAAAACTCTTTCAACAATGCAGCGTTGCTGGTGAAATACCATGGTGTTAACTGCGCTTACAGTTTTCCTGCTTCGGGCAATGTAAATGTGCTGAACATTGTATTACCCAACAGCATTGTAAACAGCAATACGATTGATTCTGTAGTGATCAGCTATTCTGGCACGCCGGGGCAGAATGGCTTCAGCGGTGGTTTCCCATTATTGCAGTACACCGATCAATACGGTACCGTACAGCGTTATGTACTTACCTTGTCAGAATCGTACGAGGACAGGGATTGGTGGCCATGCAAAGCAGATATGCAGGACAAGATCGATTCGATGGATATCCATGTAACAGTACCCTGGCAGGGAGCTGATACTTTTTGGGTTGCGAGCAACGGCATATTGACCGACTCTGCCATTAATGGTGTACAGCGAACCTTTACCTACAAAAGCCGCTACCCGATAGCCTCCTATCTTGTTGGCCTGGCCGTGGCAAAGTACAACCGCTATTACAGCAGTGTTAGTATTGGTAATACCACCGTGCCGGTGTACTGGTACCTGCTGGCTGGTAAAACAGCAGGGTACTATAGCAGTGCCATCGCTGCCATGACGCAGATGAACGATGTGGTAAAAGCGTATAGCCAAAAGCTGGGAGACTATCCTTTTAAAAAAGAAAAACATGGTTACTACGATGGCCTTAGTGGCGCTGATGGAATGGAACACCAAACCTTTTCGGCCATTGCTTCCGGCGCACTAACATCGGTGGCTACCTTAGATCACGAATTGATGCACCAATGGTTTGGCGACAATGTAACTTTCGCCACATGGAATGATCTTTGGCTGGCCGAAGGTTTTGCCAGATATGGCGAACTCTTGTCGGCAGAGCTTGTTCCTGCGCTGGGTTACTCTGCGGGCTTCCGCAGGAATAACATTAAGAACCGGGCGCTTGCTTTAAACAGCAGTAGTACCTGGATCCCCAACAGCAATATCGTAAACAGCAATGCCATCTGGAATACAAGCTATGGCAGCAATGTGTATGAAAGAGGCTGCATGATCGTTTCGATGCTGAGAGCAATCTGCGGCGATGAAAGATTTTTCCAGGCACTAACAGCTTACCAAACAAATATGGCGGGACGTGCTGCCAATACGGATTCATTAAAACAATATTTCAACAGCTTTTCAGGGGCTGATCTTAGTCCCTTCTTTAACGACTATGTGGGCGGATCAGGAAGCGCTGCCACACCAAAGGGAGGCATCGGCAATCCTGTTAACCAGGTAAAATGGAACACCCCTTCTGCCAATCAACTGGTATTGGGAATGCAATCGCAAACCCGTACCGCCGGTTCCAACGTAAGTTATTTTAACGGGCCGGTTGTAGTAAGAGCTACCGGCAGCAACGCTTTGCAGGATACTACCATTACATTTTTCGACTGGGGTGATGGGAATCTATCCTACGCAGGTAATGGCATTGGTGAGTCGATGGCCGGCAATGCATTGAGCTATGCCCTTTCCTTTACGCCTGCTGCATTGTTGTACGACGACAGTGCCAGAACACTTTCAACAGGCGCAACATTTTTTGACACTACACTAAAGGGATATACCTGGTATGGTGCGGCCAGCAGTGATTGGTATGATGCCGCCAACTGGGCATCCTGCTGTGGTGTGCCACCTGCCAATGCCGACGTAACGATTGCCACAATTGTTAACCCACCGGTACTAACAGGGCCGGTTACAGTAAAAAACTTACTCATCAATGCAGGTAAGTTCATCAGCATTGCAGGCAATAGCTTTACTGTGAATGGATCAATTAACGGAACAGGCGCTTTTAAAGGTGCTGCCGGTTCCAGCCTTATATTGAATGGGAAAACGGGATCACTTAATTTTTTACAAACAACCAGCAACGACAGGTTGTTACAATCATTAACGATGAACCCGGGAAGCCGTGTGCAGCTTGCAACAGATGCCGTTATTGCTACGCTCAATATCAGCGCTGCTGCATCTTTTACGGTAGCTGACGGCGTTAACCTGGTTACACATTGATCGCATCGGGCTTAAGGTCTATAGCCAATCATTTCATATAAAAAATGCCCCAGGAGCAGGGAGAGTATCGCTGATATGATAGTGGTAACGAGTACGAATTTATTTTCTTTGGTTTGCCCGGTACACAGTCTTATTATACCGTAACAAAGCAGCACAAGGCCTACACCAAACAGGTAAAATATTCTTTGCGAATAAATAAGTTGCAGCCCCCACAAAACGCCGCCAACGAGGCTTGCAATTACTCCACCGCCAACACTGCCGACAACGGTCCTGGGTTTTATTTTTTTATTGTCAAGCGCCGCCGCTGCTGCAGCATAATTATCATCGATAAGTGCCTGGACTTTTTCCCGGGGCAGTATCGTGGAAGAGGTTACAGTTTTTAAAAAAGAAACATCCACTCCCTGGCTTCCCATCTCCTTTACTTCTTTGGCGATACGTTCCTCTTCCTTGCGGATCACAGCAGCATCTGCGATGTTTTTTTCAAGCGCCGCTATCCCTCCTCTTTGTTCTATTACAATTACAGCAGCTTCATGGGCTTCATCACTATAACCGTCTGTGTTATTATACACTTCAAGCAAAGCGGCATCGCTGTAGCCTGAATAGCGCAAAACAAATTCCTGTACAGAAAACATTGTATAAAAGGGTTAAATATTTGCTGGTGGCATCACAACTCTAATGTCTAACCAGTTACAAATTTTTTATAAACTCGAACTCTTCTTTAACTGTCCATCACCGGTAACAATGCCGATACTGGAAATGATCTCTTCGCCAAACTCACTTGTTTTCAACAAGGTGGCCCCGCTCATCAAATTATAAAAATCGATGGTTACCCTTTTGCGCATGATCGCCGCCTGCAGTGCATCCGTAATGAGGTCAGCCGCTTCTTTCCAGCCGATGTATTCCAGCAGCATACAGCCGCTGAGGATCACCGAGGAAGGATTCATACTGTCTGTACCAGCAAATTTGGGTGCTGTACCGTGTGTAGCTTCAAATACGGCATAGCCTGTTTTATAATTGATATTGGCACCCGGCGCAATGCCGATGCCTCCTACTTCTGCAGCCAGTGCATCAGAAATATAATCGCCGTTCAGGTTAAGGGTTGCCACCACAGAAAAATCCTTCGGCGCAATCAATATCTGCTGCAAAAAATTATCCGCTATGATATCTTTCACGAGCAGTTTTCCTTCATGCAGTGCCTGGCGCTGTACTTCGTTGGCATGTGCTTCCCCATGGTCTTTTTTCAACTGGTCCCATTCATCCCAGGTAAAAGTTTTATCGGCAAATTCCTGGCGGGCCACTTCATAACCCCAGTTCTTAAATCCGCCTTCGGTGTACTTCATGATATTGCCTTTGTGTACCAGTGTTACTGAAGGCAAATGATTTTCCAGCGCAAATTCAATGGCAGAACGAACGAGGCGTTTGCTGCCTTCCTGTGATACCGGCTTTACACCATAGCTGCTGTCGCCCGGGAAACGGATGTTCTTCACCCCCATTTCTTCTATCAAAAACTTTTCAAATTTCTGTGCTTCGGGAGTGCCGGCCTTCCATTCAATGCCGGCATAAATATCTTCCGTGTTTTCACGGAATATCACCATGTTCACATCCTGCGGATGCACTACGGGTGAGGGTACGCCCTTGAACCACTTAACCGGCCGCACACAGGCATACAGGTCAAGATCCTGCCGCATGGCCACGTTCAGCGAACGAATGCCACCACCGATGGGCGTAGTGAGCGGGCCTTTTATTGAAACGATGTAGTCTTTCGCAATTTGCAGGCTTTCGGCAGGCAACCATTCGCCGGTTTGTTTAAAGGCTTTTTCACCGGCCAATATTTCTTTCCATTCAATTTTACGGGCACCATGGTAAGCCTTTTCTACCGCATGGTTGAACACTTTTTCAGCCACCTTCCATATTTCCGGCCCAATGCCATCGCCTTCAATAAATGGAATGATTGGATTATCGGGCACATTCAATTTTCCATTGTTGCCCATGCTGATCTTAGATGCCATAATAAAATTTTATTGTGAAGAGTGATGTTGAGATTGCAAAAGTAAGCGTTGTGATTGTTGTATAATAAAAATGCTCCCTGTTTTAAAGGAGCATTTTTAAATAGATTGATATAAAAATCTTACTGGTTTCTTCTTACCCTGAAATTACAGGTAATATTATAAGGCGTGTTGGCAGGAGGCGCCCCTGTTAGCGTACAGGCAAAATTACCCGCAATGAATTGCCCGATTGCGCCGTACTCTATAATATTCACACTCGCAGGAGCGGTTAAAAAAGTAGAATCATTGATCTGGTTGGTAAAGAAAGAACTAAGTGCCTGCGTGCTGTTGGCAGCAATGCCGGTTTGGTCAAAACCAATATAAGCTGAGTTAGTGATACTGCCACCATTGCCCGCAGAACCACTTACAAACATTACTGGCGGAACACCCTGCAAATTAACCGATTGTTCAAGATTATCTGTTGGCGCAGTAAGTGAATAGTTGGTGCCATTGATCGAGTAGCGGATGAACTGGTCGATCACGGTGCCGCATGCACTTAGCTCGCCTGCCGGTACCGCACCATTGGTCAGCAGCACAGTGGCTGGCGGTCCAGACTGCTGGGCATCATTATCTTCTGCCAGTAAAGTAACGCTCACGCTGCTGTTACAAAGCAGGGTATTAAAACTGAATGTTCCGGCGCTGCTAATTGGGAAACGGTAATTCACATTGTCTTTGATCATGATGATGTACCCATTGGTAACAGGCGTATTGCTGCAATTGATCACCGTGCCGCTTACAACGGCACTACCTGCAGCCGGCAGTTGAATATTGCCCAGTGCCAGCGTTTGATTGGTGGTAGTGATATTTTGTGTATACGCCACGTTGCCACAATTGTAATAACTGTACACTTCCAGCACAAGTTGTGTATTTGCAGGAATATTGCCGCTTATGTATCCGGCTGAATCGGTATAGCCGTGTGCGCCGGTATAGCCTCCCCCGGCATATTTGATGGAAATATTGGCACCTGATACGGGGTTACCGGCTGCATCTATTACGGTGCCGGTGAATTGTACAAAGCTGGTAAGTGGTATATCGCAGTTCCAGTAAGAGAAATGGCTTACATCGCCTGTATAGGTGCTGCCTGATTTTACCGCATTGCCCTGCTGTTTCCACAAACCATTGGTCTCGTCAAAATACCATAAAGGAATAGTAGCTGGTGCAGTAGCGCTGATGCCTGCCGGTATCGGGAAATTGAGCGTTGCTTTTTTGCCTGCTGTTACCTGTAATAATTCGCCTGAGGCACCGGTGAGTTCCACCGCCGCCATACCGTATGTTTTTAACAGCTTCATAAAACCAAGACTGTCAAGCCCCCTTAGATCGCCGGGCATTATACTGCCCAGGTCGTTGGCGGTTGGGTTGATCCATTGAGCAGCTACTGTTACCGGCCCGGTGTATGCAGCACTGGTAGAAGCCACCACTACTGCTGCTGCAGGAAAACTTACAGAAAGCCCGTTGGTTAAAGTAACGGCGCCCCCGGTAGCAGCATCAAAACTGCCGGCGCTGGTCTTAGGCAATAATTTTATCCTGAAAAAGGCGGCTTTGCCGGTTACCGCTGTGTATGTTTTTATCCCTTTAAAATATCCTGGTTTAATTACCGTTACCACCGCTGCATTTTTTACCACATCGGCATTGCTGATACTGAAGTAGCCGTATTTATCGGTGGTGGTGCTGGCAGATCCTGCAATTACGGTAGCCCCGTTTACGGCAGCATCGGCTTCATCCGTTACAAACCCGGAAACAGATGAGCTTACTTTAGTAGTAAGATCCGGAGGTGTTTCTGTAATAATGAAACCATCTCCGCTCAACTCTTTCTGGCAGGAAACTGTAAAGATGGATACTGCAGCAACCAGGCAGGCCAATACTGCAATAGTGATCTTTTTGGATAGATTTGAAAACATTGGTTCAATTTTAAAATGAAAAGTTCAGGATTACCCTAGCTTGATGCGGTGAAAATAAACTTTGCTGCCTGAACAGGAAAATTTTTTACAGCACTTCAATACTGCAATTGATCCATTCAGCGTCCAGTTTTACGCCGGCAAATTTTTTGTAAAAGTTAATGGCAGGCCCGTTCCAGTTAAGCACCTGCCAAAGGATGCCGCTGTATTTTCTTTCTTTGGCCACCTGCAGCAGTTGCTGCATCAACAGGCTGCCAATGCCCTGCCCACGCATTTTTTCTGTTACCACCAGGTCTTCCAGGTACATGCGCTGGCCTTTCCAGGTTGAATAGCGGGTATAGAACAGCGCAAAACCCTCTACTGCCCCTTCCACCTCCGCCACATAAGCCCACCATACGGGATGAGTGCCAAAGCCACTTTCTACAAAATGCTCAAAGGCAACGGTTACTTCCTCCGGCGCTTTTTCATATTCGGCCAGCTCCTGCACCAGTTCCATCATCCGCTTGCAGTCGCCTTTTGTTGCTTTGCGTATCACAGTCTTCATTGTTCTGTTTTACTGACGAAGATCGGTTTTTACAGGATTGCTTTTATCCTTGATAACTTTTCCATTCTCCATTTTCCATTTTCCATTACTTTGCAGCCATGCAACAATACCTTGGTTTACTACAGCATATTTTAGCTACCGGCGTTGATAAAAGCGACCGCACCGGCACTGGTACAAGAAGTGTATTCGGCTACCAGATGCGCTTTAACCTAAGTGAGGGTTTTCCGTTGGTAACCACCAAAAAATGCCATCTCAAGAGTATCATTCATGAACTGCTCTGGTTTTTAAACGGCGATACCAATATTGGCTATTTAAAACAAAACAATGTAAAAATATGGGATGAATGGGCCGATGAAAATGGCGACCTGGGGCCTGTTTATGGCAAGCAATGGCGAAGCTGGGAAGGGGCAGATGGGGCAGAAACAGACCAGGTAGAAGAAGTGATCCACCAGTTAAAAAACAATCCCGACAGCCGCCGCATTATCATCAGCGCCTGGAATGTAGCCGACCTGCCAAAGATGAAACTGATGCCCTGCCATTGCCTGTTCCAGTTTTACACTGCACCGGCTGCCAATGGCAGAAGAAAATTGAGCTGCCAGTTGTACCAGCGCAGTGCAGATGTTTTTTTGGGTGTGCCGTTCAATATTGCCTCCTACGCCTTATTTACGATGATGATCGCACAGGTATGTGATATGGATTTGGGAGATTTTGTATGGACCGGCGGTGATACGCATTTATACAGTAATCATTTTGAGCAGGCGCAACTGCAACTGGCAAGAACCCCGTTCCCTTTACCCCAGATGAAGATCAACCCTGCTGTAAAAGATATTTTCGATTTTAAGTTTGAAGATTTTGAACTGCTGGATTACCAGTGCCACCCTGCGATAAAAGCCCCGGTAGCAGTGTAAACCCGCCAATATTGCTGGCGGAATCTACATTCTTCAGGAAGTTTCCGCTGGAAATAATTCCTGCGGCTCTTCTTTTTTTATCCTTCGTTCTTGAAAAATATGCTTGATTTTTATAGCACTAAAAATTATTCCCAGCGGAATCTATCTATCTTTGTATAGATTCCGCTGGGAATAAATCATACGGTATGGATAGGATCATTATCGGGAGAAAAGAAGAACAGGCGCTGCTGGTCGAACTGGAAGCCGCTGCTGGTGCAGATATGCTGGCCATCACCGGCCGGCGAAGGGTAGGCAAGACCTACCTGGTAAAAGCATTTTTTGCCGAACGCCTGCACTTTGAATTCAGTGGCATACTGAATGCGGGCAATGAAGAACAACTGGAAAGTTTTGCCATGGCGCTGGCAAAACAAAGTGGCTCCAAAAAACCCACCGCTATACCTGCTACCTGGCTGGAAGCATTTAATCAACTGGCCACTTTTCTTGGCAGCATAAAGAAAAAACGAAAACTACTCGTATTTATTGATGAACTGCCCTGGCTGGATACACATAAGTCAAAATTTTTAACCGCCCTCGAATGGTTTTGGAACAGCTGGGCGGCAGACAAAAATATCCTTGTTATCATTTGCGGCTCAGCCGCATCGTGGATGAACAGTAAGATCATCAACCACCGGGGCGGATTACACAACAGGGTTACCAAGCGTATGCACCTGCGGCCCTTTACACTTGCTGAAACAGAAACTTACCTGCGCAATAAAAATATCCTGCTTTCCCGGTACGACATTGTAAGATTGTATATGGCAATGGGGGGTATACCACATTACCTGAAAGAAATTAAAAAAGGGCAAAGCGCTCCACAAAACATTAACCGCATCTGTTTTGAAAGAAATGGGCTACTGGTAAATGAGTTCGACAATTTATACAACGCCTTGTTTACTGATGCCCGGCAACACATCAGTATTATACAAGCTTTGGCCGGCAAACAAAAAGGGCTTTCGAGAAATGAGATCCTGGCTGCTACAAAGCTTAAAGACGGCGGTAGTTTCAGCAAACTGCTGCAGGAACTGGAGCAATCTGATTTTATCAGCAGCAGCTATCCTTTTGGAAAAATAAAGAAGGAAGCATTGTACCGGCTGGTAGACGAGTTTTCGCTGTTTTACCTGAAGTTTGTTTATAAAAAGAAAAATGTAAACTGGCAGCAACTATCGGCAGCGCCTGTATACAAAAGCTGGAGTGGGTATGCATTTGAAAATATTTGCCTGAAGCATATCGACAAAATAAAAGCGGCCCTTGGTATCGCTTCGGTATATACAGAAGAATCGAGCTTTTTTTACAAAGGAAGTAACAACGATCCGGGTATGCAAATAGATATGCTGATTGACCGTAATGACAATGTGATCAATATTTGTGAAGCAAAGTTTTACGACAGTGCTTTTAGCCTTGATAAAAAGTATGCAACCGATCTCAGGGAAACCCTGCGCATTTTCCGGGAACGGAGCAAAACAAAAAAAACACTGTTCCTCACATTCATCACCAGTTTTGGATTGGCACCGAATATGCACAGCATTGGTTTTGTACAGCAGGAACTAACCATGGAAGACTTGTTTTGACGGGTGCGCCTGTATAAAAATATTTTCAGTTCAACCATTAACGCACAACTTTGCAGCATGAAAATCTCTCTTGTAGTAGCGGCAGCAGCAAACAATGCCATCGGCAAAAGCAACCAGTTGCTATGGCATTTGCCCAATGACCTCCGTTTTTTTAAAAACATTACCTGGGGTATGCCGGTGATCATGGGCAGAAAAACTTTTGAAGCCGTGAACAAGCCCCTGCCCGGCAGGTTCAATATTGTAATCACAAGGCAGCCCAACTGGAAAGCAGCCGGCACTGTTACAGCCATTAACCTGGAAGATGCGATTGAAAAGGCAGTGGCCACCAATGCCAAAGAAGCCATGATCATTGGGGGCGGTGAGATCTACAAACAATCCATGGCCATAGCGAATACGATTTACATCACCAGGGTACATGCAACACTGGAAGGTGATACCTGGTTCCCGGAGATCGACGAAACGCAATGGAAACTGCTATCAAATGAAGATTTTGAAAAAGATGAGAAGCATGCCTATGCTTATTCTTTTCAGCAATGGAGCAAAATATAATACCTGCTGCTTCTTATTTTTTCACGTTTAATTTACTGAATTGTACACGTCTTTTCAATTAGCAAAAAAATACCTGCACTACTTTTTTACCGCTTCCAACGGGAAAGGCTACGGTGTACATTCGCCGTTTGTTTTCAATTTTATCAACCAGGTTTTAAATGATAAAAAACAATACGATTATTATGCGGCCATCGAAGCACAGCGGCAACTATTACTGCAAGACAGCAACGTGATAGCAGTAGAAGATTTTGGGGCAGGCTCTGCCGTTATGAAGTCAAACAAAAGAGTGGTAAAGAACATTGCCGCCTCTTCTTTAAAACCCAAAAAGTTTGCGCAACTCCTGTTTAGAATTGCACAATATTACAACCCGTCTGTAATGCTGGAGCTGGGCACTTCACTCGGCATTACCAGTTGCTACCTGGCAACCGGCAACCCGGCAGGCACAGTTTTTACCTGCGAAGGATCACCCGCCATTGCCGCTATTGCACAGCACAATTTTGACGCTTTACAACTAAAAAACATCCGGCTTACCGAGGGTGATTTTGCAAAAACATTGCAACCCCTGCTCCATCAAACCGGTAAAATTGACCTTGCTTTTATTGATGGTAATCACCGGAAAGAGCCTACGATAGCCTATTTCACTACATTGCTGCAACATGCCAATCCTTCTGCCATCCTCATTTTTGATGACATTCACTGGAGCGAAGAAATGGAAGCGGCCTGGGCCATCATACAACAACACCCGGCCGTAACACTAAGTATCGACCTGTTTTTTATCGGTCTTGTTTTCATCAATCCAGATTTTAAAGTGAAGCAGCATTTTACCATCCGGTTTTGATCAGCAGGTAAAATATTACAGTAAAAACTATGGCCGCTCCGGTACAGGGCTGTAAAATTCAGTATATTGCAGATAATTCAATTGATTATGATTATCGGTGTTTTAAAAGAACCAGCCCCTGAAACAAGAGTCTCCCTGCTGCCTGAACACATTTCCGTTTTAAAGAAATTAAATGTTGAAGTAGTTGTAGAAAAAAACGCAGGCGTAAGCGCTTTTGCCAATGACGATAAATACATTGCCGCCGGCGCAAAAATTTTGAACCGTGATGAGATCGCAACTGCTGCGGACATCATCCTTTCGATCAACGAACCGCAAAACATTTCACCGGCGTCCGCAAAAATTTTGCTTGGCGTTTACCAGCCATTGTTCAACGCAGCATTGATGAAGGAATGGGCCACCAAAGGGCTTACCATTTTCAGCATGGATATGCTGCCCCGTACCACCCGTGCACAAAGCATGGACGTACTCAGCAGCCAGGCAAATATTGCCGGTT
>DDEU01000058.1 GCA_002336815.1 Chitinophagaceae bacterium UBA1946 | reverse complement strand
CAGCGGATTGACTGCCGGCTGATCAAAATGCCAGGTGCTGCCGCCTGCAGGTTGCTGCAGTGTATGCACTTTATTGAGCGCCGGTTTTTCGTATTTGCTGTAAGTCCTGTCCGGCCAGATAATGATCATCGAATCTACAGCTGTATTGCTGCCAAGCCCGATGATCTGTTTATAGTCCACGCTGCTTTGAAAACCACGGCTCGGCACTACTTCACGGCTGAAGACCTCCGATCCTTTATAGATCATGATCTTTGAACCAATGGCAAAGGTATTTTTGGGGCTACCCTTCAGCGTTATGCCGATATAATTGTTCTTATTGTATTCCCTCGAATTGTTGCGGTACACAAACGATGGCTGGTTCTCGTTGTTGACAATCAAATCTAAATCCCCGTCGTTGTCCAAATCCGCGTAGGATATGCTGTTTGAAAAACTGGGCGTTGCAAAACCCCAGCTATTGGTTACATCTTCAAACTGCAGCGCCCCCTTGTTTTTGAATACCCGGTTGGCCAGGGGATACACTGGAATATGTTTAACGATCTCTTCTACCGAAGGCTTGCGCCCGGTCTGCAACATATCACTGTACACTTCGTTTGAAAAAAAATCGAGGTAATCCAGGTCGCCCACATCCTTATTGATCCCATTGCATACAAATACATCGTTCAAGCCATCATTGTCTGCATCCACAAATACAGCACCCCAGCTCCAGTCGGTACCAAACATACCACTGTAGTTACTGATCTCAGAAAACGTGCCGTTCCTGTTATTGAGCTGCAGGCTGTTTTTTACATACTGGTGAAACAGCCCGGCTTTTTGCTTGGTATTGTACAATTCAAAATTGTCGAATGTGCCCGTTGTTTTTAACCGGTAATCATCATCGGGTATCATATCGGTGGTAAATATCTCGGGGTACCCATCATTATTGATGTCGGCGATATCGGTACTCATCGACGACATACTGATGGCGTTGACAGACTGCTCGAGTTCATCTTTAAAGCTGCCATTCTTTTGATTGATGTACAGGTAATCCTTTTCAATAAAATCGTTGCCCACGTAAATATCAGGATAGCCATCATTGTTGATATCACCTACGTATACACCCAGGCCAAAACTTACGAGGCCACTGTGCAGGCCGGCATCTTTTGTAACCTCTTCATAAAAGCCGTTTTCATTTCGAAACAAATGATTGCCGCCAGCCTTCAGGTTCTCATCCACTTTCCATTTATCAAGATCCTTATCCCTCATACTTCCGGCACTTACGGTAGCAAAAGGCAGCGGACTATTGTTGATGATAAAACAATCAAGATCACCATCCAGATCATAGTCAAAAAAAGATGCCTGTGTACAAAAACCGGAATGATCCAGTCCATATTTTGCAGCCGACTCGGTGAAAGTAAGATTGTGGTTATTAATGTAGAGTTTATTGATGCGGTTGCCTGTTGCAATATGACCGGAATTACAGATATAAATATCCAGCCAGCCATCATTGTTCACGTCAGCAAACGTAACGCCGGTACTCCACATACTGTCCTGCTTTAGTCCGGCAGCAACAGAAATATCTTCAAATTTAAAATTGCCTTTGTTAAGGTACAGTTTATTGTCGCCCATATTGGAGGTGAACAATACATCCGGCAAACCATCATTGTTGATATCACCTGTTGCAACACCACCACCATTATAAAAATTCCTGAACAAAAAACTGTTCTCTGTTTTGCTGTCGGTAACCTTATTTGAAAATTGAATGCCTGTATTTTCCGCCAGCACAAACAATGGCTTTTCTGTTTGCTCTTTGTTGTTGCAGCTAAAAAAATAAAACGGTAATGAGAGTAAGATACAAACGCTGATAACCTCCTTACAGGAAGATGATAAAAGACGGTCGTATTTAAAAAAACAGGTCAAAATAGTGTTGATTTTGAGGATGGTTATTTTTTAACGCTGTACAGTAACGGCTTTTCGTTGTTCTGCAAAATGAGCAGTTGCTTTCCGGAAGCTGTTTTTATTTCCCTGATATCCTTGATAGCGCCTCTTAAAGAGAGCCCTGATACCCTTGGCTCCTGCCAACTGTAATGACCCTTGCCATCATTCAGCAGTACTGCTCCATAACTCCCGTCCAACCGGCCAAACTGCGGCGGAAACTCAAACAGGTTACCGCCCAGTACCAAATCGGGTTTACCATCTTTATTAATATCGGTTGAGGCGATCGCATTCACACTTGACAACTGCACCATGTATGGCAGCGGCTGTATCGTAAAATGGCCCTTGCCGTCATTGATCGCTACCACCGACTGGCAATAGTTAAATAATTGTTGTTTTGACCGATCTATTACTTCCTTACTGAACAGGTCCTGTATTGTTTTGCGGGCATAGTCCGCATGTTTTAAGTTCTCTTTCTTTAAGCCCGGGAACTGGTCAGTGATCTCACGCTTTAAAAAAACCGGCATGTCTTTACCATTGATCGTTCTTGTTAAAAATTGCTCGGCTGTTCCATTGCCATCAAAATCATTCAGCCATAGTTTGGCAGGATGTTCTTTATCCG
>DDEU01000045.1:6130-24234 GCA_002336815.1 Chitinophagaceae bacterium UBA1946 | reverse complement strand
TGGGCTACGACAGTGATCCTGCAAAAAGAAACATCATTGGCATTGCTGAAAAATATCCCGACATCGCATTGCGTGGTATTCGCCTGCGGAAATTTGGCCAGGAACTGAGCGAAAGGATCACCGGGAAAAAGATACATATCATGGGCATTGTACCGGGTGGTATGGCTTATCCATTGACAGAAGACAACCGGAAAGCACTGCTCGACTGGATCCCCGAAGCAATAGAAACTGTTCAGCTCGGCATCAGCATCATCAAAAAATTTATGGATGACAATGAAGAGATGGTACAATCATTTGCCACTTCGCCCACTTTATACCTGGGTACGGTAGGGCCGGATGGGGAACATGAATTGTATGATGGCAAACTTCGTTTTATTGACCAGGAAGGTGTTATACTGCAGGATCAAATTGCGCCTGAAAAATACCTCGACCTGATCGCAGAGCGTTCTGTTAACTGGTCGTACTTAAAATATCCTTACTACAAACCATTTGGTTTTGATAATGGATTTTACCGGGTAGGTCCACTGGCAAGATTGAATGTTTGTACAAGAATGCGTACGCCACTTGCGCAGGCAGAATT
Organism: Chitinophagaceae bacterium UBA1946; assembly: GCA_002336815.1. Classification (GTDB taxonomy): domain Bacteria; phylum Bacteroidota; class Bacteroidia; order Chitinophagales; family Chitinophagaceae; genus Ferruginibacter. Next base: position 23,654 of record DDEU01000045.1, on the reverse strand, counting down.
TGAGATCTTTAAATTGTTGAATGATGGTAAGCCCGTGCATGGTGCATTTCATTACCACTATACCAGGTTGATAGAAGCACTCAGTGATGTGGAAGATGCCCAGCGCATATTGAATGATCCGCAGGTTACCTCCCTGCACATACAACATCATGGCCGGTGGAATTACGAGGAAGGCATTGGCAGTTCCGAAGCACCGAGGGGTACCTTGTTCCATCATTATAAAACAGATGAAACAGGTAAATTGAAAATGGTAAACCTGCTCATCGCAACCGGGCAAAACAATCCTTCTATGAATCGTTCGGTGCTGGAAGTGGCGAGGCAATATGTAAACGGCAGCGATATTAAAGAAGGAATGCTAAACAGGGTGGAATCAACCATCCGCTGTTACGACCCCTGTCTTTCCTGCTCCACACATGCCATCGGGCAAATGCCCATGGTGATTGAAGTGAAGGATAGAAAAGGTATTGTTGTAAAAAGACTGGAGAGATTTTAATGATATTGATTACTGACCCATTTGCAGATACTGTCAAAAGCAGTGTCTGCATTTTTTTTTGCTGTTGCAGATAACCTTTCGCTCATATCAAAATTTTCGCCTTTTACAGCGCATACCATCATCGTTATTTCCTTTTGATAAAGTTGTTGCGCCAGTGCAGCCAGCAGGGAAGCATTCACATGATGTGATGATGAAACCGGCTGCAATTCATTTTGTATGAGTGGATGAAAAGAAACATCCGTGGTTGAAACCGAGGCATCTACCAATACAATAGTATCAAACGCTAAAAGATCTTCCACCAGTTCGGTATGCAGTTGTTGTATTACCAGGGTTTGTACACCTGCAAGACCGGCCTTATCGATCAGCGAACATACATAGGCGCCAATACCGTCATCGCCACGGAGGGTATTGCCGGTGCCCACTACCAGTATGTTGCTGAGCTTTTTCATGTTGTCAAATTTCGTTGAAGCCGCAGTGCGGTTATAACTGAATGATCATGTTTTTTTGTGACCAATATCATATTTCTGTAAAGGTTCAACTCCTATTTTTGACGAGCATTTCTATATGAAACTCTGGATAAATATCATACGGAAACCTTCCTGATCACCCTCCCTTTTTGGTTGTCATCCTCTTTTTTTAATCAGCCGCTACGGCTGCAAAATTAAATACAGTGAAAACGATCATAGAACCATTCCGCATTAAATCGGTTGAGCCGATCTATTTTACTACACGTGAAGAAAGAAAAGAAATATTGGCAGCCGCCAATTACAATGCATTTGCCATCAATGCCAATGATGTACTCATCGACCTGCTCACAGACAGCGGCACCAGTGCCATGAGCAGCAATCAATGGGCCGGCATTATGCAGGGAGATGAGTCTTATGCCGGCAGCAGCAGTTTTTTCAGGTTTGAAGATTCTGTAAGAAGTATTACGGGTATGCCCAACATCATCCCCACACACCAGGGCAGGGCAGCCGAAAAGATCATTTTTACAATATTGGGCGGCAAAGGAAAATTTTTTATCAGCAATACTTTTTTTGATACTACCCGTGCCAATATTGAATTCTCCGGTGCAGAGGCCATCGATTGTTTATGCAGGGAAGGAAAACATCCAACCATTCCTGCGCCTTTCAAAGGTAATATGGATATAGACCTGTTGAGAAAACTGATCATTGAAAAAGGCGCTTCCAATATTCCGATGCTGATGATCACCATTACCAACAATTCCGGTGGTGGTCAGCCGGTGAGTATGCAGAATATAAAAGAGGTGAGAAAGATTTGTGATGAATTTAATATTCCGTTGTATATCGATGCCTGTCGTTTCGCAGAGAATTCTTACTTCATTAAACTGCGGGAAGAAGGTTATGCTAAAACACCCGTGCCTGAAATTGCGAATGAAATTTTTTCTTATGCGGATGGATGCACCATGAGTGCCAAAAAAGATGCCTTCGCTAACATCGGCGGTTTTCTTGCCATGAGAGATTTAGACCTTGCCACCCGTTGCAGGAATTTACTCGTGATCACAGAAGGGTTCACGACTTATGGTGGACTTGCCGGCCGTGATCTGGAAGCCATTGCGATCGGCCTGCAGGAAGTGATGGACGAGCATTACCTGCAATACCGCATCCGGAGTATCGAGTACCTCACCAACAAATTAATTGCTGCCGGTGTGCCTGTAATGCAACCTGCCGGCGGGCATGCGGTATACATCGATGCCAAAACATTTTTAGCGCATGTGCCGGTTGATCAATACCCCGGTCAGTCGCTGGTGTGTGCCTTGTATGAAGAAGGCGGCATCAGGAGTGTGGAGATCGGTTCACTGATGTTTGGTAAATACGATGCTGAAGGGAAATTAATTCCTGCACAGATGGAACTGGTAAGGCTGGCCATTCCGCGAAGGGTGTACACACAAAGCCATATCGATTATGTGGCAGAAGTGATCATCGAAGTATTCAACAACCGGCATGAACTGACCGGCCTTGAGATTACAGAAGAAACGCTATTGCTTCGCCATTTCACCGCTAAACTAAAACCAATTTCGTCTTCAACTATACAGTGATCGCATCATTCATCGGAATGGTTTATAAAAAATATAATCATGAAACAGGTCATCAAGAAAAGCTGGGCAGAACCCTACAAAATAAAGATGGTGGAGTTATTGAAAATGACAACGCCGGCCCAGCGTAAAAAAGCCATGCAGGAAGCAGGCTTCAATACTTTTTTATTAAGATCAGAAGATGTGTACATCGATCTGCTTACCGATAGCGGCACATCAGCGATGAGTGACCAGCAATGGGCGGGCATGATGCTGGGTGATGAAGCCTATGCAGGCAGTAAAAATTTTTATCACCTGGAAGAAGTGGTAAGAGATACTTACGGCTATAAATATTTAGTGCCTACGCACCAGGGCCGTGGTGCTGAAAATATTTTGTCGAAGATCCTGATCAAAAAGGGTGATATCATCCCGGGCAATATGTACTTTACAACCACGAGGCTGCACCAGGAGCTGGCCGGCGGCAAGTTTGAAGATATTATCATTGATGAAGCACATGATCCCGAAAATCAATTTCCCTTCAAAGGGAATGTTGATCTGAACAAGCTGGACAGGCTGATCAAAAAATATGGAGCTGCAAAGATCCCTTATGTGAGCATGGCTACCAGTGTGAACATGGCCGGTGGTCAACCTATCAGCATGCAAAATTTAAAAGAGCTGCGGGCATTGACCAAAAAGCATGGCATTCGTGTGATACATGATATGACGAGGGTTGCAGAAAATGCTCACTTTATTCAGCAAAGAGAAAAAGGCTATCAAAATAAATCCATCGCTGCCATTGTAAAAGAAATTAATTCTTATACAGATGGAGCTACCATGAGCGCCAAGAAAGATGCGCTGGTAAACATCGGCGGATTTTTAGCCATCAACGATTGGGATGTATTTGAAGAAGCCAGGAACATGGTAGTGGTGTATGAAGGCCTGCATACTTATGGTGGGTTGGCGGGTCGTGATATGGAAGCGATGGCCATTGGCATCAAAGAAAGTGTGAACGATGCTCACATCCATGCAAGGGTAGGGCAGGTGATCTATTTGGGGGAGAAGATGATAGCGTATGGTGTGCCCATTGTGCAGCCCATCGGCGGTCATGGAACATTTGTAGATGCTAAAAAATTTTTGCCACATATTCCGCAGGACCAGTTCCCTGCACAAACACTGGCAGCAGAAGTGTACCTTGATTCTGGTGTAAGAACAATGGAACGGGGAATTGTTTCTGCCGGAAGAAAAGCCAATGGCGACAATTATCATCCTAAACTGGAACTGGTAAGATTTACCATTCCACGCCGTGTATATACGCAGGCACACATGGATGTGATTGCAGAATCGACTGCGAGGGTGTTTGAAAGGCGCAATAAAATAAAAGGATTGAAAATGATCTACGAACCCAAATACCTGCGTTTTTTCCAGGCGAAATTTTCACCGCTTTAGCTCATTGCAGTTGCTTGCAGATAAGGGCAAATACTTTGTCGAATTGTTCGCTTACTATTTTTTCTGTTTTTGTGGAAGAAGGGAACGGTACTTCATGTATGAACGGGTAGGGTAGCTCCAGTATGTCTACTTCTACCGGGATATTCCTGTACTTGCCCTGCAGCGTGTTTAGTACTTCATACGGGTAAATCACCGTGTCACCTTCCAGCGCCAGCGCATACAGGCGGCCGGCAATTTCACGGAAACGTTTTTCCCTCAATTCAGAGAAAGCGCTGTAATTAAGCATCGATCGAAAGTACAGGCCCTCCGGGTGTTGTTCGCTAAGGTAGTGCTTCAGTCGCTCATCTTTTTCAATATGACTGTCGAGGTGTTCTACTAAAAAAGAATACAAGCGTACATCTGCTTCACTATCCAGTATGAATTTTGATACCGGCGAAATGCGGTTGAACACCGGGCCTCCGCAAAACATCACCAGCTTTGATTTGCTGAAAAATTGTTTGTGGTCTGTCATCATCAGTATCTCTGCTAAAAATGCACCGATGGAGTAAGCGAAAATATCAATGCCGGCAGTGGGTTCAATAGCCGTATGTTTCCCTGATTTTATTTGCTCCACCAATTGTATGATGTCGTAGTAGGTTTGAAGACCAGACCATACAAAACGCTGCGGCTTTTCATTGAGCCGGGTACTGATGGCAACATTTGACAGGGAGGAATGCAATACAAATGGATACTGTTTTTTTCTTTGTTCGCTTGCAGCAAACATTCCCCTTGTTTCACTCCATGCCATTGGTGCCCTGTTCATGTGCAGTGCAATGGGGAATAAGATCACTGCTTTACCGGTTTCTTCTACGATGCGTTTGGCCCAGGTGTAATATTTACTCCATGATTTTTCATTAAATCCATGCAGCATCAGCACAACTTTACTGGATGTGAGTTGCCCTTTGGGCATAAAGATGTGATAACGGAAATGAATATTCTCTTCAATATGTGAATCCTGCACATCCAGTACATCATGCACAATGCCGGAAGATGCATCGAAAGCGTAACAGTAATTGCTGCTGAAATCATGCCCGAAGCAATCATAATGATCTTCCCCCGGCAGGATGCTGTAACTGGCAGAAGAAAAATCGAAATTCAACACATCAATTGCATCATCTGCGGGTATGAGATCCCCGGTAAAATTAATTGTTGTGATCAGTCTTTTATGATCTGTTGCATAGCTCATCTCACTTCTACCGTTGCATACTGGTAGTTTAGCTGGTCCAGTTCGGTTTCCGCATCATCCAGCGCTTTCAGAAAAGCCTCGTGGTTGTTGATGGATTCAGCCGGCAGGTTACGGTAATATTGAATGCCATCCCTCATATTTTGATTGAAGGAGGTGTAATATTTTTTCTTCTTTTCCAGCAGGCCTGCTTCTGCGTCACTACTGAGTTCGTCCCTCAGGTAATCGATGTACAGGTCGAGTTCTGCTATAAAAACATGTGGCCGTTCTTTATTTGTCAGCAGATCCGTTCTTCCGTAAATATGATCTACCATGGTTTGCAGCGATACGATCTTTGAGAAATTGACCAGGTTGGGGCCCGGGCAAATATTCACCGCATGTTGTTTTTTTACGAACAAATGATCATACGTGATGGCTGCAGCATTGCTCAATCCAACACACAAACATTCTTTGTCCAGCACATCTTTTAACTGCTTTTGATAAACAGCTTCCGGCAGGTTAAGCGATTGCAGGTGTTCGATCTTTAATTTCTGGTATTTCTTTGAAGCGGTGCAAACGGGCTCTTTGGTGAACTCGGTATTGAATGCCAGGTGCTTTTCTGTACAGGGGCTGCCAGGGCAACCTTCACCGATCCGCTGGTTTTTTTCAATGTCGGAGGTAGTGCCTTTGAGGTAGTAGAACCTTACCCCCAACGGGGAGTTCTTGCTGAGTACAATATCTTCTTCTTTAGCCGCACTCAATAACTGCAGCGTATGTTCGTCAACGGTAGTTGCCTCCGGTACCAGTAAAAACGGCGTGCCCCATCCTGTACTTTCAATGCCGTAGTAGTTGTGAAAAAATTGGTCTTCCTTGTGCGTTCCAATGCCGCCCTGTGCGGTTATGATGATGGAAGGTGCTGCATCAAGCAGGCGGTCACTCTTTTTTTGTTGTGCTGGATTGTACACTTCAAACAATGCATTCACCAGTTCCTGCTTTTTTGTTTTGAATTCTTCCAGTACCGGCCCGATCAAAAATCCTTCAGATGCAAAAGCATGGCCACCACAGTTCAATCCGGATTCGATCCTGAACTCACTTACCCAAACACCTTTTTTAGCCAGGTATTTTCCCTGTATCAGTGCTGAGCGGTAGTCACTTACTTTTACAATGATCTTTTTGGTGAAGCTGCCATCTTCATTGATGTTAAACTCATTGCATTGCTCCAGGTAATTGTACAGTCTTGGGTTCATGCCCGCTGAGAACACTATGGATGAATTGGAGAGGTCGCTTTTGGCATAACCTCTCAAGGCCGCTACGGCATCCGATCCGTCTGGAATGGCTTCTCCTGCATCATTGTACACTTCACGGTCAACCTTGGTCATGATGTTGACATCAATGCTGCCCGGTTGTATATTGTTACGAAGAATATCAGCCAGTTTTTCTTTTTCCTTCTGATCAATGGTACTGGTCATTTGCAGGTACAACTGCTTTAATTTGCTGTCATCGGGCAGCAGCTCAAAATATTTTACGATCTCTGATCCTTTTTCAAATGCCGCCTGTTTGAGTTTTTCAAACTGTTCCTGCACAATGGTATTTACCAGGTTCAGGTAATCGGTGATCCTTTTGGCACGATAGTCAGGCTCATGGGTGGTGATGGGCTGGTAGGTTTTTCCAATGGTTGGATAGTAATGACTTCTCATCATTTCTATCAGCCTGTCTTCCACAATAGAGATCACAGATGAAATGCCATACCTGGCCACTTTTACCGGCGAATCGATGGTGTATGCCAGTCCCATTACCGGTATATGAAACTTATGGTTGGATGATTGGTACATGTGCTGTTGTTGTTTGAGTATTATCAATAATTTTTTATTCAATAAAAATGCACTCATCTTTTTTAGATGAATTCATCATGATTTTTTTGAGTTGGGTTAAATAGTGGCCGGCTGCTCATCTCTTTCCCAGGTGATCTTTTTGCCGAAACCAATTGAACTGTCTGTTAATTTAATGCCGTTGATCTGTATCGTCCATATTTCACCAGGCATCGCAACTGCCAGCGGATTCTTTTTATAATAAAATGCAGCGGCGTTTTTTGTACGGGGATGTTCCGGTGCCAATACCTCGCCTTCAAACTGCACACCCTGGATATGCAGCTTATTGAGCTTGTCGGGTAAAATCGTTCCTGCTACCACATCATTTTTTAGAATGATGGCTGAATGCGTGGTTTCTTTTCCTGATTTGTAGTATAGCAAATGCTCCTTGCTGTTATAGGCATAAAAGCAGTTGAAACAATAAGGGCGTTGTTCCTCATCTATACAACAGATGCTGGCGCAGGTTTGTTCCTTTATGTATTCATTTATTTTTTCTATCATAACACTTTGATGATTCTTACCGGGCATGCTTCAGCTATTTCCTGTGATCGTACTACTTCGCCATGCGGTATATTTAAAATAAAAACATCTTTCTTCCCAATTCCTTTTAGCAACGTTGCTTTGCCGTCTTTTTTCGACATGCGCCACAACTCCGGTTGTTGCTCATAACAAACACCGCAGCCAATACATTTTTTCCGGTAGTGAATGATCTTATGCATCGGCCGCCGCTACAATTTTATACAGTTTGTCCTTTGCAGTTACCTTCGTAGGGAATGTAAAAGTGATCTTATCGCCCTTGATGGCTTCATTGTCTTTGGTGCCATTTACCCAAAGTGTTTCAATGGTTTCCTTTACCATGCCGCAATGAGGACCTGTCACCATCAGCGTATCGCCTACTTTTAAACTGCCGCTTTCAATAATGAATTCTCCCACGTTGATCTTGGGATAGTACTTGCTGCCCTTGCCGACGTAGATCTTTTTCTCGGTTGCTGCGGAGCCGGGTTGCGCTGTCCATTCACCCAGTTTTCGGCCCAAATAGTAACCTTCCCAAAAGCCACGGTTGTACACTTTCTCCATGGCTGCTTTCCATTCGGCTACTTTTTCCTGCGAAAATGTTTTATCCACTACTGCTTCCATGGCTTCCCGGTAACATTGTGTTACGGTTTGCACATATTCTGCGCCTTTTGTTCTGCCTTCAATTTTCAATACAGCTACACCGCTGGCAATTACCTGGTCAAGAATATCGATGGTGCAAAGGTCTTTTGGCGACATGATGTACTCGTTGTCGATCAACAGTTCCTCGCCGCTCTCCGCATCTTTTACAGTGTAGGGCCTGCGGCAATTTTGTACACAGGCGCCCCGGTTGGCAGAGGCATTTTGTGTATGCAGGCTTAGGTAACATTTACCCGATACGGCCATGCACAATGCCCCATGTACAAATATTTCGATCTTCACCAGTTCACCTGCCGGGCCTTTTATTTTTTTTCTGTTGATCTCGCTGGTAATGTGTTCCACCTGTTTTAAAGTGAGCTCCCTTGCCAGTACGATCACATCTGCAAACCTTGCAAAGAATTGCACCGATTCGATATTGCTCACATTGGCCTGCGTAGAAACATGCAGCGGAATACCCATTTGATTGCAGTATTCAATCACAGAAAAATCAGCAGCGATCACTGCATCGATCTTTTGTTTTTTAACTTCTTTTAAGATGGTTTTCAGCAATTGCATGTCATGTTCATACATCACCGTGTTGAGGGTGATGTAGGCTTTCATGTTATGCGCTTTGCAGATCCGGCTTACCTCTTTAATGTCGTCAATGCTGAATGCATTGGATGAACGGGTACGCATGTTCAGTTGCTCTACGCCAAAGTAAATGGAATTGGCGCCGGCATTAATAGCTGCCTGCAGGCTGTCGAAAGAGCCTGCGGGTGCTAACAATTCAATATGTTGCTGTTGCTTCAAACTTATTTCACTCCTTCTAATATTTTTATATAATTAGCCCTTTCATAAGCTGTAGGATCTGATATGTGCTGCTGGCTCATGCTTCCTTTAAATGCAGGAATATTATCAAAGCCCATCATCTCCATCCAGTTTTCCAAATCACGGTTCATGTCTTTTAAATAATGAATGCCGTTTTTGTATAAAGAAGATGCGGTCATCACCACATCGGCACCGGCCAGTAAATATTTCACCACCTCCACTACACTCTGCACACCGGTGGTGGCTGCAAGGGAAGCCGTTACTTTGCCATACAGCATGGCGATCCACAACAATGGCAATCTTATTTCGCTGGCCACACTGTAATGCAGGTCGTTTACCAGCGATAATTTGTTGATGTCAAAATCGGGCTGGTAAAAACGGTTGAACAGTACCAGTGCATCTGCTCCTGAATGCTGCATTCTCAATGCCATATTGCCCATGGCACTGAAATAGGGGTTCATCTTTACTGCAACCGGAATTTTTACAGTACGCTTGATCGATTCAATGATGTTGAGGTAACGGTGTTCCACTTCTGAAGAAGACATCCGCACATCACCCGGGATAAAAAAAATATTCACCTCAATACCATCCGCACCTGCCTGTTCCATCTGCCTTGAATAATCGATCCAACCTTCATTGGTAATGCCATTCAGGCTTCCAATGATGGGAATCTTCACCCTTTCTTTTGCCTTGCGGATATTGTCGAGGTAATCATCCACCCCAACATTAAAATCATCCAGGTTGGGAAAGAAGTCTGCTGCTTCTGCAAATGCATTTGTGGTTTCAGAGAGCACTCCTTTGAACCTGGCTTCTTCCTGCCTGATCTGCTCTTCAAATAAAGAGAACATCACAACGGCACCGGCTCCGCTGTCTTCCATTTTTAGAATATTGTCGGTTTGTTCGCTCAGTGTACAGGCAGAAACTACAATGGGAGAATCCAGTTGCAATCCCATGTAGTTGGTTTGTAATTTCATGTTGAATGTTTTTTAGTTCATAGATCATAGTTCATAGCGGATGATTCATTGTGACCGAAAATTTTTCCTTCCATCAACTATGAACCATTAACTATCAACTGTAGCTACCCGATCGGAACAAAATCGCTTGCTTTCTTCGTAGCCAGTTCTTCATAATTCTTCCATTTCAAATTCACCAGGTCCTGCGCATGTTTCATCAATGATTCCGCTGCTTCAGGATTGGTCATGGTGAGTACCTTGTACCGCAACTCGTTGTACGCATAATCTTTCAGCGCCATCGTTGGTCTTGGTGAATCCAGCACAAATGGGTTTTGATTTTTCTTTCTCAGCGTTGGGTTGTACCGCAGCAATGGCCAGTGACCGCTTGCTACCGCTTTGTTCTGCTGATCAAGGCCATTCTTCAGGTCATACCCGTGGGCGATACAATGACTGTAAGCTAAGATCAGTGCAGGTCCGTCATAAGCTTCTGCTTCTCTCATGGCCAGTAATGTTTGTTGCGGATTGGCACCAAATGCTACCCTTGCAACATACACGTTACCGTAAGAGATCGCCTGCATGGCCAAATCTTTTTTGCCACCTGATTTACCGCCCGCTGCAAATTTTGCTGTAGCAGCAGTTGGTGTTGATTTGGATGATTGACCGCCCGTATTGGAATATACTTCAGTGTCAAGCACCAGTATCTTAATGTTTCTTCCGCTGGCGAGTGCATGATCCAATCCGCCATAACCAATATCATAAGCCCATCCATCACCACCTACCAGCCATACACTCCGGCGTACAAACTGATCCACTACAGATAGCAAATGCTTGGCTGCAGATGAACTCAGGGTGGCCAGTTTTTCTTTCAGCAACTGCACCCTCAACTGTTGTTTTACAATTTCAGATTCCAGTACCTGCGGTGCATTCAGCAGTTCATTTACTGTTGCTTCACCCAACTCTTCTTTTAATTCCAGCAGGTATTGTTTGGCAATACCCAGTTGATTGTCGGCCGTAATGCGCATGCCCAAACCAAACTCTGCATTGTCCTCAAACAGGGAGTTGCTCCAGGCTGGTCCACGGCCTTCTTTATTGGTGGTCCATGGCGTAGTGGGAAGATTGCCTCCGTAAATGGAAGAACATCCTGTTGCATTGGCTACCAGTAATCGGTCGCCAAATAGTTGTGACAATAATTTGAGGTAAGGTGTTTCACCACAACCGGCGCATGCCCCGGAGAATTCAAACAATGGTTCTAAGAATTGAGCACCATGTACAGTGGAGAAATCAATTTTTGAACGGTCGTTCCAGGTAATGTCTTCAAAGTGGTCGATGTTCTTTTTCTCAACTTCCAGCACCGGTTCTTTTTCTCCTAAATTGATTGCCTTACGGTTACGGTTAGCCGGATCCGTAGCAGGACAAACCTCCACACACAAATTACAACCGGTACAATCCTCTACATATACCTGCAGTGAATATTGTGTTTCAGGAAAACCTCTTGCATTGATCGGTGCATGTTTGAAACCTTCAGGTGCTTTTACCAAATTGTCTTTGTGGTAGAACTTGGCCCTGATAACACTATGCGGACAAACATACGCACAGTTACCACACTGGATACAAAGATCAGGTTCCCACTGGGCTACCAGGTCAGATACATTTCGTTTTTCCCACTGCGTGGTGCCACTTGGATAAGTGCCATCGATCGGCATCTTGCTTACCGGCAAAGAATCACCATGATCGGCCATCATTACAGCAGTAACATTTTTTACAAAGTCAGGTGCTTTGTCTGAAACGGTTAATAAGTTATGATCTGCAGCAGATACCGTTTTGGGATAATCCACTTCATACAAATTGGCCAGCGTAGCATCTACTGCTAAAAAGTTCTGGTCAATTACTTTCTGCCCTTTTTTGAAATAGGTTTTTTCAATTGCTTTTTTGATCTGCTTGATCGCATCATCTTTTGGCAATACACCTGACAGTGCGAAGTAGCAGGTCTGCATGATAGTATTGATACGGCCACTCATGCCGGTTTCCCTGGCAACTGTAGTAGCATCGATCACATATACTTTTATCTTTTTGTCGATGATGCTTTTTTGTACCTGGCCGGTTAGTTTATCCCATACTTCATCCTTGCTGTATGGACTGTTGAGTAAGAATGTAGCACCTTCGCTGGCAAACTCCAGCATCTCCACTTTTTCGGTGAAGTTGAACTGGTGGCAGGCAATGAAATCTGCTTTGCTGATGAGATAAGGCGCTTTGATCGGTTTAGGACCAAACCTTAAATGTGATACTGTTCTTGCACCGGATTTTTTTGAATCATATACAAAATAGCCCTGTGCAAAAAGCGGCGTATTTTCTCCAATGATCTTGATGGTGTTTTTATTGGCACCAACGGTACCATCTGCACCCAGCCCAAAGAATAAGCCCTGTCTCCATTCAGATTCGTCTAATTTGTAAGAAGGGTCATAGTCTAAGCTCAGGTGTGTAACATCATCATTGATGCCAACGGTGAAATTATTTTTTGGATGATCTTTTTTCAATTCATCATACACCGCTTTTACCATCGCTGGTGTAAATTCTTTGGAGGAGAGCCCATAACGGCCACCCACTAAGTTGGGTAATTGTTTGATCTTGCCCTGCTGCAATGCTTCTACCAGTGTGGCCAGTACATCCTGGTACATCGGTTCACCTGCTGCGCCGGATTCTTTTGTGCGGTCAAGTATGGCAATTGACTTTACAGAAGCAGGCAATACTTTTAATAAATGCTCCAGTGAGAACGGCCTGTACAGGCGAACCTGTATCACACCGGTTTTTTCTCCTGCTGCATTGAGCGCCGCTACTGTTTCTGCTACTGTTTCAGCACCTGAACCCATAATGATGGTCACCCTTTCTGCATCAGGAGCACCAATGTATTCAAACAAGCGGTATTGTCGTCCTGTTAAGGCAGCAAATTCATTCATCACATCTTCAACAATACCAGAAGTATTATTGTAGAAAGTATTTACGGTTTCTCTTCCCTGGAAGTATACATCCGGATTTTGTGCTGTACCCCTGATGAACGGATGTTCAGGATTCAATCCCCTGTTACGGTGAGCAATTACCAGTTCATCCGGTATCATTGCTTTGATCTGTTCGTCGCTGAGTAATTCCAGTTTGTTTACTTCATGAGAAGTACGGAAGCCGTCAAAGAAATGAACAAAGGGTATCCTTGACCGTAAGGTGGCTGCCTGGGCGATCAATGCAAAGTCATGCGCTTCCTGCACACTGGCAGAACTCAGCAATGCAAAGCCGGTAGTTCTTGCTGCCATCACATCCTGGTGATCTCCAAAAATGGAAAGTCCCTGTGCGGCCAGCGAACGGGCGGCCACATGAAACACCGTAGCCGTTAATTCACCGGCAATTTTATACATATTGGGCAGCATCAGCATTAAACCCTGCGATGCGGTAAAGGTTGTTGTAAGCGATCCGGTTTGCAAAGCACCGTGTACGGTACCTGCAGCACCACCTTCACTTTGCATTTCCATTACATCGGGTACAGCGCCCCAGATGTTTTTGATCTTTTTGGAAGCCCATTCATCTGCCAGTTCGGCCATGGTAGACGAAGGCGTGATGGGATAGATGGCGCAAACTTCATTAACACGATATGCTACATAAGCCGCCGCTTCATTGCCATCGATGGTAGCGATGTTGTTTTTATTACTGGACATTGATAGTAGAATTAACAGGTTCAGGAATCATTTCTATAGCATGGCAGGGGCATTGTTCGTAGCATACACCACAACCGGTGCAGGCATCAAAATTGAATTTATAACGGTTACCCTTACCCAGTTTTATGATCGCATCTTCGGGGCATGCACCAAAGCAACCATCACATTCAAAACAGTTGCCGCAACTCAGGCAGCGCTGGGCTTCAAATCTTGCTTCTGCCTCGCTAAAGCCTGCATTCACTTCATCAAAACTCTTTACTGCAATGGCCGGGGCCAGCTTGTCCTGCTCTTTTTGCGGTGCATCTGTTTTATACCACATGTGCAGTTTTCTAAAACCGGCCGTAGGATGTTTATCTGGTTTTTGATAAGCGGCCCTGTTGAGGTAGCCGTCAATATATTTTGCTGCTTTTTTGCCATGGCCCACTGCGATGGTAGAGCTCCTGTTTTCGCCCGGTAGCATATCGCCACCTGCAAAAATGCCTTCGCAACCCGTCATGCGTTCTGCGTTGATGGCGATGGTGCCATCATCATTGGTAACAATACCGGAAACGGAACGGAGGAAACCGGTATCAGCTTCCTGTTTATTGGCATTGATCAGCACATCTGCTTCAACGGTCTCAAATTCACCTGTGCCAACAGCCTTTCCTTTTTCCACCTTCATTTTTTCAAGGGTGATCACTTTGTCGGCTATCTTGCTGATGCTCCTGAAAAGTTGTACATCTACACCTTCTGCCAGTGCATCTTCGGTTTCATAATCATACGCAGGCATCATTTTTTTATCGCCGGGGAAATACACACTCACTTCCGAGCCAAATCTTTTTATGATCCTGGAGAGGTATAAGGCCAGCTTGCCACCGCCATACACCACTACTTTTTTATGCAGGTAGGGTGAGGTGTTGGTTTTTGAGTCGTTGAAAAATGAAAAGGCATCGGTGATATAAACGGATGCATCATGTTCAAATGATTCTTTGCGGATGATCTGTGCACCGATAGAAAGATACACTGCATCAAAGTTGCCGTCTTTCATCTGGCCCTGCACATCATGTACTTTATAATTGAGGCGGATCTTCACGCCCATTTTTACAATGCGGTCAATTTCTGCATCCAGTATCGTTTTTGGAAGGCGGTACTCCGGAACGCCCGTCCACAACAAGCCGCCGGGATGACTGCCTGCTTCGTAGATTTCAACGGTATGCCCCATTTTTGCCAGGTGGTAAGCGGCAGATAATCCACCCGGACCGGCGCCAACTACCAGCACTCTCTTACCTGTTGGTTGTACATGGTTGCGAACCTGCCATTGTTGCTTAATGGCTTCGTCGCCAATGTATCTTTCCACTGCGTGGATGTTCACTGTTTCATCAATATGATTGCGGTTGCAACCAGTTTCGCAGGGCTTTACGCAAACCCGGCCCATGATGGCAGGGAAGGGACAATCCTGCATGAGCGTTTGAAACGCTTCAAAATAATCACCCGCCTGTGCATGTGCCATCCAGGCCTGGATGTTTTCGCCGGCAGGGCAGGCACTGTTGCAGGGAGGCATAAAATCTACGTACTCGGGGCGCCGGAAGCGCAGGGGGCCGGTGCCTTCAGCGTGTGCCTGTAGGTCGATCGGCTTAGTGATATCGGTTGCAGCCATGATAAAATTTTTAACCGGGCAGCTTTTTGCTGGCCCATGATGAGGCTAATTAAAGTTCAGCAAAGTAGAACCGGAATTTTACGGGGAGGCTGATGGAATTCAATTAAAAAAGTGATTCTTATCAGTTGAAGAGAATGGAATATTAAATGGAAGACTGTTTGAGGAAATCCAGCTTGCTGTTCAATGACAGGCCGGAGGGTTGCGGCTGTACGTTTTATTGTGTTTGAGCCTTAAAGGTTAAAATAACAACATGATTACGACTTCCACTTTATCGCAATTCACAAAACAGGTAATGCCTGCGCTTATATTTCTTTTTCTGAATTCACTGCCGCCGGCATGCAGTTCTCCAAAAAACGACCGGGTGTTGCTGCGGATATGATATTGGATGCTGTGGCTGCCCGGAACCATCTCTAAAATTTGTTTAAGATGTACAAATTAAGCACTGGCTGCCGGTATACTTTTGCCCGGCGGGGATGCAGTACAGTAGTGGTTTTATAGTCGATTGATCTTCTGCCAGGCCACGCTTGCCAGCAATGTTCCTGTTACCTGCGGCCTTATTTTTTTGTTTTTTTTATTGCGGCTGAGTAAATGTTCCTGATGCTGTTCTTTTCTTCCTTTTCATAAATGTTTTCTATAGCGGAAAATAAACCTGGATTATGCCTGGTCTTTAATTTTAAAATTTCGCCTAAAGCAAAAGCGGCACTCCAGCGAACAACGGTTCCTTCGTGACCAGTGTTAGTGAGCAAATTCGAAATGGGTTTATCCAGTTGAGCCGGAAATAAATGTGCGATATTGCCAATAACTTTTGCACTTTCCCATTTTATTCTTGGAGCCTTTTCCTTTAGTGCTTCGGTCACAAATAGTAAAACTGATTCGTCTGCAATAGTTGGATTTTGTTTAGTGGCATATTCGATGGCTTCAATGCAGGTTGCTTTTGCAGGATCTTTTTGTTTTTCGGCAAAGGTTATCAATTCGTCAATGGGTAATGACTTTTCTAAGATCCACCTGCTAATAGTTCCCGTTTTCTCTTTTGGCTTTATGGTCTTGTCTTTTAAGAGTTCTTCTATCGTCATGCTGCTGTGTTGTTAGAATGTCAATACTGTTTGATAGGGGTGTCGCTCCCGGGGGTAACCATTTGAAAGGTGCTGCTGCATTGATGCGCTGGGTCAACACTGGGGCAACACCACTCTTTAGCTGCCCGGTCAATCACAAAAACCAGCGTGTTTCCTTTAATATTTGTAGCGTCAAAAGTATTGGCGTAGTGGTTGATTTATCAGAATCAATTTTTGGTTGATAGATTCAGTGATTGGAATTTTTCCAGTAATGATATCTTTTTCGGCCATTTTACTAGGCGATCTTATCCAGTACCAGCTTCTTTACCTCACTTAGCGCAATTCTCTCTTGCGTCATCGTGTCCCTGTAACGGATCGTAACGGTATTGTCTTCTTTAGTTTGATGATCGATGGTTACGCAGAACGGCGTGCCAATGGCATCCATGCGACGGTAGCGCTTGCCAATGGCATCCTTTTCTTCATAAAAACACATGAAGCTGCCTTTGCAATCATTCATCAGTTCTCTTGCAATTTCCGGTAAGCCATCTTTTTTTATCAACGGAAGAATGGCCAGTTTGGTAGGGGCGATCTTGGCAGGAATGCGCAATACCACACGGCTATCTTCGGTGCCATCTTCCTTCGTCCATTTTTCTTCGGCATAGGCCAAACTCATAATGGTGAGGAACAAACGATCCAAACCGACAGAGGTTTCCAGCACATACGGAACATAGTTGCCATACGGCTTGTTGGTAGCAGGGTCGATATCGTTATCAAAATACTGGATCTTCTTTTTGCTGTAAGCCTGGTGCTGGCTCAGATCAAAATCAGTTCTGGAGTGAATGCCTTCCAGTTCCTTCCAGCCAAATGGGAATTCAAATTCTATGTCCAGTGCCGCATCTGCATAATGCGCCAATTTTACGTGGTCGTGAAAACGCAATTTTTCTGCAGGGATACCCAGGCTTTCATGCCATCTTTTTCTTTCTTCTTTCCAGTAATTGTACCACTCCATCTGGCTGCCGGGGCGAATGAAGAACTGCATTTCCATCTGTTCAAATTCTCTCATGCGGAAGATGAACTGCCGGGCAACGATCTCGTTCCTGAAAGCCTTGCCGGTTTGTGCAATACCAAAGGGGATTTTCATCCTGCCGGTTTTTTGCAC
>DDEU01000045.1:5947-6125 GCA_002336815.1 Chitinophagaceae bacterium UBA1946 | reverse complement strand
TGAACATGAGGTTGAACTGGCGAACATCTGTCCAGTTAGCAGTTTTACTGATGGCGCAAACCATTTTATTGTCGTCAATCAACTTTTTTAAACCTGCATAATCATCCTTCGCCAGCAAAGCATCCATTGCTGCTAAAATATCATTTGCCAATTGCTCATTGCCTTTTGCCTTTTGTTC
>DDEU01000045.1:0-5926 GCA_002336815.1 Chitinophagaceae bacterium UBA1946 | reverse complement strand
CAACGTGGCCGCTGGCTTTCCAGGTAGTGGGGTGCATAAAAATAGCGGCATCAATACCCACGATATTGTCGTGCAGTTGCGTCATGCTCTTCCACCAGTAATCCCGGATATTCTTTTTTAACTGGGCACCATTCTGGCCATAGTCGTATACCGCCGCCAGGCCATCATAAATTTCACTGCTTTGAAAAATATAACCGTATTCTTTGCAGTGAGCTATCAGCGTTGCAAATATGTTCTGTTCGTTTGCCATAAGGCTGCAAAAGTAAGTTAAAACTGAAAAGTAAAAAGGCAAAAATTGAGGGACAACACGGCGCCTGTTCAGCAATCGCCTCCAAATACGAGGCGTTGTATAAAACGGCCATCTTTAAAAATGAAGATGCATGAATAGGAGCCGGCGGCATCCGAGTTGTACATTACAAGATAAACCGTTCCTTTTTTATCAATATACGCATCGCCCTGCTGCGATGGATTGAAAAGATTTTTGCAGGCCGCAGCAGGTACATTTAGCGGAATGTTGTTTACGGCTAAACTGATGCCTGTTATTTCCTGCCTTGGTTTATCGCCATCCGTTCCGATCATGGGCAGACCATCTATTTTTTCCAGAACGTTTTCATATTGCTTTGAATATTGCAGCCGATGTTTAGTAGATACAAACGGAGCGATCAGCACTTTTATGGTAACCGAATCATTGAAGCAGGTATAGCCTTTGGTTAGTACTTTGCTTTTAAAAGGCGTTAATTTTTCAATGTTTGTCAGCTTTGTTTTGTAGACATATCCGCTATACAGCGTAAAGCCTTTCATTATTTCCGGTGTGTAATCTTCTGTAGTTTTTTTATTGCCTGTTTTTTTTACATAAAAATCAACATGCAGCCAGTTGCTGGAAGCGCCTTCATCTTCGGCATAAGAGGCGTATACAATTGTTTCATTCGGTAGTTGGTACAACGCAGGAGCGTTTGCAGTTGCCTTTTCCCTTACGTTTACAAAGCCATCCGGATCGTTGACTGCATAATATTGCGCCAGGCAACAATTAACGGTCAGCATCAGCAATATGCCAATAACGGGTCTTTTCATCATTGTAATTTTTGGTTCTCTTGATGCCGGGTAGCATCCCTTAAATTCTTTTTCTCAAAATTTTTTTCCAGCGCTGCAGTCAGGTCAACACCGGTTTGATTGGCCAGGCAGATCAATACCCACAGCACATCTGCCATTTCATCACCCAACTCTTTTCCTTTATCACTTTCCTTAAAACTTTGCTCGCCGTATTTACGCACCACCAGTCTTGATAATTCACCTACCTCTTCCATTAGTATCCCGAGATTGGTCAACTCATTAAAATATCTTACGCCAACGGTTTTTATCCATTGGTCTACATCGGTTTGGGCTTGTTGTATGGTCATCAATTCAAAATTTAAAATTAAAAATTCAAAACAATTAGTCTTTGGCTTTCGTGTCAATCACAATCGTCACCGGCCCATCGTTCAGCAACGCCACTTTCATATCTGCACCAAACTCGCCGGTATAGATTTTTCTGCCGAGCTCTGCCGTTAATTGTGCGATCAGTTGCTCATACACGGGGATTGCAAAGTCGGGCTTACTGGCACGTATATACGAAGGACGGTTTCCTTTTTTAGTACTGGCCTGCAGCGTGAACTGGCTCACCAGTAAAATATTGCCACCGATATCTTTTACCGAAACATTCGGCACTTTGTTGTCATCATCAAAAATGCGCAGGTTTACAATTTTGTTGCTCAGCCAATTGATGTCTTCCGCAGTATCTGCATCTTCAATTCCCACCAGTACCAGTAAGCCGGTTTCAATGGCAGATTTTACGGTATTGCCGATGGTAACGCTTGCCCTGCCTACCCGTTGAATCACTGCTTTCATGCGTTAAAGATACAGCCCGGAACCATTCTTCGCCTAACGGGAAGTATTAGCCGTAAAAAAAGTTCAGCGCTGATGCACTGTTGAACGGAGCTTCGCCACTGAAGTTCAACCAGGGCGCTGCTTTCGGCCCAATAATTGTTCTTTTCCATCCTGTAATGCACTGGAATCAACCTGTCAGGATTTTATTGACTTTTCCAAAAGAAAAAACGTTAATTCTATCCACAAAAAGTGCATAACGCCCCAAATCCACTGCCTGTACGAGCAAACAATTTTTACACATTCTTTTTCCACAACTGTTGATATTTAAGAATGTGTGGAATGAGGTACAACAGATATTTTCGTTGCCTTGTTAACGATTTGATAACCTGCTAACCCAGCCACTCATATTTATGTCAAAGAAGAACCAAAATGCTAAAAGCCTGCAGTTCAGCAGGCAATTTACACAGGAAGGCACATCGCCTTACGATATGTTTGAGTACGATTACCGTACTTCTGTTATTAAAGATCCCAGCGGGAAAGTGGTATTCCAGATGGATAATGTAGAGGTTCCCAAACAGTGGAGCCAGATCGCTACCGATATTCTTGCCCAGAAATATTTCCGCAAAGCAGGTGTGCCCCAGGCAGACGGCAGTACCGGGAGAGAAACATCTGTAAAACAGGTGGCCCACAGGATGGCTTATTGCTGGAGATTGTGGGGCGAAAAATACGGTTACTTCGCTTCTGAAAACGATGCACAGGTATTTTATGATGAACTGGCTTACTCTATATTGAACCAGGCCTGCGTACCAAACAGTCCGCAGTGGTTCAACACCGGCCTGCACGCTGTATATGGCATCACCGGCAAACCACAGGGGCATTATTATGTAGATCCCGTAGATGGTGAACTGAAAAAATCTGCCAATGCTTACGAGCGTCCCCAGCCACATGCATGCTTCATCTTAAGTGTGGATGACGACCTGGTGAACGAAGGCGGTATCATGGACCTTTGGGTAAGAGAAGCCAGGATTTTCAAATATGGCAGCGGCGTAGGTACCAACTTCAGCAATATCCGTGGCGAAGGCGAAAAGCTCAGCGGCGGCGGTACCTCCAGCGGCCTCATGAGTTTCCTTAAAATTGGCGACCGTGCTGCTGGTGCTATCAAAAGCGGCGGTACCACGAGGCGTGCTGCCAAAATGGTTTGTCTTGACCTGGATCACCCCGAAATTGAACAGTTTGTAAACTGGAAAGTAGAAGAAGAAAATAAAGTGGCCGCCCTTATTGCCGCCGGTTATGCCAGCGACTATGAAGGGGAAGCCTACCGCACTGTAAGCGGACAGAACAGCAATAACTCTGTACGCATCCCGAACGGCTTTTTTAAAGTACTGGATGCCGATGGTGACTGGGAACTGAAAGGCAGAAGCGATGGACGTGTGATGAAAACGGTGAAAGCAAGAAAACTCTGGAAAGAAATTACCTACGCAGCATGGAAATGTGCTGATCCCGGAACGCAATATGATACCACCATCAATGAGTGGCATACCTGCCCCGAAGGCGGACCGATCAGGGCATCCAACCCCTGCAGCGAGTACATGTTCCTTGATAACACTGCCTGCAACCTTGCATCGGTGAACCTGCGCCGCTTTTTTGATGAAAGCGATAACAGTTTTGATGTAAAAGGATTTGAATATACCTGCCGTTTGTGGACCGTTGTACTGGAAATTTCTGTGCTGATGGCACAGTTCCCTTCAAAAGAAGTAGCACAATTGTCTTACGACTACAGAACATTGGGATTGGGTTATGCCAACCTTGGTTCTATGCTGATGGTAAGTGGTATTCCTTACGACAGCGAACAGGCAAGAGGCATTGCCGGCGCTATTACTGCTATCATGACCGGTGTAGCTTATAAAACATCGGCTGAAATGGCTGCCTTCCTCGGCGCTTTCGACCGCTACGAAGAAAACAAAACACACATGCTTCGTGTAATGCGCAACCACCGTGCAGCAGCTTATGATGCACAGGATGCGTACGAAGGCATTGAAATAAAACCACAGGGCATCAACGCAAAATATTGCCCCGATTACCTGCTCACTGCGGCCATCAAAGCCTGGGACGAAGCAGTTCAATTGGGTGAAAAATATGGCTACCGCAATGCACAAACAACCGTGATCGCTCCAACAGGAACCATCGGGTTGGTAATGGATTGCGATACTACCGGCGTAGAACCGGATTTTGCCCTGGTGAAATTTAAGAAATTAAGCGGCGGTGGTTATTTCAAGATCATCAACCAGAGCGTACCTGCAGCCTTGCGCAATTTGAAGTACAGCGAAAAGGAGATGGAAGAAATTGTGAACTATGCAAAAGGGCATGCTACATTAAACGGCGCTCCGTTCATCAATACAGAATCCCTGCTGGCAAAAGGATTTACACAGGCTGAACTGGATAAAGTAGAAGCTTCTTTGGGCAGCGCTTTTGAGATCGGCTTTGTATTCAATGTATTCACTTTTGGCGAAGCCACTTTGCAACGCCTTGGCTTTAAACCGGAACACTACAACGATTTTGGTTGGAGCTTACTGGAAGCATTGGGCTATACAGACGAGCAGATCGAAGCTGCAAATATTTATGTATGCGGAACAATGACAGTAGAAGGGGCACCTTATTTGAGAGATGAGCACCTGCCGGTTTTTGATTGCGCTAACAAATGCGGACAAAAAGGCGAACGCTTTATCCATGCACATGGTCATATCCGCATGATGGGTGCTGCACAGCCTTTCTTAAGCGGCGCTATCAGCAAAACCATCAACCTGCCAAACGAAGCAACCATTGACGAGATCGCAGATTGCTACCGCTTGAGCTGGGAACTTGGTTTAAAAGCGAATGCACTGTACCGTGATGGTTCTAAACTGAGCCAGCCGCTCAGCAACAAATCTGACAAGAAGAAATCAACCAACGAAAAAGAAGAAGCAACTGCTGAAACATCCTCCAGCGAACAACCTGCAACTGCCAGCGAACCACAGATCGTTGACATGAGCAAACTCACTATTGAAGACCTGCTGGATGAAGTGAGCAAGAGGGTGCAGAGCAGTCCTGATACGGTGCTGAAAGGCAAACTGGCGAAGATCGTAGAACGCAAGACCCTGCCGGCCAAACGCCGCGGCTTTACACAAAAAGCAAAGATCAACGGCCAGGCATTGTTCCTGCGTACCGGTGAATACGGTGACGGTACCGTTGGTGAAATTTTCATCGACATGGCGAAAGAAGGTGCTACAGTACGCAGTATGCTCAACTGTTTTGCCATCTCCATTTCTATCGGTTTGCAGTACGGTGTTCCTTTGGAAGAGTTTGTTGAAAAATTTGTGTTCACCCGCTTTGAACCATCAGGCATGGTAGATCATCCAAATATCAAAACCACCACTTCCATCATCGACTTTATATTCCGTTCACTGGCATATGAATACCTGGGACGCAACGACCTGGTTCATGTACTCGATAAACCTGAGGTAGAGAATTTAGGCAACGCACCATGGGATGAAACAACACCAACCATTGGCGACCGTAAGCCTGAGCTGAGCGAGGTGAGGGTGTTGGGAACTTCATCACCTGCAGGCAATGTACAATCATCTTCGGCCAGGGCGCAAAAAAGCGGCGACAGCACACAGAACTACCTGAAGAGCATGCAAAGCGATGCACCTGCCTGCAATACCTGTGGACACATCACCATCCGCAGCGGTANNAGCGCCACTCTTAATTGAGTGGCGTTTGTGTTTGTAACAATTACTCTTTAACAAACAGAAAGAAACCGGAAAACCCTGAGCTCAAAAATGATCACAGCATTATTTAAAATTGTAACATGTAAATTTGCCCTGTGAAAATCGCCTTTAAAAGAACCATCGGAAAAATAGTTAAGATCGCAGGTATCACTGTCGGTAGTATTTTGTTGCTGCTGTTTTTAATACCCATTCTTTTCCCGGGGGCAGTGGCTGAAAAAGTAAAGCAGTTCACCAATGACAACCTGGATGGGGAAATGAACTTCTCCAAAGTAAGATTGTCTTTCTTCAATCATTTT
>DDEU01000003.1 GCA_002336815.1 Chitinophagaceae bacterium UBA1946 | reverse complement strand
GATAAAGAAGGTTTTTTGCGCAACGAAAGGAGTCTTACCCAAACTGCCGGCCGAGCGGCAAGGAATGTGGACGGGCTGGTGATCTTTTATGCGGATAAGATGACGGAAAGCATGCAGAAAACAATTGATGAAACCGATCGCCGCCGTGAAAAACAGGTCGCTTACAATATTGAACACAAAATTACCCCTACCACAATCAGCAAAAGCAAGGAACAGATCTTTGCACAGGGTTCGGTGCTGGATGTAAAAGGCTACGATCCTTCGAGGCCCTATGCGATTGGCGCTGATGAAGATATTGTGACTGCCGCAGCGGAGGAGCAGGAGGTATACCTCACCATTCCGCAGATGGAAAAGAAAGTAGCCACCATAAAAAAATCAATGGAAAAAGCAGCACGGGATATGGATTTTATGGAAGCTGCCAGGCTGAGAGATGAAATGTTCAGGTTGCAAAAAGAACTGGAAACAATGAAAAAGTAAAGGTGAAGGAAGTCAAGTTTTTAAAACTTGACTTCCTTACAAGCCTACTCTAAACTAAGCGGGTGATCGTAATAATAGCCGGCATTTTCCTGGTGTAATTGAGCAAACCATTCTTTCCCTCCAAACCATTCCAACACTGTCGCTCTTTCTAAATGGGTTGGCTGCTCCGACAAAAAGGATCTGTATGATGACCACTGGCAATCCTGGAAGTTTTTTCGTCCGTAGTGTTTTAATACATTGGCATGATGGTAAATGATTAACTGGGTAAAGTGAGCATGATCGGTTACTTTAACTCTTCTGAAAGGATTGATAAATAAAGCGCCACTCCTATTGTTCTCCTTATTGTAAGCCATTGCGTAGCTGATGAAGAAATCTTTGCATTGAAACTCTAATTCCTGCTCAAAAGAAATTTCCTGGCGGATAAATTTTTTCTGATGAGTTTTTAGATAATCAACAGGTATCCCGGAAAGGTGTTCCGATAGTCCTTCATGGCTGTTACATTTTACCAGCCAGTGAACGTGATTATCCATCAGTACATAAGAATAGGTATCAAAATAACCGGTTGTGTACGACAGGTATTTTCGCAGAAAAAAAAGCCGGTTTTCAGGAGAGTTGAAAAGAAGATTTTTTCCAACAGCTTTGGCAATAAGGTGAAAATATTGATCTGCCTCAAATGAAGCAAGGTATTTGGTGTTAACAGGCAATTTTAAGGGATTTGTTCCAGTAATTTACTCAATATTTTACAATTGCGATAAAGGGAAGTCAAGTTTTTAAAACTTGACTTCCCGAAAATTAACCCTTCCGATACATCAAAAAAAATGATATCTTTCCTATCCAACCAAACTATATCCACATGACCACCATTGCGCTTTATAACCTGAAAGGCGGCGTAGGTAAAACCGCCAGTTGCGTAAATTTTGCTTACCTGGCTGCCGCAGACGGATTCAAGACATTGTTATGGGATATTGATCCGCAGGGCTCTGCTACTTTTTATTACAAGGCCAAACCCAAAACACATCCCGGCATAAAAAAACTCATCACAAAAGATGCGGTACTCGAAAATGCAGTGATGAGTACAGATTTTGAAATGGTGGATGTAATACCGGCAGACAGCAACTCAAAAAGCGCTGATATCATGCTGGAAGAAATGAAAGGTAATAAGAACAGGCTGAAGAGCATCCTGAAACAACTGGATGGCGAATACGAATTTGTGTTCATTGACTGCCCCCCCGGTTTCAGCGCCTTGCACGAAAATATTTTTAACGCTGCCGACATTGTATTAATGCCGGTGATACCAACCACCCTTTCTGTTCGCACCTACCACATGGTAAAAGATTACTTTAAAGAAAAAGATCTGGACATTAAAAAGATGATGTGCTTTTTTACCATGGCCGACCTGCGCAAAAACCTGCACAATGAAGTAATGGAAGAGTTGTACAAAGACAAACGCTTTTTCCAGAACTATATTCCCTACTTAAGTGATGTAGAAAAAATGGGCATTCACAAAGCGCCCATCATGGAGTTTGCCAACAGCAGCTATGCATCCAAATGTTACCGTGAATTGTGGACGGAGATCAAAGAAGGTGTTTTGTAAACTACTCTTTAATTCAATACTAAATAAGTGATATTGGTAAAAACACCCTCCGTTAAAGCAAACCTCGTTAAAGCCGGGTCGGTAAAATCATTCAGCGTTCCTGAAAAAGTAGCTGTAATGGTTCCTGTTGTGGCAGCGGGGGTATTGGCAGAAATATTGATCATGCCATTCTCCCGGTAAACATCTGTAAGCCAGTTGTTATTTCCCAGTGAAGTTGAAAGTGTGTAAAAGGCGTAAGAGTCTTCGCTTTCATCCTCGGGCGTTGCAGGATCATCTTCTAAAAACAATCTTACCGGCTGGTTACCGCTACCCACATTGTTTCCTACAGCAGAAGAATCACCGATGGTAATGATAAGCCTGTAAAGCCCGTCGGTAGAAACGCCGGCAATATCAAATCTCTTTTCGCTGGTAGCCACGCTTCTTATTAGTGTGGCCTGCAGTATGTTGAATGTTTTAAGTGTATCGTTCACTTTAACTGTGAAAGTACCAAAGCCACCCGGAGGGGTGACCACCGCGGGCAATACCACCACTGAAAAACTGCAACCAGCATTGCCTATCGCAATGGTGAACGTACCGGCGGCAGAAGGAGTGCCGCTTCCGGTAAGGGTAATTTCCTGGGCACCAGTATTGATAAAAGTTCCTGAACCGCTGAATGAAATGCCGTCTGCAGTGGCAGTTGTGATGGAGTAGGTTCCGATGCTGTCAACATTCACCTGTATCGTCACGGTATTGGCTGCTGTTAATGCAGTGCCGGCAGTAATGATGCCATCAAGCAGGGCGCCGGTGCAGTTGCCGCTGCCACCATCGAACCTAAATACAGAGGTGCCGCTAACGGAACCCGTATCATTCCCGGTGGGCGTTGTTACACCTGGGTTTTCAAAACTCTGTTCTTTTTGACAGGAAGAAAAAAATGTGACGGCCGCTATTAATAAAAGGACGAATGATAATTTCATTTTCATAATTCAGCTTTAAGGAATTGTTGTGTTACTTTAAACAAATATATTGAATTTCTGCTCCGCAAACTTAACAGGGCTGTTAATTACAAAGAGTTGCTGCATGGATGCATATACAGTTTCGGAGTTGCCTTGTAGCGGTATTTATTTGAATCGATTGTAATTTATTGTTGCTGGTATTCTCCTTTATAAGTTCCGTTGGTAAGCGTTTTCACATTTCCACCCTGGTCATACAGTTTACAATTAAAAGAAAAAGTGGTACTAATGGTATAAATCGTACTGGGAGTAACCGGGGCAACCTGCACGATTTTAAAGCTGCTTCCGCTTTGGTCGGCCGGTGGATTGTCTGTTCGCCAAGCCGTTCCGCTTTGATCATACCAGGTAATATTCACGCCATCTGTTACCGAAACATCACTGCTGTAGGAGTAATCGCCCAGGTTAAAAAAAGTAATGAATTCCGTGTTGTTGGCGGCCAGGTAATTGTGCATTACGCCTTTACTTACCGCCAATCCTGTTTTGCCTGCCGGCATAGGAGGATAACTTATTGGCAGAATGCTGGAAGATAGTACCACATCGTCAGAGCCCTGTACGGAATACGCTACCCTGTTGCCATTGGTGGTTGTAACGGTTTCTTTATACACCGCTCCATCGATGGTGGCTTCATAAAAATAAATGAAATTATTGTCGATCACCGGCGCTACGGTAACGGTAAAACTGCAGCCCGAACTGCCTGCTGTAAAGTTAAAATTTCCTGCGGTGGTGGGTGTGCCAAATGCTGTTAAGATGATGGTTTGTGGGCCTGTGGCGGTAAAGCGGCCAGTGGCAGAAAAAAGAATTCCATTTACCCTTTCTGTAGCAATGCTGTAAACCCCCACAGAGTCCACCACGACATTCAGTACAACAGCGTTAGCATCGCTGACAGCAGTACCGGCGATGTAGCTTCCCGATACGATCGCACCGGTGCAGTTAGTATTACCGCCGCTGAAGGAATAGGTTGCCTGGCGGGTAAATGCAACACCGGCACAACCTTCACAACTATATTCTTTTTCGCAGGAGGTAAAAAAAAGCGATGTAAACAACATCAGCAAAGAAAAAAATACGGGACTCTTCATGAATGAAATTTTCATGGGTTATTTATTTATCACAACAGTAGACAAATATATTAAATTTCACCACCTTAGCGTTTGTTAGTATTTTAACGATCATTCATTAACCACTAATTGTATGGAACGACATTTAACATCCTGGTTCAGTCCTGCCCTCCAAAAGGAAATGCCCATTGCAACCTATGGCCACTATGGCTTTGCTTTACTACTGGTGCCTACAGCGGCGGCTGATTATTTAGAGTACGAACGTTTTCAAATGATGGAATCGCTGGCGCCTGTCATAGAAAGCGGAAAAGTAAAAGTGTTTTCGGTAAACA
>DDEU01000069.1 GCA_002336815.1 Chitinophagaceae bacterium UBA1946 | reverse complement strand
GTGGCTTTTCTGAAAAATGGTGAACGTAAAGTGGGTGATCCGGCAAAGCGCCAGGCAATTACCAACCCCGTTAATACTATCAGTTCAGTAAAACGTTTTATGGGCCGCCGCTTTGATGAAGTGGGTGAAGAAATAAAACACTGGAGCTATAAAGTAGCGCAGGGTGACAATAATACACTTCGTATTGACATAGATGGCAGATTATACACGCCGCAGGAAATTTCTGCGATGGTGCTGCAAAAAATGAAGAAAACAGCCGAAGATTACCTGGGCCAGGAAGTAAGCGAAGCGGTGATCACCGTTCCGGCCTACTTTAATGATGCCCAGCGCCAGGCTACCAAAGAAGCCGGTGAGATCGCAGGGCTGAATGTGCGCCGTATTGTAAACGAACCAACCGCCGCCGCACTGGCCTACGGCCTGGATAAAAAACATGCTGATCAAAAAATCGCTGTATTTGACCTTGGTGGTGGTACATTCGATATCTCCGTGCTGGAATTGGGTGAAGGCGTATTTGAAGTAAAATCAACCAATGGTGNNATAAAGTGATCATGGACTGGCTGGCAGATGAATTCAAAAACCAGGAAGCAATCGATCTCCGCAAAGATCCAATGGCGTTGCAACGTTTGAAAGAAGCTTCTGAAAAAGCAAAGGTTGAATTGTCTTCTTCTTCAGAAACAGAAATTAACCTGCCTTATATCACGGCGGTTGACGGTGTGCCAAAGCACCTGGTACTAAAACTTACCAGGGCTAAATTCGAACAACTGGCCGACAAATTGTTTGAACGTTGTCTCCGCCCCTGCGAGGCTGCATTGAAAGATGCCGGCTATACCACTTCACAAATTGACGAAGTGATACTGGTGGGTGGTAGTTCACGTATTCCTAAAGTACAGGAAATAGTAGAAAAGTTTTTTGGTAAAAAACCTAACCGTAGTGTAAACCCTGATGAAGTGGTAGCAATCGGTGCAGGTATACAGGGAGCAGTATTGACCGGTGAAGTAAAAGATGTATTGTTGCTGGACGTTACCCCATTGAGCCTTGGTATAGAAACCATGGGAGGTGTAATGACAAGACTGATCGAAAGCAATACCACCATTCCGAGTAAAAAATCTGAAACGTTTAGTACGGCCAGCGATAACCAGCCGGGTGTACAGATACATGTACTGCAGGGCGAAAGACCAATGGCCAATCAAAACAAAAGCCTTGGTATGTTCAACCTGGATGGTATTCCGCCAGCTCCAAGAGGTGTTCCCCAGATCGAGGTGATCTTTGATATCGATGCCAACGGTATTTTGCATGTAACTGCAAAAGATAAAGGCACCGGTAAAGAACAAAAGATCACCGTGCAGGGTGGCAGCGGTCTGAACAAGGATGAAGTAGAAAAAATGAAAGCCGAAGCCAAGGCGCATGAGGCCGAAGATAAACTGGCAAAAGAAAAAGTGGAGAAGATTAACCAGGCAGACAGCCTGATCTTCCAGACAGAAAAGCAACTGAAGGAGTTTGGCGATAAGATCTCTGCTGATAAAAAAGCACCGATCGAAGCAGCGCTGAATAAACTCAAAGATGCCCACAAGGCACAGGACATTCCTGCGATTGATTCTTCGTTAGCCGAAATGAACAATGCATGGACGGCCGCCAGTGAAGAAGTTTACAAAGCACAGGCAGCTGGTGCACAACCCGGCACAGACCAGCAGGGCCACGCAGGCGCTGATCAGCAATCATCACAACCCAATAGTGGCGGTGCTACCAGCGATCATGTGGAAGATGCACAGTTTGAAGAAGTGAAATAATGTTCAGTTGATCAGAGATCAGTTGATAAGTTAATAAGGGGCCCTTACGTTTTGTGAGGGCCTTTTTTGTTGCCGGTGTTTTATTTGGGTACCCACTGCATCGATAGGTTTTGACGAATACTTGGCATGATCTAACATTGTACCTCTTGTGCCTGCAACCTCTCAAAGCGATGAAAGTTTCTATTGTATGGGGAAGATTTTATCCGGCAATTCGTAGTTGAGTTGCAGCTTTCTGAAGAATCGTATCAACTGCATCCACTTTTGTTCACCAAAAGGTCCCGGGTCTTTCAAGTCATTAGAAGCAGCGATGCCGCAGCAATGAAAGCATAGATCTATAAAGGAAATTTTACCATTCTTTATCATGAAAATAGCATGGTGTGGATCAAAACCACATTTTGCCTGAAGACTGTCTATTGCTGGTTTTGGAATTAATAAAATGTTGATAAGCGTATCAATGTCATAGCCGGTAATGATCTTCTTTTCATAAATAATCTTTTGATTGATCTTGTTTCCAATCATAATTTCAGGCTCAATTATCCTGCTGTTTTTTCGGTCAAGTATAATTCCTGTGTGACTTGCTAAAAGGATGGTGTCAGCTTCCCGAAGTTTTTGGGATAACAAAAAAAGACTGCTATCCTCCTGTTTTAGGTTTGTTTCAACCATTGGTTTCGAACTCATTGATATGCAACCAATATTTATAAGCGAATTCAGGATGATCAAATACAGCACGGCGAGTCGCATGTTGGGTTAAAGTTTTGATTTCATTGTATACTTTGCCGTTGTTTCCCTGGCAGTAACTTAGTTTCGCCCTGTAACTCAATCTGGGAAGCAGGCGCCTAAGTACTAACATTCATGAATAAATCTAATAAGTAATTATCATTCTAAATGTTAAGATATCAGTATTACATTTTACAACCTTTATTGGCTTGCTTTCAATCTCTAGAAGGTGCATCCGTCTGTCGAAGCTGTCAGAATAGGACTGCCGAAGACGATGCGGTAAAAATTACTTCTCAAAAAAAATCGCTGCTTTTATTATTGCCGGATAAAGAATAAAAAGCTGAAGGCTATCCTTGTGTTGCAACTTAGGATTTGTTTATTAAATCAATCTGCATTAGCCTTCCTTCTAGTCTTCGACAGGCTCAGACTGACAGTATTATTAAAAACGGCTCAACGTTTAATAAAGTAACCAAGATTAGGAAATCAGCTAGCCGTAAAAAATAAAAGTGTTTACACACTTAGGTACTCGGCTCTTAAAGCTTTAAAGTTATGAGTCTGCTTTGCCTTTGTAAACGGAAGTCAAGTTTTAAAAACTTGACTTCCGTAGGCTTCATTCAGCTAAAACATTACAACCGGTATTGCGTTACAATTTTTTTTCGCTTTGTAAAAGTCAGTATAAGTCTAACAAAGGGGGCAGTCTCAGCCTGCCGGATCTGTCGTCGGAGCTTGCTGACGACAAAGAAAGCAGGCCTGACAAAGGATTTTTTACATGTAAATTACAGATTGCGGCTTACTTTTGAACAGGCGGGTCTTCTGTGCAACTTTGTCCTTATTTTGATTGTCGTACAATCAACGCTTTTAACCACCTTAAACTCCTGCAGATGAAACGTAAATTGATTACCTGTTTCCTCCTTCTCACTGGTTTTGTACATGCGCAAACATATGTAAGTGGGGGCATTTACAACAACACTACCTGGACGAAAGCCAACAGTCCTTATATCGTTACTGACCAGTTGGTTCTTTTTCCTGATTACACACTCACCATTGAACCCGGCGTTACGGTAAAATTTGATGACAACGTGGGGCTTGAGTGCAGGGGGAAACTGGTTGCAATTGGTATGGCAACAGATTCTATCAGCTTTACTTCTAATGTTGCTGCGCCTGTTGTGGGAAACTGGCCGGGCATCAAAGTGGTTAACGCCAGCTCATCTTCTCTTACCGAACAGGTTCGCATGGAGTATTGTAAAGGAATGTATGCAGTAAATTTTATCGACCTTGATATTGCGTATCATGGCCCGTATATTTTTAACCATTGCTATTTTTATAAGAACCAGAAAGTAAATTACGATGGTGGCACCGTGGGAACTTATTTTGATTCCTGTAAGTTTGAAGCCAATGTTTCGGCGCTCAATTATATCCAGTTTGGAGGAAGGGTAAGTCACAGCGAATTTTTCGACAATGAAAATGCTGTGGACGGATTCGAGCATGTAGACTCCTGCGTTTTTTATAACAATACCAATATTGCACTATCGCCTTATGGCTCTGCTACAGGCAATAAAGTGTATCATAACAATATCGGTGTACGTTGTTATTTCAATAGTGTCAACAATAAGTTTGTGGGCAATGAAGTACATGACAATACCGTTGGTGTTGACCTGCTCACCTTTTTCAACGGGTATATCAATTTTCAAAAAAATTCTATCTGTAATAACAGTTTGTACAACATAAAGAATTCCAGCGCTAACGATGCAGACTTGTCCAACAATTGCTGGTGTTCAACTGATTCGCTGCAGGTACGGCAATCTATATTTGATGGTTATGTTGATCCATCGGTCGGCCTGGTAAGCTTTACTTACCAGCTTAATTGTGCCGATACTGTTGCTGTAACGGATACAACTGAGGCAGGCGATACCAGCACAGTCGCTCCACGGGTAGTAACAAACGGCATGAAAATATTTCCTAACCCTGCCGTAAGTAATTCCGGCATCAATGTGGCCATCGACAAAGATATAAGTGCCGGAGTACTCTATATTTTTAATGCAATGGGGGTAAATATTTACAAGCAAAATTTCTCCGGCACGGCAAAGTCTATTCATTGCCCGCTTTCAAAAGGCCTTTATTTTATACAGGTAAATGATGGCAAACAGGTTTGGATCAAAAGAATTTATGTGCAGTAACCGGCTTCAATCAACAGCAACTTCTTACTGAATAGAATACCCCCGAACCATCAACCTGGCTTGGGGTACTTTTTTATCTTTAATGCCTGATGAAAAAAACATTCACCCTTTTACTTTTTTTACATGGCCTGTTGTTTTTGAAGGCGCAGGTGTATACGGACAATTACTTCTTCTCTCATTATTTTAAAAGACCATCCTTTTCTTACTTTGGAAGTGATTCGATACAGGTAAAGAAATTACTTTTTATGCATATGTACCGGTATCACTATAATGCCAAATGGGTGAAAACAGACAGTTCTATTGAAATAGAGCTAACGCATGATTCAACAGACTGGGTAATTTACAGTAAGTTTTATTTTGATTCAACAGCAACCTGTTATGCCTATAGCAATGAGCGCTGCGATAGTTTTGCGCTTCCACAGTTAAAGGCCATGCTGAAGAATCCTGAGTACCACTGGACTGCGATTGGGAACAATAAGTACCTGTCATCTTTTTTTTACAGTGAACTGCTGGAAGTAGTGAGTGATGGTAACTGTATACTTAACCGGCGAACTAAATTACACTTAACAAGGAGACAGTACAAAGCCCTGAAAAGCCAGCATCCGGTTGAATGAAGGAGCATTAAAACTGCAGTAATCAACTGATAAAACACATTGTGCTAACGATGTGGAGCCCCTGCTACTTTCAATGCAAATCCTGTTCGAACGGTCACAGTTGTACCAGGCTGTTGTTTGATCCGTCTGCAGGTTGCTGAACTGTTCACCACCGGGTAGTTGGGCGATGGCGCACTAATACTTACATCAGTATTGATATCCGGCACGCTTCCGCAACTCCAGTTGGCTGCATTTTCCCAGGCACTGCTTACCGCACCGGTCCATTGATTATTTAATACAGGGCAGGCTGCACCGCTTATATTGGCTCTTATTTTGGCCTGCGGCAAAAGTCCGAAACCATTCGACAGGTTGACACCGATACCGGCCCTTAAATAGCAATAGCTCATCACGGTACCCATGAAGCCGGCAGGTGCTGAAGGGTTGGTATTCGTCGTTGCATTGCAGGTAGTACAGGCAGGACTGGCTTCTACCGCATAGCAATCATCTATAGCGCCACAGGTGTTGCCGGCACCGGTATTCCATCCGCACCATTGGGTATGATAGGATCCGAGCAAATGCCCCATTTCATGCGTCATCACTTCCACGTCCCAGGAGTAAGTGGGAAGCGTGTTATAAGTTGCATATACATTCGCATAGCCATAAGCGTAAGCCCGGTTGCAAAGGTCATTGTCGAGGATATAGGCAAGTCCGCCGTTATTGGTGGGGGCACCATCTAGCAGCATACACAGATCAGCATTGAAATTATCGGAAAGGCCGTTGTAACGGTTTTTCAACGTGGCCAGCCCGTTAGCAGCCGTGGAAGTAATATACGGGTCGGGCGAGGTCCAGATGTAAGTGTCATTCAGTTCGATCAATACGCCTTCATTTTGATACATCGCAGCTACCTGGTTAAAAAGGCCGGCAATGTAATTGGCCGTATTGGTAAGATTGCTGCTGAAATTATTGCTGAACAATTTGTAATCTGCTTCCCACAACCATCTCAGTTTTTTACAGAGCAGGGCAGGAGCGGCTGACGGCTGAGGAACATCAACGGTTTTTATTTTATCGTTGCCGGTAACAGGCTGCCCTGCTGCATGGCATTCAAATCCCAGCGCAGCCTTTAGTTCCCTGCTGTTGTACAATACATACTTGTCGCTGTTGCCAACTTTTCCTGCATTAAAATTTCCTTCTTCATTGCTAAAGAGCAGCATTGCCTCGCCATTTTCAAAAACACTTAGCGCCGCAATGGAAACAGGATACCCGTCAACGTAACCCCGGTAATGTGCTGCATTCACCATTCCTGAAGGGTGCGGTTTCCCTGATTCATCAACGGTGGAAACAGCCAGGCCATCACTGCTGATATCCTGTGCTGCCAGCTGAAGCCGGTAGGTTTTATTATTGCCTGCCGGTATCACCAGCGAAATGAGTGAAGGTTGGCTCTTCCATATTGTACGTGCCACTGCCTTGTTGAGCTGCAATGCCTGCCTGGAAATCAATGCAGCCTCAGCACCGGGTGGAAGAGCGACCGCAGGGGAGAATAATTGTGTAATATCCAGGGGTTGTATCAGTTGCTTTTTGGTGGCTACAAGGTCAAACAGCAAGGATGCCTTTTGTTGTGCATGGCTCGCCTTAAATATCGCCATACAGAGGGTTACGGAAATAAAATATTTGAACATAGCGATGTTGTTTTGAGCAGTACAATCAGTGTCCTGTAAATATCAGGCAGGGCGGCCTTTTTTTCAATACTCAATATTAAGTAACCGGGTCGGGCTGGCATGATGATTTTTTATTTGCTGTTTCATTTTTTATACCTTCACGGTAAGCAAAACTAACAGCCTGTCCGCCGCTTTATTTCATTTTTATGTGTCTACCCGATTTTTTTAAACGGCTTTTTTCAAAAAAAGAACTCTTCCATTATACGGTTGAAGAAACTTCTGTACGGGTAGAGCCTTTGCCGGTAGCGTTGCCTGCGAAGCCTGCAGTTGATCCGCTTGACAGTATCAACGAGTATTTTATTAATAAGGGCTGCAGGTCGCTGGATAATTTTATCATCAATGATGAGATCAACGGATATGACCTGCAAAAACTTGCCTGGCTCAATGGTATTACGCTGCAACTTCGCAGCGGCTGGTATGAATTGCTTAAAAAACTGGTGGTCGAATTGCACCAGGCCGGCTGGGACAAAAGAGTGAGCTGCATCAAAGAAAAATATGCAGAGCTTCGGTTTCATACTGCAGGCTTTGATGAGATCATTGACCGTTATACCGTAGCATCAAAAACAGTTTGTGAAACCTGCGGCGAAAAAGGTAAGATCAGGAATCAAGGTGGATGGGATTACGGCGCCTGCCGCCGGCATTATATCGAAACGAAGGCTGTTATTGAAATCACGCCGGATGGTTTTACAGTAGATGGCACAGCGTTTTACTGGAAAGATATAGTGAGTGCCGGTTTTGCAGATGAACCCAATTATTATGGTGATTACCATTTATTAAAGATCATCTTCCAGGAAACCATCAAAGCCAGTAATTCCGGTTGGGGCGATCATATACTGTATCTCAGGTCGGGCGATTATGGCTGGGGAGCTTTCATGCAGGCTGTTTCCGGCCGTTTCAATGGGCTGGATCAAAACTACCTGGCAAAGTTTGGACCTCCGGCATTCTGCAGAACATGTGGGTACCTTGCAGTGTACAATAAAAAATGTGAGTGTTGCGAAGAAAGGATCTATATCGAAAAAGATCATTCGCATTACGGTGATGAACAGGATTATTACAAACACCAGCAATTGTACTGGTACGACGATGAAGGGGATGTGTATGAAGCAATGGCACCGCATTATCCAAAATCACCTGACTATGTAAAGCTGGTAAATGATGAGGAGGTTAAACAGCATCACAAGGATATGCAGGATTTAGATTTTTTATAGCCCATCAATTTTTTGAATGATCATGCTTTCATCAATTCTCTGCATACAGGCATGATCACCCCGCCAGCAGGGCTTGTTTCCAAATACCGAGCAGGGGCGGCAGGAAAGATCGACCGACACAATATTGTTTTCATCCTGGCCCCAGCCATAAAATCCAGCGTAATGATGTGTGGCGCCCCAAATGCTCACAACGGGTACATTGAACAAAGACGCCAGGTGCATATTGGCAGAATCCATACTGATCATTACATTAAGATTGCTGATGATGGACAATTCATCTGCAAAAGAAAATTTACCGGCCACGTTAACGGTACCTGCTATTTCGCCGGCCCACTGCTGCAGTACAAAAGCTTCTTCAGCGCCACCGCCGAACAATAATACGTTATTGGACGCAGCAAGCGTTTTTACCACCGCTTTCATTTTTTCAAGCGGATACATTTTTTCGGCGTGCTGCGCAAAAGGCGCTACGCCGATCAATCTTTTATTTTGCGGCAACTGCGTTTGTATACTAACCGGCAAAGACTTTTTTTCATACACGGTTTGTACTGCACTTAAACTAATTGATACGCCCAGTTGCCTGAATACGGCTGCATATCTTTCATGCGATGTAGTTAGTTGTTTGAATACTTTTTTTTCTTTACGGGTGAGCGCTGCTTTTTCCTGCCGCCCTTTGTCAATAACGGCTGTTTTATGGCCACCCAGTTTGAAGAATGTTCTTAATAAGGAAGATCTCAATACGCCATGCAGATCGGCTATGGCATCAAATCGATTTCGGTTCGCCAGTTCCCTGAATAATTTATAGATACCGCCAATCCCTTTGTGTACGGTCTTAAGTTCAGCAGGATGAAAATGACATCTTTCCAGCCCGGAAAACAGTGGTGCAAAAAAAGCATTAGACACAACCGTTACTTCCAGGTGCGGATTTTGCTCCAACAGATTTTTAATCACCGGCACGGTCATCGCAACATCTCCCATGGCGGAAAATCGGATCACCAATATGTGCTTTTGGGAATGCAAGGAGGAGAGCGTTTAAAAGGTTGATTGGTTGAAAATGGTTGAAAGGTTTAGAGGGTTTAGATAGTTTAGAGGGTTTAGATGGTTTAGGTGAATAATTTATAGTTGATTCGAAATTCAAAAGTCAAAATTCAAAACTTGTAACTCATGACTCAAAATTCACAACTCATAATTCCTAACTCAACACTCTCAACTCTTATACAACACTGGGTTCAGCGCCGGATCATTGTACATTTTCATTTGTTTGTACACCTTCATTAATTTGGTTCCGGCTGCAATCGCATCAAGTAATTCATCGATCGCAGTAGAAAGGTCTTTTCTCTGCTCCAGCAAAATGGATAGCTTAGCAGTACATGCTTCGAGGTGTTCCGGGCTGGCATCTGTTCTGCTCACTTCTGCCTGCATGTGATAAATTTTCAACGCCAGTATCGATAGCCTGTCGATGGCCCAGGCCGGACTTTCTGTATTAATGGTGGCATCCGGGTTCAGCGGCGCATTTTTATATTGCTCCAGGAAATAGCTGTCGATGTATTCTACCATATCCGTTCTTTCCTGGTTGGAAGCATCGATCCGTCTTTTCAGGCCAAGGCCTTCCACCGGGTCAATAGAGGGATTGCGAACAATATCCTCCAGGTGCCACTGAACCGTATCGATCCAGTTTTTCCGGTACAGCAGGTGTTCCAGTAAACTGGCAGCAGGATAGGGGTTTACGATAGCGCTGTCTACATTATCTGCGATGTGATAATCATGGATGGCCTTGTCAAATATCGTATTGCAAATTGCACTTGTCATAATAATAAACAAGATTATTTTTTGGTTCGGAGTGCAAGATAGTAAATTGGTATTCCAACCAACACAATGCCTGCACCGGCACCAGCATATATTGGCTTCATTTTGATTAAAAAGAAACAGAAAGTAAGTGCCAGCAAAATATAAATGGCAGGTAATACTGGATAACCGAATGCTTTGTAAGGCCTTTCAAGTTCTGGTCGTTTTTTTCTTAATATGAAAATACCCAGAATCGTGAGGGCGTAAAAGAAGACAACCACAAATGAGATCATATCAAGCAGGTCTCCATATTTCCCACTGAGACAAAGCAGGCAGGCTACCAGGCATTGTATCCATAAAGCAAATTCAGGTACAGCATTCTTATTGAGTTCGGCCGCTTTTTTAAAAAACAGGCCGTCTTTTGCCATTGTGTTGTAAACTCTTGCGCCAGCCAGTATTAAGCCATTGTTGCACCCAAAAGTAGATACCATTATCATGATAGCGATCACTTTGGTGCCGGCGCTACCAAATATAACTGTACTAGCTGCAACGGCTACACGATCTTTTTCAGCATGTGCCAGCGCATCCAATGGAAGTACCGCCAGGTATACTAAGTTTGCACACACATAAATAATG
The DNA here is from genome assembly GCA_002336815.1 of Chitinophagaceae bacterium UBA1946. Lineage (GTDB taxonomy): Bacteria > Bacteroidota > Bacteroidia > Chitinophagales > Chitinophagaceae > Ferruginibacter. The sequence continues at coordinate 20,231 of DDEU01000069.1, read as the reverse complement.
GTTACGATAAGGGTGCCCATAAATAAACTTAGGCCAATATTCTTTTTTGGATTCTTTATCTCGCCAGCAATAAAAGTAACATTGTTCCAGGCATCGCTGCTAAAAACAGAGCCCGACATAGCGGCTGCAATTCCTCCCATTAATACCATGCCGCTAATGGCAGTCACGTTAAATCCACCTTTAGGATCGCAGGCATCTTTTAGCGTTGCAGTGGTAGCACTCCAGGCGTTGACCCAGTTGGCATGCCATACTTCGGGCTTAAATGCGACGAAGCCTGCGATGATCAATCCAAATAATGAAAGTAGTTTAGCACTGGTAAAAATGTTTTGGATCCACTTGCTTCCCTGCACGCCTTTAGTATTGGTATAAGTAAGTAAAACGATGAGAAGAATGGAAATCAATTGCGCAGCACTGATGGAAAAAAAAACCGGGTTGGCGCAGGCATCAATGCCAGTTTGTATGCTGATGAGTTTATTGTCTTCACTCAGTGCAGGAATCAAATACGCTGCAAATTTGGAGAAGGCCACACCTACGGCTGCAATGGTAGCTGTTTGTATTACTGCAAAGAAACTCCATCCGTATAAAAAACCAGCCAGTGGATTAAAGGCTTCTTTTAAATACACATACTGGCCACCAGCTTTTGGAAACATACTGCTTAATTCGCCATAACTAAGCGCCGCTGTCAGCGTCATAAAACCGGTGATCAGCCAGACTGCAATCAGCCAGCCTGCGCTTCCAACATTCCTGGTAATATCTGCACTCACAATAAAAATACCGGAGCCTATCATGGAGCCTGCCACGATCATTGTGGCATCAAACAAGCCAAGAGAAGGCTTAAAGGCGGAACTGCTGGAATTGTTGTCTGACATAAGAAACCCCGTTTTTTATAACGGGGTTCAAGATAAATAAATTTAGCCGTAATTGTCAGTTGGCTTTTTTCTGAAACTCTTTGGTGAGGCCCTTGATAACATCAGCAGTAATATTGTGTGCAGAGTCTTTGACGAGGATATTGTCGAGCCCGGCACCGGTAGCGAAAATGTATGAATATCTTTTATCGCTGTTGTAATCGTTTAGAAAACTTTTGAGCCTGCCCTGTATATCTTCCATCGTTTTATTCCTGCTCGCAGCCATGGATTGCGCCTGCGCCTGTTTATCCGCTTCTATCTTTTGCTGTTTCTGGTAAAGGCTGGCCTGGAACTCTTCTGCTTCCTGTTGTGTAATGGCGTTTCCTTTTTTCAGGAAAGTATTTTTTTCATTTTCCAGCTGCTGGTAGGCTCCCTGGTATTGCCTGGCAAGTTGTTCCTGTTCGTTCTCGAGTTCTTTTTGTTTTTGTTTGATATATTCTACATTGTCGTACAATGAATCCAGTTCTACAAAAGCGATCAGGTGACCAACAGCACAACTGTCTTTCGCAGGACTGCTGGCAACGACAGCGGTAGCTGTTTTTTTCGTTCCGGAAAAATGCAGGTAATAAAGAAATCCAACAGCGGCTAACAAAAGGATATTAAGTATTAAGGAAAATTGCTTCATGCACATTAATTTGAATGAACCGGCAATTTAGGCACAATCTCAAACTTAGCAATGACCGCCCGGGGGAATTTAGGAAAGGGTTAACGGTTGAAAGAATTATGAGTTATGAGTATGTGTAAAACTCAAAACTCAAAATTCAAAATTCAAAACTCCTTAATCAGTTCCACCAGTTTCCTTACTTCTAACTCATCCACCGTTACAGATTGCAGGTTTTCTTTCATGGCATCGTTGATGTAGTGCATTGTACTGTTTTTCAATGTCCTGGCGGATGTGTGAAATTCGGTGGCGCCTGTTCTTTTAGCCAGTTCGGTGATGTTGCTGCTTCTTACGTCACTGCCGGGCATAATGATGATCCTTTCGGCAGCCTGTCTCACCAACCCGCTGATGAGCCCTGCGCCTTCCGGTGCCGTGGGTTGCTGGCCACTGGTCAATATCCGTTCGCAACCAATATCAATTATGTGTTCCAGTGCTTCAAAGGGATTGGCGCAACGGTCAAATGCCCGGTGAAAAGTAACACCCATCGGGTAAGCCAGTTCTACCAGTTTAGCCGTTCTCCGTTTGTCGATCGATCCATCAGGTTTTAACATACCGATCACCACGCCATCGCAGCCCATGTCTTTACAAACTTTGATATCCGTTTTAATGATATTGAAATCCGCTTCTGAATAACAAAAATCGCCGCCCCGGGGATGGATCATAGGATACAACGGTATCTGAAGCAGTTCCCTTGCAGCTTTGATAACACCATAGGATGGGGTAGAGCCGCCTTCGGTTGGATTATCGCAAAGTTCTATCCTGTTGGCGCCCGCTGCCTGCGCAATCCTGCAGCCTTCCATATTAAAGCCAATTATTTCTAAAACGAACTTTTTATCAGCCTGCGGTTGTATCGTTTCTGCCATACGGTTGTTATGCTATTGTTTTATTAATTCGCTTCAGGATGTGGCGGCAAAAAAGTATTTTGATGGGTGGACCTTATCTTCCTGTAAACTCTTCACTGCATATACAAAACCTTCCTGTATGGAATAAGCGCCATAGAGGCCTTTTTTATTGACCGCCACAAAACCTACCTGTATCTCTTTTGCTTTTGCCGGGTTTCTTTTAATGATCCGTTCCACCACTTTTTTACAGGCCATTTCAGGCGTATAACCCTGCCGCATATACTCTACCACCATGTGTGTGCCACAGATCCTGATCACTTCTTCACCAACGCCACTGCTGGTGGCAGCACCGATCTCATTGTCTACAAACAATCCTGCACCAATAATGGCTGAGTCGCCCACACGGCCATGCAGTTTAAACGCCATGCCACTGGTGGTAACGCCACCGGATAAATTACCGGCAGCATCCATCGCAATCATTCCCATCGTGTCATGGTTCAGGCTGCCATCATCCAGCTGGGCCGGCGCAAATGGCCCATGCCCTTTTTTATTTTCGATATTGATGGCGGGTTTGTATTCGCTTTTTTTCAGCCATTTATCATATTCCAATTTTGCGTCTTCTGATAGTACCGCCGCTTCTTTTGTAAACCCGTTTTGTAAAGCAAACTGCTGTGCGCCATCACCCACGAGCAGCACGTGTGGGGTGGTTTCCATTAATTTTCTTGCTACAGACAGGGGATGTTTTATCTGCTCCAAACCTGCCACAGCGCCACAGTTGGCATGTTCATCCATCACACAGGCATCAAGGGTTACAATGCCATCCCTGTCAGGATTTCCACCGAGCCCCACGCAGCAACTGATCTTGTTTTCAATATATATGGCCCCGGCTTCAATGGCATCCAGCGCCCGCCCTTTTTTGCTGAACGTTTTCCATGCGGCTGCATTTACATTCTTTCCTTCATCCCAGGTTGAGATCATTATGGGCTTATTGGCAATTTGCAGATCAGCCGAATGGTTAAAAGATAGTAAGGGACTTGTTAAGGCAGAAACAGCAATGAATTTTCTCCGGTTCATTTGTAGAAATATATCTGTTCGTTAATAAACTTATTTATGTGACGATAGTTTCTGTATCATTTCATTACTGGTGCTGTCTGCATACATGCCGAAAGCGCTGGTGATGGTGCCTTTGAGTTTTCCATCTTTGGAAACAACAGCATACACGATGTCTTCATCTGATGGATTTGTCTCGCCTTCAAAACGATAACTTTCCATGATCTCAAAGTCATCCGGGTGCAGGAAAATATCATGTTCGGCACAATGGATCGCATCGGCTCCCACATTGAAATCAAGGGTGTAGCCTTTTGTTTTTAAGCCCTGCAGTGCTGCAACTACCGTATCGTAATTCTCCATGATTTTTTTTTATTAAAGTTAAGGAGGAAGTAATAACTAATAAGTAATGAGTAGTAAGTGGTTTATTTTTTAGCAAATCTTACGGAAGCAAGGTAGATGGCTGCGGAGACCGCAGCGCCTGCTGTAATTAAAAAAGTGATCGTAGCCCCAAATTTATACCACAGCAAGCCTGCCAGACTGCTTGCGATAAGGGTAGCAATACTTTGGAAGCCCATATAGGTTCCGATGGCAGTGGCGGTTTCTTTTTTATCAGCAATATTGCTGATCCAGGCTTTGGATACACTTTCTGTTGCGGCCGCATAAAAACCATATAAAAAGAACAATGCAAATGAAACCGGCATGCTGCTGTTGAATGCAAATCCAATGTACACCACTGCAAATACGATGATGCCGGTGAGAAAAATCTTTTTGAGACCTACCCGGTCGGCGAGAATGCCGATGGGATAAGCAAGCAACGCATACACAAGGTTGTAAAAGATATATACGCCGATCACCATCGTATCGCTTAACCCGTTTTCTTTCATCTTCAGCAGCAAAAAAACATCAGAGCTGTTGAAGATGGCGAAGAGGAGTAAGCCGGTGAGCAATTTTTTATATTCAAGAGGACTTTTTTTCCAGTATGCAGCAAAAGCAAAAAAGCTCACCCTCGGTTTTTGAAATTCCAGTTCCGGCTCCCTCTTTTTCTCTTTTATTACAAGGGTCGAAATAATGGCAAGCAAACCCGGAACAAATGCCAGGTAAAAGAGTGTTTTATATTGATGCGGAAAAAAATACAGGTACAACAGGGCGATCGCAGGACCGATCACTGCACCAACTGTATCCATGCTGCGGTGAAAACCAAATACGGTAGCCTTTGTTTCCGGGCTTGCCTCATCGCTCAGCATAGCGTCCCTTGCACCGGTGCGGATGCCTTTGCCAAGCCGTTCCATGGTCCTGGCAAAAAAAATCCAGGCAGGATAAACGAACAATGCCATCATTGGCCGGCACACTGCACTGAGGCCATAACCGATCTGCACAAACGGCAGCCGCTTGCCTTTTTTATCACTCATGCTGCCGAAATAACTTTTGCTTAATCCTGCTGCTGCTTCAGCGATGCCTTCTAAAATGCCGATGAATAAAACAGAAAATCCTATGCTTTTCAGGTATACCGGGGTAATGGGATACAGCATTTCACCCGCCATATCGGTAAACAAACTCACCAGCGAAAGTTGCCAGATTGTTTTGGTAATGATCCTTTGTGGAGAATTTGTGATTGCCTGCACTACGGGTGTTTTTCGTCAATGTAGCAATTTGTTGGTACATTGCAGTTGTTGAAAGTTGGTAAAATTAGCAGGATTGGGTTTTACCGCTGGCAAAAGATATTCTCAAAGAATAAACATATTGATTTCAATCGTTTTCGATTGAATATTCAGCGTTAGATATTGAGGATTGAATACTGAACGTTCACACTTCTGTAAATGGTCAACTATTGAATGATCAAATAGCTGTTTCATTGATCCCCAAAGATCAAAAGGTACAAGAGTGCGACGCAAGGATGATGCTATAAAAAAATGGGCTGGTATCACAGGAAAAATAAAAAAGAACAATAAAACACGGCTGTAGGGCCGTAGAATGAAAGCGTATGAACAAAAAGAAAAAAGAAAGGACAGGGAAGTCGCCGGCGAATGTTGTAAAGGGTCAGTTGGATATTTCAAAGAACGGACTTGGGTTTGTGATCGTAGAAGGGATGGAGAGGGATATTGTGGTAAGGCCCAATGATTTTAACCGGGCATTTCATGGCGATACGGTACATGTACAGGTAAACAGGGATGCCGGTAGCGGCAAACGTGCAGAAGGTGTGATCACGGAAGTGGTGGAAAGAAAACAGAAATCTTTTATTGGTAATATACAACTGAATAAGGAGGTCGCATTCTTTATCCCGGCTTCGGATAAACCCATTCCCGATTTTTACATACCGATGGATAAACTCAATGGCGCCGAAAATGGCCAGCGGGTGGTAGTGCGCCTGGTCAAATGGAATAAAGGCGACCGCAAACCGGAGGGTGAGGTAGTTAGTATCTTAAAGGGCGGCAGCCAGAATGATATGGCGATGAACGAACTGTTGATCGATGCCGGTTTTCCACTGGCCTTTGATGAAACGGTGATGAACGAGGTTAAAAAACTGAACGGTGATATATCCAGGGAAGAAGCCAGGAAAAGAAAAGATTTCAGGGACATACTAACGTTTACGATTGACCCGGTAGATGCAAAGGATTTTGATGACGCCATTTCTATCCGCAACCTCGACAATGGCTGTTACGAAATTGGGGTACACATTGCCGATGTGAGCCATTATGTACTGCCGGGAAGCATTTTGGACAAGGCTGCCTACGAAAGGGCCACCAGCGTGTACCTGCCAGACAGGGTAAACCCGATGTTGCCGGAAAAGATCAGCAATGAACTGTGTTCCCTGCGTCCGCATGAAGACAAATACACTTTTTCTGTCGTTTTCCAGATCACCAACAGGGCTGAGATCAAACACCGCTGGATCGGCAGAACCATCATCCACAGCAATCACCGTTTTACATACGAAGAAGTGCAGCAAACCATTGAAACAAAAGATGGGCTGCATCATAAGCCCTTGTTGTTATTGAATGATTTGGCACAACAGTTCAGGAAAGAGCGTTTCAACAATGGCGCCATCAATTTTTCTTCGCAGGAAGTACGTTTTAAGCTGGATGAGAATGCAAAGCCCATTGGGATTGTGATAAAAGAAAGTAAGGAGGCCCACCAGTTGATCGAAGAATTTATGTTGCTGGCCAACAGGGCGGTGGCGGAATATGTATCCAAGATCAGGATCAACAAGGAACCGATCCCTTTTCCATACCGCATCCATGATACGCCGGATGATGAAAAGCTGAAACCATTTGCGGCATTTGCAAAAAAGTTTGGTTATAAATTCGATATTCATGACGAAGCGGCGGTAGCTGCTTCCTTTAATAATTTGCTGAAGGATGTAAGTGGTAAACCGGAACAGCATGTGCTGGAGCAACTGGGCATTCGCACCATGGCCAAGGCGGTGTATACTTCTGAGAACATCGGCCACTATGGATTGGGCTTTGAGCATTACTGTCATTTTACCTCACCCATAAGAAGGTATCCTGATGTACTGGTGCACCGCATCCTGCAACAATGTTTGGATAAGAATTTGGTGATCGATAAGCAGATGGAGGACAAGTGCAAGCATTGCAGCGAGCGGGAACGAAAGGCCATGGAAACAGAAAGGGCCAGCAACAAATACAAACAGGTCGAATTTATGCAGTCTTACCTGGGCGAAGATTTTGACGGTATCATCAGCGGCGTGGCCAGCTTTGGCTTTTTCGTGGAAACGGTATTGCATAAATGCGAAGGCTTGGTGGCGGTAAGGGACCTGAGCGATTTCGATGAATTTAAACTGGATGATGCAGACTATGCATTGGTAGGAATGAGAACGGGTACCAAATTCAGGATGGGAGATAAGGTACGGATAAAAGTAGCTGCTGCCAATTTGGAAAAAAGACAACTGGATTATCATTGGGTGCCTGATGGTCAATCAAATTCAGCAAGCCCGGCATCAAAAGAGAAAAAAGCAAAACCTGTTAAACGTAAATCAAAATAAAACTGCATTTGGATAGTGTATTTTCCTGCTTCATTCATCCATTTTCAATCGTCTATTTTTCATGATGCACTCATTTATTGAACTTGCCGGAATTTTTGAAACGAAATTCAATATCCGTCATTTTCCCGAACATACGCCGAGCCTGTATGATCCTGCCCAATACATTTTGCAATTGGGTGGTAAAAGAGTGCGGCCGGTAAGTGTATTGATGGGCAATGAACTCTTTGATGAGATCAATCCTGATGCTTACGATGTGGCTGCAGCCATTGAACTCTTTCACAATTTTACCCTCATTCATGATGATATCATGGACAAGGCGCCGGTACGCCGGGGGCTTGCTACGGTGCATACTAAATTCGGCGACAGTACCGCTTTACTAGCTGGTGATGTGATGCTGGTAAAATGTTATGATTACCTGAACAGGATCAAGTCACCCTCTTTTCACCGCATCATCCAGTTGTTCAACACAACTGCAGCACAGGTTTGCGAAGGCCAGCAACTGGACATGGATTTTGAGAAAAGAGACAGTGTGAGCTTTGATGAGTATGTAAACATGATCACGCTGAAGACCTCTGTGCTGCTGGCTGCCAGTCTTCAATTGGGTGCCATCCTGAGCGGTACCGGCGAAGGCAACCGTCAGCACCTGTATGAATTTGGAAAGCACCTCGGCATCGCTTTCCAGGTGCAGGATGATTACCTTGATGCATTTGGCGATCCGGCCACTTTTGGCAAACAGGTAGGCGGCGATATCCTTGCCAATAAAAAAACCTTTTTAATGATCCATGCGCTGGAAGTGGCTGATAGTGCTTCCCGGGTAAAGCTGCAGCAGTTAATGACTGATAACCCCGCTGATAAAGTGGAGCAGGTGCTGGAGATATTCAAAGCCTGTAAGGTAGATGAGTGGGCCAATGAATTAAAAGAAAAATATTTACAAACCGCACTGCAGCATTTAGAAGATATTGCGGTGATCTCCAAAAGAAAAGAACCATTAAAGGAACTGGCTTTATACCTCATACAAAGAAACCGGTAGGTTTATAAGAATCTGTCATGCCGGACCTGACGAAGCATAAGACAATTTTAATAAAGCGGTTAATTTAGTAAATTCACTTGATCTATGAGATCATCCCATACATATTATGTGTATATAGTTGAATGTACTGATGGCAGCTACTATATTGGTGTAACCAATGATATCGACCGAAGGCTTTGGGAGCACAATAATGATGAAAAGAAAACTGCTTACACCTATAACAGGCGCCCTGTTATACTGAAATATTGCGAAAGTTTTCAGTTTATTCAAAATGCTATTGCTTGGGAGAAACAACTGAAAGGCTGGTCACGAAAAAAGAAGGAGGCACTTTTTAACAACAATTGGGCTGAGATTAAAAGATTGGCTAAGTCATACTCTTTAGTAACAACAGCAGATTTGAGATCTAACCCGTCTTCGACAAGCTCAGACTGATCGTATAATGGTGCAGGAGCGACTTAATGCAGGTCCCGGGTGTCATAATAAAACTAGCTAATTCATGTGCTGATACCTTTATAAAATTTGTCATCCTGAGCCTGACGAAGGATAAGACAATTTTTATAAAGCGGTTTTTCGGATGAGTCAATTCAAACAGTCTTCGACAAGCTCAGACTGACAGTATAATGGTCGAGGAGCGACTTAATGCAGGTCCGATATATCATAATAAAACTAGTTTATTCATGTGCCGATAGCTTTATAAAATTTTGTCATCCTCAGACTGACGAAGGATAAGACAATTTTTACAATGCGATTTTTCGGATAAGTCAACCCAACCAGTCTTCGACAAGCTCAGACTGACAGTATAATGGAGAAGGAGCGACTTAATGCAGGTCCCGGGTGTCATAATAAAACTAGCTAATTCATGTGCTGATACCTTTATAAAAATTTGTCATCCTGAGCCTGACGAAGGATAAGACAATTTTTACAATGCGATTTTTCGGATAAGTCAACCGAAACAGTCTTCGACAAGCTCAGACTGACAGTATAATGGTGCAGGAGCGACTTAATGCAGGTCCCGGGTGTCATAATAAAACTAGTTTATTCATGTGCTGATAGCTCTATAAAAATTTGTCATCCTGGGCCTGACGAAGGATAAGACAATTTTTATAATGCGATTTTTCGGATAAGTCAACTCAACCCGTCTTCGACAAGCTCAGACTAACATTCTACGTATCCAGTATTGAAGGCGCCGATGAAAGTTGCTCCAGGTAACTGCTTCGTCATCAATTTTATTCCGGTAAAATTATTTTCCTTAATTTTCTTTTTTATTCAACCAAAACCAACGCATGTCTAATTCTTTATTCAGAACAAAGAAGATATCCAATATTTTGGCCGAAGGCGGCGACGATCCGCATGGTTCACATGGTTTGAAAAGAGTACTTACCCTAAAAGACCTTACCTTTTTTGGTATCGCTGCCATCCTTGGTGCCGGAAGTTTCAGCAGCCTGGGTGGCGCTGTTTTTCATGGCGGTCCGGGTGTAGTGGTGCTGTTCATCATTACCGCCATCGCCTGTGCCTTCACAGCGTTCTGTTATTCTGAATTCGCCAGCCGCATTCCCGTAGCAGGCAGTGCTTATACCTACGCCTACGCTTCCTTCGGGGAATTATTTGCCTGGATCATTGGCTGGGCGCTCATCATGGAATATTCCATCGGCAACATTTATGTGGCGTATAGCTGGAGCGATTATTTTACTTCCTTTCTGCAAAAGCTGGGAGTACACCTTCCTGAATACCTCTGCACCAGTTATATGGAAGTGAAGCATGCCCTGCAGGATGGTAGTACCAATGCCGATGTGCATGAAGCATGGAACACCGCCCCGGTAGTGGGGGGACTGCACATCATCTTTGACTTGCCGGCACTGGTTATTAATATCCTCATCACGGCGCTGGTTTTCAGGGGCATCAAAGAAAGCCGCAATTTCAGTAATATCATGGTGATCTTAAAAATGATCGTGGTGGGCCTGGTGATCGTGGTGGGTGGTTACCTTGTCTTCCACAATGGTCTTACATTTAACTGGCAGCCGGCCAATGATGCCGGTGTACATTCTTTTATGCCCAATGGTTTTAGTGGGGTAATGGCCGCCGTTAGTAGCGTGTTTTTCGCCTATATCGGTTTTGACGCAGTAAGTGTGCTTGCCGAAGAAAGTAAAAATCCGCAGCGTGATCTGCCAAGGGGTATGATCCTTTCCCTGGTAATCTGCACCGTGGTTTATATCCTGCTTACGCTTGTGCTCACAGGGGCCGTTAACTACAGGAATTTTGAAGGGGTGGGAGATCCGCTTGCCTTTATATTTGAAAAGCAAAATTTGAATGTGAGCTGGATGCAGTTCTTTGTATCCATTGCTGCCGTAGTGGCGATGACGAGCGTGTTGCTGGTTTTCCAGATGGGACAACCCCGTATCTGGATGAGCATGAGCCGTGATGGCCTGCTGCCACCCGTGTTTCAAAAGATTCATCCAAAATTTAAAACACCTTCCTTTTCTACCATCGTAACCGGGCTGGTGGTTGGCGTGCCGATATTCTTTACCGACAAAACTTTTGTTCTTGATTTCACGAGTATCGCTACCTTATTCGCCTTTGTTTTGGTTTGCGGCGGCGTGTTGCTGATTCCACGAAAAGAAAAAGAAGCTGGCAAATTTCACATTCCCTACATCAACGGACAGTTGATCTTTCCTTTACTGATCATTGCCAGCCTGCTGAGCCTGTATTTGTACAACAACAATTATTTTACTGAACTTTTTAGTTTTCATTTAACCGATGCAGAAACCAGGATCGCTCTTGCCGGGCTTGACGCCGCAAAGCCAGAAGTGCTGCAACACAATTTGGATACAGCGCTTATTGCCAAGCAAACGCTTAACCTGAGTACCATAATTTTCTGGATCAGTTGTATTGGTATCAGTGTATTTGCAGTGGTAAAAAAATATTCGCTGATCCCATTGCTGGGTCTTGCCACCTGTCTTTACCTGTTAACAGGAATGACGGCTAAAAACTGGGCCTGGTTTGGAAGCTGGCTGGGAGTTGGCCTCGTGATCTATCTATTGTATGGGTATAGAAAAAGTAAGCTGGCTGCCTGATTATTCCTCAAGCCTTCTCGTAAAATATTATTTCAGCCCGGCTCAGCACCGGGCTATTTTTTTATATTGACTACAGCAAGTGCTTCTCCAACTGGAGATGAAATTCCTGGTGGAAGAAGAAGTAGAATACTGCAAAAAATCAACTTAAGCCTGTGCTTCTTCTGCCGCTGTTTCTGTAGCTTCTGCAGCCTGCGCTGTTTCTTCTGCAACCGCAGCACTGGTATTGGTGATGGTAAGCGTCATGCCGGTCGTCATCGCAAACGTGAGGTGTTGCGTTTTCAATAAAGCAGCAGCAATATCATTTTCCTGCAATACCTGCATCAGGTCAGTTGCTACCGGTGGTAATTTTTCGCCATACTGCTGGCGGCCATTGTGCAGTTGCATGTTGACGAAATTGAATTTTATCTTTCGTCCACCTGCAGCTCTTTCAAAATCAGAAAAATTCAACTGCATTTCCTGTGGACCGTTGGAAGAACGTTTGATCAGGATGATGATGATAGAAAGGTATTTTTTCCAGGTTTGTGTAAACATAATGTTGTTTTTTTCAAGATATAATTGAATCGAATTATTAGATTTACCAGGATGCTTAAGATATTGGCCAGTCTTACCCAACTTTTCTACGTGCATGTTCAACATCTTTCATCCTATAGAAGCCACTAAACTGCTATTGCTTGCTTTGTAAAGTTTTAAACCGGCCTTTGCCAGGTATGCCGGAAAATCAACGAAACGAACCAGGGGATTTGCAGATGTAAGAAAAAAAGCAAGAAAAGATGATCATTCAATTACAAAAGCCGGCATCTACCTACCCGGTGAAGGTAACCTTTATTTCACCGGAAAGCGATTATTTGTTTATTCAATTGGTATAAACAGGTTTTCGGACATAACTTTGCAGTTATTTTCAAAAAAGGAGCAACAACAGGTAATGAAATACGAACCGGGCGATAAGATAATTGTAACGCATACCAATGAAGACGGAAAGGTGGTGGAGATCATCAATGAGCAAATGGTAATGATCGAGGTAAAGGGAGTGCGTTTTCCTGCTTATCTCGACCAGATAGATTTTCCATATTTCAAAATGTTCACCGAGAAACGGAAGGCAGACATAAAGAAGATTTTCATTGATGATGTGAAAAGGGAGAAGCCTTCCATTAAACCAAAGCAGGTAGAAGAAAAAGGGGTGTTCCTGAGTTTTCTGCCCATATTCGACAAGGATATTTTTGATGATGATGTAGTGGAAAAGTTCAGGATCCACCTGCACAACCAAACCAATACGCAATTTGATTTCCGGTACGACCTTTTTTTTAATGGCCAGAGTAATTTTGAACTCAATAATACTTTATTGCCGCAACAGGATTTTTATCTGCATGATGTGCTGTTTGAAGACCTGAGCGACAATCCCCGTTTTGCCGTAGAATTTTCCCTTGCCGTGCCGGATAAAAAGAAAGCGCCTTATTTTGAAACTTCCCTGAAAATAAAAGGCAAACAGTTGTTCAAAAAAATTGAAGAGATCAGGGCGAAGAACGAGCCTACTTTTTCTTACCTGCTGTTTGATACCTACCCTGATAAAACCGACGAGGAAAAAGCTGACCTTGGCAAACTGGGCAATGCAGGCTTCAGGATATACGACCTGGCTAAAATAAAAGAACATCTTGCGCCACCCCGTTCCGTGGTAGACCTTCATATTGAGAAGCTCACAGATAGCTGGAAACACCTCAGCAACTTCGAGATCCTGAGTATCCAGTTAAAAGAATTTGAAAAATTTTATGAGCTGGCCGTTTCTCACCACCAGTCTTCTCTTATCATTATCCATGGTGTGGGGGCGGGAAAACTGAGGGACGAGATCCACTCGATCCTGCGTACAAAAAGAGAAGTCAAGTCTTTCGTGAACCAATACACGCCTGCATACGGGTATGGTGCCACAGAAATTTATTTCTCATATTGACCCGAAAACAACACGCAGTCCTGTTTTTTTTTGTATGTTTAGCACTGTTCCCCCTGCCTATACCGAAAAGATATTTTATTTAAGCTAAACTGTGTTTGCATGTCATATTTTTCACCAGCAGGGCGCATCCGCTTTTTGCTGATAGATCTGTTAAGAGGAACCAGCATTGTAAAAGTGCTGAATGAGCTGAGACGTCAGCAATACCTGCCGGCAGATGAACTTGCAGCAATTCAGCAAAAAAAACTAGCTTCTATTGTTGAGCAGGCAAAACACTTTACACCGTTCTACAGTTCATTTGAAGACTATCACCAGCTTCCTGTGCTTTCAAAAGATCACATTACGGCCAACTTTGATGGATTTATAAACCGTTCGTGTAAAGAAAAACTTGCCCGAAAAACAACAGGCGGAAGCACTGCTTCGCCATTTGAATATTACACCACTAAAACATCGCAATCATATCTATGGGCGGGCATACTGTTAAGCTGGGAAACTGCCGGCTACAAGTTGGGTGACAAGGTTGTGTTTTTTGCCGGCACATCGTTGGTAAAAGCAGGCTGGAAGTATAAACTTTTTTACAAATTGATGAATGCGGCAGTGTTTTATGCCTCCCCGCTTAATAACCAGGTATTGGATGACTACACTTTTAAGCTAAACCGCAGCAAGGCCACCGTGATGTATGGTTATGCAAATGCGATAGCTGCTTTGGCAGAATACCTGAATCAGCGGCCGGCTTTAAAATTCCCTCATCTTCGTGGTATTGTTACAACTGCTGAAGTACTCACTCCAGTTGTAAGAGCTTCCATTGAAAAAGCTTTCGGCGTAAGAGTGTATGATCAGTATGGATGCAACGAAGCAGGCATATCAGCATTTGAATGCGAATTTGGCAAAATGCACCTCATCAATACCCGGGCCGCTTATGAAGTAATGGATAACGGAGCATTAATAAGTACTGATCTTTCCAATGAAGGTTTTATTATGCTTCGTTACAATACAAACGACCTTGTACAAATGAGCGATGAAAGCTGCCCTTGTAAAAGGGGGTTCCCGTTGATAAAAAGTGTTGTTGGCCGGCAGGCAGATATTGTAATAGATAAAAAGAACAACATACTGCATGCGTCTTTTTTTGGTATTATTTTTTCAAAGGACACCTCCATTAAACGTTACCAGTTGCAGTATGATCATGATATGCTGGTGCTGAATATTCACACGGAGCAAGAAGATCCTGCTTACTACAATAAATACCTTGAATTGCTCCGCAAAAATGCCTCCTTTAACCAGTACCAGATAAAATTAAATGAACCATTCGTCGTTATAAAGAATGGCAAACACAAGGAACTGATCGATAACAGAACACAAACTGTTCCTCACATTCAATAATTGTTCACCTGCCTTCACAATTTTTCGATAGCTAAGTATTCGTTACAGGGACGACCTGATACCAGTCAACATTTTCTCAGCGAGTGGAAACAGTAAATTGTTTTCAAGATGTACGTGCTGGTGCAGGTCTTCCTCAAACTCTTTTAACTCTGCCAGGCAAACTTTAAAAGTGGTGCAGGCATCTGCAGGCGCTGAGTAATTGCCGGTAAGTTCTCTTATTTTATATAAAACATCTCCGGCTTCGTCATGTTCCTTTTCCATTACTTCCACGGGACCAAAGATATAATTGGCATCGATATTTCTTTTCTGGTTAAAATGATGCAGCGATTCCACTTCTTTTATTCTTGGGAACAATATCGTTTCTTCTTTTTGCAGGTGCATGCTCATTTCTCCACGTAAGTGCATGAACAGGTTAAGCACTTCGTACATGTAGGAGAAGCGTTCGCCGTGTTTGGTGGCTACTTTAACCAGGTGATCCTGTATCGTGGGCATTGATTGTTTTACATAAAAATGATGGCGCAGTAAAATATGCTGTATCAACTGTTCCGCATTCATTGACGAAAAATCCGAAGCGTTGCTTTGCGCTGTGCTGAGTTCAAGTTCCTGTAAAATTGCTTCAATGGAAAGTCCTTTTTCGGTGCAGGCCTGTGCCAGCGTGCGCTTGCCCTTGCAGCAAAAATCGAGGTTGTATTTTTCCAATACCGGTACGGTCTGGTGGTGCGATGTTACGATGGAGGCCAGTGTTTGTTCTGCAATGTTTGTCATAAGTATAAATTTTTTGTAAAGGTGAATCGGTTTAATAACTGTTTTTATGATCGTGATCACTTAGTTGTTTTTTGTTGACTCAAGTTGAATAAAAAAATGCCGGCAAGTAAAGCGATGGCTGCCATCAGCAATAATGAATCGATCAAAGGCACTGCTGTGTAGGTCATGGCAGCAATGCCCTGTATCATCAACAGCAATTCATTCAGGATAACGGCGCCGGAAAATGCTTTAACAGCACTAAGTGCAACAACATTTTCTACAAGGATCAGCTTTTCTGTGATCATAAAACCGAGCAGGAATAAACTGATCACACCCAGCAAGATCAGGTGCAGGTACCCGATCACGATTGGCCTGAAACCAAACGCAACCGTACTCAATGCAGGTACGGTAGAGCCAAGCTGCAGCAGCAGTTTAATGCTCAGTGCTATGCAGCTCAGTGTGATCAGCAAGGCAGCACTTTTCCCGGTAATGCTGCGGATAAATGGGGCTTGTATTTTTATTTGCCTCACAACAAGGACCCATCCTGTTGCCTGGCTGAATGCAGCCAGTATCACGATAACATAGGCCCAGCCTGGTATGGGTAACCACAGCGCTGATAATACATAGGCAGGGATGCAGGCGGATGCAAACAACCAGAATATCTTTTTTTGTGTAGACAGCTTAACCCCAGGTAGAAATTTTGCTGTTGCCAAACCCATACAGGCAAAGAAGAACCAGCCGTTGTATTGAAAGTGCAAAAAGAAATACACCGATGCCAGGTACCAGTCCTGGTGCAGGTTTTTGGTTGCCATCATTAAGGCTAGTGAAAAAGCGCCGGCTGAAGAGAGCGCATTGAACAGCAAGGCGGCTTTCATCCACCAGTGACCGATCGATTTTTCTGCAAGACTGTTGAGGTCTTTCCAGTACATCACTGCAAATACATACGAGACGAAAATGGAAAGGGTAGAAAAAAGAATGGAGCAGACTCCATAGCCCTGTACCGGAAAGCTGATCAGCATTCCGTAGGCAGTAACCAGGTTGGCGTTGATCACCCATTTGTACCTGCTGATCATTTGATCTCCCTTTTGAGCTGCCAGGTAATTTACCAGCAATAGCATGATGGCATGTGTAACCCAGCCTGCGAATGCAAAGTGTGAATGGCC
Source organism: Chitinophagaceae bacterium UBA1946 (assembly GCA_002336815.1). Classification (GTDB taxonomy): domain Bacteria; phylum Bacteroidota; class Bacteroidia; order Chitinophagales; family Chitinophagaceae; genus Ferruginibacter. Next base: position 3,449 of record DDEU01000069.1, on the reverse strand, counting down.
GCGCAGTAAATGTTTCTGATCGATAAAGGGAAGAGAGAAAGCGATCTTGTATCTTAAGATTACACCGATCAACGCTACAAAAAGTAAATTGAGCAGGGCGATCCTTGTATAGCGTTGCAGTAACTGCATGGTAAATTGTTTACGCAAAGTAACTGCCGGGTAAAGGAGGATCTTGTGATTCAAATCATAATGATAAAAATTTACCCTTCGGCGGGCTATTCATCACAGGTATTTTATTTGTGCGGCAGCAGATCAACTTATACTTCTCCGGCAGGAAGATCGAAGCAAGCATATTACGATAAACAGGCACTCCTGTGTATAAGATAAAATGTAAGTTGTGAAGGCGTGGAAGAAATAAAACGGATTGTTTCAGGGAATCCCCTCAACAATAGACTTTGCCTTTTTGGATTTTGAGTTCTCCTTTATCATGCAGGCTGCGAATGGTCCTGATCACCGTTTCCACCCTGAGCCCCGTCATGTTGGCGATCTGCTGGCGGGTAAGATTCACCTTGTTGCATTTGCTGCAAATGTTCTTTTTGTTTTCTTTAAAATAAGCAAGCAGTTTGGTAATGCTCTGTTCGGGATCGTGGTGCGACAATTCTTTCAGCAGCATGAATTTAAAACGTAACCGCTCTGCCATCAATCTTGTAAAGTTAAAATGTATATCAGGTCTTTCAAGGATCAATTGATTGAACTGTGAGCGGTGCAGGCGGATCACTACCGAATCTGTTTCCGCTATGGCGCTGGCTGCATAGGGCAGGTCATCAAACAACGGCAATTCACCAAAACAGTCGCCTGGTTCAATCACATTCTGGATAAACTCATTGCCCTCATCATCAATATTGGACCATCTTACCGAACCGCTTTCTAACTGGTAGTAGAATGAACATACACTCCCCTCGTTGAAGATCAATTCGCCGGCACTAACTTTTTTATAAGTGGCGCCCATGGCTAGCAGCGTATCGGTATCAATTGTCATACAATATTTTTCCTGAAGTTCAAAACTATAGGCGATTAAGCGGGGAAGCAGTGATATTGGGAAGGCAGAAACATGATTATTGTCATGTTCTGCTATAAACCTACGGCCTTTTTCATGAAAAAGCAAGCAGTATGATTGAACGCATAAATCACGGGAAATGCGTGGAGTAAAATTGCACTGTCAAATTTTAAACCTAAAACATTTATTATGAAAAAACTGATAGTCATCCTTACTGCAAGCGTAGTATTTGCAGCCTGCGGTGGCGGCAAAAACGGCAAAGATGCTGCTGCCGATCCCTATGATGCTAAAAAAACAACCGAAAATGGCAATCCTTCCTACGATCCCAACAGGGGAGAAGGTAAGTTCACCAAAGTGGAAGTGCCTGCCACCCTTGATGCGGCCATGGCAGCCGTTGGTGAAAAGACGTACAGTGTAAAATGCAGCAGTTGTCATAAACTCACCGATGAAAAACTGGTAGGGCCGGGATGGAAGGGAGTAACGGGAAGGCATACACCGGAATGGATCATGAATTTTGCCACCAATACCGATGCCATGATCAACAAGGATCCAAAAGTACAGGCCATGCTGGAAATATGCCTGGTGCGTATGCCCAATCAAAACCTGGCAGATGAAGATGCAAGAGCGCTATACGAGTTCATGCGTAAGAACGACGGGGTGAAATAGTGAATCGTAATCGTCAACAGCGAATTGGGAATATTGAGCAGGTATAGATGACTTCCGTTACACCTGTAGCAAATTTTAAACTAACAAAATAAGAATCATATGAAATTTTCAAAACAACTGCTGCCGCTTGCAATCGCATTGCTGGTGGCAATGGTATTCAATTCCTGTAAACCTAAAAATGCCGGCTCTGCTGTAAATGCAGATGCAGCCTCCAAAGCGTATGTAGCACCGGGCAAATACGATGCCTTTTACAATTTTGTATCCGGCGGCTTCAGCGGGCAAATGAGCGTTTACGGATTGCCCAGCGGAAGATTGTTGAGAGTGATTCCTGTATTTTCTGTAGATCCTGAAAAGGGCTATGGTTACAGCGAAGAGACCAAACCTATGTTAAACACATCGCATGGTTTTGTGCCATGGGACGATCTGCATCATACCGAACTATCACAAACAAATGGTGAAGTAGATGGCCGATGGATATTTGGCAATGCTAACAATACACCCCGTGTTGCCAGGATCGATCTCTCTACTTTCCGTACCAATGAGATCATCGAATTGCCTAATAGTGCAGGCAACCACAGTTCACCTTTTATTACAGAAAACACGGAGTATGTAGTGGCTGGTACGAGGTTTAGTGTGCCACCCGATGATGCCAATGGCGACGTGGCCATCAGTACCTACAAGAAAAATTTCAAAGGCTATCTTAGTTTTATCAGCGTTGGAAAAGAAGATGGCAAAATGGACATCGCTTTCCAGATCCAGTGCCCTGGCGTAAACTTCGATCTCAGCCATGCCGGTAAAGGAAAGTCGAATGGCTGGTTCTTTTTTAGCTGTTACAATACAGAGCAGGCGAATACCTTATTGGAAGTAAATGCTTCTCAAAGAGATANNTCATGGCGGTGAACTGGAAAAAAGCGGAAGAATATTTAAAGGCCGGAAAAGGAAGGAAGCAGGCAGTAAAATATGCCCACAACGTGTACAACGAAAAATCACACACCGCTACTTCTGAAATTAAAACAGAAGTAACGATACTGGATTCCAAAGAACTGAAAGACATCTGCTATTTTATTCCCTGTCCAAAATCTCCGCATGGTTGTGATGTTGATCCAACCGGATCTTACATCGTCGGCAGTGGTAAACTGGCTGCATTGATTCCTGTATTTAGTTTTGATAAAATGATAAAAGCCATTGCCGACAAGGCTTTTGATGGCGACTATGAAGGCATTCCTGTTATCAAATACGATGCGGCTTTGCATGGTGAAGTAAAGAAACCTGGTCTTGGCCCATTGCATACCGAGTTTGATGGTAAAGGCAATGCGTACACAACTTTCTTTGTTTCGAGCGAAGTGGTAAAATGGAACATCGAAAGCTTGCAGGTGCTTGACAGGGCCCCAACCTTTTATTCTGTTGGTCATTTGTGCATACCCGGCGGCGATAGTAAAAAGCCGAATGCACAATACCTGATTGCCTACAACAAGATCACCAAAGACCGTTACCTGCCAACAGGCCCCGAGCTGGCGCAGAGTGCGCAGTTATACGATATCAGCGGAGATAAAATGCAGCTGATACTCGACTTTCCAACCATCGGTGAACCACACTATGCACAGGCGGTAGCGGCGGATGTGATCAAAAACAAATCGGTGAAATTCTTTAAGATCGATGAGAATACCAATCCATTTGTATCAAAAGGCGAAGGTGAAACAAAGGTTGTGAGGACAGGCAATAAGATCGATGTGTACATGACCTGTATCCGTTCGCATTTTTCACCTGATAATATTGAAGGTATCAA
>DDEU01000046.1:1002-132023 GCA_002336815.1 Chitinophagaceae bacterium UBA1946 | reverse complement strand
ATTTTAATCTGCAAACTCCCCTTACAGAATTTCAGCAAGAGGCCAGGGCGTGAAAAAAAATCCCGGAATGAGCAAAAACACTGGCTGAATTCTGTGCATTGATTTCCCCGTTTTGTGAACAATAAATTATTTTATAAAATATGATTTTGCAGTAAATCCGGGTAATTATTCACAAGTTGTAAAAGTTATCCAACAGCAATATCATAATGACTCATCCTACCGGAGACAACCTTTATTTCAATGCTTTTTGGCACAGAAATTACGCCGTTGCACTAAACGATTGCAACATGGAAAAATCAACTACTCCCGGCATGCTGTATCTATCCCTTGGCAAAAACCTCGACAGCGTTCAACACTATTTAAAAGATACCTACGTAGAAAAAAAGGCGGCCATTGCGGAAGGGCTGTCACTCTTTAAAGATGAGTTATCAGATACTTTCGACAGAACGGGCCGGTATATCAACCACATCACACTCCCCATAAATAATTTCCTGAAGGACATGACCGAGATAGAACGGGAATTGAAAGAAGAACTGTCAAAAGACGGAGAGTACTGCATTTGCCTCGATGGTAAAATGGTTCCGGCGAGCGAAGTTTTTTCAAGACCAATGGAAGAGAATTACTGAGTAGCACATTTAATACTGCATCCATATTTCTTTATGGTATCATGATATACGTGGCTCATTCAATCTATCTAAGCTAAACTGGTGCAAACCATCATGCCTCGACCGATCAGTATCTCCTGCAACTCTGTAACCAGTTATTAAAAAACTATCCCTTCCCGGATAAACTTTTTTTAAGTTCCTGCCCGGCAAAATAACCGGCGGCAATGCCTACCACCGCACCGGCGAGCAACACCAACACACTGGAAGAGTCTATTAAAAAACCAATGGTAAGTCCGATCACTCCAAAAAAAATGATGGCGATAATAACGACCCTTTTATTACTACTCATGGAGTTAGAGGGCGGCACAGGGTGTTTTTCGTGATGTGGTGCATGTTTATGAGCATGTCTGCTTTTAGATTCGGGCATATTTTTTTGTTTAAAAGTACGCATAGTTTTTTTACCCTTACCCATCCCGGGCAGTCGTAGAATTCAGTTTTGTATATGAGTTAAATCATCTTTTAAAAAAAACGGTTTTATTTATTTTGTCACCTGTGTAAAAGTTACCTTTCTAAACAGGTTTTATGGCAAGAGCAGTTAGCAGTTTTAAATCAGGCGATCAATTGTCGAAACGTTCCATCATCGCCTGGCGAACGGTGCAGTTCGCACTATGGTTGGCAGGCGCCACGATCTTAAGTTGCCTGCTATTTATTCCAGCCACAGGTACATTGCTTTTCTGGAATATCCTGATACCGTTGGCTCCATTAATATTTGTGGTGGCCCCGGGCGTTTGGCGCAATGTATGCCCCTTGGGAACAACGGTGTTGCTTCCACGCCATCTCGGCCTCACCAGGAAGAAAAGATTAACGGTGTCACAATCAAGCAAACTCAACCTTGCCGCCGTGATCGCCCTGTTTGTGATCGTTCCGCTGCGCCATGCGGTATTTAATAATTCGGGACATGCCACTGCCGCATTGATCATTGGCCTGGCCATCACAGGAATTATTTTCAGTTATTTTTATGAATGGAAAAGTGCCTGGTGTTCCGGCCTATGTCCTGTACATCCAGTTGAAAAATTATACGGCGGCAATGCACTGATGTCTGTGCCCAATGCACATTGCAGCCAATGCAGGAATTGCGTGGTACCCTGCCCGGACTCTGCTGTAAACATCAACGCTGTGGCTGATGCAAAAACGAGGTATCAACAGATCAGCGCCCTGCTCATCACCGGTGGTTTGCCCGGTTTTATCTGGGGTTGGTTTCATGTGCCTGATGAAAACAGTATCAGTTCGCTTCAAACTTTTTTGGCGGTGTACAAGATGCCCATGACAGGTTTTGCCATTTCTTTGCTCCTGTATGTACTGCTGCAAAAGAATATCCCGGAATTATACAAAAGAACGCTCCATAATATTTTCGCTGCCGCAGGTGTGTCTTTTTATTACTGGTACCGGATACCTTCACTTTTTGGATTCGGCCAATTCGGTAAAGATGGCCTCCTCGTAAACCTGCAACCTTTTTTGCCTGCATGGAGCATGATCGCAATCGGTGCCTGCACTACAGCCTTTTTCATTTACTGGCTGCTGGTACGAAAACCCAATAACGGCAGTTGGCTCGTAAGACCAGCGTACAGCAAAGCAGCCTGACACACACATTGCTGGTTCAACAAATGCGATGCATCCTGATAATAATCATTGTGGAAGGAAATGTGCGTCAGCAAGCGGGTAAAGCTTCCGTGCTTGTTTTGTGCTATGAAAATGATGATACGCTTTCAACCATTGCTGATCCTCTTCTTTTTATGCAGCAATGCAACCGCCCAGCATACCATGAGTATTGATGCTGCGATGATCCGCAACATGCGCCAGCAAATGAACGGGATGAATCTTAGCTGCTTCTGGCATTTCAACGAAAAGCTTACCGGGGGCGTTGAAGTAAACCGCTTCTTCCCGGTTAATAAAGTAGCCGGAGAAGAGATGGCAAGAGAATCTGCGTGGGACATCGATCTCAATTTTCATTACCTGGTCACCCTTCGTTCACACCTGAAATTTTACCCGGTTGTGGGCATCAGTCATACCGCTGAAAAGGAAACTGTTTTTGACGAACACGATATTCACAACAAGCAATTAAACTTCTGGAGTGCCAATGCAGGCGCAGGTTTACTCTTTCAGGCAGGCAAATGGGCGCCTCATATCGAATACACTTATACCTGGGGACATATCAACCAGCAATTTTTACTGGCGGGTATCACTTACGAAATACAATGGGGACATCACGGCAAAAAAGCAGCATAAGTTTTTTAAAGCTTTTGCAATTATTCATCGCTTGAATACCTGCGGCGGTGAGTGTACATTTTTTTAGCCTTGCTGATCAGTTGTAAAAACTCCTTCTCTAAAAATTTCTCTTTGTCGAAACAACCTGCCGAAAACTTTTGCAGGCTTCGCCAACTCATCACTTTAGCATCTTCCGCATCTTTCAGTTTCATGCCAAACATCGCCACGCTGATGGCTTTTTTCAGGCTGATATCTGCTTCTTTTAAAGTTGAAACGGAATTCGGACAACTGTAACCGGTAGTATACTGTTTTACACGCATTGGTATCCTGTAATGCACCTGCAGATCGGCTGCCCAATTGTTTACCGCTGTGCTATCTGTGTTCGGTACCATTTCAAAGATCGCCATCAGGGAATGGCCGGAACCGATCTCGCCACCTTTCAGTTGTATCACCGAGTCTTTTACAAAGCGGTTGTCATTTTCGTAACCCAGCAGGCGGTACGCTTTTACTGCAGCAGGATTAAAATTCATGGAAACATACACATTATCGGCCACCGTAAAAAGTGTTTTGGTAAGGTCTGTCACCAGCACCCTTTCCGCTTCCTGCTCGTTGTCGATATAGGCAAAATTACCATTGCCTTTTTGAGCCAATACCGCAAGCTTGGAATCTTTATAATTGCCCGATCCAACGCCCAGGCAGGTGAGGTAAATGCCTTTTTGTTTTTCGTATTCAATCAGAGAAACCAGGTCTTTTTCGGTGGAGATGCCCACGTTGAAATCACCGTCTGCTGCTAAAATGATCCTGTTATTACCACCTTTGATAAAACGCCGCCAGGCCACGTTGAAAGCGAGTTTTATGGCAGATTCACCCGGGGTGGGGCCATCAGCTCCCAGCTTTTCGATCATGGCAGCGATCTTTTCTTTTTCATTGCCCGGTATACCTTCGCAGAGCAGGCTTACCTTGTCGCCAAATGTTACGATAGAGATGGTATCCAGTGCCCGAAGATTCTTTACCATTTTAAGGAAGCCCGACTTTAGCAATGGTAGTTTATTCGGCATGTCCATAGATCCGGAAACATCTATTAAAAAAACCAGGTTATTCGGAGGGATCTTTGACATGTTGATCCTTCTTGCGCTGATATTCACAAACAATAATTCATTGTTCTTATTCCACGGGCAATTGCTGATGTAAGATGCACAGTGAAACATGCTGTCTTTCTGCGGCTCGGTATAATTAAAATTAAAGTAGTTCAACATTTCTTCTATCCGTACCGCATGTGGCGGAAGCAGGCTTTCCATTTCGTTGATCAGCCGGCGGATATTACTGTAAGATGCCCTGTTGATATTGGCAGAAAAAGCGATGCCCGGTGACTGGGCAGTGCGGAGAAAATTAAACTCATCGAAATGATTGTAGGTCTCCTCCCGGATGGAGCGTTCTGCCACGGGCATATCCCTGTTGCGGATGATCAGGGAGAAGTTGTCTTTGGTAAAGATAACAGAAGAGGGTAATGCTGTAAGGGTGATCCGGGCGTATTCATCCGCTTTTACAACAACGCTTAACGTATCGTAACCATCGTAAGAAAAACTGAGTGTATCCTGCGTAACCGGTGAAGGAAAACCAAAATTGCCGTACGCATCGGTTTTGTACTGCTGCCGGGTGGCAAGAGAAGCGATTTTAACTGAGCCCAGCCGCTGGTAGTGCTTGTCCATTACCTGCCCCCTGATATAGTTTTGACACAAAGCAGTGCAATGAAAGGCCAGCAGCGATAGTATAAGAAGTAGTTTGTTCAACTTGCAGATTTAGAAATGAGTACCTCACAGGCAACTGCCCCGGTAGTAACACATTCATCCACGGCGTAAATAATACTGCAATTTAAAATTAACTCATTTTACCGGTTTGCGGTTGGCAAATTCAATCCATTGCAGTGTACCATCAACGATGAAATCATGGCTTTATTTTCTTTAGCTGATGAAGATCAGGGAAAAAAAGAGATTGTATTTTATGCCATCATGCTGGCCAAATAGTATGATTTTTCCAACTATTTTATAGTAAATCCTCCAAAAACATATAGACAAAATACTACAGGAGGCGATCGCACGTTATCACAACGCATATCCAAATAATCCAATAACATGACAAGCCTTAAACATCCCAATGTTTGCCCGTCTTATTTTGTACCCAATCAAAAAAGCAACTTAGCAAAGCGTTTTCACATCACCGGTTTGAACAGCCTGTTACTGGCACTGGCGCTCCTTATTTCCGGGGCAGCCCTGACCCAGCCGGCAGCGGGAGACTATCGTTCCAATGCTGCCACTATGAACTGGAATGCATCGGCCAGCTGGCAGAAATACAATGGTACAGCATGGGCTGCTTCCACAGACTACCCGGGACAAAATGCCTGTTCAGGTTGTACGGTCACCATTCAGAATGGCAATACCGTTACGCTCAATGTGAGCCCTGCAAACAGCGTGGGCAATATTGTTGTAGGAGGAGGAACGAATGGCACATTAACGTTGGGAACCTTTTCATTGACCGATGCAGGGAATCTTACTGTTAATACAGGCGCAACACTCAATCTTGCTACCGGCACTTTAACCGTAGCAGGTACCACTACAACAGCAGGAACTATTTCAGATCTTAGTAACACAGGGGTGAACACTTTTACAGGGATGGTAACAAAAACTGCCGGAACCTGGACTTCCACAGCGGTTACCACAGCATCCAATATGTTTTTTTATGGAGGTATAACCAATACCGCCGGCGGATTTTCTGCAGGTGCCGCTACCATTGCCGACAATCAAACCATTACCGGCACAGTGAATGTTAGTTTCGTAAACGGGCTCACGATATTGGGCAACGGAGACATTACCATTGGCGGTACAACCGGGGCCGGCGTAACTTTCGGTGGAACAGCCATCAACTACGCAGTAAGAAATCTTACTTTAACAGGACTACTAACGGTAAGCACTACTGGTGATCTTACTGTAAGCGGTGCTACATCACTCACCGGTTCCGGCGCATTCAACGACAATAACAATACAGGCATCACAAGTTTTGCCGGTACAGTAACACATGCCTCTACAGGTTCATGGACATCTACCACCGTAATGACGCCTGCCAATATGGTATTTACAAGCGGCTTTACCAATACGTCCGGTGCTTTCAATGCGGGCGCTGCCACGATAACAGACAACCAGACACTAACCGGAACGGTCAATATGACTTTTACCGGTGGACTAGCGGTTACGGGTAACGGCGATCTGAACATTGCAGGAACAGCATCGCAGGGCGTAACCTTTGGTGGAACCGGTATCAACTATGCGGTAAGAAATCTTTCCCTCACCGGTCTTTTAACCGTGAGTACCACGGGCAATCTTACCGTGAGTGGTACTACCAATATTACCGGCACGGGCGCATTCAGCGATAATAACAATGCCGGCATCACCAGTTTTGCCGGTTTGGTAACACATAATTCTACCGGTAGCTGGTCTTCAACCACGGTTAGCACACCTGCAAACATGGTATTCACATCTGGCTTTACCAACACAGCAGGCGCATTCAATGCAGGAGGTGCCACCATCAGCGACAACCAGACGCTTACCGGAACAGTCAATATGGCTTTTTCGGGCGGCTTAACGATACTTGGTAACGGCGACCTTACCATTGCCGGAACAGCCACTACAGGTGCCACTTTTGGTGGAACTGCCATCAATTATGCTGTGAGGAATTTAACCCTCACGGGAAGACTGACAGTTTCCACTACCGGGAATCTCACTGTAAGCGGCACTACATCCATCACAGGTACCGGTGCTTTTTGGGATAATAATAACGCCGGCGTCACCAGTTTTACGGGCCCGGTAACACATAACTCAACCGGCGCATGGACGTCAACAGCAGTTACTACCGCAGCCAATATGGTGTTCACAGCAGGCTTTACCAATACTGCCGGTTCATTTAACGCCGGTGGTGCTACTGTAACAGGTGGTCAAACTTTGACCGGCACCATTCTCATGATATTCTACAATCCTTTGTCGATAACCGGTTCCGGCGATCTTACCATCACCGGTGCTGGCGGCGTAAGGTTTTCGGGCACAGCTATGAACTACGTGATACCGGGCAACCTAACGCTTACGGGTACATTGCTGGTAAACACTTCGGGCAATTTTACCGTTTCCGGAACAACCAGTATTACCGGCGCAGGTGATTTTACAGACAATAATAATACGGGTGTTTCAACCTTTACCGGTCTTGTAACACATAACTCAACCGGGCGGTGGGTATCTTCCGCCGTTACAACACCTGCCAATATGATCTTTACTTCAGGCTTTACCAATACGGCAGGAACATTTTCTGCCGGTGGTGCCACAGTAGGAGACAATCAAACACTCACCGGAACGGTCAATATGAGTTTTAGTACGGGTATAACGGTAACGGGTAACGCAGATCTGAATATCGCAGGAACTGCCACCACCGGTGTTACCATGGCAGGCGCTGCAACCGTTCACTATACCTTCAGGAACCTCAGTGTAACAGGCTTACTGACAGTAAGCACACAGGGGAACCTTACTGTAAACGGTACTACCACATTAAGCGGTACCAGTGCATTCCTGGACAATAACGGTACCGGAATCAGTACGTTTACCGGGCTGGTCACTGTAGGCAGCACCTCTACCTTTACTGCGACTTCAGTTACAACGGTTGGCAGGCTGGTATTTGCGGGCGGCATCGTACAAAATAATACCACGGCGCTTGCCTTCAATGCAGGAACCATCAGAACAAGCGCCACTCAAACCTGGTCAGGCGCAGGTGACATCCGGAGTGCCGGTGTAACCGATGTAAATGCAGGAACGCTCACCAATAATCTTGGAGGTACGGCCATTGTAGTGGGCACACTCACCGGAACAACCTTTGTACAAGGTACCAATGCCAAATTATCACTGGGCAGCACCACGCCGTTAACCATTACCACACTTACCTCCACAGCTACCGGTAATATGGTTACCTATAACGGCGGCAGTGCCACGATGAGGAGCCAGACCTATTATCATTTAACGATAGCAGGTTCGGGGAACAAGATCATTTCAACAACTGATATAACCGTGAATGGCAACCTTACCATTAGTTCAGGTGTGCTCAGCAATACAACAAATAACAGGAACATTGTGCTTGCAGGAAACTGGATCAACAATGTAGGTGCGGCAGGATATACAGCCGGAACGGGTACCGTTACCTTTAGTGGTACATCGGCGCAAACGATTGGTGGTACAGGCAACACAACCTTCAGAAATCTTATTTTAAATAATGCAGCCGGCATCAATCAAACAATTAGTACTACCATCACCGGCGTGCTTACATTTACAAGCGGTATCATTACAACGGGCAGCAGTACTGTTATTATCAGCAGCACCGGAAGTGTAAGCCGCACCAGTGGTTATATTTATGGTAACGAACAAAGAAATATTGCTACGGGCGTAAATGTGGCAAGAACCTTCGATATTGGCGATGCAACCAACTACACGCCTGTAACACTCACTTTTGCAAGTGTTTCAGTGGCCGGGAACGTTACCGTAAAAACGACCGCTACTGATCATCCATTGCTGGTATCAGCTTACCTCGATGGCACGCTCTCCATTAACCGCTACTGGACGCTTACCAATGTAACAACTACCTTTACCAACTATAGTGCAGTGTTTAATTTTATCGCTGCAGACAAAGACGCTTCTACCAATACGGCCAATTTAATTGCAGGCAGGTATTCCGGTAGCTGGTCTTATCCAACGGTGGGTACAAAAACTTCTACCAGTACACAGGTTACAGGCATTACAGCATTTGGTGATATCGCTTTAGCAGAACAATTACCATGTACTACACCTACTCTGATTATAACCAACCCGGCACCATTCTGCTCACCTGCAACTGTTAACTTGACCGCAGCAGCCGTCACAGCAGGATCAACCAGTGGTTTAACCTATACCTACTGGACGGACGCAGCAGCCACGCTTTCGCTGGCTTCACCATCAGCGATCGGGACTGCGGGTACCTATTACATCAAAGGAAAGGTATCACTGGGCGGCTGTTCAGATGTACAACCGGTAGTGGTTACACGAAATAATCCTACCGGCGTACTCAGCGGTACAGCAACCATTTGCTCGGGCTCATCTGCTGTATTAAGCATTGCAGTAACCGGCACCGGTCCATGGAGCGGTACGCTGTCAAGCGGCGCTGCCTTCTCCGGAAGCACAGACCCTGTAACGGTGAGTGTTACCCCGGGAAGCAATACCACGTATACCATCAGCACACTTACAGACGCTGGTTGCAATGCACAGGCAGGCGATAAAACCGGCAGTGCTGTAATAACACTATCGGCGGCGCCTACCCCAGCCAATGCAGGACCGGATCAAAGTATCTGCGGCGTATCTGCCACACTTGCTGCCAATACACCGGTAACCGGAACAGGAAGCTGGAGCATCATCAGCGGCAGCGGCGGGTCCTTTGCAGCATCCACCAGCCCAACTTCATCCTTCAGCGGCACGGCGGGAACTACCTACGTGTTGCGATGGTCCATTACCAATGCGCCCTGCGCTGTTTCAACCGACGATGTAACGATCGATTTTACTAGCGGTGTATGGACAGGTACTGTAGATACAGACTGGAACAACAGCGGTAACTGGTGTGGTGGAAGCGTACCATCAGGTACCATTGACCTTACCTTAACGGGAGGCTTGCCAAATTACCCGGCCATTGCAGGAAATATCGTTGTAAATGACATCAGCATTGCTGCAGGTGCTTCTATCAGCATTACCAGCACCGGAAGTTTAAGTATCAGCGGTGTTTATTCCAACAGCGGAACCATCACCAACAATGGTGCGATCATATTGAACGGCTCCGCCCAGCAAAGCTTCCCCGGATCTGCGGCTACCGTTGCAGCCATGAAAGACCTTGAAGTAGACAATGCAGCAGGGGTACTGATCGATCAGTCATTCAGTCTAACAGGTACGCTTACCCCAACGTTGGGTACCATCGACCTGGTAGATAAAAATATCACCCTGGCTTCCAATTCCTCCGGTACTGCAAGGGTAGCTTCCGTGGGTGGCGGTTTTGATTATACGGCAGGTGGCAAGTTCATTGTGCAGCGTTACATCGCAGCAAGAAGGGCCTGGCGCCTGATCACGGCACCTGTTACCAATTCAAACACTATTTACGACAGCTGGCAGAACAGCGGTGTGTACAGCCCCGGTGCCGGCACATTGATCACAGGCCCGGCAGGTGGCTTTGGCCTGGATGCAGCTTCCGGTTCTTCTTTAAAAGTATGGGATGTATCCACACAAACACTTTCGCCCGTTGCCAGTACGCTGGTAAGTGTTTCGCCGGGAACCAGTGGCAGCGCAGACAATACCGGCTACTTCCTGTTTGTGAGAGGAGACAGGAATACCGCCAATTATGTAACCGCTAACACCAACGCCACCACGCTTAGCAGTGCAGGGCAATTACAAACAGGCGCCCAGGCATTTACGGCATCTTCCGTGGCTGGGAATTTTACACTCATCGGTAATCCATATGCTTCGCCCATAGACTTTAACAATATCAGTAGAACAAATCTCATCAAACGTTTTTATGTATGGGATCCTTCACTTAATACAGTTGGCGGATATGTGATGCTGGATGACATTGACAATGATGGCGCTTTTTCTTCATCGGTAAGCGGCAGCGCACAAACCAGCGAATTACTGAGCCACCAGGCATTTTTTGTTGAAACTGCGGCTGCAGGAAGCGCTTCACTCACCATCAACGAAAGCGATAAAACAGATGGCGGTACTTATGCGGTTGCCCGTCCTGCTGTATCACCGGCAGAAAGCCTTAACGTTAACCTTTACCTGCTGAATGCAGACAACACAACCATTCTTGCGGATGGTGTAAAAGCGGAATTTGACAATGCCTACAGCGATGAGGTAAATGCAGAAGATGCACTGAAATTTGCCAACGTGAACGAAACCTTTGCATTGTTGCGGCATTCAAAAGCGCTTACATTAGAAAGAAGGCCCGGACTGCAGGTGACAGATACCCTGTTCTTAAAACTTACAAGAACAACACAACGCAATTACCAGCTCATCTTTACGCCACGCAACCTGGATAACAACGGCCTTACCGGCATATTGAAAGACAATTACCTTGGAACAGAAACCACTGTAGGTTTGAACGACCTTACAACGGTTGATTTTTCAGTGAATGCGGATCCTGCTTCTGCAGCGGCTAACCGTTTCATGATCATATTTAGAACTTACCAGGTGTTGCCGGTTGGTTTTACCAGTGTAAAAGCATATCGCCAGCAAAAGGGCATCGCCGTTGAATGGAAGGTGAACAACGGGATCAATACTGTAAAGTATGAAGTAGAAAGATCAGCAGATGGCAATCATTTCAGCAATATAAAAACGCTCATTGCCAAAACAGGCAATGCGGCTGCGGCTTACAGCATTGTTGATGAAAACCCTTCTGCCGGCAATAATTTCTATCGCATCAGGAGCGTTGAACCAGACGGTAAAGCAACATACAGTCAGACGGTGAATGTACTGCCTGTCAATAATAAAACCGGCATCAGTATCTACCCGAATCCACTGGAGAATAATACCATCAACCTGCAGTTCAGCAACCAGCCAGCCGGCAAATACACGGTTGTGTTGACAAATGCAGGTGGACAGGTAATCTACACAACAGCAATAACAACAACCGGAGGCAATGCATCGCATGCGGTGTTGGTAAATACATCACTCACAAAAGGAACTTATCAGGTTGAAGTAACAGGCGCCGGCAGCAAAACGCTGCAACAGGTACTTGTTCAATAAATTTTTTTTTTGGATTGTTTGCATGAGATGAAGTTGAATGCTGGCTTTTCTAAGCCGGGGTTACAACTTCATTCTTTTTTGTGCAACGGTTATCTCACTATGCTTCGCAGCATTGCGGTTGACATTATCAATGCTTGTTTAAGATTACATCATTTCAAAAAGGCCGAGCTGAACGGGTTTTGATACCGGAGTAAAAGTTCGAACCGTATGTATGCCGCCCGAAGCAATCGCATACACGTCGCTGGCTTTGTAACGGGACGCCACAACGATCTCGGTTCCGTTTGCATGAGCCGCAAAAACTTCCGCTGCCAGTTCCGGCGAATTATTTTCTTTTGACAGGTGCGACAAAATAAGGTGCGTCATGAACGGTGGCCGGTGCCGGTTAAATAATTCAAGCGCCTGCCGGTTAGAGATATGCCCATGACCGCCACGGATGCGGTTCTTTAAATGAATAGGGTAACGGCCATTTTCCAGCATGTCTTCATCGTAGTTAGATTCTAAAAATGCAGCATGGCATTGTTTAAAATAATGGATCACCTGTTCGCAGGCGATGCCGATATCAGTGATCACGCCAACAGTGATATTGTTGTAAGAAATGATAAAACTATGGGGATCGCTGGCATCATGTTTTTTTAAAAAGGGCGTAACCATTAATCCGCCAATAACAACCGGCTGGTGGGCTGTAAAAGTACGTGACAGGTGTTTGATGAGAATGGGGCCATACTTCGCCGTTAGGGGAGTTATATAAACCGGCAGTTTGTATTTATTCGCCAGGGTAGAAACGCCTTTGATATGATCACCGTGTTCATGCGAAACAAAAATAGCTTTTACCTTTTCCATCTTGAGGCCCAGTTGTTTCATCCGCTTTTCTATTTCCCGGCAGGAAATGCCCACATCGATCAGAACGGCCTCCTCGCTGTTGCCTACATAGTAACAGTTTCCGTTGCTGCCTGAATTTAATGATGAGATGAATAATGACATACCGGCTGCAAAGAAAACCATTTTTTACCGAATTAATAACGATAGCAGGCCGGTTGTAAAACGTATTAGTAAAGTATACGATAAATAAAAACCACCGGCTGATCCGGTGGTAATTTTTTTGTGCCATGGTTCCCTATATAAAGTTTAGGCTGCAGCTTTGTTACATAAAGGACATAGTATGAATTTTGATTTGGTTTCAGTGTATTTTTCTTCAGTGTTTAAATTCCCTGCGGAATTGGTTTTAGATAGCATTGGATCATGGATGTTGGATAGTTTTCAAAGGAAATTACTTATTTGCTTTTATTGTTCTTAATAAAAAAATTATTGGATATTCTTTTTGTTTTGCTTTATTTACTATACAAAGAAACTTCCTTTTCACAGGATAATAATTAGTAATAACAACCTGTTTATGGTCGATTTTACCAGTGAAAAATTGTAGAACTATAACTACAGATTTTATTCTTTTGATAACTGGGGCGAAGCGGAAGGCTATTCACTATTCACTATTGACCATTCACCATTCACTATTGACGAACCCGCCTCAATCATCCAACTGCCCTTTATCATAACTCCTGCTGGATTCATGCCATGGAAAAGCCATTGAATTGCCAGACTGTTCCCAGTAAAATTTACCACGGGGTTTGTTGTAATTGCCGATCTCGTTCATTTGCGATGCATCATATAATCTTCCGTTCACCATGGTATAGATAATGCTTTCTGTATTGTAAATACTTTCCAGTGGATTTTTTTCCATCACAATTATATCAGCAAGTTTTCCTGCCTGCAAAGAACCGATCCAGTTATCCAGGCCAAGACTTTGTGCCGGGTTTAGCGTTGCAGTCCTCAACGATTCCAGATTAGTCATGCCACCCTGTTTCATACTCCAAATCTCCCAATGGGCACCAATTCCCTGTATCTGGCCATGCGCTCCCATATTAATTTTCACGCCGGCGTCACTTAATTTTTTCAAGCTTTTTGAAACGAGTATGTGTCCGTTCTCATACTCTTCTTCCGGCAGCATTGTTCTAAAACGGCTGCGGGTGTCAATGACAGAGCGTGGTGTAAACCGCAGGAGCTTTTCATTCTCCCAAACATTGGTATGCTGGTACCAGTAATATTCGGCATTGGGTGCTCCATAACAAACAATCAGGGTGGGCGTATAGGCTGTTTTAGAATTCTTCCAGAGGTTGATCACATCTTCATACAACGGCGCAACAGGAATATTATGTTCAATCGTGGTATGCCCATCAAGGATCATACTGAGATTGTGATAAAAGAAGGAACCACCTTCCGGTACTACTTCCATGCCCAGATCTCTTGCAGCCTGGATCACCATTTGTCTTTGCTCTCTTCTTGGCTGGTTATAACTTTTTACACTAAAGGCTCCATAAGCTTTGGTTCTGCGCAACGCACTTCTTGCATCCTCAATAGAATTGATCACGGCTTTAAAATCTCCATCAGCACCATATAAAACAGTGCCGGTGCTAAAAATTCTTGGTCCCACCATTTCGCCGCTTTTCACCATTTCACTTTGTGCGAACACCATCTCGCTGTTGGCAGAAGGATCATGTGAAGTGGTAACGCCATACGCCAGGTTAGTATAGTAAGGCCAGTGTTTTTGTGGTGTCAGTCCAGACCGGAAATGATTTACATGCGCATGGGCATCCACCAAACCGGGCATAATGGTTTTTCCTTTGCAGTCGATCTCTTTTGTACCTGCAGGAATCTTCACTGAACCGGTACTTCCAACAGCTTTGATAAGATTACTTTCCACCAGCAGCGTACCATTCTCAATCACTTCATCACCGTTCATTGTAATGATCCTCGCATTGGTAAACGCAATACTGCCAACTGGTTTATCTGCCTTTGCCTTTAATCTAACGGCGATGCCTTTCTCAGGTGTTTTGAATAAGGAATCGGGTTTGCCGGCGATAAAATCAAAACGGTCATCGAGGTTAATAGAATAATACTGATCACCCAATGTATAATGCAATTGCCTGCTGTCTGCACTCCAGTGAAGACTGATACCTGCATCACGGGAAACGATCTTAACCGGGTAGGAGGTAGTCGTAGCCGTTAGTTCAATTGTTTTGCCGGTATGCGGAAAGGCTGCTACGTACACTTCGTGCAGGTCGATAAACGATACCCAGTTGCCATCAGGCGATACAGTGAACTGGCTTCCGTAGGTACTTTTAAAAACAAGCTTGTCGTCGCTGCCGTCTGTTTTGCAGGAGCCAAAGGAATTGCCAGCCTGGTAATAGATCCTGTCGCCCTTTAGATTGAACCGTGGAGCATCTCCTTTATTGCTTACAAATGCACTATGGCTGCCATCGGCATCCATCACATAGATACCGGGGTTCACATTGAAGGTAATTCCCATCACATTGTCGCCTTCTTCTTTGTAGTAAACGATCTTTTTCCCATCAGGCGAAAAAGACGGCGTTCGGTAAATCGCTTTGGCGGCAGTGACCTTTACAGGCGCAGCAGCAACAGCAACAAGGTCGAGCTGAAAAATAGCGCCTTTGGCAGTATCATTCCAGGTTACATATACCAGTGATTTTCCATCAGCAGAAAAAGCGGGTTCACTTTCCTGGTCAATTGCGGTAGAAAGCCTTTCGGGTTTTCCATTGGGCAATACTTTTTTCCAGAGATGGCCCAAGGCATTAAACACAATGAATTTCCCATCAGGCGATGTAATGGTATTCCGGATCACGTTCACATTGAATTCATCGGGGTTAATGTCCTGCTTAAACCTAACAGCATCGGTGATACGCTTTTTCACCTGGCATACAAAGGGAATTTCGGTTGCTGCATTTGTTCCGTCTGCAGCGATCTTTAATATTTTTCCACCGCTCCAGATAACGATGTTCTTATCATCGGGCATCCAGGAAAAGCCGGTGTAAATTCCAAAAATGGTCCAGGCTTCCTGCTGGTCTTTTGACAACTGGTCGTACAAAGGCCACTCTTCGCCGGTTTCAAGATTTCTTAGATACAACACAGATTTCGTTCTTACTCTTTTAACAAAGGCCAGCGTTTTTCCGTCGTGTGATATTTGCGGACGGGCTGCGCCACCTGGCCCACCGGTCACTACTTCAATCGTACCTTTTTCACGGTCGAATCGCTTGATCACAAATACCTGGTTATTGGGATCTTTGTTGTACTGAAAGTAACCGCCGGGATACATATCCTCACTGTAATAAATGTATCTTCCATCAGCAGAGGCGGAGGGTTCGTTGAGATCCTGCTGGTCATTTTTTCTTGGCGTAAGCTGGAGGCCATCTCCACCATTGATATGGTACATCCACAATTCACCGGCACCGAGAGAACGGCCCGAGGTAAAGTGTTTTCTTGCGATGATGTATTGACCGTCGGGCGACCACACGCCGTTGTTGAGCAAGCGAAAATTTTCCTTGGTGATCTGGCGGGCATTGCTGCCATCTTTATCCATCACCCATTCATTGTCGCCGCCGCCTGCATCAGATGTAAACAATATTTTTTTTCCATCAGGGCTGAACCTTGGCTGTACTTCCATGGCAAGATTTTGCCGGAGTGCTGTTGCTGCCCCGCCGTTAACCGGGATGGTATAGATATCGCCCAGCAGGTCAAAGGCAATCAGGGTTCCATCGGGTGATACATCTACATTCATCCAGGTACCTTCTTTAACAGTAAAAGCAACTTCTTTAGATGGCGTTCCGGGATTGTTGACGTCCCATTTCTTTTTATCGGCTTTATTATCCTGTGCAGCCAATGCCAGGGGGAACAATAATGCAATAAAGGGAAGCAGTTGTTTGCGGCTCATACAATGGTTTTAGAATGAAGCGTTGAAGATATTGAATAGAAAAGAATAATGATTTACCGGCAGCATAAAATGAAAGCCGCCAAGATTATTTTTTTAACTCATCCGTTCAAAATCAAAAAAAAATTATATTTTAACGCCAGCGTTGATACAGTGAACCGGGATCAGAGACTGCAAAAAACGATTGCTTATGTCATATATGCCAACTGCCACGATCGATGCGGCAACTATTCAGCAATGGATCGCTGCCAAACTGGAGCCTAAAACCATTGAAGAGGAATTGGTTTCCAAAGGCATGGATGCACCAACCATTTCGACCCACCTGAAAGAATACCGCCGCCTGAAGAATGCCAAACGGCAATTCAGGGGCTTCGTCTGCATGGCGATCGGCGCATTTTTGGGATTCATCAGTTGCGCCCTGTCGATCCTTAATCCCATACCCGAATTGTACAATTTAATTTTATTCGGGCTTACTTCCATTTCAATTCTCGTGATCTGCCTGGGTTTATACATGGTTTTTGAGTAAATCCAGCTATTGATAACCGGGGCCCGTGCTGTAAACAGCATCGGCCCCGGCACTATTTACCGGATGGGTGAAAATCATAAACCGATATAATTTTTGTCATGCTACTGCTTGAAGCCATTGCCGATTTTTGTATACGTTAAACAATTCCGATTACATCAAAATCAATCAAACAAACATGAAAAAAGAATATTGGATCAATGTAAAGCATGTAGATAACAGGCTCGTGATATACTTAAACGGGGCTACAGTATGGGACAGCGGCATTGTACACGAAGACCCCGAGCTGAATCACATGATAGACATCACAGAACTATTGCATGAACATCCGCACCATACCAGCCAGCTTATATTTGAAGGTTTCAATGATACGTACACCTCCAGCGGCCAGGAAGACGAATTTAACCCATGGCATTTTCACTACCGGGTAGTTGCAAGAACCATCGATCCATCCGGAAGGCTGGTACATGAAGAAGACATGCTGGAACCTTACAACCAAAAACATTTATCCAATCCGAATATCAGGGCCATCAACAACAAATACGAACTTGTGCAGAAGGAAAATGGATTTAAAGTTGTTTCAAACGCACTGTCTCAAAGTTTTTATCAATAAGAATATCTCCCTTTCCATAAGGCCAAAGAGGCTGCATCAAGATTACATTGGTACAGCCTCTTTTGTATGTTTAGTGAAGGAATACTTAAATTAACCACTGCTGCTGCAGCACAGGGCAGATATTGCGTTTTATCATTTATCTTTCGCCCATCAAAATTTTTAGAATCAGCATTGGATGAGCAGAAAAAAATTTACACTGTTTTATTGTTTATTGTTTACCACCAGTTTCAGTTTTGCCCAGTCAGATGCATGGCCGGGTACCTGGGAAATGACCTGTAATACCGGTAAAGGTTCCTCCATCATACACATGCGCCTGCAGGTGGGCGCTGCTGAAAAGAGCCTGCTTTATCCCGCCAGCATCAGCCTTCAATGCGATAGTTTTACTGCAGACTATGCCTTACTGTTAGTGAAAAGAAGCGGGCGTGCGCTGGCCATCAGCAAAAACAAATATGCGATCACTGAAAAACCTTTCAGCCTTTCCAATGCCACTTTTTTTGTGAACGGCATCTTCGATTACAGCCGCGACTTTAAAGGCAACCCCGTACTTACACTTAACAGGATACAAACCAACCATAACCCTGCACTCAAGACCGATACACTCGGCATTTACAGGACTACAGCAGAAACATTGCTACATTTTTTAAAAGAAACTGACATCAAATTAACCCGTGTGAATGGCATTCCATGGACGGGTAATTACAGTGACCGCATTACCAGCCCTTCGCAATCGCCGGCTTATTTTGGATTGCTCGATACGATCAATGTGGCAACAAGAGATGGCGTGATTGACCTGTCAAGCTACAATAAAAACGACATTGTATCCGCTTCACTGAATGGCAGGATGATGCAGGAACAATTGTACTTAGACCGCAAGGCTTACCACGATGAAATACTGATCGATACCGGGTTGAACATATTGGTATTGTTTGCAGAAAATTTTGACAACGGGCTTCCCAACAAAGGAAAAATGGAATTTGAGTTCGGGAAGAAAAAGATGAAGATCGATTTTTCGAGAAGAGATGACAGCGCTGCTTCTTTTATTGCTGCCAAACTTTATTTTGAACAGGATAAAAGTAAGGAAACACATTTCCAGGAATACGATAACCCGGATGATAAGAAGTTAAAGCAAAACGAAAAACTGATCGCCAGTGTAAAATCCATTTCCAAACAGATCACCCTGGCGGTGTGGGATGATGCGGTGGAAGATGGCGACAGCATTTCAGTCAATATCAATGGCAAATGGATCGCCCGGGGATTCCCGGTAAAAAAAAATCCGCAGTTCATTACCGTTACCCTGCAGCCGGGTTCCAACACCATCACTTTTGTAGGAGATAACCTGGGCAGCATTCCTCCCAATACATCTGTACTGGAGATCATTGATGGAAAAAAACGAAAATCATTTTTACTGGAAACGGTACCCGGCGAAGATAACCTGCTGAAAATATTTTACGACATCAAGCCTGATTGACCGATCCTTTGATATCATTCGCACAGGTTTGTAGCTGCCTGGCATCACGGTAAGCGGTTCTGCCTTTCTCTATCATTTCTGCTGCCCGGTAAAATTCAAATACAGCGCAGGCATTTCTTGGTATCTCAATCAGCAGGTCAGGCGGGTATGATTTGATCATCATTGCTGTAAGCCTGTCCTGTGTAAAATCATAACAGGTATTCAGCACATTGAACATAGAATAAGAAGGCAACCTTTGCTGTTTTGTTTTATTACCGGTAAAGGGCAGGTATTTTTTAAGCCAGGTCCAGGTATCTGCAGTGCTTGCGACTGCGGTTTCAGCAGCAGGTTGTTCACTTACAGGTGTAAAACCATTTAAATTGACAGCTACCAGCATTTCGCCTGCCTGCCTGTTTACCAGGTTCAGCGGCAATGGATTCAACACACTTCCATCCACCATAAAAGAATTGATGGCGGCCACGGGTGTAAATACACCGGGTATTCCCATAGAGGCCCGCAATGCCTTGTAAAAATTGCCTTCGGTGAAATGAATTTCTTTTTTATGCAGCAGGTCGGTTGCCACAGCAGTAAAAGGGATCTGGAATTGCCCGATCTCTCTTTCACCTGCCAACTCTCTCAATATCCCCAACACTTTTTCTCCTTTTACAAAACCCTGTTTACTGAAAGTAAAATCAAATAAATTCCATACCGCTTTTTTATTCAGGGAGAGCAACCAGTTTTTGTAAGCAGTCAGCGAACCGGCGCAATACATACCTCCAACAACAGCGCCCATTGAACAACCCGTTACACTCACGATCTCAAAACCTTCTTCCTGCAGCATTTCTATCACGCCGATATGTGCCATGCCTCTTGCACCACCGCTTCCTAAAACAAGGTGAATTTTTTTATCCATATTTCAGAGGTATTTCAACAACGATAAGAGCTGCTGCTCCGGGTCTGTTTGAAAGTAAAATTACAATTATTCCAGTTTGCAATAGCAGGGCTGCCGGCGGCAGCGCTCAATTTTATGATGGGTGAGATGATGGGTATCATGCAAATAAATCGCCCAAACCGGGATATTAAGCCTACCTTGTACCTATGTCAGCAGTAAGGATAATTCAATTTGTTTGCTTTGAAACAACACTCGACCAGGATCTGTTCATTAATAAATGGGAGCAATACACCAGCAGCGCCAACAGCAACAATAATGTAACCCTGCAACAATCCGAACACAACGGCGTATTCAAATACATAGCACAGCATCGCTTTGCAGACGGAGATTTTAATTTTGTTTTCACCAAGGGAAAGCGTTCCTCCCGGATCCCGGAGGTTGGAATCAGGGAGAAGCAGGTAGGTGGTTACCTGGCGCTGCAGTTCAACCGCAAGGGCGATCCGGCTCCTGATGAATCCAAAGTATTTGCCTTTGTTACCGATCCACAAACAGACCTCGCCGTCTTCAACCAATTGTGTGCAAAAAATAACCTCAATATTTACGAAGCCTATTACGAAAACAGCCAGTATGCTTATATCCTGGAGTTCTTTGTAAAAAAATCGGCCGAAGCTGCATTGCTCGATCAATTGCATACACAACACCTTACTGAAGCTGGTAGTTACAGGTCGTGCATGTTACAACATGCCTGATTCGTTCGCAGCAACTATTTCCGTGACTTTATTTTTTTATTAAAGCGCCGCTGGTTGATAAAAAGCAGTACCGGTATCAACAAAAAGCAAATTCCGGAAAGCCATTCCATACGCATCGCTGCAAACAGCAATGATGCAAGTCCCACAGCCGCATTCCATACAGCCCCACGTCTTTCTTTACGGGTGTATTCTGATTCATACCTGTTCAATTCAAGCGCTTTGCCAAAATGCAATGCACGCTGGTGCATCAAAAAAAGCAGCAACCAAATAACAAAATAACCGGCGCTGAACACCATTATCAGTGATGCAAAATCTTCTTTGATCAAAACGGGGAGATGCTTTTCAGCAGCTTTGGGAAACAGTTCAATGCCCGTCCATGAACCGATCAGTAACGAAAACAAAAACTTCAACGGGTAAACATAAAACAGGATCACTGCCAGGTAAGCAAGATTCAATACCACCGTTTTGAAGTCGTTTAAGCCGTAGTGCCGGAAGAATATATTTTGCTGGTACCACAAGAGGAAGAGCAGTGCAACTGTCGCAAAAAAAGGCACGGCACCTTTCAGTATCACAGTTAATTCTTCAAAAGTTTGAGGCACTTCCAGCGAAGCTACCAGCAGCGAAACAGAAAAGGCGAATACTGCATCGCTCAAGGCTTCTATGCGGAGTATTTCGTCGCCGCGATGCCTGAATTTTTCGTCGTGCAGCGAAACAATTATTTTTTTACTGTTCATCGGTTTACATTAACGGGCACCAAATTACCCCGGGCGGTATCAACAGGCTATGACTTTTGTTAGCCGATGAACTAATTAAAATAAGCCTGCCGGCAAAATCCTGCAATCATATTCCAGCATGATAAAAGTCATTCATTGCTTTGCGATAAAGTTTCAACTTGCCCTTTGTTTAAATGTAGTTGTAAGTTGTTGTATATTCATGATCGAATACGTGGCAAACGGATCAATTCACTTTTAAAATTACTTGCGATATGTCAGAAAGCCTACCGGTCTTTAAAGTAAAGGCCAACGAGTTTGTGTTTTCATTTGACCAGTCAACCATTGAAGCAGCAGACTTCGTAAAAAAATCTCCCACCGAATTTAACCTTCTCCACAACCACCGCTCTTTAAATGCAAGATTACTGGAAGAAGATGCCACCGGTAAAAAATTAAAACTGGAAGTTGATGGCGAAGTATTTACCATCGAAATAAAAGATGAGCTCGACCAGATGCTGGAGCAGATGGGCTTTGGTACTGCTTCCGGTAAAGTGATCAAGGAAGTAAAAGCACCAATGCCGGGTATGGTACTGGAAGTGAACGTGGAGAACGGGCAGGCCGTAAAAGAAGGAGAGAAGTTGTTGATACTGGGCGCCATGAAAATGGAGAACAGCATCATGATCCACGCCGATGCCGTCATCAAACGGGTTGCTGTATCCGCCGGCCAGGCTGTTGAAAAAGGCCAGGTGCTCGTAGAACTGGAATAACTTATCACTTACTACCCGGTACTTATTACTTACTATTTTTCACTTACTACTTATCAATTAAATCATGCAAAAAATATTAGTTGCCAACAGGGGTGAGATCGCATTGAGGGTAATGAGAACCATCCGGAAGATGGGAATAAAATCCGTTGCTGTTTATTCAGAAGTTGACCGGCAGTCGCCGCATGTTTTATATGCAGACGAAGCCGTTTGCCTTGGCCCGGCGCCTTCAAATCAGTCTTACCTTGACGGGGATAAGATCATTGCTTTCTGTAAAGAACTGGGCGTGGATGGTATTCATCCCGGCTATGGCTTTTTAAGTGAGAATGCAGATTTTGCCCAAAAGGTAGAAGATGCCGGTATTAATTTTATTGGTCCCAGCCCGGAAGCCATGCGGATCATGGGATCCAAACTGGCTGCGAAAGAATGCGTAAGCCATTACAATATCCCGATGGTTCCCGGTATCGACAAAGCGATCGAAAATGTAGAACTGGCCGTTGAAATTGCTGACAAGGTTGGCTATCCTGTTTTGATCAAAGCTTCGGCAGGTGGCGGTGGTAAAGGCATGCGCATTGTGGAAAAACCGGAAGACATGAAGGAACAGATGGAACGTGCCATCAGCGAAGCCAAGGCCGCCTTTGGTGATGGATCTGTTTTCATTGAAAAATACGTAACCTCACCCAGGCACATCGAAGTGCAGGTGGTGGCAGATAAACATGGCAACGTGATACATGGTTTTGAAAGGGAATGCAGCATACAGCGGCGCCACCAGAAAGTGGTGGAAGAAACACCCTCCGCCATCATTACGCCCGAGTTGCGTAAAAAGATCGGCGATGCGGCCATTATGGTAGCAAAGTCGTGCAATTACACCAGCACCGGCACGGTGGAATTTTTGATGGATGATAAAATGAATTTTTACTTTCTTGAAATGAATACCAGGTTGCAGGTAGAACATGCCGTTTCAGAAATGATCACCGGCCTCGACCTCGTAGAAGAGCAGATCAAGATTGCCCGTGGCGAAAAACTAAGTTTCGGGCAGGAAGACCTGGTGCTGAATGGCCATGCCATTGAACTGCGGGTTTGTGCAGAAGATCCCTTGAATAATTTTTTACCCTCCATCGGCACGCTCACAAAATATGTGAAACCAACAGGCGAGGGGATAAGGGTGGATGATGGTTATGAAGAAGGAANNAAGCTATCCAGAAAATGCTGCAGGCCATTAAGGCGTATAAAATTGAAGGCGTGGCAACTACTTTGCCATTCGGCACTTTCGTATTTGAACACGAAGCATTTTTCTCCGGCCACTTTGATACCCATTTTGTAAAGAACTATTATACCCCGGAAAAGATCAAAGAAAAACAAAAAGCCAATGCGGAAATTGCGGCCATCGTGGCGGTAAAATACCTGCAGGAAAAGCAGCAGGTGCTTAAACCAGTGGAGAACAAATCCACCAGTTGGAAAAGAAGGCTGGCGCATTAGGGTTAAGGAAAAAGGGAGAGGGCGAAAGGCGGAAGGTAAAAGGAAAAATGCAAAATTCAAAAAGAGCAACTCATAACTCGAAACTCATAACTTATAATTCATAACTCAACTCAAAGCGATGAAATCTAAAGTGGAGAAATTAAGAGAAAAAATAGCGGAAGGGAAGCTGGGTGGTGGCACAAAAAGAATAGACGCACAACATAAAAAAGGAAAACTCACGGCAAGGGAGCGGATCAGCCTGTTAATGGATCCCGGTTCTTTTGAAGAGATCGGCGCACTCGTTACCCACCGCACCAAAGACTTTGGTATGGAAGACCAATTGTTTTACGGCGATGGCGTTGTTACCGGTTACGGAACGGTCAACAGCCGGCTGGTGTATGTATTTGCGCAGGACTTTACTGTATTTGGCGGCGCCCTATCTGAAACCCATGCAGAAAAAATTTGCAGGATCATGGACATGGCAATGAAGACCGGTGCCCCCATGGTTGGGCTCAACGATTCGGGCGGCGCAAGGATACAGGAAGGAGTTAGATCATTGGGAGGTTATGCTGATATTTTTTACCGCANNCCCATGTGCCGGTGGTGCAGTGTATTCGCCCGCCATGACCGATTTTACCATTATGGTGGAAAACACCAGCTACATGTTCGTGACAGGGCCAAACGTTGTAAAAACGGTAACCAATGAAGAAGTAAGTTCAGAGGAATTGGGAGGCGCTTCTACGCATTCCACCAAATCAGGTGTTACCCATTTAACGGCGCCGAATGATATGGACTGCATCGCACAGGTAAAAAAATTGCTGAGCTACATGCCGCAGAACTGCGAAGATGTATTGCCCAAATTGCCTTATGAACCCGGCGATGAAACAAGAGAAATACTTGAAACCATCGTACCCGAAAGTGCCAACCAGCCTTACGATATCCGTTCTGTAATTGATGGCATTTGCGATGAAGATTCTTTTTTTGAGATACACAAAGATTATGCAGACAATATTGTTGTAGGCTTTGCAAGATTGGCAGGCAGGAGCATTGGCATCGTGGCCAACCAGCCGATGAGCCTTGCGGGAGTACTCGATATTGAAAGTTCAAAAAAAGGAGCCCGGTTCACCCGGTTCTGCGATTGCTTTAACATCCCGCTGTTGGTATTGGTAGATGTTCCGGGCTTTTTACCGGGTACCGACCAGGAATGGAATGGCATCATTACCAATGGGGCAAAATTATTGTATGCCCTGAGTGAAGCAACAGTGCCAAGAGTTACGGTGATCACACGCAAGGCTTATGGCGGCGCTTATGATGTAATGAATTCGAAGCACATTGGTGCCGATATGAACTATGCATGGCCGGGTGCAGAGATCGCTGTGATGGGTGCCAAAGGTGCCAGTGAGATCATCTTTAAAAATGAGATCATGGCCGCTGAAGATCCTGCAAAAAAATTACTCGAAAAAGAAGCGGAATATGCTGAATTGTTTGCCAATCCTTATACGGCTGCAGAAAGAGGCTTTATTGATGAAGTGATAGAACCAAGAGAGACAAGAAAAAAATTGATCAAATCATTTGCCATGCTGGAAAACAAGGTGGCCAAGAGGCCCAGGAAAAAACATGGCAACATTCCTTTGTAAAGAGTTTGTTGATGCATGCTGATAAAAAACCGGCAGCCACCTGGCCTGCCGGTTTTTTATTTATTAAAATGATATTAATTTGCCTTGATCACTTCGTACCATATCTCGCCACTCTGCTGCACCACTGGTTTGTACTGGGCACCGTCTGCAGTATAATAGGTTTCTCCATCTATCACTACGGTTTCGTAACCGGCAGGTAAACTTTCTACCACAGCACCAACGGGTGGTGATACTACATAGTAATTATTTTGCCGTTGATCGTAGTAAGTTCCGTTGAAATAATAATAAGGACGTTCCCTTACAATGATCCTCCTGTAACCAACCGGCAATACATTGATGTAGATACCAACCGGCGGCGCAATCACGGCAAAGAGGTTGTTGTACGGTCTGTAAAAAACACCATCCCAATAACGGTAACCAATACCCCCGAAACTGATGTTGAAATAATTGGAGGGCAGGCTGTAAAAGTAGCTGTTGCGTCTTGGCAGATAACCATACTGCCATGCCGGGTTGTAGGCGTTGTAGTGCGGATGCCGGTCGTATCCATACACTGGCCGGTAGCCGGGCCTGTTCATGGTACCAACAACAGGACGATTTGGATTGCCCGGCCTTGTATAAGTGTTGGGCCGGTTAATGGCATTCGGATTCCTATCACCCCTGATCTGCGGGCGGGTGGGATTTCTTTCAATGCCAGGATTTCTATCATTACCCGGGTTTCTTACAACAGCGTCGTCATCCCTGCCAACACCAGCCCTTACCGGCGCAGGATTGCGGTTGATATCCCTGGGCAGGTTATTTCTTTCAATGGATACGTCCCTGCCAACACCGCCCCTTACCGGCGCTGGATTGCGGTTGATGTCCCTGGGTTGATTATTTCTTTCAATGGATACTTCCCTTCCACGGCCTGCAGGTTCCTGCCCGGGTGCCCTTTCTGCGCCACCTCTTACAGGAGCCTGTTCCCTTCCGGCTTTCTCAATACGCCTTTGTGCAGCAACCGGGTTAATAAAAAATGTACCCATCAATAAGGATGCAAGAAGGGGTAGTGTATAACGCTTGCCTCCCGAAAGTGAAATTTGATAACTTGGTTTCATGTGATTTTTTTTAATGGTAGAATGATTTCATAAAAAACTGTTTATTGATAGACAAGAATTAAGTACAATAATCCTGCTGCGTTTATTGCTTTCACATAAAAATAACATTTGGAACAAATGAACCACAGAAGGTTTAATGGAACACAAAAAAACGTTGTCCTTTCCAGGACAACGTTTGATCAATAAACGTATAATATGCTCAGCAGGAAACTTAGTTGCTGATCGTTATCTTCCGAACAATGGTTTCATCAGGTGTTTCCACTTTTACAAAGTAATAACCTTTTGAAAAACGGCTTACATCAATCACCGCAGACACACCGGCAACGGGTATTGACTGGTGACTTACTACCTTTCCGTCGGCTGCCAGCAGGCTGATGGTTACCGGTTTGTTCTTCATGGCAGCAAAACTAATGGTTACCTTGTCCTGCGCCGGGTTAGGATAAACCGTCAATGAAGCAGTTACTACAAAATTCACCTTTCTTGATGGGCTGTAACTTACACTACCATCACTGCCGATCATTTTTATACGGTAGTAATTGATACCGTTAACAGGACTTGAATGTACCAAGTTATAAATGCCATCCTTATTCAATGGTCTTCTGCCTATCAGCACAAAACTGCTGTTGTCTGTACTGTGTTCTATTTCGTACCGGCTGATGTTGGCTTGCTGGCTCATCGTCCAGTTCAACATGGCTGATTCATTTATTGCAGTGGCCGTAAATTCCAGCATCTTCAAAGGCAATATCACCGCCTGTGGTACTACGTAATCTTCCACTTCTCCTTTACCAAAAGTACCTCTTGCATTGTCTGCACCCATGGCTGTATCTGCCATTCTAAGCCGCAAAAAAGTAACGCCGTTCAATGGTAAAAAAGGAGGCAGGCCGCTAAAAGTTAATACCACATCCTGTTGTACATTGTTTACAGGCACCGTTACCGAAGTATATTCATAGTTATCAAAAAGGCCGTTGCCATCTGTATCGATCCATCCGTTCAACTGTACCGGGCTGCCGGTATTGTTGTAAACAGATACGTTCACAATATAAGAAGTGGCACCCGGGTACATTGCAGGCGCTGTAAGCACTCCATCTTCATCATCAGATGAACCATAGTTCTGCTGATCATCGCCATTGGCAAGGGCAGAGCTGTTCGCTTTACCTTCTGCGTCTGTGGTTGCACCGATCCTGATGTCGTACAAAGACACGGCAGAGTTGGCCGGATCTACATCGTCATAACTGGCAGGTGCATCACCAAAATCAGAGGTGTTGGGATTAATGGCAAAAATATAATGACTGTCTTTGCCCGTGGTAGCACTCGGTACGTTTTTATCAAAGCCTGGTATATCACTCATCCACGGCGACGGAAGCGTTGTTTGATCAGAGTGTATAGTGGTACCGATATAAGTTAATCCATTGCTGTTATTGTATTGAAAATGGCCGGTCCCCTGCAACTTGCCGGTGCTCCCCAGGTAATCATCATGGGCACCACCGATATAGGTTGAATAGATCCTGAATGAAAGATCATTTTTAAATATCGTATAGGTAATATCCCTTGAACCAAATTCAAAAGAGCCATGGTTGGCCTGGTAATAAGGACTTGGGTTATAAGAATTGAAAACGGGAAAATCGTCCGACACAGAAGTTCCAAACAACAATACATCCGTAGTGCGGATATCGATCACCAATCCGCCTACAAGATCCACATCATTGCCGCCATTGTAAGTGGTTACAAAACCTGTATCAACGCTGCCATGCAATGGAATGCGTGAGAGAAACTGGTCTGCATATTTATTGTTGGCGCCGTGAGTGGTCTGGATAGCGCCGGTAGTGCCGGGCAGGCTGGTGGAAGAAGTATTTCCAGCTACATAAAAATACTGATCATCTGCTGCTACCAAAGCTGCTGCGGATATGGCCGCCGACGTACCCTCATTACCTGAACCTCCTAAAAAAGAAAATACATCAAAGGAAGCAGGTGCAGGTAACGTGAACGCACCCACGAGTAATTCACTTCCTGAAATTACACTGTCAACAGGATTTACCAGCGCAGGAAAATTACCTCCGGCACCTTCACGGTGTACGGCAAACGCAAGCCGGCTTTTATCCGGTGTAAGGGCAATGGCAGTGAAGGTTTCGTTACCGGTTCCACCAACATAGGTACCCCATTCCGCAACCGGCAGGGTAGTGGCGTTGTTGATCCTTAAAATCACCCCTTCATCATTATCTATAGTAGTGTCTGGAGCGTTGGCTGGTATTATGCTTGATGGTAATGCCGCTTTGGCAATACCGCCAAGATAAAAAACATCATTGTCTGCAATAGCTACCGACTGGTACGATGTTACTTTGGTTGCTACATCCGTACTGCTGATATTTCCGTTATAATACAGTGTTGTAAGATCCGGCGAAAATATTTGTATCGTATCACGCTGGTAAGCCACCAGTATCCTGTTGTTGGGAAAGATCGCCATCGCCACCGGCACATTTGCTGTTATGCCGGTATAGGTCCACGCTACGATCGCCGTGCCGGTTGCATTCAATTGGTAAAGGATCACCGACTGCCTTGCGCCGCTACCGTTGAGTGCATACACATAATCTCCTGAATAACCCGGTGCAACACCGCTGAGGTAGGTGCTGCTCATTGCTTCGTTCGTCATGCCACATGCATATACTTCATTGTTATCATTGGCGGCAACGGTATACAGGTATTCATCAAATGTTTTGGTATTGTTGTGCATGTAAGTTGACCATATCATTACGGGATCAATTACCAGTGGCGCATCCATATCCATTTCACCGGCTATGCGGTAACAGATCGTGTGCTGATCTCCCAGTGTTTTCATCTGTGCTGTCAGTTGCTTTTTACTGCCGTTGATAAGCTGGTAAGATTCCGGTATGGATATCTTCATGTCATTGTGCATCATATCGATCACGAGATCGCCGTTCTGTGCAATGTTGAGTGCATTCTGTCCATCGAACCGCATTTTAATTTTATCATAGTCGGATGCTTTGCTTACCAGCCAGTCAAATTCAAGCCTGCCATTATCGGCAGAGTAAAGACGCAGACCGATGCCGGGATACACGTCCTGTAAAGTGATCTCGTTGTAGATAGATGGAACAATAGTGCCGTTGGTTGAATTGTAAGATCCCTTTACCGCCGAACTGGAGCCGGGACTAACCAGCCAGTTATTCAATGAACCGGGAAAACTGATGTCTACCACCTGGTAACCTGCATCCTTGCCGTTTGCTTCCTGTTTGGTAACAAGCCGTAATTTATTGCTGAACACTCCCATTGAGCCAAAGCCTGTATGGAAACCATACAAAATATTTTTATCGGCAAACTGACCTTCATTCTTTTCAAACCAGATGTCGTTGGTGCTTTCTTTTAAAGTTTTTGAGGCCGAAGCTTTCTGGAGTATCGCCGACGGGGGATTTTCGCCCGGGTGAGTGTTGTTTTGCGCCAGCGTATAAGATGAGACAGACTGGGCGGATAATTCAAAAGCACTGCATAAAAAAACCAGGAAGCATGTAACCACCTGTAGCTGGTTTTTCTTTATCAATGAAATACACATGCGTATATTTTCATGTTGCGTGTAGAATGTTTTTTTCATATTCACGGATTTGGATAGGGTATTGATTCCTGGCTTTTCGGAACACCGGGATTCAACCTTATGGAACGAAAAATGGACCGGCTTATTGTCGAAATGTGCATTATTTTATCAGGTACAAGCCGCTGCAGGATGGGTTTGAAGCAGTAAATGGCAGCAGATCACGGCCTCTCCATTCCGTGATATTCCCTGGTACACATGCCGTTAAAATTCTATCTTGTAGTAAAATCAGCCCGGGTATGCACAATATTGACCGACGAAATTTCCTGCGATCATCGCTTGTGATGACCGCCGCCGCATTCACAAACAGTGCATTTGCGATAAAGCCCCGCCGTCACTTACTTTCCTTTTCTACCCTCGGTTGCCCGGACTGGTCTTTTAAAGAGATCGTTGATTTCGCAGCGCAGCAGCAATATGATGGCATTGAATTAAGAGGCTTGCAGCGGGAGCTGGATCTTACCCGTTGCCCGGAATTCAGCACTGCTCAAAACAGGAAAGAGAGCATGCGAATGATGAAGGCAAATAATCTGCGCTTTGCAGATCTTGGTTCATCCTGTACGCTGCATTTTTCGGATCCTGCAATAAGAACGAAAAACCTGGAGGAAGGCAAAAGATTCATTGATTTGGCGGATGAAATAGACTGTCCTTTTGTACGGGTATTCCCCAATAATTTCCCAAAAGAACAAACCAGGGAAGCAACCATTGATCTCATTGTACAGGGACTGCTGGAATTGGCCAATCATGCACAGCAGAGTAGGGTGACAGTACTGCTGGAATCACACGGTGACCTTGTAAAAATTAATGACCTGGAAAATATCATGCAGTCCGCCAGCCACGAACACTGCGGTTTGGTATGGGATATTGCCAATATGTGGATGATCACCAAAGAAGATCCGGTACAGGCTTATGAGCGTTTAAAACAATACATCCGTCATACACATATCAAAGATGCAAAACTGGTTGATGGCAAGTGGCAGTATTGCCTGTTGGGTAGAGGCGACGTACCTGTGATGGATGCGATTGACTTGTTGCACAAAGGTGGCTACAAGGGTTTTTACAGTTTTGAATGGGAAAAATTATGGCATCCGGAAATCGCTGAGCCAGCCATTGCGCTGGCAGACTATGTAACTGTAATGAAAAGAAAAAACAAAAGGTAAAGCAACTTAACTTTACGCCAACCATTCCGAAAATTTATGCCCGGCGATTCCCCCCATCTCAATATCAAAGCTAAACAGCAGCACAGTTACGATGCAATTGTAGTAGGCTCCGGCATCAGTGGCGGCTGGGCTGCCAAAGAACTTTGTGAAAAAGGATTAAAGGTATTGATGCTGGAACGGGGTAGCAATGTTGAGCATCCCAGCTATCCAACTGCAACAAAAGATGTATGGGAGTTTCCGCACCGTCTTTCTCTTTCGCCAAAAGACAGGCAGGACTATTTTATCCAGAGCAGGCACTGGTCGTTCCGTGAAGACAATAAACATTTTTATATCAATGATCATGACAACCCTTATGAAGAAACAAAACGCTTCGACTGGATAAGGGGAGATATCACGGGTGGCAGATCCCTTCTGTGGTCAAGGGCCTGTTACCGCTGGAGCGATCTTGACTTTGAGGCAAACCTTAAAGATGGCATTGCGGTAGACTGGCCTATCCGCTATAAAGACCTTGCTCACTGGTACGACTATGCGGAATCTTTTATCGGCGTTAGCGGCAACAGGGATGGCATTCCACACCTGCCCGATGGTATTTTTCAGCCGCCTTTTGAAATGAACAAGGTAGAAAGATCTTTCAAACAAACAATTGAAGCCGCCTATACAGACCGCAAAGTGATCATGGGGCGTACTGCCAACCTTACGCAACCCGTAAAGGGAAGAGGACAGTGCCAGGCAAGAGATCTCTGCCACAGGGGATGCCCGTTTGGCGCTTACTTCAGCACCAATGCCAGTACTATGCCGGCAGCTTTTGCCACCGGTAATCTTACGCTTCGGACAAACTCACTGGTGAATAAAGTATTGTATGATGAACAATTGCAAAAAGCAGTGGGTGTAGAGATCATCGACACTGTTACTAACCAGGTAATGGAATTTTATGCAGACATTATTTTTTTAAATGCCTCTACCATTGCTACCGCCTTTATCCTGCTCAATTCAACCTCCGGCCGCTTTCCAAACGGGCTTGGTAACGGTAGTGGGCAGGTAGGAAAAAATTTAATAGATCATCACAAAGGCTTGTCGGCCTCCGCAGCAGTGGAAGGTTTTGAAGACAGCTACTATTATGGCCGGCGCCCCACCAGTATTTACATCCCGAGGTTCAGGAACATCCTGAACAGAGACGACAGATTTATCCGTGGGTATCACTATGGCGGAAGCGCCTTTCGTAGCAGGAACCAATATACGCAAACAGAAATTGGTGCCGGCTATAAAGAAGCGTTGACTGAACCGGGAGAGTGGCGGATGAGTCTCTATGCTTTCGGAGAATGTCTTCCTTACGAAACCAACCACGTCAGCCTGCAGCATGATAAAAAAGATAAATGGGGCCGGCCGCTGGTGAACATTGACTGTGAATTCAAAGAGAATGAACTGAAAATGCATGAAGACATGGGCTGCACAGCGAAAGAAATGCTGGAAGCTGCAGGCCTTAAAGATATCCGCATACAAAACAATATTTCCTTTCCGGGAAATGCCAATCATGAAATGGGCACCGCAAGAATGGGTAGAGACAAAAAAACTTCCGTACTCAACGCATACAATCAAATGCATGAAGTGCCAAACGTTTTTATTACTGACGGCTCCTGCATGACATCAGGCGCCTGCGTTAATCCTTCGCTTACTTACATGGCGCTTACTGCAAGAGCATGCGACTATGCCGTGAATGAAATGAAAAAAATGAACCTTTAGCCACTACTGGTTGCTTATCCTGGTCTTTCATTATTTGCACATACAACAATGGTAGATTCCAATGAAACCCTTTACTGTCGGGCCGTTTAGAAATTGACAGTTTACAACCAACAAGTGCATCAATAAATTTATATGTAAATAAAATAATAAGAATTGATTATCTGAATTCTTACATCATGCAAGTTTTATACATATATGTGTGCATTTTTTTTCCCACCTGCATTGCAAAAAAATCCCCACCTGTTGATATTAATTTATAAGAAAATTCATACGTACCGCCTATCCTCCGCATGGCACAATTCGTGTAGATGGTAGCGCATAATGCAACATTAATTAACGAATGTTTGCCATTGTATTTAACAAATTGAAAACTTAAATTAATTATTATGAGAAAAATTGCAGTAGTGATTGCATTGTTACTTTTTAGTGGCAGTTCAGTCTTTTCGCAGATTGCCGGAAAGGTGACCGATGCGAAAGACGGGACGCCCTTAGCGAGTGTGTCAATAAAAGTAAAAGGCACCGAAACAGGTGTGAGTACTAATGTGGACGGCACATTTTCGATAAATGCACAGCCTGGTGCAGTGTTGGTATTTTCCTCAACTGGTTTCGAAAGTAAAGAAGTAAAAGCGTTCGCCAACATGAACGTTTCACTATCTGTTGATGTAAGGGCATTGAATGAAGTAGTGGTAACTGCCCTTGGTGTTTCAAGAAAAGCCAAAGACCTCGGTTATTCTGTTTCTACCATTAATAACAAAGCACTGATCCAGGCAAAATCAGTGAACATTGCGCAGGCACTTAACGGTAAAGTATCCGGCCTTAACATTTCTACCGTAAGCAGCGGCGTTAACGAAGAAGCAAAGATCAATATCAGGGGTATTCGTTCACTAACGGGTAACAATAGCCCAATGCTGGTTGTTGACGGTGCTCCAACACCGCTGGGTTATCTCTCCTCCATTCCGCCGGACGATGTACAAAGCATCAACGTTTTAAAGAGTGCTGCTTCTGCAGCAGCTTATGGTCCGGATGCGGTGAATGGTGTGATCGTGATCACTACAAAGCGTGGCGGTAAACGACCTGTGATCAGCGTTACTTCTACTTTTCAAACGACCAAGGTTTCCTTCTTCCCTAAATTGCAGGACAGGTTTGGTGCCGGTGCCGGTGAACTTGCTGATCAATATGGTAACTACCTGTATGTACCGTATGAGAACCAGCAGTACGGGCCAGCCTTTGATGGCAGCATTCGTGACATCGGTGTTACACTCGAGGATGGAACCATACAACGTGGTCCGTATGACAACAGCCATTTCAGCGACCGCAAGAAATTCTGGAATACCGGCTTCACCCTGCAGAATGCAGTATCAATTTCAGGAGAAGATTTTTATGTGAGCATTGATCACGCAAAGATCAACGGGCTTGTACCGGATGATGTAAACAACAGGACAAGTCTGCGTTTTAACGGTGGCAAAAAATACAATAAGTTCTCGGTTGACTACGGCTTGAACTACATTCTTCAAAATTCGAATGTTGTAAATGAATCCGGTTTTCAAAATTCTTTTCCTGGTGCGTACAATGGAGGTTTGTTCTTTTTAGTTTTACAAACTCCCAGCAATGTACCGTTACTGGATTACAAAGATTTGAACAGTAAATTCGGCCAGTTCTCCAACTACTATAATGAATATGCGGTAAACCCTTACTGGCTCATTAAAAATGTACGCACTAAAAATCGCCAGGATGATATCATCGGGCAGGTAACTGCAAACTACCAGTTCCTTCCCTGGTTAAAAGGTACTGTGCGGTTGAGTACCAATCTTACTTTTAATAATTCAAAAAGTACCAATGCACCAGTGGTGGTTACTGACTGGGCTGCAGCCAACAGGAATGCCACACAGTATTCAAGAAGGAACGGGCTGGTGTTTGAAGACCAGGCTTTTACTTCGAGGATCAACCTGGAGTATTTTGTTAGTGGCAATGCGGAACTCAATAAAGATTTCAGTGTAAAGTACCTGGCCGGCGGATCCGTTCGCCAGAACAGGTCGAAAGATGTGGCTGTTGGTGGTAACAACCTCGTAGTTCCATTTCTCTACAACGTATCTGTAAAAAGTGGTGATGCGAATGTACCTGCAGGATCATTTAACTATGATATCCAGTCAAGGCTCGTATCCGCTTTCGGAACCGTAGGCCTGAATTACAAAGAATGGGCAAATATTGAATTCACCGGGAGAAATGACTGGGACAGCAGGTTGGCTTCCAACAACAGGTCCTTCTTTTATCCCGCAGTAAATGCATCGATCGTATTGTCTGATGCCATCGCAGGTTTGAAGAATAACAAATTCTTATCTTACCTGAAATTAAGAGGTGCTGTATCAAAATCAGGGAACGTTAACATCGGTACCTATGCCCTGGCAGCTACTTATTCTCAACCAGCCGGTTTCCCTTATGGATCCATTGCCGGCTTTACTGCCAACAATACCATTCCAAGTGCTAACCTGAAACCTGAATTTGTAAACACCAAAGAAGTGGGTTTTGAAGCTGCTTTCTGGAGAAACAGGATCAGTGTTGAAGCTACTTATTTCTATCAGAATAATACAGACCAGATCATCAGCATCTCCCGTTCAGGAACTACCGGTTACACCACAGCGCTTGCAAATGCAGCAGACTTTAAAAACTATGGTGTGGAAATGGATCTGGGTTTATCTCCATTGATCAATGTAGGAAGAAGGGGCAGGCTGGATCTGAAAATTAACGCTACCTACAACAACAACGAAGTTACCCGTACACTGGATGATGCAAAAGTGGTAGTAGGGGGTAACAATGGTTTTATCCAGAACAGTGTAAGCTCACCTACCATCAACAATATTGCGGTTGTTGGAATGCCCGCTTTCGCTTTCCAGCTTACTGACTATGCAAGAGATCCTGCCACCGGAAAAGTGATCGTTGATCCACAAACCGGCTATCCTACACAGGCTGCAGAGCTGGTGGTGAAGGGAAGATCTTTGCCATTGTGGGTTATAGGTGTATCACCCTCTTTTACACTCGGTAACTTTTCAGTAGCGATGACATGGGACTACAAGGGTGGACATAATTTTTATTCTGGTCTTGGTTCTGATGCTGACTTTGCCGGTATCTCTGCACGCAGTGCCGAATACGGCCGCCAGCGTTTTGTATTTCCTAATTCTGTGATCAATACCGGTACTGCAGAATCACCGAAATATGTTGACAACAACAGCGTACAGGTACAGGATGGTAACTATGGGTTCTGGACAAGCTCCACAGCCAATACAGCGATCGCTACCAACTATTTTGCAAGCGCACAAGCCATCAGGTTAAGGGAAGTAAATATTTCTTATAACCTGCCAACAAGATGGTTGGGCAATGGTAAAGCGATCAAAAAGGTAACCATCAGTGCAGTTGCCAAAAACCTCTTCCTGTTCGTACCAAAATCAAATCAATGGGGAGATCCTGAATTTAACTACACCGCTACCGGTAATACGTTCGGTTTAGGTAGTTCATTCCAGTCGCCTGCATCAAGGTTGTTTGGTGGATCAGTTAATATTCAGTTTTAATTAACTTAAAAAACGAATCAATGAAAAATATACAAAAGCCATTTCTCTTAGCAGTGCTTTCGGCGGGAATACTGTTTTCAAGTTGCAAAAAAGATTTCCTGGATATTAATGACAATCCCAATCAGCCTACCGATGCCAACATGACGGCAGAACTGATCTTTCCTGCAGCAGCAGAAGGTGCAGCCGCTACGATCGTTGGAGCAAGGGCCAGTGGAGCAGGCGCAAGATCAAGCATGCAGTTTGCCCAGAATTGGGTAGGATACATGGCCTCTAACGGAGACTTTGCAAGAGACAATACAGAAACGAGCTATAACATCGATTTCAATTTTGGCAATACCTTATTTCTTACCAGGTATGGCGTATTGTACGATCTTCACCAGGCAGAAGTAAAAGGGCTTGCAACGGGCGATACCGCTGTTGCCGGTGCTTCCATCATCCTTTCTGCAAAGCTGTTCCAGGAACTGGTTGATCTTTTTGGAAATATCCCTTACAGCCAGGCCTTTCAGCCGGATGCCTATCCAAGACCTGCTTATGATAAAGCACAGGATATTTATGCTTCACTGCAAACAAGACTTGATACAGCGATTGAATACATGCAAAAAACAGTGCCTGAAGTTTTTATTACTGCAGACATTGTTAACCATGGCAATCC
The DNA here is from genome assembly GCA_002336815.1 of Chitinophagaceae bacterium UBA1946. GTDB lineage: Bacteria > Bacteroidota > Bacteroidia > Chitinophagales > Chitinophagaceae > Ferruginibacter. The sequence continues at coordinate 94,942 of DDEU01000046.1, read as the reverse complement.
TGCAAAGTGGATCAAATTAGCAAATACATTGAAGCTGCGTTTGCTCATACGCCAGTCAAAATTGTTATCCGCACCGCCTGCTGCAGAAATTGCAAAGATCCAGGCGAATGGAGGAGTGCTGGATATGGGGGAATCAGTAACTGTTAATCCAGGGTATGTAAATGAAGAAGACAAACAATCTCCTTTTTATGCAAACTATGGTTACACCGTTACCAATGCAAGGGCCACCACAGGTGTTAATGCGAATGCGTACATCATCAACATTCTTTCTTCCACAAGTGATCCAAGGCTCGGACGTTTCTTTGATCCGGCCGGAAGTGCTTTTAAAGGAAATCCATATGGCCTGGCTGCAGGTCTGTTGACGAATGGAGCCGGAACTTCTTATTTCGGTCCCGGCATTATTGGCAGTGCATCGCAGGATCAATGGCTCATGCCTTCTTTTGAAAGTCTGTTCTTCAGGGCAGAAGCGGAGGCCCGTGGCTGGCTGCCAGGCGACGCACAGGCTACACTGAATGACGCCATCAGGGAGTCTTTTATTTTCCTCGGCCTTGATACAACCGATGCCAATAATTACATTGATAACAATCCCGACATCACCACCATTCCTGCAGGTAGCGCAGATGAAAAAGCAGCCTTCATCGCTTTTCAAAAATACATTGCCAATACAACCATTGATGCCCAGGAATCTTATTCTGACATCAGGAGGTTGAACTTTTTACCTGACAATGGATACATTTCAAAAAATGAAGGAAGGGTTTCCAACACGTTACCTGTAAGGTTATTGTATCCTCAGAGTGAGTACACCACCAACTCAGAAAATGTGAATAAGGAAGGGACCATCAATGCCTTCACTTCAAAATTGTTCTGGCAATAATCAATTGAGCAAGCTTCTAACAAACTAAAATTTTTAAATATGAATCTAAATAAAAAAATCACCTTTCTTTTTGCAGCTGCTTCTATCATAGCATTCAGCGGCTGTTTAAAAGACAAGGATTATGATAATGGTAAAAACCAATCGCTCCGTGCCCAGGGTGAGCAAAAAGTTGTGTCGATCGGTCTCACAGCCGCTTCTACCGACAATCACCAGGTACTGGCGCTGGATGCCACCAATGTTGACACCACGCTGAATTTAATACCCGTGATAGTAGGAACAGCGGAAGGTGCACAGGAGGATGTAAAGGTTACCCTTACGCTGAATCCTTCACTGATCGGCAACTACAATGGCATCAACGAAACCAATCATGATGTTGCCCCAGCCAGTCTTTATACTATTATCAATCCAGGGGATAGTGCGAACGGTTATGAAGTAACCATTCCAAAAGGATCGAATGTAGGATACCTGCAGTTGAAAATAGTGCCGGGAAATTTCCTTGGTTTTGACTATGCACTGGGTTTCCAGATCACAAAAGTACCTGCGGGCTATCTCATCAGTTCCAATCTGTCTACCGGCGTTATTGCCATTGGCGTTAAAAATGAATGGGATGGAGTGTATGATTACAAAGGCTTTTCACTAAGGGCAGGTGATGCTTCTTTAACTGGTAATTTTTCCGGTAAAGAAATGGATCTTGTTACAGCAGGTACCTCATCAGTTGCTTTTGGTTCACTTGCGTTATGGGGCGATGGAAATGGCGGCATTGCAATCGGCAACCCGGTGCTTGCTATAAACACTGCTGCCCCGGCACCTTATCCCGTTACCATTTCAAGCCCGGGCGGTGGTCAGAATGCGCCTGGTTATAACAGCGTATATGACCCAGCCACCAAAACCTTTTACATCTCATTCACCTGGGGCGCTGGTCCGGCAGCAAGGCTTTCAACAGATACACTCACTTATTTAAGACCAAGATAATCTCCTTCATTCAATCAATTTAATTATGAAAAAAACAGCATCAATAAAATTAGCAATACTTGCATTGGCAGTGATTGTTGTGGGAGATTCCTGCAAAAAGAGTGATCCGCCCATAACTCCACCAATTGTTGTGACCAATCAATCATTCGGACAGAGTTTTGAAAGCATGGATTCTGCGCTGGCGCAGGGTTGGGTATTTAGAAACCTGAGTGATACCGCCAATGGTGGCTGGATGGTAGCATCTGAAACCGGGAATGGACTTCCTGCATTTGATGGCACTAACCTGCTTTTCACCGACTATACAGCCTCGGCTGCCAACCTGGGCCAAACCCCGGACGCAGTGATCAGCAATTGGGCGATCTCTCCAAAACTCTTATTACAGAATGGCGATAAGATCTCTTTTTATACCATTTCACATGGCTCCATCGGTTACGGTGCAAACGGATCTTATGGTGATCGCTTACAATTACGGTTAAACGTATTCAATACTTCCGACAGCATCGGCACCACCTCTTCTGACCTTGGTAATTTCACAAGGCCATTGTTGGATGTAAACCCGCTGTATAAAGTGGAAGGCCCGGGCGATTATCCAACCACGTGGACGAAATATGAAGCCACCATCAGTGGGTTGAACAAACCAGATTCCGGCAGATTTGCTTTCCGTTATTTTGTTCAGTTGAACGGGGGAGCCAATGGCGATGAATTGGCCATTGACAAAGTAGAATTTAAGACCGCCGGTTTTTAATATTTTCCCTATCTAAAAAAAATTGCTGCCTTTTACGGCAGCATTTTTTTTATAACCAGCTTTCACAAAAACCCTGCTTTTTAAATTTATGGCTGTTCTCCTGAAATCTTCTACCTTTCAGAGCAATACAAACCAGCCGTTTATGAAGCATATTCTTTTTTTTACCCTTTGCTGTTGTTTACCTTTTATTGTTACCGCACAGCAGGCACCACCCGATACTGTTACCACAGGCATCTATATCACGAGCATACATGATATCGATTTTAAACAGAAAGAATATACCATCAGCTTCTGGTTATGGTTGAAATATAAGAACAGGGACTTTGATTTTTCGAAGAACCTGGAGATACCGCAGGCAAAGTCAGTTGACAAATCATTTTATACAGTTGATTCCAGCAATGGCAGGATTTACATGCTCATGAAATTGCAGTGTGTGATGAAAGATAACTGGAAGATCAGCAACTTTCCATTCGACCGGCAAAAGCTCAGGCTTTCCCTGGAGAACTCCCAGTACGATGCAAGATCACTGGTGTTTGCGGTAGATACTCTGGGTAAACACTACGACCCTAAGTTTACTTTAAGAGGATGGAATATTGATAGCTTTGACATATCTGATACCACGAGGTCTTATGAAACTACTTTTGGCGACGAATCGTTGAGCAAGCCACATGTGGTGTACAGTTCGTACAAAGTAAAGATTGGCATCAAAAGAGATGCAGGAGAACTTTTCTGGAAAATGTTTTTGGGCATGTACGTTGCTTTCCTGATCGCCTATATTTGTTTTTACATTCATGCAGATAATATCGACTCCCGCTTTGGATTGAGCGTAGGCGCTTTATTCGCCGCAATCGGCAATAAGTATATCATCGATTCTTCGTTACCAGAGTCCAATTCACTCACGCTGGTAGATACGCTGCACGGCATTACGCTGCTTTTTATTTTTCTTATTGTTGCTGCTTCTGCCTATGCGTTGCACATTGTAAAAAAAGACAGGCTCAGTAAAGCAAACAGGTTCGATATGATCGCTGCACAGGTGTTACTGGCATTATATATTATTATAAATACTTACTGCATCTACAATGCACTGCATACTGTGTGACCATTAAAACCAGCAGTGTGAAAGGGTGTTTTGTTAAAATCATTTATTAGCAATTGCAATCCTGTTCCAACTGTGTATTTTTATGTGATAAAGGAGTAGCGCATCTATTCCAGGTTGCATCTCCTGTTGAAAAAAGCTAAAATTTAGCCGCCATGAAAAAGATACTTATCGCTGCAGCACTCATTTTTTTTAGCAGCAGTATTTCTATTGCCCAGGATTTTGAAGTGCCGGCAGCATACAATTTTCAAAACAAGGAAGCCTGTGCCGGGTACGAAAAAGACATTATTGCAGCTTCCAAATGGTTATTCGCTACAGCAGCGGGCGACCAGGAAGACAAGCGAAAGCAGGTGGCAAAATTTGTTGCCGAATGGATATTGAACAGCCCGGTGGTAAATGCTGAAATGAGCCAGGCTATTATGGACTTTGAAACGGTGAACCCCGGGATGATGGTATTGTATTTTGCCGGCTGCTCACTGTATGTGCTGGAAAATAATTATTCTACTAATATCAGGGAAAAGCATCGTTTTGCATTGAAAGCGATGATGGACTATTACAAGAACAACAGCCTCAACAGGGATAAGAAAATGAGAGCACTGATCAAAGAGGCAAAGGAAGGAAGACTGAACGAATGGATGGAGATCAACATACCCATAAAAGCATAAAAAGGTAGCCGTTGAAGGCTACCTTACAACCTGGTTGGCAGAAATTGATCTGCCGCCGGGTTTCCCTCTTGATGTTCAAAAAATTAAGATCAGAATCTCACGCCGATGCCTGCATTCAATGCGATCACATCTATTTTTTGTTCTGCTGGTTCATTTGTACTTCCTTCTGTGGACTCCACGGTAAATTTGGGCCGCATAAAGCTGTAATCAGCATTTACAAAAAGAAACAGATCTTTTGCAAAAGAGTAACGAAGATCTGCACCCAGTTGCAATGTAAATGCAGTTGACCAGTCTTCCTTTACCAGCAGGGTGTTATTGTAGGTAAAAGCAGGAGAGTTTACCCGGGTAATTCCACCCAGGGTTTTAAAATCCACCATTACATTTTTACCTGCATTCACAGTCATAGCCGGTCCTGCCAGCACACCGTAGTATTGCCAGTGATCAGAAGAAGCACCCACTTCATGAAACACCGCATCGTTCAGGGAGTGCTTTGAATAAAGCACCTGCATCATCAGCGCATACCCTTCATTAATGTTATAACCCATCGCCAGGTTGAGGTTGATCCCTGTCTTAGCCAGGCCGGCACCATCGGTATTGTTCATGTCAGTTGAGGCAAATGCTCCTACCGGTATGGCTGGTCCGGCAGACAATGCCATAAAAAACTTGTGCTGTTGCTGACCCGCCGGCTTTTGGGCAACTGCAGTCAGCATTCCGGTAATTACCATAGTAATTATCAATATTACTTGTTTCATAAAATTGATTTTAATTGTTTATGGATAGAACCTTTGTAAAGGCAAAGTACGAACGCAGGCGTTCCGGGTGTATGACGGCAGTCAAAGTTTGTATTGATTGAAAGCAATGGATTGAGGTATATTATTGGATCTTACCTGGCTTTCTTGTAAAATTTTCGTTCTTCAATACCCAAATTGTTATGTAAACAATTTCATCATTGTGAAGGATATCAATTTCCTGCTGCTGACAGCACCAGGGGAGCAGTTTTTCCATAAAAGCTCTTCCGGCAATACGCTGCGGCGTGCTTAAAAGGATAGTGCTGCCCTGTTGGAGGAAGCGCTGCAATACTTTATAAAGCGCATCAAAACTGGAAGGATCGTAATTGATATCACTTAGCAACAATACATCGGCATGAATATTTTCTGGCAATGCATTCCAGTCGAGCAGTTGAGCCTGAACGTTAGTAAACCCATTGTGAATGACAGAACGCTGTATGATGTCAACAGCTCCCTCTATGTAATCACTGGAAATAATCGATTTTGCAAAACCTGCAGCCAGTAAAGACGGCAGGCCAATACCCGCAGCCAGTTCCAGTACAGACTGATCTTTTATGATTTCCGGCTGCGATACCATGAATTCACAAAGTGCTTTGGCAGCAGGCCAAACCTTTGCCCAGTAAGGAAACGGAGGGTCGCTGCCTGCAGTTTTGCGCTGATGGTAATCCTGCTGTATCCATTCGGCATCAGGAACAAATGCTTCCAGTTGCTGCTGGTGAAAGATAAATGAATGTATGGTTGCCGGTGTTTGCATTGCTATAAAGCTATAGTTCAAATTCCCATACGGTCCGGTAAATACCATACTCTTCTATGTAAGTTAAAAACCGGTTGTAAAAATTATCGGCACCAATGGTGGCACTGTCGCCGATCACAAACAATTGTTGCTTTGCCCTGGTGATGGCAACATTCATCCTCCGGTAATCTTTCAAAAAACCGATATCGCCATCGTCATTGCTTCTAACCAGTGATAAGATAATGATCTCCTTTTCCTGGCCCTGGAAACTATCGATGGTACTGATGCGCAATTGTTTTGGCAATAACTCTTTTGCCGCTGCAACCTGCCCGGCATAGGGAGAAATAAAAGCCGTGGCAGTGGCATCAAGATTTTCGGTGGTAAGTAATTTTTGCACGATTTGTAATTCGCCTTCGTTCTGCAGGCTCATGCCATCTTTACCCTGCATTTCGTTATACCCGGAACCTGCCGTATCTATAAACGTGATATGCCTGTTAGTACTGATAAGATGTGCTGCGGTTTGTAACCTGTTCTCATAAAAATAATTGCTGCTGAAACCTGCAATAGACTGCTGCATGCGGTACTGCACATTCAGCAGAAAAATATTTTTAACTGTTTGGATCGCCACCTCCAGTATAGAACGGTTGAAACCAAGGCGGGCAGCCTCATTGCTCAGCACAGTAGGAGGCAACTGGAAATGATCTCCGGCAAGTACATACTTATCGGCGAGTGGGAAAATGCACCAGGCCAGCGGTTCAATACACTGACCAGCCTCATCGATCAGTAAAGAGTGAAACTTCATGTCGTTTACTCCTGCATCATATAAACCGATTGGTGTACCGAGTATCACGGACGCCTCTTCAAATAGTTTTTCTTCATTGTAAGCCTGCAGTTTTTTTATTTCTATACGAATGTTCTTTACTTCTTTAAACAGCAGGTTGCGTTGTTCCCTTTCTGCTTTTCCAAAGCTACGTTTGTATTTTAACGCCATCTTCCTGAACTCTTCTGCCCTTATCTTTAATTGTTTGATCTCCTTGAGCTGCCTGCTGTTTGCCAATTTCCCTTCCGGTGTGTGGGCAAAAATGGCTTCATCTGTTTTGCTGGCATTGCCGGTTCTAAGGATATTGATTCCCTGCGCCAGTAATCCCTTGGCAATATTGTCAACGGCAGTATTGCTTGGAGCAGCTACCAATATTTTTTCTCCCGCTTTTACGAGTTGCACAATGGCCTCCGTTAAGGTGGTGGTTTTACCAGTGCCGGGTGGGCCGTGAACGATTGTAATACCGGTATTTTCAACGATGGCTTTCACGGCTTCCTGCTGACTTTCATTTAACCGGGTATTGCTGAACGTTAGTGAGGTTTTTTCCGGGGGCGCCGGCTCACTGATCTCTCCGGTTTCGCCATGCAGGTATTGAAACAGTTGATACAGGTCTTTCCGGCCTTCCAACTGGTTCAGCACAGTTTTCATGATCGTGGTAGTGCGCTGGTCTGGTGCCAGTTTAATACCAACGCCATCATCCTCAATCCAGTCAGGAAAATCGGGAGCAAACAAACGGAATTCTCCGGACTTGCCATCCAGGTTCAGCAATACTCCTTTCACCGGTTCTTCCCCTGCACAAAAACACTCAATGGCGGCACCGTCTTTGAATAGACTGACTTCCGGCGGAAATGCCAGCCGGAAGGTGATCTCAGGATAGTCTGCATAGCCAAAATTCTTTTTTGTAACAATGATGGGGTGTAGTGCAAGGCCTTCTGCTTTTAGCGATTTTAAGGTATGTTGCTGATCCAGGCTATAACGTTGCACCTGTTCCTTTTCTTCCAGGTCAATGCACTTAAGTAAGTTTTGAATATGTGGGTTGGTGACCGGCATGCTGTGAAAATAAGAAGGAAGCAGGGAAGAAAAAAATACAGGTCTGAACAGTATAAAAAACCATCCTACCTTTGAGCCGGTAAACCATGAATATTAACAATGCAGGACAAACAAGCCATCGACCAGGTCACCGGTACCTTCTTCCGTATTTTTAATAACATTGATCATCAGCCAGACTGGGATTTGATCAACAGCATTTGCATTCCTCAAACCATTATCATTAAAAAAGAAGGTATTCATGAAACTGTGTACAACCTGGAAAGTTTTGTTGAGCCCAGGAAAAAGATACTATCCGATGGTTCGCTCACTTCATTCAGAGAATGGGAAACAAAGGAAGAAACAAGGATCACCAGGAATATAGCACAACGCTTTTCAACCTATGAGAAGAGTGGCTGCCTGAATGGTAGATCTTTCCATGAAAAGGGGTATAAATTTTTTCAGTTCATTCAAACAACAGGGGCTGGAAGATCAATGCAGTGATTTGGGAGGATGAAAAATAAATGACCAGGGATATCAATCTGAGATATTTTTCTTCCGGGATGCTGGTATAAATTTGTATAAGAATAACAATTAAGATGCGTAAACGAATGCTTTTACCGTAAACGGTTTAAATCTTATTATAAGATTTAAACAATGAGCAGTCAAAATATTACTGCATCACTTTCCGGTCGAAGGCAGTGATTCATCGCATCCAAATCACATTTATACAATGCAGTCTTTTATCAACCAACATATCAGTATTGCGACAGCTGCAGATGCATCCGGCATCGTTCATTTACTCAACAGTGCCTACCGGGGCGAATCGTCCAGGCAGGGTTGGACAACCGAGGCCCACCTGATCGGTGGAGATACCCGGACGGATGAGGCAAGCGTTTTAGCTTTAATGCAGGCTGGCAGCGTTTTTTTAAAATATACCTCCGGCACCTCAACCATTGATGGCTGCGTGAACCTGCAGGTACAGGATAAAAAACTATACCTCGGCATGCTGAGTGTAACGCCGTTGCTACAGGATAGAGGCATTGGACGGCAACTATTGGAAGCCGCCGAAGGATATGCCCGGTCAAAAGCCTGCACCTCAATTTACATGACGGTGATCACAGCTCGTACAGAACTGGTGAACTGGTATACACGGCATGGTTATGCAGATACCGGGAAAAGAAAACCTTTTGAGGAAGATGGAAAAACAGGGAAGCACCTGCAGCCACTGGAATTTATGATACTGGAAAAAACGCTTCTTTAATTTGCATAGCTCATCTTAAGGAAGGTCCTAATACGGATAAGAATCTTATTCCTGAATACTTTTTAGTGAACTTCAGTTTACAGTTTTGAATGCTGTTCCCTGAGAATTTAATCAAAAAGCCTTTCGGAATTTTCACCAAAATAAACAATGTGCAAAGACATTTCCTTTGCACATTGTTTACGATTTGAACAGGCTAATGGTCAATTATTTTCCTTTAAGGAATTACAACACTTCTTTTTTGATAAGTATTGGCGCCAAATATACCAATTGCCTTACCTTTTATATTACTTATGGGATTGTCTGGAACTGCCTGGGGACTACCAGTAGAAGATTGAGAAAAACTAAACCAATATTTGTAATTGTCATAGTCTATACAATTCATCACCACTTCAATAAAATCTCCTTTTTTAAGTTCATCTTCTTCTCTCGAATTTATTAATGGAAAAGTTACTGTTTTGCCGTCAATGAATAAATCATCATAAGCAAAAGCATCTTTAATTAACCTGCCATTTTTAAACATAAATAAATTGTAGTTGTTTCCAAACCCTTTTGGATCATTGTAAAAAGGGGTTACCACTTTGACCGTTTTGCCGAAAATTGGAAAATCTTCAACCACCAGAGAGTCAAAATTTACCATTGCCGGCATTTTAGAACTTGAGGTAAGTGTAACACCATTTGTTACTACTTTAAGATGGTAGGTTTTGCCTGTAATGCCTACCAAACTTTCATTTCTGTAAATACCATTTGCTTCTTCCGGCAAAGAATAAATAGTTCCATTATCTTCCTGTATAGTGACAGTTGCACCAGGCAATGGAACAATGCTATTATCAGATTTCACTTTATTTGTATAAGACAGTTTAACAATACTTCCTATTGTTGAACTATTGGTTACCTGTCCATCAATCACTATTACCGGAGTAGTCGTATTTAAATCTAAGTCTATAACTTTTTCGCAACCAGATAAGGCAAAAACAAGTATCGCTATGTGTATAATTGAATTTATTTTTTTCACTATTGTGTATTTTATTTATTAAAATTTAAAATTGTAAGATATTGATGGAACCCAACGGAATAAGCTGGTTTGAACTATTTCCGTTAGGTTAGGATTGTCTTTATTGTCCCTGAAATTAATCGTAAAGGCATTTTCCCTGCCATATACATTGTACAAACTGAATACCAGCTCTTTCGACCATTTTTTTGTTTTCTTTAATTGCAATGTTGCCCCAAAATCTAAGCGATGGTAGTTGGGCATTCTATCAGCGTTCCTACTATTGTAGTAATAAACGGTTTGTCCATTAACTTGATATTTACCCGAGGGAAACGTAACAGCACCGCCTGTGTAAAAAACAAAGTTTCCACTCAATGTCCATTTTTTACTTAATTGGTACATTCCAACCAATGATATATCGTGTGTTCTATCCTGGGTGGCATTGTACCATTCATTGTTATTGATACCATTAATTTTTCTTTCAGACTTGCTCAACGTATAACTGATCCAGCCTGTAAGTTTTCCCGTTTTTTTCTTTAACATAAACTCTATCCCATAAGCCCTGCCTTTGCCAAAAAGCAATTGTGCTTCTATGGTTTCGTTTAAAAACAAGTCAGCACCATTTCTATAGTCTAGAACATTGTCCATTTCTTTATAGTATGCTTCAGCAGTAAATTCGTATGTGTTCAGTAATATGTTTGAGTAATAACCTAAGCTAAACTGGTTGCTGATTTGTGGTTTGATTATATTACTTGTACTTGCCCATTTGTCTAAAGGATTTGAACCATTTGAATTGGTTATTTGATGCATATACTGGGCATTGCGGGTATATGCTGCTTTGATGGAGGTGTTGACATTTAACATATATCCAATAGAAACTCTTGGCTCAAGGTTGCAATAAGTTTTTACAATATTTTCTCTTGCATAAATGACAGTGTCTTTAATATAGCCCTTTTCATCTATATTAAAAAACTTGCCGCCACCCATTACGTTGAATCCGCTAAGCCTTGCACCAAGTGTGATGTTTAAATTTTTGTTGGGCTTAAATACATTACTTGCGTAAATAGCATTTTCAAAAGAATATCTTTTATCCTGAATTTTATCGTTGATGCTGGAAGTGGCATTACCTGTAATCTCTCCGGGACGAATAATATGATAAATGACAGACCATCCAAAACGTAAATTGTTTTTATTGTTGATGCTGTACTGGTAATCCTGCTTTAAATTCCAATCTCTGATTTGAGAAAATATTTTTATATCATTTGTGCCATTTTTAACTTTAAACTCATAGTTATAATTACTATAAATGACCGAAGTATTTGAAAATAAACGACTGTTAAAAATATGATTCCAGCGCAAAGTTCCGGTTCCATTGCCCCAGTTGGTTGTAAATTGATTATTAAATCCTAAAACATCCTTGCCAAAATATCCACTTAAATAAAGCTTGTCTTTTTTACCCAGTTCATAATTTAGCTTAGCGTTTAAATCGTAAAAAAAAAGTTGATTGTCCTTGTATTTTTCGTCCATTTTTAAAAACACATCAGCGTACGTTCTCCTGGCAGTGATTAAAAAAGAAGATTTGTTTTTTTGTATTGGCCCTTCTACATTTAGTTTGGCACTAATAAGCCCCAAACTTCCACCAACACCGGCATTTTGGTTGTTTCCTTCATTCATTTTTACATCCAGTACACTGCTCAGTCTTCCTCCATATTGTGCCGGCATTGCTCCCTTATACACTGCAATATCCTTTATAGCATCGCTGTTAAAAGTAGAAAAGAAACCAAACAAATGAGCTGCATTGTAAATGTTCGCTTCGTCTAAAATTATTTGATTCTGGTCAGTACTTCCGCCTCTCACAAAAATGCCACTATTGCCATCGCCGGCAGTCTTAATGCCTGGTAGCAATTGAATAGTTTTCAGCAGATCTTTTTCACCAAAAATTACTGGAATGTTTTTGACTTCCGGCACTGATAATCTTTCGATACCCATTTGTGAACCGGCAACAGAACGACCAGAAGATTTGCTGCTGGTGACTGTAACACTTGCCAACTCGTAATTAGCTTCTAAAAGACTAATGTTTCTTTCAACGTTACTTACTAAATTAATTCTTACTGTATCTGGCGTTTTGCCCAATGCACTGTACACAATTTGGTATGTACCAGGTACCAGTGAAATACTGTAAAAACCGTACTCATTTGAGGTGGTGCCATAATTACTATTTGACACCTCAATACTGGCACCGATAATGGACTCCCCATTCTTTTTGCTTTTAATGCTACCGCTAATTGTGTAGTTTTTTTGTCCACTCACTTTTTGGACTGAGCTGAATAATGAAAGCAGCAACAGGGCTTTCATTGTTTTTTTAATTGTCATAACAATACTACTTGTTTAAATATTTGGTTTGGGATTATTATTAATTAAAACAAAAGCCAATAAGGTAATGGTTGAATATTGATGGAATTTTATTGAACTTCTATTTTAATTAATCATCGTTTTCATTTATTTCAAATAAGTTATTTAGTAAAATGATTTTACTAAATAGCTATTGCAAAATGAAAAAAATTCAACTTGAGTGAAGAAAGAAGTATTTGGCTTTAACTTGTAGCGTGTTTGCCATCATTAAGGTCAGGGCGAACCATAAAATTTTCTTTTGCATATCAATACTTATAACTGTTAAACGATACTGCAAAAGTAGACTGGCGGGTTACTGTAACCCGTTCACTTAAGTTAAGAAATGAAGCTTACCTTTATTTATTTTTTCTCTATAATCCTTGCTCTCAACCTGCTTAAAGATTGGGGTTTGATACCTAAATAGCTTGCCAATTGATGCTGTGGCACACGTTGGATTAGGTCTGGCCTTTTTTGTAATAAGTTCAGGTATCGCTGTTCAGGTGAAGAAATCTTAAACTCGTCAAAGTCTATTTGTTGTTTAACTAACAATTCTTCCGACAACATTCTGCACATGATCTCAAACTTTGGAAATTTACTATGCATTTCTACTTCCATATCAGCATTTGAAACTGTAAGTAGACTGTCTTCAACACAACCAATGAAATATTCAGAAGGAGCATTATTAATAACACAATGAGGTGTTAATGCGTCCATTTCTGTGAAGAACGCCGTTGTTTTTTCTTCTCCGTCTATCATGTAATAAATCCGGATACAGCCTTTTAAAACAAAATAGCTATCCTGGGATTGCTGTCCTGCTTTGAGCAAAGTGGTCCCTTTTTTTACCTGGCGAAACAGGTCTAAGGATAGTATTGCGTTCTTCTCATCCTCTGTCAGAGAAATGTATTTTGATATAAAGTCAAATAGTGTATTTTTCATGTTGTTGTTGTTACTGTTGTCTTTTATATTTGCCATCCACATTTTGTTTGAGGATGTACTGAAAGGTCTGCAGGTTTGATTTTGCATAAACATCCATCGAATCTGCAACGGCCGGGTACTGGCCGCTGTAATCCGTTTTATCCCTGCTTTTGTATTTGTACAGTTTCCTGCTTTTGTCATCTTTTGCTACGAGGAACCAATCCCGGTCGATCACACCATATTTATCATCCCCGTTAAAAAATATATACGGCCTTTTTTCCCTGAAAAGGTCGATGCCAAGCGTATGATTTTCATAAGGTAGTTTCAGCAAACCCATGATCGTTGGAAAAACATCTATCTGCCCTGCCATGGCGTTCATTGTTTTGGGTGATGTGATGATCGACGGTGCGTAAAACAGCAAAGGAACATGATTATAACTTACCGGCATATCGTAGGTAATATCAATGGGCGCCCCATGATCTGCTACAAATACGAACAAGGTATTACTAAACCATTTTTTACCAGATGTCAGCTGTATTAATTTCTGCAGCGAATAGTCTGCAAACTGTGTTCCTGCTTTTTTAGGATCAGGGTTTCCTGCTTTAAAGTAAGGCGGCAGGTAATAGGGCGGATGATCACTCGCTGTAAGAAAGGTTGCAAAAAATGGTTTGCCTTTATCACTTAACTGGTCCAGCAGCGGCATGGAAAATTCAAACATGTAATCATCCGGAACACCCAGTGTTGTCTTTACCTTGTCGGAAGGATAGTCTGGCTTTGAAATAAATTGTTCGCAGTCGTTGGCCTTTAAAAAGCCTTCCACATTGTCGAACTGCCCGTCGTGTGTGGTAAAATAAATGGTAGAATAGCCGTTGTTTTTCAACACCGGGAAAACTCCGGGGAAACGAATGATGGCGCTTTCTTTCATCGAATGCTGGCGGAAGAGGGCAGGGTAGGAGAACAGCGTACTGAAAATGCCATTGTACGTATGCAAACCTGCGGAATAAGTGTTCTCGAAATAATATCCCTGGCTGGACAGGCTGTCTAAAAATGGCGTGAGGTTCTCTTTATTACCATGCCGTTTCATTTTATCAGTACTCATGCCCTCCATCAACACCAGCACTACATTGTATTTACTTGGAGTACTGTCAAATGTCACGATCCTTTTCAGTGGAAATTTCGTGTCTGCGTTACTGATATGTAAGTATTGCTGAACATTCTTTACCGCAGTGCTGTCGTCCATGAGCATCACCGAACGGTTCTCTTCGGCAAAACTCTCCAGGTAACTTTTAATCAGCGTGAAATTTGGATTAAGACCTAACTGGTTAAGGAAAGCATTGTTACTAAAGTAAGCTGTGCCAACCAGTATGGGAGATTTTTCATCTATACGCCCCCGGATACCCAAAAAGATCAAGCCGGCACCAATAAGATAAAAAGCAGCAGCAGAAAATTTATTTTGGATGGGTGTGAAAGAAAGTGAAGCAAATATTTTTTTAAGCACTTTTAAAAAGGCGTATAGGATGATGCCAAATGGGATGATATAGAGCCAGTAAGTTGGCTCTTCGGCTACCATTTTAAATACAAAGGCGGGGCTGTCGATCCATTTTAGGGCCGTAATTGAAAGCCTGGAAAAAGAATGACTGAACCAGGGAATATCTGCGGCACAAACAAAAAAGGCGATGGAGAAAGTAATGGCGATAAAATAGAAAAAGAACTTTTTCACCACTTTTAATTCTCTTCCAACATAAGAACAGGCTACCAGTATCACAAAGGGAATGGCCATGATATAGCCGCACACGACCAGATCGAAACGCAGCCCCATCACAAAAGCATATAGCACATCGCTTACACTTACTGCGTCATCAATTCTGCTCCGTTCTTTAATAAACAGGATGATCCTGAATAACCCAAAAATACTCACTGCCAGCAGGTAGATCTGGATGCAAAGCTGTACAACAGCAGGTATCTTTTTAATAAATTTCATGCAGTGAATTAATTGGCGGGGACGAAAATAGCACTTTCAGTCATTGCATGTTTCTGCATCCCGAAAAATAAAAGACGCCCGGTTACGGCTCCCATTGGCCGACTTTAGGATTTGACAGCCAGCCATAGAATAAAAAAGTGGAAACATTTTACTGTTTCCACTTTTGAAAATATTAAAGCAAATTACTAGTCTTTTAATTTCCAAATCAGGGCGCTTGCACCAAGAATGGCAGCATCGGCTTCCTTCAGTTCGCTGAACAACAGCTTTACTTTGTTCTGGAAGATAGGCAGCAGGTTTGCCTCCATGTGTTTACGGGTAGGGTTCAACAGCAGCGGCCCTGCCTTGGTCAAACCTCCAAATAATACAATAGCTTCCGGAGAAGAGAACATGATAAAATTGGCCAGTGATTCTCCAAGTATCTGCCCGGTAAATTCAAAAATTTCGTTGGCAATGGAATCTCCCTTCATGGCGCAATCATACACGCTTTCGCTGGTAAGTTCATTGATGGTATAGTTCCTCAACAGGCTTTCTCTTTCCGGGTGTTCGGTCAACAGTTCAATGGCTGTTTCCCTAACACCGGTGGCAGATGCATATGCTTCCAAACTGCCTTTCATGCCTGTGCCTTTGTGTAACCTTCCACCCGGCCTGATGATGGTATGGCCCAGCTCACCGGCAAACCCATCATGGCCCAGTACGATCCTGCCATTTACTACAATGCCGCTTCCCACGCCGGTACCCAGCGTGATGGTGATAAAATCATTCATCTCCTTGGCGCAACCGTAGATCTGTTCACCTACTGCCGCTGCATTGGCATCATTGGTGAGTTTGGTGGTAAGATTGAACCTTCTTTCCATCAGGTCGGCCATATGAATAATGCCTTTCCATTTCAGGTTAGGAGCATATTCGATATTGCCCGTGTAAAAATTTGCATTGGGTGCTCCCATGCCGATGCCTTCAATGTTTTGAGTGCCACCGGCTCTTTCGATCATCGGCCCCACTTTGGCATAAAGGTCTTCAATAAATTCTTCTGCTACTTCGTGCTGGTTGGTAGGTATGCGGTCCTGTTCAAGTATATGGCCGTTCTTATCTACCACGCCAAATTTTGTCGTGGTACCTCCAACATCAATTCCTATTACATATTTACTCATGATTCTGTAAGATTTTATACGTTGATCTTAGTGCCCGCCTTCTGCATTTAATTTGTCAAAATCAATTCCCTGCGACTGCAGTACCGATTTGGCCCTGATGGCGTAAAAAGCCAGGTAGGCAAAACAAACCACCCCAACGATGTAACTATGCTGGATGCCGATGGAATCTGCCAGTACACCCTGTAACCAGCTTACGATACCACCACCCATGATCATCATAATAAGCAGGCTGCTTCCCTGGTTGGTATTTTTTCCCAGACCAGCCACTGCGATGGTGAAGATACAAGGCCACAATGTGCTGCAGAATAAACCAACACTTGTAAAAGCATAAGCACTAACCAAACCGGAAGAGAACATACCGATGAGCAATGCTGCAATACCTGCCATCGAAAATATCATCAGCATTCTTGCAGGGTTTCCTTTACTCGCAATATCACAAACGATCATCACGGCAATGATGATGGCATAGATATAAAACTGCGATACATTGTGTTTTGCGATCGTATTCACCAGTAAAAAAACTCCAAAGGCGAGATAGGGCATCAGGAAACTGAGCATCTTTTTTGCATTCATGCTCACATCAAAAGCTCCCACAGCACCCGTCCATCTTCCGATCATTAAACTGGCCCAGTACAAAGAGATATAAGGCGCCACATCCTTTGTTTCTACACCAAGAAATTTTTCGAGATAGGCCGGCAAATTACTGGCTGTAGAAACTTCTACTCCTACATAAACAAAAATGCCGATCATACCCATCCACAACTGCGGGTAACTGAAAGCAGATGAACGCTGCAGTAAACGGCTGCCTTCTTCAGCCTCACTTTTCGCTACTTCGTCAAGATCGATCTTATTGGGAACAGATGAAAATTTGATGAATACGGCTACCAGTAAAAATGCAAGTCCTAATATAAGATAAGGGATCTTCACACTTTCAATGCTTGCATCTGGATTGGCTGCTGACACACTGCCGAAGATGGCGAAACTTACCAGCAATGGCCCGATGGTAGTACCAAAATTATTTACACCGCCCGCCATCGTCAATCGTTGCGAACCTGTTTTAGGATCGCCCATTACAATGGCCAGGGGATTGGCTGCGATCTGTTGGAGCGAAAAACCTAACCCTACGATGAACAGCCCGGAAATCATTAAGATGAAAGAACCGGTGTTGGCTGCAGGATAAAATAATAAAGTGCCCAGTGCCGAAATGATCAGCCCTGCCGCAATACCATTTTTATAACCTATTTTATTCAGCAGATCGCTGCCAATTACTTTTGATATGAAGAAATAAATGAGAGAACCAACGGTGTAGGCTACATAAAACGCAACAGATACCAACTGGCTTTCGCCCTGGGAGAGGTGGAAAGCTTTTTTAAATACGGGGATCAGGATATCATTACTGGCTGCAACAAAACCCCAGAAAAAGAACACCAAAACAAGGGTACCAAACTGTGACCACTTTGTGCTGTTCGCAGAATGTTTGGGCTCTGATTCCTTTAAAAGATCTTTTTGTTCAATTGGCATGACGTTAGTTTTTAGAACGTTGAAAATAAATTAATTTATGCAAAGTAAGAATATTGATTGGTACCCGTAAAACTTAATATTTGAAATTCAGCACCGGGTTTAAACATTTTACCTGTCAATCATTATAAGACAGTTCAAATAGAATTTTCCCCTAACAGGATAAAAAAATAAGCCGGCTACCAGGTGGTTATCTGTTCTAAAATAATTTTATACCACTTACTCATTTTCATTTCATTCTTGTATATATTTATCAAAATTATTGCTGGCCTCTTCACAGCCGCCATACTTGTTACCAAACTAATTGATACAGATCCCGAAAAACTACAACGATGGAAATCTTACACGTAACTGCCGAATGTTACCCTGTAGCAAAAGCAGGCGGACTGGGCGATGTAGCAGGTGCTTTACCCAAATACCAGGCACAGTTGGGCCATGTGGCCAAACTGGTGATGCCCATGTACCGCACCAGATTTTTATACCAGAATACTTTTGACGTTGTACACAAAGGCTCTTTTGGAATGGGGCCTTACTGGTTTAATTACACCATCATTAAAGAATCCACCAACAAACTCGGTTTTGACCTTTACCTGGTTGATATCAATGGCCTGCTTGACCGTGAATCCATTTACGGTTACAATGATGACCAGGAGCGCTTTACGGCTTTTAATATTGCCGTGGTTGATTGGCTATCGAAATGGGAGCACCGCCCCGATGCAGTGCATGTACACGATTATCATGCAGGCCTCGTACCTTTTATGATGCAATATTGTTATGAATACAGCCATCTTGCCGGCATACCAACGGTACTTACCATTCACAATGCCCAGTACCAGGGCTGGATGGGTTGGGATAAAGCGCATTACCTGCCTGCTTACGATAACTGGCAATGGGGCAAACTCGACTGGCAGAACAGCATCAATCCACTGGCATGCGCTGTTAAGTGTGTAAACAAAGTTACCACCGTTAGTTACAGCTATCTTGAAGAGATGCGCCATGAAGCCAATGGCCTTGAGAATTTGTTTGAATACGAAAAAGGAAAGTGTACCGGCATCCTCAATGGTATTGATGACAAAGTGTGGGATCCTGCTACTGACACATATATTGATACCAATTTCAGCATTGCAGATTTTGAAGCCGGTAAACTGGCCAGCAAAAAAGTATTGTGCGATGAATTCAATCTTGATATCAGCAAGCCGCTGTTTATTTTTATCGGAAGACTGGTGCATGAAAAAGCTGCCGACCTGTTGCCCAAAGCCATTTACGATTCCGTATATCACCTGGAAGGAAGGATGAATTTTTTGGTGCTGGGTAGTGGAGATCCGCAGGTAGAGTGGGAGCTTACCAACCTCAATGCACCATTGACAGGTTACTACAATTCAAAGATCGGTTACAACGAAAAACTAAGTCACCAGATGTATGCCGGCGCAGACTTTTTATTGATGCCAAGCCGTGTAGAGCCATGCGGCCTTAACCAGATGTACGCTATGCGGTATGGTACCGTGCCCATTGTAAGAAACACCGGTGGATTAAAAGATACCGTGGTTGACTTTGGAGAACCCGGCGGCTATGGAATCAAATTCAATGATGCCAAAGTATGGGATATCACCTATTCCATTCACCGGGCGCTCGACCTTTTCGACCAGCCAAAGAAGCTGAAAAAGATCAGGGAAAAGACCATGAAACTCGATAACAGCTGGGAGAAAAGTGCCCAACATTATATCGACTTGTATAGTAGTTTGAAGTAACTTTAACAATTATATTCGTTTACTTGCCATTAAATAAACTCTTCATTTTTTAACTCAATTCTTATGGACAGCAAATCAGTCATTGCGATCGTTCTCGGCGGTGGAGCCGGCTCAAGATTATATCCTCTTACAGCCACCCGTAGTAAACCAGCCGTGCCCATTGCTGGCAAATATCGTTTGGTGGATATTCCGATTTCCAACTGTATCAATTCGAGCATCAACAGGATATTGGTACTAACGCAATTCAATTCTGCCTCACTCAATAAGCATATCAAAAACACTTACCAGTTCAGCATGTTCAGCAAAGGTTTTGTTGACATCGTTGCTGCAGAACAAACACCGGATAACTCAGGCTGGTTCCAGGGTACAGCAGATGCCGTACGGCAGTCACTGAGGCACATGGTAAGTTACGATGCTGATTATGTACTGATATTAAGTGGCGACCAGTTGTACCAGATGGATTTTGTAGAGATGATCGATAACCACATTGCAAAAGGCGCCGATATTTCCATCGCCACCATCCCGGTTGGAGACAGGGAAGCGCCTGAATTTGGTATCCTCAAGGCAGATGAAGAACACAGCATTACTTCGTTTATAGAAAAACCGGCGAAGGAATTGTTACCGGAATGGACCAGTGATACAGGCAGCATCATGCAGGGGCAGGGGAGGAATTACCTGGCATCAATGGGTATCTATATTTTTAACCGCAAGCTGCTATTTGAACTGCTGGAAATTGAAAAGAAAGACGCAACGGATTTCGGCAAAGAGATCATCCCGACTTCCATCGAAAAATACAAAGTGATCAGCTACCAGTATGAAGGTTACTGGACTGATATTGGAAATATCTATTCTTTCTTTGAAGCCAATCTGGCATTGACCTTAGACCTGCCTCATTTCAATTTATTCGACAACCAGAAAATTGTTTACAGCCGTGCAAGGATGCTCCCACCGGCAAAGATCAGCGGTACCACCCTCGAAAAAACCATCATTGCCGAAGGCTCCATCATCAGTGCCAGCCGCATTGAGAACAGTGTGATCGGTATCAGGAGCCGCATTGGCCATGGCACTACCATCGTTAGCAGTTACATCATGGGTAATGATTATTATGAAACCCTGCTGGAGCTGGAAAACAATACCAACAAGGGCGTTCCAAAAATTGGTATCGGCGACCGGTCTTATATCCGCAATACCATTGTAGATAAGAACTGCCGCATCGGTAATGATGTACGCATCAATGGTGGCGATCATCTTGCCAATACCGATCATTCGCTGTACGCCATCAAAGATGGAATTGTGGTGCTGAAAAAAGGCGCTATTATCCCGGATGGATATGTGATTTAAACAACACATTGAAAGCGTGTTTTCAATATGTGAAAACTTTTGCTTTATTTTACAAATGTGTACTATTTACACGTTTCAATAATTTTAAAAGATTGCTATGTCTGTTACCTCCTACACCGGCGAAAAACCACGTCTCGGTTTTTGGCAGATCTTCAATATGTGTTTCGGATTTTTCGGGATCCAGTTTGGCTGGAGCCTGCAGATGGGAAACATGAGTGCCATTTATGAATATTTAGGCGCCTCTCCCGAACAGATCCCGGGGCTTTGGCTTGCTGCTCCCATGACGGGCTTATTGGTTCAACCGGTGATCGGTTACCTGAGTGACAGAACCTGGCATCCAACACTTGGCCGTAGAAGGCCCTACTTTTTGATCGGCGCTATTTTAAGTTCGCTGGCATTATTCATCATGCCAAATGTATCAGCCGTATGGCTGGCTGCCGGCACTTTGTGGATACTCGATTCCTGTATCAATATCAGCATGGAGCCTTTCCGGGCTTTTGTTGCAGACAACCTCAATGAAAAGCAACGTTCGTTTGGATTTGCGATGCAAAGTATGTTCATCGGACTGGCTTCTTTTGTGGCAGGTTATCTCCCTGCTAAACTGGTTGACTGGTTTGGAGTTTCCCGGGATAAAGCCGGTGGCTCAATACCCCAGAACATCTCTTTATCATTCTATATAGGCGGCGCTGTATTTTTTGCAGCCGTTTTATATACTGTGTTAAGAAGTAAAGAATACCCGCCATCCGACCTTGACTGGAAAACCAAAGTAAAAGAATCCAATAAAGGTTTTGGCGGAGGTTTTAATGAGATCGTTGATTCGATAAAGAACATGCCTGATCAAATGAAACGCCTGGCAGTGGTGAATTTCTTAACCTGGCCCGGCCTGTTTTTAATGTGGTTCTATTACAGCACAGGCGTGGCAACAGATATTTTTGGCGGAGATGCTAAAACGAACAGCGATGTATTTACAAAAGGACTTGAATATGCCAATACCACTTCAGCCATTTTAAACCTCGTAACATTCATCTTCTCGTTTTCCATTCCTTTCTGGGTGGCAAAACTTGGGAAAAAATATACGCATGTTGCCTGTTTACTAATTGGTGGAGCTGGTCTCATCATGGTGAATCATATCCATGAGCATTATTTGCTGTACGTTGCCATGAGCATGGTTGGGATAGCGTGGGCGTCCATCTTGTCGATGCCTTATTCTATGCTGGCGGGTTGTTTACCTGAAAACAAGATCGGTATTTACATGGGCATCTTTAATTTCTTTATTGTACTTCCGGAAATAATTGCTTCCCTTTTCTTTGGCAAGATCATGTCGAACTTTTTACACAACGATCGTTTGCTGGCGGTACAGATCGGCGGCTTCCTGCTCTGTCTGGCGGCCATCGTATGCGCCTTTATCGTTAAAGAAAACAACGAACCCAATTCTGCTGTCAGTTCCGGGCATTAATATTAAACATCAACATCATCTTATGAAACGGCTTATCATCGCAGTTATTTTTTTTGTATGCATAATTCAACTGGCGGCTGCACAAAACGTTAACGTGTACCCCATGCACTGGTGGACGGGTATGAAATGGAACAAAGTGCAATTAATGGTTCATGGCGAAAAGATAGCCGACCATTTCCCGATGATAAAAATGGGGCCGGAAGGCGTGAAGCTGGCAACCGGTGTGCGAATGCTCAAGATCAACCGGGTTGAAAATCCCAATTACATTTTTCTTGACATGGTAATTGATGCATCGGCAAAACCGGGTAAATTCAGTTTTCCTTTTTTAAAAGACATTAAACTGGAATATGAATTAAAGCCCCGCCGCAAAGGAAACGGAACTGCGTTTGCACAGGGAGTTACTTCAAAAGATTTTATTTATTTGATACTTCCCGACCGCTTTAGCAATGGCGATCCCACGAACGACCAGGTGCCCGGAATGAGAGACCAGTCCCTCAACAGGGATACCGTTTTTAACCGCCACGGGGGCGATCTTAAAGGCATTCAAAATCACCTTGACTATATCCAGAACTTAGGCGTAACAACTCTTTGGCTGAACCCGGTACTGGAGAATGACCGCCCGGAAAGAACAGAACACGGTTATGCATTTACCGATCATTATAAAATTGACAGGAGACTGGGCGGCGAAAAAGCCTACCAGGAACTGATCGATGCCACGCATGCGAAAGGGCTCAAGATGATACAGGATGCTGTGTACAACCATGTAGATGCCAACCATATCACCATCCTGGATATGCCCATGAAAGACTGGGTACATAACTGGCCCGCCTACACGAATACTACGTACAAAGACCAGGCAGCTTTTGACCCTTATGGAAGTGCGATCGATAAAAAGAAGCTGGTAGACGGTTGGTTTACCAAACAGATGCCGGACCTGAATCAAAACAACCCCTATGTTGCCAATTATTTGATACAGCATGCCTTGTGGACGGTAGAAGAATTTGGTATCGACGGCTGGCGCATTGATACCTATGCTTATAACGACATTGATTTCATGAACCGTTGCAACAAGGCGCTTACAACTGATTATCCAAAGATCACCCTGTTTGGCGAAACCTGGTTTCACGGTGTACCCAACCAGGCATACTTTGTACAAAACAACCTGGACATAAAGGTTAAAAGTAACCTGCAGGGAGCAACCGATTTTCAAACTTTATGGGGCATACAGGAAGCAATGACGCATGATTTTGGCTGGACGGATGGCGTCAATAAATTGTACACCAACCTGGCCACCGATTTCCTTTATAAAGATCCTACCAGGAATGTACTGTTCCTGGACAATCATGACGTATCAAGATTTTACTCTGTAATAGGAGAGAATATAGATAAATACAAATCTTCACTGAGCTGGCTCTTCACCTGCCGCGGTATTCCACAACTGTACTACACATCAGAATTTGCCACTACCGGTAATACCTGGCCCAGCGATGGCTATGTACGCCTTGATTTCCCGGGTGGCTGGCCGGGCGACAAGGTCAATAAATTTGAGAGTGCCGGAAGAACGGAAAAAGACAATGCGATCTATGAACATGTAAAAGCGTTGGCCAGTTTCAGGAAGAATTCTTCTGCACTTACTACCGGCAAAATGATGCAGTATGTACCGGTTGACGGCGTGTATGTTTATTTCCGCTACGATGCAGCACAGACTGTGATGATCGCCATGAATACTTCCAAAACAGAAAAAACAATTTCAATAAAAGACTACAGTGAACGTACCGCTGGTTTTAGCAATGCAACCAATATTGTTGACAAACAAAAAACAGCACTGAAAGATTTTTCTCTTGGCAGTTACCAGGCAGTAGTGCTGGAATTAACCAAATGATTTCGCCGGCTTACTTTTATGCAGCTTTACAGTAAATCAATTTCAACAATACCTTTTGCTCAACTACGATTGTAAACTTAAACTGTACAGTTGTAAAATATACTTAACTGCATAAAAGCAACTTAAGTATTTTACAATGGGAAACAGGAAAATAAATCCTGTTACACTTCGGCTTATCCCGGCTTAAATTCCCGGTTAAATGGAAATGAATGCAATTATTGTAGACGACGAACAAAAAAGCAGGTCGTCGTTAAAAAAACTGCTGGAGGACTACTGCACAGGCGTGCAGGTAAAGGCAGAAGCAGCCAATATCACAGAGGCGGCATTGCAGATAAAAACGATACAACCTGATCTTGTATTCCTCGACGTAGAAATGCCATACGGAACCGGTTTCGACCTGTTACAGCAACTCGGTGAAATAAACTTTGAAGTGGTTTTTATAACGGCTTACAGCCAGTATGCGATCAATGCGTTTAAATATGCATCAGTTGACTATATCCTTAAGCCAGTTGATATCACTGAGCTAAAGAGAGCCGTTGAAAGAGCAAGGGTACAAATGCATAACAGGCAATCCATTGCCAATTATAAACTCCTGTTGCAGCAGGTTCAAAAGCAAACAGACGGAGATACAAAGATCTATTTATCCGGCACCCGTGAACAGCTGCTGGTAAAATGCAGCGACATTACCTGTTGCGTGGCAGATGGCAGTTATACCTATGTGTACATGACGGACGGCACGAAATTTTATTCATCAAGAAACCTGAAGCAGTTTGTGGCGGAACTACCGGCTTCCATTTTTTACCGCATTCACAACGGGCACACGGTGAACATGAATCACATCACCAAAATTATAAAAGGGCATGGCGGTAATGTAGTGATGAGCGATGGCCGGTCGCTTGAAATTGCAGTGAGAAGAAAAGAAGACTTTCTCAATACCATGAAACAAAAAGGATTGTAATACCAGGACAATACGTTTATCGTAATCGGGTATTCATGCTGGTTATATCATCTGCCGGTTGCTAAAAAACATTTGGGTAAACGCTGATTTTTGTGCTTCTTCGCAAAAAAATTAATCGAATGAAAAAACTGTACATTTTATTGGCAACATTGTTAAGTGTGAATATCGCTGATGCCCAAAATGTTGGTATTGGTACTACCACACCTGTAAGTTCAGCCCAGTTGGAAATAAAAAGCACCTCCAAAGGCTTCTTACCGCCACGTCTTACCATCGCCCAGAGAGATGCTATTGCTGCACCGGCCACGGGTTTGGTAATATTTTGTACAGATTGCAGCGAGCTGGAACTATACAATGGAACGGTTTGGCAAAATACTTCAGGCGTGGTTGGATGTAAACAGGCAAGCCCTGCCAGCGTAAGGATCTGTAACCAGGTATGGACGCAAAAGAACCTGGATGTAACAAAATACAGGAATGGTGATAATATCCCCCAGGTAACAGACCCGGTTTTGTGGGGCGGCTTAACCATTGGTGCCTGGTGCTGGTACAATAATGATTCTGCGACCTATGCTGCCACTTACGGCAAATTATATAACTGGTATGCGGTGAATGATCCAAGAGGTTTGGCTCCGGAAGGATGGCATGTACCTTCTGATGAAGAATGGACAATTTTGGCCAACTGCCTCGGTGATGATTTTGTAGCAGGTGGAAGAATGAAGGAAACCGGCACTGCACACTGGCTTACTCCCAATACGGGTGCTGATAACAGCAGCGGTTTCACTGCTCTTCCCGGCGGCTTCCGTTACCTGGATGGTGTGTGCAGCTTCGTTACCAATTTCGGCAATTTCTGGACAGCAAGTACCAGCACTGATACCGAAGCATATTTCCGTGGATTGAATTATTCCAACTTCAGTGTATTCAGGGATGTAAGCAATAAGCTGAATGGATTTTCTATCCGTTGTGTAAAGGATTAACATTGCTGAGCGGCCCAACAATAGCATTGAGCAACCATTACAATAATCAAGAACGAAATACCTGCTTTAAAAAGCAGGTATTTTTATATCCGGCAGGCTCATAACCTGGTAGGCCATATGCAAAAGAATTGATATCTTTAAAAGACGATTTGCCTAAACAACAACCACTGCCATGCTTCACCATATGATACAATACTTTCAAACCCTGGAGCATCGTCCGCTGCAGCGATTGTTGTTTTTAACAGGTGGGCTGCTGTTCTTCTGGATGATTGAAGGCGCTATCCCGTTGCTTCCCATGCGGTACAGGCAAAACAAATGGCGACATGGCGCTGTAAATATAGCTTTCACCATCATTCATCTTGTCATCCATACTTTTCTTGCCTTGCTGATCATTAAACTGAGCGATTGGTGCCTGCAACAGCAGTTCGGGTTGGTGTACTGGCTCAAAGCAGGGATATGGCCAACCATTTTAATAAGTTTCCTGGCACTTGATTTTTTTGGCGGCTGGCTCGTACACATCACAGAACACAAAGTTGGCTTTCTCTGGCGATTTCATGTGATTCATCATGCAGATAACAACGTTGACGTTACCACTGGTTTGCGGCATCATCCCGTAGAAAGCATCTTACGTGGGCTGTTCTTTTTTATGGGTATTTTCGTGAGCGGCGCACCGATGTATGCAGTGATGATCTTTCAAACCATACTGGTGTTTTCGACTGCTTTTACACATGCCAATATCAGTTTGCCCGGCTGGCTTGATGCAACATTGAGCTACCTACTGGTTTCTCCCAATATGCATAAAGTGCATCATCATTGGAAACAACCTTTTACCGACAGCAATTACGGAGCAATACTTTCTGTGTGGGACAGGTTGCTTGGCACTTTTAAAAAGCTGTCACCTTCTTCTATTCGTTATGGTCTCGACAGGTATTATCCCAATGAGAAAGATGAGGATTTTGTACAGTTGCTGAAAAGTCCTTTTCGTAAAATGGACCAGTGAATATTTACAGTAAAGTATTCCAGATAATATGCCTGATCAGGCTTTTTGAATCTTCGTTGTCCTCTCCATTACCCCAATCTTTGGTTCTGTCTAAAATGAGCGTACGCAATTCAGTACGATTGTTAAACTTTTTTGCAGCGATGGGTTTTATTTCAGTTTCGTTCACGCCACTTACTTTCACTTTTGTAGCAATGTAGGAAGTGTACAATCTTGGTATAGTAAGGCCAAGTATCATTCCCGGTAAACCATTGATGGTGCAGGGGCCGCCGGGTATCAAAATCTCATCCGTATAAAATGCAAATACATACACACTGTCCATTATTAATCCAACCGCTTTGCGGCAATTAAATCCGGCTATTTCCCTGTTTTCGTTGGTAATGCGCCAGTTTATTTTTGGTATACTGTCTTCGATTGGAAATTCAGCGCCTAAAATTGTTCTTTTTTGAATTATTTTTCCGGTAGAATGATCCAGGTAGTAGGTACTTTCTTCTTCATCTTTTCTCAAAAACTCCAGTGGTTTGGGGCCGTCTGCCCAACGGTCAAATTTGTAAATACTCTTGTCACCACTAAAAATAAACTGGTAATATCCTGTTTTAAATTCTGGCATTGCATCTGTAAACATAGCACCCATGCTGGTGCCGACTGCCTTTTTAAAATTTGTTTTTACTTCAAACTCTATCGTTGCTTTACCAATAAACTGCTGTTGTGCCCTTACAGTCGCAAATGACAGCATCAGTACTGTACCTATAATTAAATTTTTCATTTTCATTTTTCAAATTTTTAAATCATACATCTATAGTTGGCTACGGTGTTTGGGCTGCAGGCTTGGAGCCATTGTTTTTAAAATCCCAGGCAAAGCCTACCATAAAATAACGTTTTAAGCGCTGGTTGGTTATTTCAGAAGTGGTAATGCCATAATAACTTCTTTCTACCCCAATGTTTTGATTTAATATGTCTCTCACTAAAACATAAGCTGTAAACTCATTGTTTTTGAATGTTCGCTGCAAACGGCCGTTTAAAATATGGTTGGTAAGGTTACTGCTGAACTGTTCAGTTTTCTGCCTTGCAAAAAAGTTATATTCTGATGAGATTGACCAAACTTTTTTGTAGTAAACGGTTGCATTTACATAAACCGTATTGGTGAAGTAATTATTGATCGCTGATGAATTGAAGGATGTTTTGTTTGTATTGTAATTGAATTCGTCGCTTATGGAAAAATCATACTTTTTGTCCTTGGTTTTATCCAGCCCTATTCTCATACCTGCATTCAATGTTTTGGAGAAGGTAACTGCACCATTGATTACATCTGCAAATTTTGTGTAGGTAAACCCAGGACCGAAATTAATATTCATGTCCCATTTCTTTATTTTCTTTCCCATGCCACCCCAGAAGCCCATCACAAGATCACCGTTGGTATTGATCGGCTTTATAATTGTTTTACCGGTCCGGTTATCTATAATGTAATTGTTTTTGATAGAATTCATTGTGCTGTTAACATAGAAAGACTGGTAAGTCCACAGCTCCTTGAGAAAGTTATAAGAGTTGTGATTGATATTGAAAGAATGTGTAAAAGATTGCTTCAGATCAGGATTGCCGAGGTATTGATTGTTATTGTCGTCATTGTTCCTGAGTGGCTGTAACTGGCTGAGCGAAGGTTGCGTTGTATTGCCATTGTACGAAACATAAACATTGTGATTGGCTTTATATGCATAACTGAATGAAGCAGATGGAAAGGCATTGGTGTAATTCCTTTTATAGTTCTTCCCGAAACTGATGTCCTTAAAATCGAAATTCGTAATGCCAAAACCAGAACCCACATTGAATTTTATCTTTTTAAAATTATAATTGATCCTGAATGAAGGTTTATTTACAGTAATCGCCTGGTCAAAATTATTACTCAGTGTGTCTACTACGTCATCATACTTTCCGGAAAGGGCTGAATAATTAAAAGTGGTGCGGTCGTTCGAACCCGACGAATGAGCAAATTCATATCCGATTTCAGCGGAGAATTTTTTACTGAGCGGTTCTGTATAGGTCAATTTGGCCGATAGCTTTTTTGTTACCTTATCTATATCAAACATCTGGTCTTTCAGCACAGTCGAATCCGGTAATCCATTGGAAAAATATTCATTGTTTGATTTAAGGAAATTAGTACCGTTGGTTCCCAGCCTGTTAAAATCTACATTCAATGAAAGCGTTCTCCGGGCTTTCTTAAACCGGTGACGAAATATCACACTTGCACTAACCGAGTTCTTATCTAATTTCTGGTGCAGCTCGTTGTCAAACGTATTGATAAGTGCCTTGTTTGCATCATTCCTTGTTTCACTGCCGGTTAATTCTGCATTGTCGGTATGATAAAAATTTGCTCTCAGGGTTATTTTCATGCTGTTGCTTGAATCAAATTTCATGTCATACGTAAGGTTGTTCATGAAATTATATCGGCTCGCTACCTGGTTTTTAGTTTCATAAGTATTGAGGGCCGTATCCGGTGCCGTGCGCCTTTGTATAAAACTATTCTGAATGTTATTGTATAACTGCCGGTTGTATTTAGGTGACAGGGCCAGTTTTATTTTATCATCCCACTTATTAGAATAATGAATGCCTGCATTGTTGCTGGTAATAAACCCATTTTGTGTATTGATATCAGGTTCCTCATCACTGTTACCGCCACGCCATTGCCAGTTCATTTGTCCTTCTTCATCCAGGTCCATACTAAAATTATCATTTCCACCGTCACTGTACTTTTCTTTGTCCTGCCAGTTCAACCCATCCTGGCCCGTATTGCCATTGATAGAAAATACGGCGATCTTACGTTTGCCCTTAAAGGCGTTTAACATCAGGTTGGTATTATACCGGTTGTCTATCTTTTTCAATGGGCCGGCAGCAGCATCTATTTTTCCGAAGTACCCTTTCTTTTTATCATCTTTCAATTTGAGGTTAATGGTTTTCTGTTTTGATCCATCATCTATTCCTGTAAACTCAGACTGTTCACTTTTTTTGTCAAATACCTGTACCTCTTTTACTGCATCAGCTCTCAGGTTTTTCACCGCCATACCAGGATCATCACCAAAAAACTCCTCGCCATCCACCAGTACCTTCTCTACCGTTTCGCCCATAGCCTTTATTTTTCCATCTTTATCCACCTGTATACCAGGTAGCTTTTTTAATAGTTCCTCTACATTGGCATTGGCACTTACCTTAAAGCTGTCGGCTGTATAAGAGATCGTGTCTCCTTTTATTTTTATGGCACCGCCATTACGTACAAATATTTCCTGCAGCAACTGGCTTTTGGGAGTAAATTTTACGGTGTTTAATTGCAGTCCATCATTGTTCGTGGTAATATCATCTACAAAATCTGCATACCGGGGGTGTGTTACCATCAATATATATTTGCCCGGGGGCACATTTTTCAATTCAAAATCCCCTTCGTTGTTTGTTCGGGTAAATTTTAACAGAATGGAATCTGCCGGTTTTAAAATGGCAACTACAGCATTGGCAACCGCCTTGTTTTCCGTGTTGTCAAATATTTTACCGGTAATGGTTTGTGCTTTAGCAATGCCTGACAGCAATAAAAGCAGGGGAAGAATTTTTTTGGCTACACAATTCATCTCGAAGTTTAGTTGGTTTTGGGTATATGAAACATTTCGTAAATAAGCCTAAATAAATCTTCCTGCAAAGAAGAGTATGCTTAAATTTACGTTAAAACAAAGATTAGCTTTTTAAACAGTCATTCTTTAAATTATTATACCAATGGCGATTGCAAAAAAACAAACGGTAAAAGCAGCAGGCAAAACAGGAGCGGTAAAAAAAACCGGAGCAGAGAATGTTTCACCCGCAATCGAAAAAAACACCCCTATGAAAAATGAAAATACAGTTACCAAAAGATATGAAGACACTCACTTTGTTGACAGCACAAAACCAGTGTGGAATTATTCATTGTTAACGGATGAGGTTATACGAAATTACCAGGCCGGCAACTTATACAATGCCTACGAATATTTTGGAAGTCATGCACTGGAAGTATTGAACCGCAAAGGATACTATTTTGCGGTATGGGCACCCAATGCAACAAAGGTTTCCGTGGTTGGAAATTTCAACGACTGGAAAAAAGATGAATACCCATTGTTTGTAAGAATGGACAATTCCGGCATCTGGGAAGGTTTTATTCCTGATTTTCCAAAAGGAGAAGTGTACAAATACCATATCAAGGGTTACAAGGGCCTTGAAATGGATAAAGGAGATCCTTATGCAAATTTTTGGGAGAAGCGTCCGCAAACAGCATCGATCACCTGGGAACTTGATTATACCTGGCAGGATAAAGAATGGATGGAAACCAGGAAGGAACACAATGCCCTCACCGCTCCATGGAGTGTATATGAAGTACACCTGGCAAGTTGGATGCGGCCTGATAAGAATGACGAAGAAACCTACAACACTTACCAACAGATCACCGAACGTCTTGTTCCTTATGTAAAGGAAATGGGCTTTACGCATGTAGAACTGATGCCTGTAATGGAACACCCGTTCGACGGAAGCTGGGGTTACCAGGGCACGGGCTATTTTGCACCCACGTCCAGGTTTGGCTCCCCACAGGATTTCATGTCGATGGTGGAAGCTTTTCATGCAGCCGGCATTGGTGTGGTACTGGATTGGGTGCCTTCTCATTTTCCTTACGATGCCCACGGCCTGTTCATGTTTGATGGTACACATACCTATGAATATGCGGATATGCGTAAGGGATACCATCCAGACTGGAACAGTTATATTTTTAACTACAGCAGGGGAGAAGTAAAGTCATTCCTCATCAGCGGTGGTCGTTTTTGGTTTGATAAATTTCATGTGGATGGCATCAGGGTAGATGCGGTAAGTTCTATTTTAAGACTCGACTATTCGAGAAGTGAAGGCCAGTGGGAACCGAATGAATACGGTGGAAACGGCAATATCGAAGCAATCGCTTTTATCAAAGACCTGAATGAAACGCTGTACCGTGATTTCCCGGACATACAAACTATTGCCGAAGAAGCAACCGACTGGCCCAAAGTGAGCCGCCCTACTTTTAGCGGCGGATTAGGCTTTGGTATGAAATGGATGATGGGCTGGATGCACGACACCCTGGATTATTTTGAATTTGATCCATTGTTCCGCCAGCATCACCAGAACAAGTTCACCTTTAGCATGATGTATTTTTATGATGAAAATTTTATGCTGCCGCTGAGCCATGATGAAGTAGTGCATGGCAAAAGCCCCATGATCTATAAAATGCCCGGTGATGAATGGCAAAAATTCGCCAACCTCAGGTTACTATACACTTATATGTTTACGCATCCAGGCGGCAAGCTGCTCTTCATGGGCAATGAATTCGGGCAAACATCAGAATGGAACTATAAAAGTGAATTGCCCTGGGAGTTACTACAATTTGAACCACACAAAAAAATGCAGGAATGTGTAAAGGCATTGAATCATTTATACCGCTCAGAACCTGCCCTGCATGAAATGCAATTTGAAGTAGGAGGCTTTGAATGGGTTGATCTGAATCACCGGTCTGAAGGCGTAATGGTTTACCGGAGAAAAGGGAAAGATAAAAAAAATGACATTTTAATTATTTTAAATACAACCCCTGTGGTCCGACAAAACTGGAAGCTGGAAGCTTATGGAAAAAGTGAATGGAAAGAAATATTCAACAGCGACAGTATTGACTTCTATGGCGCAGGCGATGTGTTTAATCCCAACCCGGAAACTACATTGGTGGACAAAAAAACAGGGCTGTATGAAATAAACTGTCACTTACCTGCGTTATCAGCAGTGATATTCCGATAGATTTTCTAAAATCTGGAATAGTTTTTGCCTAAATCCGTACTATGAATCGTAACCCCCTGATGCTGGCCATTGGCTTAATGGCGTTCAGTCATACTATTGCTCAAAAAGTTGACAGTTCAGAATTTTATTTTCAAAAAGGAATTGAAGAAAAAACTGCAAAGCGTTTTCTAACAGCTTCTTCATACCTCGACAAAGCCATTCAGTTCAATCCCAAATTTAAAGAAGCCTATATAGAAAGCGGTTATGTAAGTCTTGAAATGCGAAAGACCGATAAGGCCATGGCGCAGTTCAATAAAGTACTTGAAATGGAACCCAACAATACGGTTGCATCTAAAGAACTGATGGAGTTGTACTATAGCTACAGGCAGTTTTCCAAAGCAAAGGAAATGGCCGGCAAATGCACCAGTTGCTTAAATTCAGAAAAGATCAAAGCAATGTGCAGTTATAATGAAGAGGATTATGGAAGTGCCGTGAAAGGATTAACCAGTTATTTATCAAAAAATCCTACTGATGCGGAAGCCACGTACACACTGGCAAGAAGTTTTCTTGATATGGAAGATTATAAAAATGCCGTTCCCTATTACAACAAAGCGATCTTGCTGAATGGCGAAAAAAATGTTTGGATGTATGAACTCGGCCTGCTGTATTACAGCCAGGAAGATTATAAGAATGCAGTAGTGCTGTTTAACAAAGCTGCTGAAAAAGGGTATCCTCAAAAAAGTGATTTTGTTGAAAACCTTGGTTATGCCTATATGTTTTCCGGGCAAACCGACCAGGGAGAAAAATTATTGTTAGACCTTCTTCAGAAGAAACCAAATAATAAAGACCTGATGCGTGACATGGCGGAAGCTTTTTACAACGGCAAAATGTACCAGAAAGCATTGGGATATTGCGAACAGTTGATGAAGATGGATTCCAACGATGGCAAAGCGCTTTACCAGGCAGGGCTTTGTTTTCAGAAAATGGGACAAAAAGATAAGGGACAGGGGATGTGCGATAAAGCAATCGAAATGGATCCATCTTTAAATGGATTGCGCCAGAAGCAAATGACAATGGGATTATAGTTCAGGCATTCAAAATAGTTAAGGCTCCGTATCTGATATGGGGCTTTTTCGTTAAGCAAAATCAAATTACTGAAGATTCGTTTGATCAACGATGTATAAGGGCCGGCCCTTACTTTGCATGAAAAGCTTGCCAAGATACAAGCCGATAATTCCGAGGATGATCAGTTGCAGTCCACCCAAAAAAGTAACCGTTACTATCAGGGAAGCCCAGCCCGAAACAACATGACCCAGCCAGTAGCTGTAAATGGCATAAGGAATGTAAAGCAATGAAAGCAATGAAAAGGCAAACCCGATATAAATGGCGACGTACAGGGGTTTGGTGCTGAATGAGGTAATTCCCTGCAGAGCAAGCAACATCATTTTTTTGTAAGAATATTTACTATTGCCACTGTAACGGGTACCAGCCTTATAACTAACAGCAACCTGCTTAAAACCCATCCACTTTACAAGGCCCCGTAAAAAAATGTCGTTCTCTGTGATCTGTTTGAGCTGGTAGGTAACTTTTTTATCCAGCAGCCTGAAATCTGCACTGCCGTTTTCCAATTCTATATTGCTGAGTTTGGAAAGCAGTTTGTAAAACAATGCGGAGCTGATCTTTTTAAAAAAAGGCAACTGCCCCTGTTCCGTACGGATGCTGTAAACTACTTCGTAACCCTGTTCCCACTTGTTCAGCATTACCGGTAAAAGGTCTGCGGGGTGCTGGAGATCACTGTCCATAGTAATGCTGCAGTCTGCATCGCTGTGATCGATCCCGGCTTTCAGGGCAACCTGGTGGCCATGGTTCCTGGAAAAAGAAATGTACCGGGTGCGGTCATTTTCTGCACATAACTGCTGTATCACTGCAAGTGTGCCATCGGTACTGCCATCATCAACAAAAATAATATAATGATCGTAGGGGAGCGGCTTAAAGGCGGCTTCAACTGCGGCTGCGATCATCCTGATATTGCCCTCTTCGTTAAACGCCGGAATTATTAAGCAGACTTTTTTATTCATTTGCAGGCGATGGGTTTATGTAAAATTATGTGTTAAACACATTCCGGTAATAAATCATTTGTACACTACATGCCGGCTAACAATTCCAGCAGCCTGCTGATCATCTCTTCGGTAACATCGAGGTGAAAAACCATTCTTACCTGTACAGGAGAAATGGAGATGACCAGAACATCGTGGCTGGCCAAAAAAGATACCAGTCCTGCTGCAGTAAACCTTCCGCCCACTTCAAAAATGAGGATATTGGTTTCAGGAAGCAACAGATCGGTCACAAAATCCTTCTTAACCAATACATCCGCTACTTTCCGGGCAGCATCATGATCCTTCGCCAAGCGGTCAATATTATTTTCCAGCGCATAGATGCCGGCTCCCGCCAAAAAACCAGACTGCCGCATGCCTCCGCCAAACACTTTTCTTACCCGCCTAGCTTTGCTGATAAAAGGCCTGCTTCCCAACAACAAACTCCCGGCAGGAGCGCCCAGTCCTTTACTTAAACAAATGGAAATACTGTCAAATAATGCTCCATATTGAAGCCGCGTTTCAGGCTTCACCACCAGCGCATTCCACAGCCTTGCCCCATCCAGGTGAAAGCTCAAATTATTTTCAAGACAAACATTCTTAATATCCTGTAGATCAGCAAAATCATAACAGGCACCGCCACCTCTGTTGGTGGTGTTTTCTACGCATACCAGGCTCGTCCGGGCCTTGTAATCAAACAATGGATTGATGCAGGCTTTTACCTGCTCCGCAGTGATCCTGCCCCTGTTGCCATCAACCGGTTTTACCTGGCTGCCGCTGTTGGAAGCGATGCCCCCGCCTTCATAAATGTAAACATGACTAAGCGTTTCGCAGATCACTTCATCACCGGGTTGCGTATGACAGCGGATGGCGACCTGGTTCGTCATAGTGCCACTCGGACAAAAAACCGCCGCCTCCATCCCAAACATGGCAGCAGCCATGGCTTCCAGCCTGTTTACGGTGGGATCTTCTCCAAACACGTCATCGCCTGTGGGTGCATTCATCATGGCCTCCAGCATGGCTGCATTGGGCCGGGTAACTGTATCGGAACGCAGATCGGTCATCATCCGGCAAAAATAATAAGATAGAAGCGCAGCACCCAAGAATATTATTGAGCCTCAGCGCAAACGGTTGCTGCCCGTTATTAACAACTTGTGGTTAATATTTTGACCCTTTTTTCGTTTATACTATGAAAAACGGAATTCAAAATGTATCTTTGCAGGCATTTTTTAATTATAGCGTATTTAGTAGTTTTTGCAACAATTGGTGTCTAAATAGTGTCTATACTACAATTAATGCAATTTCGAACTTAAACATAGCAAATGAGGCAACTTAAAATCGCAACCCAGATAACGAACCGTGATTCCCAGGCGGTAGAAAAATATCTGCAGGAAATCTCCAAGATTTCCATGATTACTCCTGAGGAAGAAACCATCCTTGCCCAGAAAATTAAAATGGGCGATCAGAGGGCCCTGGACAAACTGGTGCAGGCCAACCTTCGTTTTGTGGTTTCTGTTGCCAAGCAATACCAGCACCAAGGGCTTTCACTGAGCGATTTGATCAATGAAGGTAATCTTGGTTTGATCAAAGCTGCCCAGCGTTTTGATGAAACGAAGGGTTTTAAATTTATTTCTTACGCNNACCTTATTAACGAGGGTAACCTCGGCTTAATTAAAGCGGCACAACGCTTCGATGAAACCAAAGGTTTCAAATTCATTTCTTACGCTGTGTGGTGGATTCGCCAATCTATACTACAGGCATTGGCAGAGCAGGGCAGATTAGTCCGCCTGCCTCAAAACAAAATTGGCACCTATAACAAGGCCAACAAGGCCTACATGGCTTTTGAACAGGAACATGAAAGGGAGCCTTCAACAGAAGAACTGGCCGAGTTGCTTGAAATGAGCGAGACGGAGATCAATAATATATTCCAGAGCAATACCCGTCACTCTTCGCTGGATGCACCCGTGCATGAGGCAGAAGATGTTGCCATGGGCGACCTGCTGAAAGGTTCTGCAGAAACCGATGAAGATGTAATGCATGACTCATTAAGAAATGAGATCCGCCGTGTTTTAAAATCACTGAGCCCAAGAGAAGCGGAGATTGTAAATGCCTATTTTGGTCTTGATGGGGAAAATGGTGTAACGATTGAACAGATCGGTCAAAAATACGATCTTACAAAAGAACGTATCCGCCAGATCAAGGAGAGAGCGATCAAACGCCTCCAAAAAGCAAGGTACAGCGGCGCTCTAAAAGCTTACTTAGGATAAACTGATTTGCCTTTTATAAGCATCCCCGGCGATTTGGTCACCGGGGATTTTTTATACAACTGCATTTAACATTCAAGATGGAAATGCGCATGAACCATCCTTCATTTAATTTGTTCTTTATCCAGTAATTTTACAGCATGAAAAAAATCGTTGGTGGATTAATTTGGGTGCTTCTGTTATCAGCTTGCGAAAAGAACATCAATTTTGATCTAAAACAGGCAGGAGATGTGTTGGTAGTGGATGCAGTGATAGAGAACGGGCTGCCGCCCCAGGTGGTACTTACCCATAGTCTCCAGTATTTTAGTAATATCAACCCACAGATCATTGCCGGTACATTCATACATGATGCCGAAGTGACCATTTCAAACGGCGTACTTACCCACAAGCTTAAGGAATACACTGTTCCGGTTACCGCGGGCATCAATCTCTATTATTATGGCATCGATTCCTCCAGTTTATCCACGGCTTTTACCGGCACGTTCAATACGCACTATACACTTAAGATCGTTTCAGCCGGCAAAGAATACAATGCTGCCACCACTATTCCTACGCTTGCTAAGCGCCCGGATTCACTTTGGTGGAAAACAGCACCTTTCCAGGAAGACACAACAAGAGTGGTGCTGATGATAAAAGCTACCGATCCCCCGGGCTTGGGCAACTATGTTCGTTACTTTACTCGTAAAAACAGTGGGCAATTTTTGCCTGGCGACAATTCTGTTTTTGACGACCAGGTAATTGACGGAACTACGTACCAGCTCCAGGTAATGCCTGGTATCGACCGCAACGATAAGGTTCCGTTGAAAGACAATTTTTTTAACAGGGGAGATACCATCACTTTTAAGCTGTGCAATATTGACCGTGCCACCTATTCATTCTGGAACACCTGGGAGTTTGCCTACCAGAGCATTGGCAACCCGTTTGCACAACCCAATAAGGTATTGGGTAATATCAGCAATGGTGCCCTGGGCGCTTTTTACGGGTATGCCGCAGCTTACGATACGCTGGTAGTACCCAGGTAACGATGCTTCGGGAATACTGACGATTCTCACCACTGAACATTATTCATATTCACTTAATTTCGCCTCTCAAATTTTTGTAAACAATAATGGAAACCAGCACAACAGAAAAAGTAAATTGTTTGATCATAGGTTCAGGGCCGGCAGGATATACGGCTGCGATTTATGCCAGCAGGGCAGGGTTGAACCCTGTTTTGTACCAGGGTATACAACCCGGTGGCCAGCTAACGATCACTACCGAAGTAGAAAATTATCCCGGCTATCCGGATGGGATACAGGGGCCTGAAATGATGGTGCATTTTGAAAACCAGGCAAAGCGGATGGGGGCGGATATACGGTATGGTCTCGCCACAAAAGTGGACTTTTCCGGGCATCCGCACAAAGTACAGATCGATGAAGAAAAATGGGTAGAAGCCAATGCAGTGATCATATCAACCGGCGCTTCTGCAAAATGGCTGGGGCTCGAAAGCGAACAGCGCCTGAACGGCTATGGAGTAAGTGCCTGCGCCGTGTGCGACGGCTTCTTCTTCAAAGGCAAAGAGGTGGCCATCGTGGGAGCAGGAGATACGGCTGCTGAAGAAGCATTGTACCTGTCAAAGATTTGTGCGCATGTACACATGATCGTTAGGAGGGGCGAAATGAGGGCAAGCAAGATCATGCAGCAGCGGGTACTGGATACAAAGAACATTACCGTGTACTGGCACAGCGAAACGGATGAAGTGGTTGGAGACAACAAAGTAGAGGCAGTAAAAATAAAGAACAACCAGAGCAATGAAATAATTACGATACCAGTTAGTGCTTTTTTTGTCGCCATTGGGCATCAACCCAACAGTGACATATTTAAGAACTGGATCGATATGGATGAAGCAGGTTATATTAAGACTATTCCCGGCAGCAGCAAAACTAATGTGGAAGGCGTTTTTGCTTCCGGTGATGTGCAGGATAAAATTTACCGCCAGGCTGTAACGGCCGCCGGCAGTGGTTGCATGGCAGCGCTGGACGCAGAGCGCTATTTAAGTGAAAAAGGGCTGCATTAAATTCAGTGATGAGTTACTGGTGATCAGTGAAGGGTTAGGCACAGTGAGCGTTCACCAGCTTTCAATTTTTAATCAATTTTCAATCAAACAATGCTCACCATCCACCTGCACCAGCTCAAATTTTTCGCCTATCACGGCCTGTATGAGGATGAAAAAAAAACAGGGAATAATTTTGAGATGGATGTGGATGTTGTGGCTGACATACCTGCTGCTGTAACCAAACTGGAACATACGGTTGACTATGCAGTTCTGTACCAGCTTATAGAAAGCAGGATGAAACAACCTACAGCCCTGCTGGAAACCCTGGTGCATGATCTTGCAGAAAAATTACATGCACACGACAACAGGATAAAAACGATCAGCATCCGGATAAAAAAATTATCTGCCCCCATCAAAAATTTCAACGGGGTGGTAGGAGTTACCTATAAAAAAGACTTTTAAATGCAGCGGTTGCTTATTTATCTCCTCGTTTGTTTTCCTTTGCTGCAGCTAAGGGCCCAGGATATCAATGTCCTGATAAAAGAAGGTGACCACCTTGAAAGTACCCTGCATGAAAAGGCGGCTTTCGACAAATTCAAAGAGGTACTTCGCATACAGGCAGTGAACATCTATGCACTCAACAAATGCAGCGAATTGTGCAGCCGCATTGGTAAAAGAGAGCTCGGCAACAAAGCCCGGAATGATTACTATGAAGCGGCTCAAAAATATGCGGCGCTTGCGTTAAAACTGCATCCCGAAAACGCGGAGGCTAACTGCGTGATGGCCATCGCACTTGGCCGCACTTCACTCGAAAAAAGCGGCAAAGAAAAGATCACCGCAGCAAGAGAAATTAAGAAACACGTAGACATTGCCATTAAGAACGATCCACAGAATTATAAAGCATGGCACGTACTCGGCCGCTGGCATTATGAAATATGCAGTCTCAACCTGTTTGAAAAAGCGGCCGTAAAAGTACTATTTGGCGGTGTACCAAAGGCTTCGCTTGCAGAAAGCATCCGTGCATTTGAAAAAGCCAAAAGCATACTGCCCGGTTTTGTACTGAATTACTACGAAATGGCGAAAGCCTATAAAAAAAACAACCAGTTGGCCAAGGCCATCAGCGCACTCGACAGCATGCTGCTGCTCGCCAATACTACCGAAGATGATGAGCAGATAAAAGCCGATGCAAGAAAATTGCTAAAGGCATGGCGTTGAGATCGCTGCACTAAAATAACATCACTCTAAGCACTGGTCATCGGCTAAGTTTTACTCTCAACGATTGAGCATCCTTGTTTAAAATGCTATTTTGGCTTTATCCTGTTGGCTGAATCACTTATCTTCGGACGCAAAAAAACACCATGCCTAAAAACCTGTTGCTTGCCCTTATTACTTTGCTATCCGTAAATGCTGCCCGGGCCCAATATCCTGATTCTTTCGACACAAAATATTATCCGCATGATCTGTTTGCCCCCTTGTTTTACCCAACCGGCGAAACCATTACCCGTAGTGCCGATGGGAGCCCCAATACCGGCTACTGGCAAAACAGGGCCGATTATAAGATCGCTGCCAGCCTGAACGACCTCACCCATGAGATCAGCGGCTCTGTAACCATTGCCTACAAAAATAACAGTCCCCACAGCCTCCCATTTTTATGGCTGCAACTCGATCAAAACCTGTTTAACAAAGAAAGCCGTGGACAGGCAAAGCTGCCGGTGGAAGGCCGCAGCCGGTATGGAGATGCAGCTTCTCCTTTTAACGGTGGCTATACCATCAAATCAGTGAAGCTAAACGACATGGCAGCTGATTTTTTGATAACAGATACAAGGATGCAGGTACGGTTAAAAGATGCAATCAAACCCGGTGGCGATGCGGTAACCATAAAGATCGAATTCTCTTTTATATTGCCTGAATATGGCGCTGACCGGTGCGGTATTCAGCCTACGGCCAAAGGAAATATTTATACCGTAGCACAATGGTTTCCGAGGATGTGTGTGTATGATGATGTGTTGGGCTGGAATACACAGCCTTACCTGGGGGCAAGTGAGTTTTACCTGGAGTATGGCAATTTTGATGTGAGCATTACCGCTTCTGCATCACATATAGTAGTTTCAAGCGGCGAACTGCAAAACCCGGCAGAGGTGT
Organism: Chitinophagaceae bacterium UBA1946; assembly: GCA_002336815.1. Taxonomy (GTDB): domain Bacteria; phylum Bacteroidota; class Bacteroidia; order Chitinophagales; family Chitinophagaceae; genus Ferruginibacter. The sequence continues at coordinate 53,332 of DDEU01000046.1, read as the reverse complement.
TGACGCCACTGCAGCAGCAGCGGCTTGACAATGCAAAACAAAGTGATAAAACGGTTAGCATACGCACGGAGAAGGAAGTGGGTGATGCTGCTTTTGAGCGAAAAGAAAAAACACTTACCTGGCATTTCACCATCAATAATGCCAGGGATGTTGCCTGGGCGGCGTCCAAATCTTTTATCTGGGATGCAGCAAAGATCAATTTACCTGAAGGAAAAAAAGCGCTGGCCATGAGCGTTTACCCGGCTGAAAGCAAGGGGAAACTGGCATGGGGCCGGTCCACCGAATACATAAAGGGAAGCATTGAAAATTACAGCAGGCGTTGGTTCGTATATCCCTACCCGGTGGCAACCAATGTGGCCAGCAATGTGGGCGGTATGGAGTACCCGGGCATTGTTTTTTGTGGCTTAAACTCACAGGAAGATGCCCTGTTCAGTGTTACCGATCATGAATTTGGTCATACCTGGTTCCCGATGATCGTAGGCAGTAACGAACGTAAATTTGGATGGATGGATGAGGGTTTCAACACTTTTATCAATTCCATTGCGGATGATGATTTCAACAACGGGGAATATAAAAACTTGAACAATACCATGGATGTAATGGCGCCTTACATTTTCAATCCATACAGCGAACAGATCATGAAAACGCCGGACGCATTGAGGGAAAGCAATATCAGCACCGCACTGTATTTTAAGCCGGGTTATGGACTGCAGTTATTAAGAGATCAAATAGTCGGGGCCAAAAGGTTCGATTATGCTTTTCGTCTGTACATCCAGCGCTGGGCTTATAAACACCCTACGCCATGGGACTTTTTTAAAACCATGGACAATGCTACAGGGGAGGATCTTACCTGGTTCTGGAAGGCATGGTTCATGGAAAATTACAGGCTTGATCAATCGATCCTTTCTGTTGGGTATGCTGACAACAACCCGGCAAACGGAGCATTGGTCACCATCGCCAACCTCGACCAGATGGCCATGCCGGTAATACTGGAATACGAAACGGCCGATGGCAAAAAAGAAACCTTGCGCCTTCCTGTGGAGATATGGAATAACACCGCATCTTTTAAAGTGAAATTACCAACCAAACAGAAACTTACCAAAGTAGTGATAGACCCGGAAAAGGTTTTCCCGGATATGAATTTTACGAACAATACCTGGCCGGGAAAATAACAGTAGGGTATAAATGAGCTTGAAAAACTGCCGCTTTATACAAGGCGGCAGTTTTGTTTAGATGCAACCTGCAATCAGGAAAGTGGGATAATATTGCCTTTAATATCAATATGAGCCTGCAAAAAAGGCTTCGCAACGATCAATAAAGCAATTTATTGCGTAGAAATCAACTTTTGGGGATAATATTTCTATTTATTGCCGCCAATTAGTATTGTTAAATGTTTATAATCATTAAATTGCGACATCAAAACTTACACATGATGAAGAAAATTTACACACTACTAGCACTTTTTGCATTTTTTGCGGTTAGCAATGTTTATGCACAAACATTGTATACCAACACTACACAGGTAGGTTATCGCTACAACCCGGGTTTAGGATTGGGCAATACTCCGAAAATCGTTTTTGACGATATCAATATTGACAACGCACTGATAGCTGACGGTGATTCCATCGGGCTCACCAATCTGAAGGTTGCCATCCGCCAGTTGGCCGGTGCCCCTGCTGTTACAGTAAAAGTGTATTTAACAGGCGTTGATCCTAACGCTAACACTTATTTTACTTTAGACAGCTTTCCTGCTGTACCACCAACTTTAATAGGTACATTCAACCTTACGGCTGCAGCTGCTTCCCGCCTGCAGATTCTTTCCGTTGGTGACTCCATCAACGTGTTTAAAGCGTTGGCAAGAGACACCAGCAATATTTTTGGAGGCTTCCAGACAGCCTTTGTAGGGGTAAGTTTCTCAAACGCTGATGGGCTTAACGGGTGGAGATTCACTTCAGACGGTGCAAACTATGACGGCGTATGGGAATACAATGCCGATTCAACCATTAAGAGCTCCTCTTATGCTTTTGGTAACAGTGTTGACCCCGTCAATAACCCAATGGCAACTTTTTATGTTGAGGCTTTTGGCCGGCCGGTTTATGCGAGTACTCCTAACGATGCTCAGGTAAGCAACATTATTGCACCAAATGCTATCACCTGCTTTAGTACCCCACAAACTACCGGCGTACAGATCACCAACCTGGGTGACAATACCATCGCTCCGGGTGCAGCGTCAGTTACCCTGCATGTAGGCGGTGCCAATACATACAGCGCTACACTCACCAATTCTACATCTATCCCTAAGAACGGTTCGGAAACTATCAATTTCACCGGTATTTCACTGAGCAACCCTGGTGTTAGCTTCGATACTGCGTTTGTAACACTTGCAGCAGACCAGCGCAGTACCAATGATACACTCACTACCGGAAGCATTACTGCAGAAACCATCAGCACTTTCCCTGCGGTTGAAGATGTTGAAACTACCTTGCCTGTTATGGCATTTTTGTCAACCATTTCAGGTTCACGCCAGTTGTGGAGTACCAACCCATTTTGGCCAGGAGCTTATGGCAACCCCGATCTGACCGATTCTTTATATCCACATGGTGGAACAGATATGTTTGTGTTTGATGCTTATTCTGGAGCCAATTCAGCCGGTACACAAAACAGGTTGTTTAGTAATTGTATCACGTTAAATCATACTGACAATAACACTTCCAACAACCTGACTTTTTTCATGAGTCATGACAAAAGTTTCAATACTTCACGTGATAGCCTGTATGTAAGCATTTCAACAGATAAAGGACAAACCTGGAACAGGATCGCAGGTTTTGCAAGGATTGATTCAGCTTTTGCATTCCCAGACTGGAGCCAGGAAACAGTGGATCTTTCTGCTTATGGTTGCCAAACCATCCAGATCGGTTTTGAAGGTGTAAGTAATTACGGTAACGTAATTGGTCTTGATGATGTTAGTATCAATTCAACCGGTACAGGAAGTTGTGCTACACCTGTTACACTCTTTAGCTTTACGGCAGAGAAGTTGAGCAAGTCAAACAAACTTACCTGGAAAACAAGCCAGGAAATCAATACTGCGAAATTCCAGATCCAGGTTAGCAGGGACGGCCTTGAGTATACACAGTTAGGTGAACTTGCAGCAGCAGGCAACAGCAACACTGAAAAAACTTACATTTTCAGCCATAACCAACCTGCAAAAGGTTATAACTACTACCGTATTAAAATGGTAGATATCGATGGCAGGTTCACTTACAGCCCTGTTCGCCGTTTGCAGAATCTTGGTGTAAATGACATCAGCAGCTATCCAAACCCTGTAAAAGGAAGCATGCAGGTAGCGATCAATGCTGAAAAGAACGATGTTGCAACCATTAAGATCATTGATATGAACGGTAGAACAGTTTACGCTAAAGTGTACAATGTTGCTGAAGGTGAAAATAATTTCACTGTAAACGCAGCAGGATTCACTGCAGGAAACTATGTATTGAAAGTTCAGTTGAGCAGCGACGTAGTAGTGAAGAAATTCACGAAGTTGTAATTCAATAACAACGCTTTTTCTATAAAAAAACTCCCCGGCTTACCGGGGAGTTTTTTTATACCGGTAATCCTTACAGTACTATTGATGGTGATATTGAAACAGTACCGGCAGCAAAAGGATGCCTGGCAGCGACAGTTTAAATGCCGCATTCAATTGCGTTTCCTTTAACAATTGCCGCAGGTTACTAATTGTTGCATTGATGAATTATAGAGCAGGATGCATCCTTTATCCTTTCATCAAACAACATTTATTTTATGCCTTCATTCAAAACCTTTTACAGGGCAGCCATCTTATTGCTCCTTGCAGCATCCTGCAATACTACTGGTAGTTACCAACCTTTAGCGGATGCAACAGTAAAAAGCGAACCATCCATTTCAAGTACAGATTCTGCAAGCATTGCAGGGGTGCAACCAGGCACAGAAGAATACGGTAATATCGCAGAAAACAGTTTTGTTGGCGCAGGAGAACACCCGCTTTCAACTTTTTCGATAGATGTAGATGATGCCGCCTACAGCAATGTGCGGCGTTTTATTGCAAGTGGGCTTACACCTCCTGCAGGTGCCGTGCGGATTGAAGAGCTGATCAATTACTTTGACTATGATTATGCGCCACCGCAAAATGAAGATCCTTTTGCTGTTTACACAGAAATTTCAGATTGTCCCTGGAACAATAAACATCGTCTTGTTCATATCGGTTTAAAAGGAAAGAACATCTCAACCGAATCACTTCCGCCTGCTAACCTTGTGTTTTTAATTGATGTGTCAGGCTCGATGGATGAACCCAATAAACTGCCGCTGGTACAATCATCGCTGAAATTGCTTACCGGAAAATTACGGGCAAAAGATAAAGTGGTCATCGTAGTGTATGCGGGGGCTGCCGGCCTCGTACTGCCCTCTACTGCAGGCAATGATAAAACCACCATCAATAGAGCCATTGATGAACTCAAGGCAGGTGGTTCAACGGCAGGCGCTGCCGGTATACAACTGGCGTACAATGTGGCAAGGAATAATTTTTTAACCGAAGGCAACAACAGGGTGATCCTTGCAACCGATGGAGATTTTAATGTTGGCGCCAGCAGTGATGATGCCCTGGTGAACCTGGTGGAAGAAGAAAGAAAAAGCGGCGTGTACCTGACAGTGCTTGGCTATGGCATGTGAAATTATAAAGACAATAAAATGCAGCAACTGGCGGACAAAGGAAATGGCAATCATGCTTACATCGATAACCTGAACGAGGCAAAGAAAATCCTTGTGAATGAATTCGGCAGTACATTATTTACCATTGCGAAAGACGTAAAATTACAGGTAGAATTCAATCCCGCCAGGGCAGCTTCTTACCGGCTGATCGGTTATGAAAACCGGATGCTGCAAAAAGAAGATTTTAACAATGATCAAAAAGATGCAGGCGAAATAGGGGCAGGGCATACCGTAACTGCTTTATATGAAATTATTCCTGTTGGTATAACGGATGAATTTTCCACAACCGTTGATACATTAAAATATCAAACCAGCAATCACCCGGTAGCAGAAAATACGGATGAAATGATGACGATCAAGATAAGGTACAAGGAGCCGGCTGGAACTCAAAGTAAATTAATGGTGAAGCCAGTTATGGATGAACCAATCACCCTGCAAAACAGTTCCGATAATTTCCGTTTTGCCGCATCAGTTGCTGCGTTTGGGATGCTGCTGCGAAATTCAGCTTATAAACAGCAGGCAAACTATGAGGCTGTGATCGAACTTGCCAGGGGCGCTACTGGTAAAGGTGCCAATGGTTATCGGAAAGAATTTCAATCGCTGGTAAAAGAAGCTGCTGCTTTGCCAATTGAAAAAGGATAAATCATACGATTTCTTATTTTAGAAACAGGTGTTACAAATTTTCATAACACCTGTTTCTATTTGATCAAACTTGGTGAAACGGAAACTTTCCCTTTAAAAATACAGGTAACAAAAAAAAATAATAAGTCAGGCTTGTTCATTTGAATGATTCAATTGAAGTAACAGCAGTATTTTTATGTGAATGATTTTTACTGAAAAATAATTGGGATTTTAAATTGCTTAAACATGAGAGATAATTTAAAAAAATACAACTGGAAAAAATATCAACACAGTACAAGTGCATAGTTCTATAATAAAACCTGCTGTTTAAAAAGTGAGCTGATCGTTTAAGCGAAAAGCCAGATGCTTCGTTGATGCAATGTCCAAAAATTCCGACTGGCTAAAACCCTTGTCCACAATGCATTTTAAAGAATTGATTGCCTGTTTTATCAACCTACAAAAATGGTAGATTAATTTATCTCTCCGTAAAATTACTATTCGTTAAAATACCTTAGTAAAAATACTATGGAACATTATATTGTATCAAAAATGTGAATTGAAATATTTTATTACTACTTTAGTGCTTCATCCCGCGATCGTAATTTGCACAGACATCTAAGTAATTAAATTAAACCAGCATCTGGGTGTTTGCAAAACTTAAAATAACTGCGGACAAAGTTCTTCTTATTGCCATTGCAATATTAGTGTCCATCATAATCATTGTGGTAATAGCTGCTGTATCACAATTCAGGCAGGTGAATGCATCCGCAGGCATGATTGCGCATACACAGGAGGTGATCATTGCATCTGAAAAAACCTTATCGCTTGCAATAGACAACCAGGTGGCATCACGTGGTTATGCCATTACCGGTAAACCGGATATGCTGGATGCACTTGCAAAGTCAAAAAAAAATATCGCCGCCACTTTTCTCCGGCTGAAATCTCTTACGATTGATAATGCGACTCAGCAACCAACACTTGATTCGCTTGAATATTATCTTAACAAAAGAACTGCCTACTCTGATACCATTACCACTGTCTATAACAGCAAGGGCAGCGCAGAAGCTATCAACCGGATTAGTAAAGGAGAAGGGAAATTCTATACCGATAAAATAAAACATTTCATCAGCGGATTACAGGAAGCAGAGAATACTTTGCTGCAGCAAAGGAAATCGCTCAATGAAATCCAGGGAGCAAAGCTCAATGGCATATTGCTTTCTGTGGCCGTTGCCATGCTTGTTTTACTTGGCATTGTTGTCAGGAAGATAATCAATGAGTCGAGGGAAAGAAAAGGTGCAGCCGAAACGTTGGAAAAACTAAACGCTTCGCTTGAGCAAAAAGTGGCAGCACGAACGCTTGAACTTTCCACCTCAAAAAAAACACTGGAAGAAACTTTTCTCCGGATCACTGATGCATTTATAGCACTGGATAAAAACTGGCGTTACACCTATATCAACAAACGTGCAGCGGAAATGATCAGGCTCGATGCAGCAGATCTGCTCGGGAAAAATGTATGGGAAGTTTTTCCTGATGCAGTGAATTCTGCCACCTATCATTCTTTTCATAAAGCCATGCAGGAGCAGCAGTTTGTTTTAAATGAGGATTACTATCCGCCCCTCGATCTCTGGCAGGAGAATCATATCTATCCATCGCCTGAAGGCATTTCTATATACATCAATGACATCAGTGATAAGAAAAAGGCCGAGTTTAAAATAGTTAAAGCCAACAGGCTGTATTTCTTCATCAGCCAGGTTAACCAGATGATCGTGAGAACCACAGATGAAACCACGCTGTTTACAGAAGCCTGCCGCATTGCAGTAGAGATCGGTAAATTTAGCATGGCATGGATAGGCATGACGGATGAAGCCACCAATACCGTAGTGCCGGTTATGTTTGCCGGCGAAGAAAGAGATTATCTTTCATCAATAAAGATCATCAAAACAGATAATTCGGTAGAAGGTAGTGGTCCAACCGGTAAAGCCATCAGGGAGGGACGCTATTTTATTTGCAACGACATCGCTACCGATCCCATGTTTGATCCCTGGAGAGAAGCGGCGCTTGAAAGAGGATTCAAATCATCCATGTCGCTGCCAATTATAAAATTTGGAAAAGTGATCGGTGCATTCAGTTTTTATGCAGCGGAAAAAGATTTTTTTGATACTTCAGAAATTGCTTTGCTGGAAGAAGCCACGGGTGATGTAAGTTTTGCACTGGAAAACTTTGAAAAGGAAAGGCTGCGGCAATCGGCTGAAGCTGCGATACAGAAGTCCAATGAAAGATTTGAAATGATCGCAGTTGCCACCAACGATGTAATATGGGACTGGAACCTGCTTACAGATGACATTTGGTGGAACAATAATTTCTATACATTATTTGGCTACAACAGGCTGCAACGTTCGGCTGGCATCCGTTCATGGATCGACGGCATTCATCCCGATGACAGGAAAAGAGTTACAGAAGGGCGCCAGATGGTGATCAATTCAGGAAACGATTTCTGGCATGACGAATACCGTTTTGTGAAAGCAGACAACAGCATCCTGTTTGTGTACGACCGGGGCTTTGTACTGCACAATGAATCAGGAACTGCTCACCGTATGATCGGCTCAATGCTTGATATCACTGAGTTGAAAAATGCGGAGGAGGACATCATCAAAGAAAAAAATCTGTCTGATTCTATCATTAACAGTTTGCCCGGAATATTTTACCTGTATAATAAGGAAGGCCATTTTTTGAGATGGAACCGCAATTTTGAAAAAGTTACCCAATACACACCTGCCGAGATAAGCGATATGCACCCGCTGGATTTTTTTGATGAGGATGAAAAGCAGCTGTTACTGGAGAAGATCGGCAATGTATTTATTTCCGGAGAAGACCACGTGCAGGCGAACTTCGTGATCAAGACCAAAGAAAAAATACCTTACTATTTTACAGGCAAAGCAATAGAGTATGAAGGGCAACCCTGCCTGATGGGTGTTGGGATAGATTTTTCTGAGCGGATAACTGCACAGGAAGCCATTGAGCAATCAACCAAAAAATTACAGCAACTCACCGCACATCTGCAGGAAATAAGAGAACTGGAAAGAAAAAGGATTGGGAGGGAGATACACGATGAACTGGGACAGCAACTCACTGCAATCAAAATGGATGTATCATGGATCGATAAAAAAATGCCGGTAGAATTTCCGGCATTAAAAGAAAAATTGAAGAATATTATTGAACTGCTGAATGGCAGTAATCAGTCCATCAGGCGCATCTTAAGTGAACTAAGGCCAACGATACTGGACGACTACGGCCTTGTAGAAGCGCTTGACTGGCTTAGTAACCAGTTTACTGAAACCACCGGCATACCGGTATATTTTACCACCAACGACAAAAAACCGGATATTCCTGAACAGGTAGTAACCTGTGTTTTCAGGGTATACCAGGAAGCACTTACCAATATCACCCGGTATGCCTCGGCAGGAAAAGTATCAACAAACCTTGAGGTTACCGATGAGGAATTGCGGTTTACAGTTGAAGATGATGGCAGTGGATTCGATGTGGAAATACCGGCTGCAAAAAGATCATTCGGCATTTTGGGAATGAAAGAAAGAGTGTATTCACTTAAAGGACAATTCACATTAACCAGTGAAAGTAGAAAAGGAACTACAATTAATATCATCATACCACTTAATTTGCCGGTTATTAACGCTTAAACTTATGAACATTTCGAGAATTATACTAGCTGACGACCATAGTTTCATCCGTCTTGGGTTAATACAAATATTAAAAGATGAATTCCCTGCAGCAGTTATAAAAGAAGTGTGTGATGGCGAAACGCTGATCAAAGAAGTGATCCTGCATGACTGGGATCTTGTAATATCCGACCTTGATATGCAGGGCAGGAGTGGACTTGAGGCGCTGGAACAGATAAAATCTATCAAACCTGAAATACCGGTACTCATCCTGAGTATATATCCCGAAGACCTTTATGCAGTAAGAGTATTGAAAGCAGGCGCTTCCGGTTACCTTAATAAAAATTCTGCCCCGGAAGAACTCATTATTGCAATCAGAAGAATATCTCTTGGAAAAAAATACATCACATCAGAGATCGCTGAAAAACTTATCGATAATAAGTATGACGGCAAACCTCACGAAACACTCTCCAACAGGGAATTTGAAATCTTCAAACTACTGGCGTCGGGCAAAACACTCAGCCAGATCGCAGAGATGCTTTCTCTTGCATTGTCAACTGTAAGCACACACCGCAGTCATGTTATGACCAAGCTGGGATTAAATACCAATGGAGAACTTACCAGGTATGCCATCGTACAGCATATCATCAACGATGTAGAGCTCTGATTTTTTTCCCTTTTGCATTCCTGTATAGCTGCGCCGTCAGCCGCTTCCACATATCATCACTTGCCGGATCATCAGGATTTGTAGAAATCAATCTATACCCCACCCGCAGTTTTTCTAACCGATTAAGGCTTATAATACTATTTTTTAGTGCTTCATTATGAGGGTTCTTTGTATTGTAATTAATCCCTATCCAAATGAATGTTTTAGTAATAGATAAATCAGCATTGATAAGTGAACGGCTGGTGGTTCTTGTAAAAGATGCTGAGAATATTGAAGCGGTGTATACGGCATCCGCCTATGCAGAAGCAATACTAATAATGGAACAGGTGCGGCCGGATATTGTACTGCTTGATATGAATATGCCGGCATTGAGATCAATAGACATTGTAAAAAAAATAAAAAAAGACCATCGTACAGCAGCGCTTATCGTATTGTTCAATCATGTGAATGAGATCAAAAAGCAGTATTGTGATTTTCTGGGTGTGCATTTCATTTTTGATAAATACCACGACATTGAAAAGATAATACCTGCGATCAATTCTTTAACCAACGGCAAACAAAAAGTTAACCCAGCCCTATGAACGACCTGATGCTCATAAAAGAAATGCTCCGAGATCTGCCCAACGCAGCTTATACCTGTGATGAAATGGGTTTTGTAAAAGCATATAACAAAGCAGCGGTGGAACTATGGGGAAGAGAGCCAGTAGCAGGGCAGGATCGCTGGGGTGGAAGCTGGAAAACATTTAATGCAGACGGGAGCAGCCTGAAGCCGGGTGAGTGCCCCATGGCCAAAACCCTGATGCAGCAAAAACCGGTTTATGGAAAAGAGATCATTGTGCAACGGCCCGACAACAGCCTCCGGCACGTAATAACATACCCGGCGCCGTTATACAATGAAGCCGGGAAAATTTCAGGAGGTATCAATATATTGATCGACATCACCGAAAACAAGCAACAACCCAATAGTGAAAATGACCAATACAGGGACATCATTGAATATGCGGCCGACGGCATATTCATTTTTGACAGGCAGGGGAATTTTTTATCAGCCAACACAAGTGGTTGTAAAATGCTTGGTTATACCCGGGATGAACTGATCCTACTCAATGTAGCCGATATCATGCCAGTGGCCTACAGGGGCAAATTACCTGTAGCGACAGACAGGCTTTTCCAGGGAGAGACCATACTGGCAGAAAGACAGTTTGTAAAAAGCGAAGGCACTTTGTTCTTTGGAGAAATAAGTGCAAGCCTTACCGGTAATGGCAATATCCAGGCTATTGTAAGGGATATTACTCAAAGACGTACTGCAGAACAGCAACTGCAGAAAAGGGTAGAGCGCCATAATATCCTCACCGAAGCTACTGCGGATACCATCTGGGATTGGGATGTAGTGAACAATAAAATGTTTTACAACGAAGGCATTACAAAAATGCTGGGCTACCAGGTAGCTGAAATAAAAAACCTTACCAACTGGTGGAAAAAAAATATTCATCCTGACGATTTTGAAAGAGTATGTAAAACAGTGGATGAGGTTTTTAGCAGCAGGAAGAAAAATTCGCACCTCACTTACCGGTTTAAATGCGCAGACGATTCGTATAAATTTATCTACGACAGGTGGCTCACCATCTTTGATAAATACGGCCGGCCGGAAAGAATGGTGGGTGTGATGCAGGATGTAACAAAATATAAAGAGGAAGATGTACGGATCACAAAAGCGATCATAGAAACACAGGAAAGCGAACGCAGGATCATTGGTGCTGAACTGCACGACAACGTAAACCAGATACTTACCGGTTGCCTCCTTAACCTGGCGATGATCAAAAGTGCCACGCCCGAAAAAGTAAGTGAGCTGGCAGAAACATCCAGGGAGTATTTACTAACGGCCATCAGTGAACTCAGAAAGCTCACACACCGGCTCGTACCTGTTACAGAAAGCAACACCGGCTCACCTGTTGAACTGTTTGAGAACCTGGTATCATCGATGAATATCAACAGGCAGTTCAGGGTGCATACAGATTTTGCAGAACTCAACAGCAACCATATTGATGATGATACAGCGCTGAGCCTGTACCGGATGCTGCAAGAACAACTTACCAATATTGTAAAATATTCAAAGGCTACGGCAGTCGATATCAGCATTGCTGTAAGCGACAATACCATTGTGATGAGGATTTATGATAACGGGCAGGGATTTGATGCCCGCCTGGTAACAATGGGCATCGGCCTGAACAACATTAAAAAAAGAATCCGCCTGCTGGATGGTGTATTTACACTGAATACTTCTGAAGGCAACGGATGCGAAATAATTGCGCAGGTACCTGTGAGCAAGCAGGTAGTTGCAGCATAGTAAACTGTAACGGGAAAAAACAGTTATCCAAAAGGCTTTCAATCCCGGGTACAGGTAATTTAAACCAGTAAAATATTATTCCGCTGAAACCAAAGGGAAATAAGGCCATGCAGTATTAACGATTTATAAAATCATTACCAGAACTGCTGTTTGGGTATGCATGGTTAAACGCATTAGGCCGCCGGTATCTACCGGCGGCAACAATGCAATCCCGGTTTTAAAAAGGGTTACCCGTAGCAATACGCTCCCTGCAGAATGCTATTTTCTTAATTGCTCAACTATGAAACCGCTATCCAACCCACAAAAGCAATCCATGAACATTTTGGTAATGTTCATTATTCTCTTATGTACCCAACGCACTGCACAATGCCAGGTAGCAGCCAATTTTTCTGCTAACCTCGTCAGTGGTTGCTCGCCCATACTGGTGAACTTTACAGACCAGTCTTCCGGCAATCCCACTGAATGGAAATGGGATCTGGGCAATGGCACTTACTCCAATTTACAAAATCCGTCGGTCACCTATTTTGCACCTGGCTTTTACAGTATCAAACTGGTGATCAAAAAAGGTACTACCAAAGATTCGGTTATTAAAACAAACTTCATCCAGGTATTTCCTACAGCCGTTGTAAAATTCAATGCCAGCCCCACCGTTGGCTGCAACCCGTTCGCGGTAAGTTTTACGGACCAAACAGTGTCTGCTGCCAGCATCAGCACCTGGCAATGGGATTTCGGCGATGGTATTTTATCGGGCGAACAGCATCCAACGCATACCTACACATTACCGGGCGACTATGCTGTTACCTTAAAAGTGATCACAGCCAACGGTTGTGCATCTACGTTAAGAAAATCAGCATACATAAATAACAATATTGTAAAAGCAGCTTTTATCAACTGGCCGGTAGCTGCCTGCACACCCAATAAAATCGGCTTCCAGAATAATTCAACCGCCAACAGCACGTATACAAGTCACTGGGAATATGGAGATGGTACCAGTTCATCCCTGCTGGGCCCTGCCCACATTTATACTACCGGCGGAACTTATATTGTAAAACTCACCGTACAAAATCAAGCCGGTTGCATTGATACCTTTTCGAAAGCGATCAAAGTAGAAAGCCCGGTAAGTGCAGCTTTTAGCGGTGATCATTTATTTAACTGCAAGGCACCGGCCACTGTAAATTTTTCAAACCAGGTGAGTGCCGATAACAGCTACCTGTGGTATTTTGGAGACAGCAGTACATCAACACAATCCAACCCGTCTCATACTTATACTGACACGGGCGTATTTTCTGTACGCCTCATTGTAACGAACAGCAGTGGCTGTATTGATTCGTCAACAAAAACAAAATATATAAAAGTACAGTCCCCGGTAATTGTTTTTAACAATCTTCCCGACAGCGGCTGTATCCCGTTTACAAAAACATTTTCGGTGACCAATGTTTCCAGTGTGGGTATCAGCAGTTACCTGTGGAATTTTAATGATGGTGACAATTTTACTTCAACATTGCCTTCACCGGTACATACATTTCAGAACCTCGGTTCCTATACCATTTCGCTCATCACTACTGCTGTAAACGGATGCAAAGATACCAGCATCGTACCCGATGCGATAAGACTGAGCACTAAGCCCGTGGCAAATTTTTCTGTGAATCCCCGGAATGCCTGTGCCAGTACCATCATCAATTTTACAGACCTTTCAACAGGCGGCGCCAATTCATGGCTCTGGACTTTTGGAGACAATAATTTTTCGCCGGAACAAAATCCCCTACATATCTATAAAGATACCGGCTGGATGGACGTTCAGCTCACTGCACTCAACGGAGGCTGCGCCAATACCATCACGTTTGAAAAATACATTTATATAAAACCAGCCGTAGCGAAATTCAGCATCGATTTTCAATGCCAGGATAAACTGAAAAGATCATTCAATAATTTTTCTATCGGTGCAGATCACCTTAGCTGGAGTTTTGGTGACGGCAGCAGTTCATCAGATTCTTCTCCTATACATTATTATCCCGGTCCGGGCATCTACAATGTAACATTAACTGCCACCAACGATTCCACCCATTGCGATTATTCCGTAACGAAAAGGGTTAAAATAATCGACCTCTATAATAATTTTTTTGCATCAGACAGCAGTGTCTGTAAAGGTGTTAGCACCAGGCTTTCAACAGGTATACCGAACCCGGATGTATTGAAATACTTCTGGAATTTTGGTGACGATACCACTACCATCACCAGGGTCAACTATATTGCCCATACCTATTCAAACCGGGGCACCTATACAGTAAAATTAACTACGCTGGATTCACTCAATTGTATGGATTCTGTTATCAAGCGAATGTATATCAATGTAGTTGGTCCAACTGCATCCTTCGCAGTGATGAATGGCGGCGGTTGTATCAACGCCCCCTTGCTGTTCTCGGATAGCTCCGTTGCAGAAACCAATGCGCCGATACGCAGGTGGGAGTGGAATTTTGGAGATGGAACCAGGGACAGTGTAAGCACGGCCCCTTTTGTGCACACTTACCTGCGCAATGGTTCTTACCCGGTCTCCCTTAAAGTTACTGACAGCAGGAGCTGCACGGATACCTTCCAGCTACCTGCAAAAGTGGTGATCAAAAAGCCAAGTGCCTGGTTCTTTGCCAACGATTCCGTGGCCTGCCCGGGTTACAATATAAAATTTGTTTGTCCCTATGCTGAAACAGGAACTACCTATGACTGGCACTTTGGCGATGGTACTAGCGGTACCGGACAATCGCCTCAACATGCTTACCAAAATGAAGGCGTATATACAGTAACGCTGATCATAAGGAACCGGTATGGCTGCCAGGATACCAGTACAGTCACGAACATGATAAGGGTTAAAAAGACAGTGGCTGTTTTTGATATGAGTGATTCTTTCCGAACCTGCCCTCCTTTACTGATACAGTTCAGCAATCATTCCACAGGTATGGTGAGTGAATACTGGAAGTTTGGAGACAGCAGTTCCACCAATGCGGCCGATCCTTCACATTTTTATACTTACCCGGGTGTATATACTGCCACTTTGATCGCCAAAGGCCATGGCGCCTGTGCAGATACCGTATCAAAAAGAATTATAGTAAAAGGTCCAAAAGGAAGTATCAGTTATAGCCCGCTTGCCCTTTGTAAACCCTACCAGGTTGATTTTATTGCACATACAGAAAATGCAGTTTCGTATATCTGGGATTTTAATGATGGCGTAACAGCGATGGGGGCAGATACTTCGCTTAGGTATGTGTACCAGGACTCAGGCATCTTTTTACCCAAGATCATTTTAGTAGATGATATTGGCTGCAGGGTAGCCGTAACCGGCAAAGACAGTATCACAAACATCTATGCAAAACCATTCTTTAAATTCCCGGACAGTGTACTATGCAATGGCGGCAGTATTTCATTTCAAAACAGCAGCAGCAGCAATGATGCCATTGCTTCTTACCGCTGGACCTTTGGTGACAGCAACAGCACAACGGCAACCAGTCCTGTACATCAATATCCATTGCCCGGCATTTATTATCCATCATTGTCGATCACAACAGCGAGGGGCTGCACAGGTAATTACCAATCCCCCGTTCCGGTAAGGGTGGCACTGTCTCCGGCAATAGAAATGCTCACAAGCGGCGATGGTTGTGCGCCATTAAATGCAAACTTCCACGCAGCGATTACTTCCGCTGACACCGGGCTAGTGAACTGGCAGTGGCAATTGGGCAATAGCAACACCTCGCTTTTAAAAGATCCACCTGTACAGCAATACACTAACCCGGGGGTATACACGATTACTCTCACGGCGAATGTAAGCAATGGCTGTTCCAAAACAATTGTGAAAACGATAGAGGCATTTGCAGCACCTGTTGTAAAGATCACCGGCAGCAATTTTCTTTGCAGGGGTGTTGCTGCAAACCTGATGGCCAGTGGCGCAAGCAGTTATAAATGGCTTTCTGCAGGCGGACTCACCTGCGACAGTTGTGCATCTGTAACCGTTCGGCCGATGGCATCTGCAAAATTCTCTGTAACCGGCACTTCTTTGCAGGGTTGCAGCAGCAAAGACAGCATCAGCATCCAGGTAAAACAACCTTTTGTAATGACCTACAGTACGCCGGTTAGCATGTGCAAAGGCCAGAGCAGCCGGTTGGCAGCAAGCGGAGCTGCTACTTATGATTGGTTTCCTTCGCAGGGACTTAACAGCAGCACGGTGGCAAGTCCATTGGCAAAACCGGATACTACTACTAACTACCGGGTTGTTGGAACAGACGATGCAGGCTGCTTTAAAGATACCGGGTTTGTTAAACTAACGGTGTACAATAGCCCAACAGTAAATGCGGGGCCGGACAAAACTATTAGTGCCGGTACATCAATAGACCTGGAAGCTGTATATTCAAGTGATGTAACGGAGGTGAAATGGTCTCCAACCGGAGACATTTTCCGTGCAGGCAGCAATATCATTACGGTAAAGCCGGTACAAAATACAGAATACAATATTGAAGTAAAGAATCCCGGTGGCTGTTATGCAAACGACCGTGTAAATGTGATCGTGAAATTTGATGGGGCCAATGTATTTATCCCTAACCTGTTCTCGCCCAACAATGACGGCATCAACGATGTGTTTTATCCGCGGGGCAAGGGCATCTCCAAGATCAGGAAGATGGCGATCTTTAGCCGCTGGGGTGAGTTGGTTTTTGAAAAGACCAATTTTAATTCAAATGATCCGTCAGCGGGCTGGGATGGCACTTTCAGGGGCGGAAAACTCGGGACCGATGTGTTTGTGTACGTGGTAGAGCTGATAGGAGAGAACGGCACGATACTGCCACTATCGGGAAATGTTTCTCTATCAAGATAATTTAAAATACCAGACTGGATAAAGAGAGATCGTTCAACATGATCTCTCTTTTCCATTTTGAATCAGCAGCCGCACTGATACCCGTCATTTCGGCGCAGGCGGCTGTTTTGTACCTTACGGAAAATTAGTGGTATGAAACGCAGTTATACAAAACATCTCACCGTTTACCAATGGCTGTTGATACCCTTACTGCTATTTTTTTATTCCTGCGACAGCTATAATTTTTCACATCCCCAACCCATAGACAAGGAAAATATCAATGAATTCCCGACAGCATTCAGGGGTAACTGGATCGATGATGATAGTGAAACAATATTGATCAATAAAAATACCATCAGCATCCTGATGAAAGAACAGGTAAACATCGTAAAAGGAATATGGCCAACAAAAGATACAGCCGGAAAATACAGGTACCTTTCTCCTTCCTACAAAAGCTTCAGCAGTATTTTGTTTGACAGCCTGCAACACCCGATCGATACTGTAGATAATTATCTTTTAAATGCGGATCACCTGTACGAAATTGGAGACAAAGGCTTGCTGGAGCAGGGATATCATTACACCGCAGCTGCGGATACCTTCCGGGTTCAAAAAAACGACACGTTCAGTGTTGACCTGGGAACGAACGCTTTTTTAAGAGATATCGGCAATGGTTTTTTTGTGATGAATATCAGGAACCAGGTTTTAGGCCAGGAAAGCAGGTGGTGGCAATTGTTTGTGCTGGAACTGAAAGACCAGCGCCTCATCAACACCTGGTATTGCTCCTCCCGGCTCACAGGCACAGCAGCGATGTTTTACGAAAAACACAACAACTATTATTTTAACAGTTCGTGGACGAGCGCAGATATCAACAGGCTTATCAAAGAAGGCAAATTTGAAATGTGCAATCAACTGCACAGAAAATAGCAACTGCTTCCAGTTCAATTTTCATTTCCTGTGCATATGAAACCTTAAACATTGATACCGCCGCTCACTTCTATGCGCTGGCCATTGATCCACTTTGCATCTTCGCTGCAGAGAAAAGCCACTACAGATCCTATATCATCTGCGGCTCCTACACGACCTAACGGTGACAGTGAGCCGAGCATGCTTTTTAATTGTGGATTGCTCCGGATAGCTGCATTGTTGAAATCTGTTTCAACCGGACCGGGCGCCAGTACATTGGCAGTAATGCCTCTTACACCCAGTTCTTTCGCCAGGTATTTCGTGAACACTTCCACCGCCCCCTTCATGGAAGCATATACTGAGTACCCGGGATTGGCAAAACGGGTGGTACCGGTAGAGATATTGATGATGCGTCCACCATCATTCAGCAAAGGCAGTGATTTTTGTGTGATGAAATACACCCCTTTAAAATGGACATTTAAAAAATCATCAAAGAACTGTTCCGTCACATCTTTAAAAAGAACAGTGCCGCCCATACCTGCATTGTTCACCAAAAAATCAAACCGCTCCCTGTTCCACTTATTTTGCAAAACGCCCGAAACACGCTGCATAAAATTATCAAGCGATGCGATATCGCCCATATCCAACTGCAATGCCGCAGCATGTTGGCCGAGTGCTTCAATTTGCGTCACCACTTCATTGGCCTGTGCTTCGCTGTTGCGATAGGTGAGGATCACATCAAAACCTTTTCGGGCAATGCTGAGGGCCATGTCTTTTCCCAGGCCACGGCTGCCACCTGTTACCAATGCAATTTTTACCGGCATACATTATATTTTGTTGTGAAAGGCAAAGTTCAGTGATCTGAACCATACCAGCAGTGGCTTAATTTAAATAAAATGTTATTGAGTGAGGATTCAAATACAAGTATCTTGCAAATACTCTATATCGTTATTTAGCACGCGGATGTGCCACCATTGAAGTTGCAGATCATTCTCTCGTGGCCAGGTAATTATAATCGGCCATGATCTTCTCTAAAAAATCGATGGCATACATATCGGTAGAAACTTTCAGTACTTCCTGTACCTTAAAAGCAACCCGGTTACACATATCGTAATTATTACTTTTTTTCGCCTGCATCAGCACATTCTTCACCGTGTTGATATCACGATCGCTCAACCTCATTACTTCGGGGAATTTAACCTTGTAGTCGGTTTGCGCCACCTCCATAAAGATGGTGTCGTTCACGGTTAAATTACTTTTGGTATTTACCACTACCGTACCTGCCACAATATCTCCCAGCCGCTGGCTTTTCTGAGATATCACCATAATGATAACGGAAGTAATGCCGCCGATCATTAAAAAGCCGATACCCAAAAAGGGATTGCCCCAAAAAAGAAAGAAAATAATGAATCCCCATTCATAAAAACGCATGAACCAGCGCAGCATTACCTGGCCTAAAGAGGGTTCGCCGCCGTCAAGACTTACCACTTTTATGTGCAGTATTTTTTTTCCGACCGTTTGCCCACCCATCAGCAATTCGGACGTCATCGTATAAAAAAGCATGGGCATCAGCACCACGAGTATCACAAAGCCACGGCCCCCTTCACCTACTTCAAAAGCGCCAAACCACAGGTACAGCGTACTCATCATGTACAGAACAAGCAGGATAAAATCGATGATGTAAGCCAGGAAGCGTTTGTGAAACTCGGCCACATCAAATTCTATATCAATATTAAAAGGAGTTGCAATTTGAATTACAGACATGCCGTAAATTAATTGTTTTAGTTTATAAAAGCAGCTTTGCTATTGGAAAAAATAAGAATTTCACCAATCGGTTATTGAATGCATAATTTCTTTATTTTTAACACATGCGTGAAGGAATGTTCATAAAAAGGAATGTTGATAAGTGGAACCAGTATCAGCATGAAAGAACGGATGATCCCGATGAAACGGCTGAAAGGTTCATTACACTCGTAGATGATCTTTCCTATGCCAAAACCTTTTATCCCCGCAGCAAAGTAACCCGCTGGATCAACGGCATCGCAGCAGGCATTTACCTGAACATCTACCGGAATAAAAAAGAAAAGTACACCCGGGTTTTCAGTTTCTGGAAATATGAACTGCCTTTTCTGCTAAAACGGTATCACAAGATATTACTGTTCACATTTTTGATGTTCAGCGCTTTCGTTTTTATCGGCGTCTTCAGTTCCATGAAAGATGAAACGTTTATCAGGAGTGTGCTGGGGGATGGATATGTAGACATGACAGAAGAAAACATTGCCAAAGGAGACCCCTTTGGTGTGTACAAAGATGAGAACCCTTTTACGATGTTTGTCCGCATAGCCGTCAACAATACTTCCATCGCTTTTTTAATGGTGATCGGCGGGCTACTTCTTGGCGTGGTTACACTTTATTTTATGTGGCAGAACGGGCTGATGCTGGGCTGTTTCCAGTATATGTTCTTTGCAAAAGGATTGGGTTATAAATCCATCATGGTAATATGGATCCACGGCACATTGGAGATCCTGGCGCTCATCATTGCGTCGGCCGCAGGCTTTATCATTGCAGGCAGCATACTGTTTCCGGGTACCTACAGCAGGATGCTTTCTTTTAAAAGAGGCATCAAGGATGCTTTAAAAATTATGATCGTACTGGTACCCGTGTTTATCATGGCGGCACTGCTCGAAAGTTATGTTACACACCTGATGAGCAACAGTTACGATAAAGAGAACAATGCCGGCCTGCCTGTGTGGGCCAGTGCTTCCATCCTTATTCTGTCATTGTCATTTATTGTATGGTATTTTGTGATTTATCCGATAATATTGCACCGGAGAAATAACCGTAGCCTTCAAAAAAGTACTAACCCTTAATTTCACTGATGAGATCCATCTTCTTTTTGCTGGCATTTGGTATGTTGCTGCTGGTTGGCCTGCCTGCACATGCGCAAAATAAGGCGGCACATGTGTATGAAGACTCATCGATCCTGTACCCGCCTTCAGAAACTACCGAAGTAGTGCCGGCGCCGGTGGAAGACCAGGTAATCACTGATTCGGAAACAGAAGGCTCATCATCGGAAGAAGCAACAAATTACATTGACACAAACCTCGTAAAAAACAAGAACCGCCTGTCACCCGATTCCATGCTGCTGCTAAAAAACAGCAGACCCTTTGCCTATGCAAAAGTGCTGGACAGCCTCTTAAAAGACCTGAAAAAAAAGCAGGAAACAAAAGTGAATGAAAAAGTAGAGGAATCACCGGCTATATCAACAGGGCCTTCTGCAGTAGAGCGTTTTTTTAATTCGGGTATCACAAAAATCATCTTCTGGGGCCTTGCCATTGCCTTCATCATCTTTATTGTAGTGAAGCTTTTTTTGTTGGGTGGTTATTTTGAAAGAGGTACTACCAAAGTGAAGACTGCAGTGATCGTTGAAGGAGAAGATCATCCTGATAACCTGAAAGAACGGAATTTCGACAATATGATAAACAGGGCGAAGACCGAACAAAATTTCCGGCTGGCAACCCGTTATCTTTACCTGGAACTGCTGCAGAAATTATCAGCGGCTGGTGCCATCGAATTCGCTGCCGATAAAACCAACTCAGAATACATGAGGGAAATCACCGGCAAACCGTATAAACTGGAAGTGGCGCAATTAACATTGCACTATGAATATGTTTGGTATGGCGAATTTGCCATCGATGCCGCCACCTACGAAAAAATTGAAAGCAGGTTCAGGAACGTAATTATATAAGTAACAGTTGAAAAGAATTTTTACATATTGTACTGTAGTATTGCTTACGGCTTTATTCGCATCCTGCGGTGATGATAAAGGAATACCTTCGCTGGTAGAAACCTATTCAAAGGCAGATAAAAATCCCTTTGGCGCATATGTTGCTTTTGATCAATTGCAGCAGTTGTTTTATTTCAATGATGTAAAAACGCAGAAGACCTCGTTCGAGCGCTCGCTGGAAGACAATGAAGACACCGCTTCACTCAGCGTCAACATCAGTAAAAACCTGTTTCTTAACGATAAAGAACGATCAAGCCTGCTGTCATTTGTCGAAAAGGGAAATACGATGTTCATCAGCAGTGAGTATTTTGACAGTGGCTTGCTTAAAAGCCTTGATATACCGCAGCCAGCGAACAAAGTGCTTTTTGATATGATGCTGAAAGGGATGAATTACACCTCCGTTCAACTACAACCCGCCTGGTTTAACGACAGCAGCAAGTACAGCTATTATTATCTTCCACTGAGCAATGAATTTCCGCTGGCGGAGAACAGTGCAGCAAAAATTTTAGGCACCAATGAAAAAGGAGCGCCCAATTTTATATTGGTATTTTACGGCAAGGGCCGTTTTTACCTTCATTGTGAGCCAAGGGTTTTCAGCAATTATTTTTTATTGCAAAAAGACAACTATCAATACCTGCAGCAAATGTTTTCTTTTATGCAGGCAGTGCCCGAGCATGTTTCCTGGATTGATTTTTATTATAAAAGAAACAGCCCTCCTTCAAACAAGGAAGATGACGGAAGCAAATCGGGTGTTTCGGTATTGTTAAAATATCCGGCCATGGCATGGGCATTCTGGCTTACGCTACTGCTGTTGGCGCTTTACATTGCCTTTGGAAGCAAACGCCGTCAACGGATCATTAAGCCACTGCCATCCAACGTGAACACTTCTGTGGCATTTACCGAAACAGTGAGCCGGCTATACCTGCAGAAAAAAGACAACCGAAACATTGCAGACAAACTGATCACTTATTTTTTTGAACATATCCGCAACCAGTATTTTTTGAATACAAGCCATATTGATGATGAATTCATCAGTACGCTGAGCCGGAAAAGCAATGTGCCGAAGGAACAGGCAGAAAAATTATTCCGGACCATCAGTAAGATACAGCAGTCGGCCGAAACAGGCGATCACCAGTTATTATCACTTAACCAACAGGTAGAAAATTTTTATAAACACAAACTATGATGGAAGATAATATTTTTGAACAACGCATAGAACTCAACGGGCTTTACCGTAGTATGGAAAGCATCCGCAATGAAGTAAGCAAAGTGATCGTTGGCCAGCACCGCATGCTCGACCTGATGCTGATCGGTCTGCTATGCGACGGCCACATCCTTATTGAAGGGGTACCGGGTGTTGCAAAAACACTTACTGCCAAACTGATGGCAAAGATCATCGACGTAGATTTTTCGAGATTGCAGTTTACCCCTGACCTGATGCCGAGTGATGTAATAGGAACATCGGTATTCAATACCCGGGAAGGCGACTTCAAATTCAAGCCAGGCCCGGTGTTCAGCAATATCATATTGATCGATGAGATCAACAGGGCCCCGGCAAAAACACAGGCTGCGCTGTTTGAAGTAATGGAAGAGCGTCAGGTTACGGTAGATGGCGTAACCCATGAAATGCGTTTCCCTTTTATTATACTAGCCACACAAAACCCAATAGAGCAGGAGGGAACTTACCGCCTGCCGGAGGCACAACTTGACCGTTTTATTTTTAAGATCGACGTAAAATATCCAAGCCTGCAGGAAGAGATCAATATCCTCAATTCACAGCAGGGCAGGAGCCAGTCGCAATTACTAAGCGAAGTGAACAAAGTGCTTTCCGCAAAAGAAATAATGGAGTTCCGCACACTGGTACAAAGTATCATCATCGAACCCAAACTGGTTGAGTTCATTGCCAGGATCGTTCATGAAACCCGTAACAATCCTGCATTATACCTTGGAGCATCGCCCAGGGCATCGCTTTCGATATTAAGAGCTGCCAAGGCAAATGCAGCATTAAAAGGGCGTGACTTTGTTACACCGGAAGACATCAAAGAAATTGCCGGACCCGTATTGCGTCACCGCATTATCCTTACGCCGGAAAAAGAGATGGAAGGCATTACAGCCGATGAACTGATCGATAATATTTTAAAAGCGATCGAAATTCCAAGATAAAAACTCCAAAATCCCCAAGGGGAACTTTAGAAGTGTATAATAAATTATAAGACTATTTTTTTGATTAAGACCGAAATCATACTAAAAATAAAAAATGTAAAATATGGCAGACACTAAAGTCTCCGTTGGGGGATTCAGTGGGCCTGAGCTATGAAATACTTCTCTAAATATATCGGCGACCTGTTCATCCCCGTAAGATTTTACTGGGTGGTGGCAACATGCATCGTGCTGTTCATTGTGGCATTTTACTATCCGCCATTGTTCATTATTCCAAAAACAATGTGGTACCTCGTGTTGGCGCTTACCGCCATCGATTATATCTTTCTTTTTTTTATCGGCGGCAATGCCCAGGCAAAAAGAATGATGGCCGATCGTTTCAGCAATGGTGATACCAATAAGGTAACGCTGCAGATCAACAGCAACAAGCCTTTTGAAACTGACATGGAGATCATTGATGAACTGCCGGTACAATTTCAGCAGCGTGACTGGTTTATGAAAGGCCGTTTTAAACCAGGCGAACAAAAAAATATAAAGTATGCAGTAAGACCTGTTGACAGGGGAGAATATTATTTTGGCAACATCATTCTTTTTGTAAAATCAAGACTGGGACTGCTGATGAGGCGGCAAACCATCGAAGCCGAAACAATGGTGCAGGTCTTTCCTTCTTTTATGCAATTGAGAAAGTATGAACTCCTTTCGCAAACAACACTGCAATCCGAAACCGGCAACAAGCGCCTGCGTAAGATCGGCCACAGCATGGAGTTTGAACAGATCAAGGAATATGTAAGAGGCGATGATATCCGTACCCTGAACTGGAAAGCCACTGCCCGTAAAGGTTCGCCAATGGTTAACAGTTACAGCGATGAAAAAAGCCAGCAGGTATATTGCATCATCGACAAAGGAAGGCTGATGAAAATGCCTTTCAACAACCTGAGCCTGCTCGACTATGCCATCAACAGTACGCTGGTGTTAAGCAATGTATGCCTGCAGAAACAGGACAGGGTAGGGCTGATCACCTTTGCGAATAAAATGGGGAACCTGCTGGCAGCAGACAGGAAGCCCATTCAAAAAGCCAACATACTGCAGTTATTGTACAACCAGGAAACTGCTTTTTTAGAAAGCGATTATGAAATGCTGTACCTGCAGCTCCGGAGCCGTGTTAAGCAACGCAGCCTGCTCGTGCTATACACGAACTTTGAATCTTTATCCGGGTTAAAAAGACAATTGCCCTATCTCCGCAGCATTGCCAAACATCATCTGTTGATGGTAGTATTTTTTGAAAATACAGAACTTACCCAGCTCGCCAATAAGAAAGCGGCCAACCTCGAAGATGTTTATTTAAAAACAACGGCGGAGAAATTTGCTTACGAAAAAAGATTGATCGTTAAAGAATTACTCAAGCATGGCATCTTATCCATTCTTACTTCGCCGGAAAAATTAACGGTTAATACCATCAATAAATACCTGGAGTTAAAAGCAAGACAGGCCACCTGATGTTTAATCCGGGAATTGGCTGCTGTCTAATCCCGGTATTACGGTCAGCGCATTTTTGTAATACACTTTTTTGAGGATATCATCGGGCAAACCAAGCCCATACATTTTCCAGTAGGCGTGGTATTTTTTATGATAGGGAAAATATTCGTCCTCGGTTTCCAACACCCTGAAATAAGTAGCATATTCTTCAGGCACCCAACTGTCTTTTCCAAACAATATCCTGTCCTGGTATTTTGTAAAAAAAGCTTTTGCTGCTCTCGGCTGCCGGCCAAGTTCAGATATCACGGCACCGAATTCAACATATACATTCGTAGCACTGTCTAAAAAATTTCCAAGTGCCTCAAGATCGCTGGCCATCCAGCCAAAATGTGCGGCGATGAATTTCGTGTGGGGATGTTTTAAGAACATGTGATGTTGTTCCTTGATCACTTCATCCCAGGAAGGATCGGTGGCTGTTCTCTTCCTGTCAGGATGCGTGGTCAACTCTAACCAGCGTTCATTTTTTTTATCAACCGGTAACCAAAAACTCTTTGGGTCGGCAGAGTGGATCAATACCGGGATATTCAACTCGCCGCATTTATCCCACACCGCATCCAGCCGGCTGTCGTCAATCTTTATAATCTGGTTCTTTTCATCTTTGAATTCCATCCCAAACTCTTTGTACAATTTCAATCCCCTGGCGCCGGCCTTCACATCCTGTTCAAGCTGTTGCAATGTTCTTTGCAGCCAATCCTGCTCACCAAATCCAACAAAGGAAATATTGGTGAAAACAACCAGCCGGTTGGGAGTTGTTTTGTTGATATTGCCGATGCTGCTTTTTAAATAATCAAACCCATTTACATCAAAGAAACCATTGCGCCCGCTGCTTTCTTTGTAACTGCGGCCGCTCAGGTTCACCATCAGTTTCATATTCAGCGAATCCATTTTGGTGAGTAAGGCTCCAAGATCCTGGCGGGGCATATCCCACTGGTGATTGTGTACATCAATAAACGGAAATTTTGCTTTTACTACCTTATGCTCTTTTACTTTTAGGGTAGAGGCAGGATCGTATTCTTCAAATCCCATCGTGGATTGCGCAATGGCCGGGGCTGTAAGCAGTAATTCTGCTGCCATCAGCGAATACAAAAGTTGTTGCTTCATCAAATAAAGATAGCCTTCCTCAAATGTAATTGATGAACCATTCATGTAAATCCCGGCGCAGTGAAACCAGGAGACATCAAAACTGTTCACAGCATGGTGAACTGCTTATAAACTCCGCGGCCATCAGCAGACTATTTACTGCTATTTTTTAATTGCTCAATGATAAAATCAGTGAGCCGGTAATTAGACAGTGTAGCATCTGATAGTCCGGCTGCACCATTGATAAGCTGAAGGCAATTGCTGCTTCCGCAATTACAAACAAAAGGCTGGGCCATATCCCATTCTGTAGAAGGGTAAAAAAAGCGCATTTCATCCCCTGGCCGCAGCGGTTGCAGGCAGGTCAATTGCATATTCGCTGTATCAAAAAAAACATTCGGGTCGCAGGAATGATTGGTGTATTGCAGGTAAGCCGGTACAAGCGTAATATGCCTGTTCAAACCGGTTTGAATGGTAAGGTAGGTTGGAGTTTGCAATATTTCACCTGCCGTAAACTTCGTGATGATGTCGCCGGGTTCAAATGCTTTCAGGGTATGCAAAGAGTGATGCCGGTGCTGGTTATTGAACCATACAGCAGCTACGGTATGTTCACTTACAACGGTAAATTCACGATTGATAACAGTTGTTGTTGAAGACATGTAAATAGACTTAGCAGGTGAATAATGGTTTGCTGGCAAACAGACGATGATTGTATAAATATAACATAGCATTCTATAGAAAACTCGCCGTTGATGCGTACGTGGATTAAAAAGCGATTAATGTGAATAACCAGTTGAAATGAAAGTAACTCCCTGCAACCAATTGCTGCAGGGAGTTGATAGCAAGCTATCCAACATGTTTAATCAAAACTTTCGTCAGCACTCGGGCCATAAGAACCAGGTATCGGAATATCCAGCAACCTGAGAAAAACGCCCAACTGAGCACGGTGGTGGATGAGTTGTGAGATAGACATCCGGATGACATCCGCCCTTGGCTCGGTACTGTAGATCTTGTCTCCATTGCGAAGTGTCCAGGGTTCATCAAGGCTTGCTTCTTTTGCATTGCTTAATACATTGATACCGTCCACTAAATTACTTTCAAATATTGCCAGCAAATCATCCCGGTCGCCGGCCTCTTTGGGCTTGTACTCCATTTTGGAAAAGTCGAGCTCATCGCTGTTAATGATAAACAGAGGCCAGGCAGGCAGGTCGGCAATATGATTGGTCAATTGCCGTATGCTCATGCTTTTGGGATGTGGCTTCCAATCGAATTTGTCGTTGGGTACAGCGGCCAGCATGTTACGGGTAGCAACAGCTTCTTTTTCCAGTTCATTTTTGAACAATGATAAACGTGTCATGATTTTTTATTTTGATGATGACACAAAGTAAACAAGGGGTAGTGACAGCCCTATGTCAGCAGGAAAAAGTATTATGCAGAAAAAATTGATATTTTTTTGGGAATGCAGAAAATTAGCCGAGACGGGCTGTAATTCCGTCGATGTTTTTTTGAATGATCGCCTTTAAGGAAGCAGGGCTGATGATATCTGCATATTCGCCAAACAGTAAAAAGAATTTTGCAAAGCCATTTAAAGAACCGGTAACAAAGGTCATCTCCATTTTGCCATTCACTTCTTTTTGTGATACAAATCCATTGTAGTATTTCTGTTCTCCAAAATATTTCAGCACATCCCTGTCCACGCTGATCACAATCGTATGCATTTCTCTCTCTTTCGTTACCCTGTTAAGAAAAGATTTAAGCGATGGATGTTGCTGATCAAAACATTTTTCGGTTATGTTGATGTAACTGATGCGGTCGGTACGAAAATGCCGGTAATCATTCCGCAGCCTGCAATAGCCGATCATGTACCAGTTACCGGCAGAATAAAATATGCCCACCGGTTCCACTTCCCGGTTGCTGTATTGCTGGCTGTGATTGGCAAAATAACCAATGTCAAGTACCTGTTTACCCGCAATGCCTTTAAGAATGGTTTGCAAGTGTGCACCGTGTTTTTCGCCATGGGGCAGGTAAGGGTTTTCCACCACTTCAATGTGCCCGTCTATATCTTCCAGTAGTTCTTTCTCTGTATAACGGAGCACAGATTTTATTTTATACATCGCTTCGCCGTAATGCTTTTTCGAGGATGCATCGGTGAGTTTATTAACCATTTTTTCGGCCGTTAAAAATGCGATGGCTTCCTCCCTGGTAAACATCACTGGCGGAAGGCGGTATCCTTCCATGATACTGTACCCTACACCGGCCTCCCCGGCTACCGGCACGCCGGCTTCTTCTATCGCTTTGATATCACGGTATACCGTACGCAGGCTGATGGAAAACCGGTCTGCGATTTCCTGCGCTTTTGTTATTTTTTTTGATTGCAACTGGATCAGTATGGCCGTAACCCTGTCAATTCGGTTCATTGATCACCCCATTTTATTGTTTTGGAATAAAACCCAATGCCCTGATATAACCTGCATTCTGTACGCAGTTCTTAAAACGGCAATTCTCTAAAAAACCATCCAGCGCTTTTTTTATCAACGCAGCATCTGCAGGACGGCTTTTGCGAATGTCCTCAAAATTATTTTTTTGTATCGCAGCATAGGCGATCACGGAATCATAAAAAGCAGGTTTGCCGAAACTTACAATTCCCCGGCTGTTGTCAATTTTTTTATAGGGCCAGTAATGCCAGCCGATATTGTTTGAATCGAGCATTTTGCGGAAGGTTTCCACCCAGGCATCTTCATTTTCGCCCGTTTCGCCACAGTAAACGGGTACATTGTATTTGTTGCTGAAATCAATATAATCCTGCACCATGGGCTTTGTGGGCGGCGTCCAGTACTTATGAAAAGTGTACACCAGCTTACTGTCAAAAGGCTTTTCAAAAGGTTGAAAATTTGAATCCCACTGTGCCCCACCCAGGAACAGGAGATGATTTTTATCTACACTGCGGATGGCTTTAGTGATCATTTTATACAATGGCTCCAGCAGCGGATTAAAATGATCTTTATCAAAGTAATGAGCAATGGGTTCATTCAGCAGGTCGTACCCGATGATTGTTTTTTCGTTTTGATAGTGTAAGGCGATCCTTTTCCAGATGGCAGTACATTGTTCCTGGCTGGCCCTGCTTTCAAACAAAAAAGGGTAGCCGTAACCGTCATCTATGTTGTCGCCGGTTTGCCCGCCGGGAGCACAATGCATATCCAGCAAAACATATAATTTTTCCTTCTTACACCAACCGATCACCCGGTCGAGGTACTCAAAGCCCCGTGCCGGGTTGGATGAACCCATGTAATCTTCAGTTGTAAACAGGCGGTAGTTAAACGGGATGCGGATCGAATTCATGCCGGTTGATTTCAGGTAGTGAATATCTTCAGCCGTGATGTACACTTCCAAAAACTTTTTCCAGAAAGTCCTGGCCTCATCCGGGCCTATCAACTCTGTGATGGTTTGGTTAATGAGCCTGGGTGAGTTCACATCCTTAAAGCCAAACATATAACCTTCCGGCACCAACCAGTTGCCCAGGTTAGTGCCCTTCATGGCGAACGGTTTGCCATCAGGACCAGTAACATTTTTGCCATTAACAGAAAAGAACTGCTGGGCCGTAACGGGGCTGTAACATGCCAGCGCCAGCAAACAAATACAGGTGAATTTCTTAAACATAGTAGTGGTTTTAACAGGTAAACACTGTGAAGGTACTTGAAGGCAGTGTCATTTTACAAGGCAGTAAGCAAAATTAATAAAATAAAAAAGGCGGCAATCAACCGATTGCCGCCCTTGATAAATGTTATTGTTTTTACCGGATCACTTTTACATTTACCGCTACCAATCCTTTCGGACTTGATTCGATCTCAAATGTAACTTTATTGTTTTCCTGTATCATTTCGGTTAGTGAATTGGCATGTACAAATACCCTTTCCCTTGTTTCATCATCATTGATAAAACCATATCCCTTGGAAGTGTTGAAAAAACTCACCGTTCCCTTGCGGATCAGGTCTTCCGGGTTTATCGGTGCCTGTTTGGGCACGCTGATGTTGATATCCTCTGCGTTGATTTCTTTTCTTTTGGAAGGGTCGGGAGGAGTGGAAGTAAAGTTGCCGTTTTCATCAATATACATAATCATGCTGTCGAGGTCATTGCCATCCTTTTTATTGTCACGGCGCTCCAGCTTTTTTTCGTCCTTTTCTTTTTTTGATTGCTGTTTTTTCTTTTCACGTTCTTTTTTCTTCCAGTTGTCTGCCATATTTGAATTTGGTTTATGTTATAATATTTCTTTAGGGAAAGAAGCCAGGGGCACCTGATGAAAATGATTGCTTTTCTGCCGGCTCGGTTAAAGGTAAGCTAATATTTTTGCAGCAGCAGAAAAACTACTGTCAACCGGCAGAAAAAAATAGCCAGCATGTATAGAAAATACCCCTTAACCTTTGCCTGGCCTGCCTTTTACCGGTATCACCAATTTGAGTCCGGACCAGGTTTCATCCACGGCGCAAACTTTAATATCTACCAGCCCATTAGCCAATGCCAGCTCCCTGATCAGCTGCTCTGAAATGTCCGTGGCAACTCTGGAAGTTCTTTTGGCCAGGATACCCAGATCATACCCGATGGTTCGATCTCCAGCTTTAGTGTTGCAATATCTTTTTCCAGGGCTTTAAGGGAAACGCCGAAGTAGTGGATCATGTCTTTTTTTGACTTACGGTCTTTGAGCCATTTTATTCCTTCAGGCAACCCGTTAAACAGATCAAAATAATGTTCAAGGGGATTGACCAGTCTTATCCTGGCAGCTTCCTTTATGCCAAGCTTTTTTGCCAATGGCGTTCCGGAATATCCTGCTGCGTCCATGGTTATTGTGTTTGATGCGATACTAAAGTTCGGTTTTTGCCGGGTATTTAAATCAACGGAAGGCAGGCGCATTTTATCTAACGCAAATCTGCTAATTTTAGACGCTGATAAAACAGCACCCTTATAACCTTGTTGAACATGAAAATAGTCTGCTCCAGCATTTTTTTACTGCTCCTCTTACAAAGTTGCGGCGACAATAAAAAAGACCTGGTAACCGCCACCACCAGTGAAGAAAAATTACGGGAGGATTTTTTACTGCTACGAAAGATCGTTACGACAGCACATGCCGGCGCCTATGCTTATAACACGCCTGCACAACTCAATGCCTTATTCGATAGTGTTTACAAAACCATCGATCATCCATTGACCACCCGTGAATTTTTCAATAAGGTGGACGGCGTGATCGACCGGCTCAGGTGCATCCATTCAAGAACCACGCTGCCAGATGAATATTACGACAGCATCAGCAACAAAACCATGTTCTTCCCCATTCCATTACTGGTGATCAACAACCGGCTTTACATCAATACAAATAACTGGACCTTTCTTAAGGCCGGCAGTGAAGTGATCGCCATTAACGATAAACCAGCAACGGATCTTATTGCAGACCTGGGGCGTTACGTACATACAGATGGATACAGCGATAATATAAAGCATGATGCTGTTAATGACGATTTTGGCCTGAATTATTACCTGGCTTACGGTGCTTTCAAAAAATTCTCTTTACGGTACAGCGAACCCGGTGAATCAAAATACAAGAGCATCGATGTAGATGCCCGGAAACTAAAAAAGATCAACAACGATATGTACAATGACACCTGGTATTTTTATCCCGGTGATGCCATGTACGATTTTGAAATATTAGACGATAAGCATACGGCCATCCTTACCATCCGTTCATTTTCTTACGACACTTATAGTTTATCAACTGCCTTCAGTCATTTTATCGACAACTGTTTCAGGATGATCTTTCAAAATGATATCCGCAACCTGGTGATCGACTGCAGGAACAATGGCGGTGGACTATATGCCAGTACTTACCCTGTATTGTCTTATCTCGTAAACAACCGGTTGCCGGAATACGACAGCGCCATCAAACGGTTCGACAGGCTGCCATACCCTGAATATATTTCAGAAGAAGATACCGCCAGACTTTCCGATGAAGACTCCAGCCGTAAAGGTTACGTGAAATTGAGGCCGGGTGTATATTCCCAACACCACGACAGTATCAGGGTTTGGGATCCTGTAGACCAGGTGTTCAAAGGAAAGCTGTTCGTGATCACCAATGATCATGTGATTTCAGCAGCTTCTAATTTCGCCGCCATCTTAAAAGATCAAACAAATGCCTACCTTATCGGCGACGAAACAGGCGGCAATCACAACGCACACAATGCATCTGTTTTTACGTACGAACTTCCCAATTCACATCTCAGGATCAATATTCCTACCAGGCGGTATTACCAACCGGTAACGGCATCCCAGGTGGGCAGGGGAGTAATACCACATAAATACATGCCGCTTACCGTAGATGACGTGATCGAAAACAGGGATGGCCCTTTGGCGTATATCCTTGACAGTATGATCAGGAATTAGATTGCCGTACCTGACGCAATTACCCCTTAATATGTCGTGCTGATACAGGCTCTGCCTTGTGTTGCAGGAGTAAGTTTGTGCTAAAGACGTCCATGGAAAAATATATATTGCCGCATCACGTGAAAGTTTTTGGAGAAGAAGTGTGCAGTTTCCCACTGGGTATCGGCGAAACCTTTGAAAAACTCATGAAGATGCTGGATGGTTTCAACCGTTCCTATTACGGCATCAGCTATATGGATGCAGACGGGAAGATCATTTATTACGCTGCCGCACAGGAGTTGTATGAAGATGAAGCAGAAAAATACAATTGCAGGCGCCTGATCATAGAAAAGGGAGCGTATCTCTGCGAGCCCATTGAAGAATGGCAACAAAAAACGACCATCATCAAAACTGTATTTGAAGGAATGATCAAAACCGGGTGCCCGGCAAAGGAAAGTCCTGCAATTGAATGGTACAAAAATGAGCGCCTGATGTATTGCATGATAAAAGACGGCGGGCTTTAGCCGTCAACACTATCCCATCGCAGCAACTTTGTTGTACACCAACTGGCAGGTTTGCTGCAATACTGCCGGCAACTGGTTCATATCTTTCCCCCTGGCCATGACCGTTAGTATGTAAGCTTTTTTATTGATGTAAATAATGCCCGATTCGCTTAACTCGTGTTCCTGGTTGTACCTCGCCATGCCATATTTATGAGCCAGCTTCGTTTTCTCCGGCAGGCCTTTTGAAAAACCTTCTTTAAAATCGCAGGTGCCCATTAGTTCTGCCGCCAGCTCTGAATGTGCAATGTTCAAATAGGATGCATTGTACAAGGCCCTTAAAAAAAGTGAATATTGCCTGGAAGATACCGGGTAGTCGGTCGCCGTCCAGTCAGGTGCAGGCAAACCAAGATCTGTAAACGCCCTGGCGAAAATGGCTGGATCCAGTTGCTGGTTCAGCAAAAGGGTGGCATCATTATCAGAACTGCCGATCATGTATCGCATCAGCTCCATTATGCTGTACACTTTTCCCTTTTCAATGGTTTTGGATAAAAACATCGTCTGCTGCTTTTGAACCGGGGCGGAACTGCTAAAGGGTACCTTTCTTTGCAAAAAGCCGGGATGCTCTTCTTCCATTTTCAATAAAGCGATCATCTCCGGTACCTTAAGGAGTGAGCCGGGATTGTGCTTTTCATCCGGGTAATAACCCGTCCACTCATGGTCGCCCAGGTCTTTTAAATATACTGAAGCAGCGGAAAGCGTTCCATTTGCTTTTAACTGGTCGAGATAACTGCTGATGGCCGTTTTCACGCCCCCGAGTTTTTCTGACTCACAGTTTGGTTCAACAAATAACAGCGGCTTTATAAAATCGAATCCCTCAAGCCTCGGGGTAGAAAAATTGCAACTGCCTGCAGTGGGGGCAGCTTCTTCACTTTTATTGGCCATCACAGCACCTGAAAGCGATGAGGAATATTTAAAAGCAATGATGGTAGCAGCGGCTGAAAACACAACCGCAATGATCACATAATAAACAGGGATCGGCTTCTTAAAGAAATTAAACATGGGATGGAATTGTAAAGAATAAAAATTGGCGGCGAAGTTAAGCCTTCATTTGCCTGATTCTTTACAAAAACTGTTCGTTGCCTCCCCGGCAGGCTTTTTTTGCAGGGAATTAACATTAAGCCACGTGTTATTCCTCCAAAAACAGTCCAGGTATCATCGCATTATAATTTTACAACACCAAGTTCCCCAACAGCCTTTGCTGCTCCCTTATCAAACCTTACCTTTGCGGCTCAAAAAAAATGCACTCATTCGTGTAGTTGGTGCAATTCGTTCAGTTAGTATATGAAATATACCGAGGAAATAAACAAGCGCAAGACCTTCGCCATCATCTCTCACCCGGATGCCGGTAAAACAACCCTTACCGAAAAATTCCTGCTGTTTGGTGGTGCCATTCAAACCGCCGGGGCAGTTAAAAGCAATAAGATAAAAAAGCATGCTACCAGCGATTTTATGGAAATAGAACGCCAGCGTGGTATTAGTGTAGCAACGAGTGTGATGACATTTGAATACCAGGGTCACCTCATTAACCTGCTGGATACACCCGGTCACAAGGACTTTGCGGAAGATACTTACCGAACATTGACGGCAGTGGACAGCGTGGTGCTGGTGATCGACAGCGTGAACGGGGTGGAAGCACAGACCCGCCGGCTCATGGAAGTGATCGCCATGCGAAGCACCCCGGTGATCGTATTCATCAATAAGATGGACCGGGATGGAAAGAACCGTTTTGATCTGCTGGAAGAAATAGAAAAAGAGTTGAAGATACAACTGCACCCGATGACGGTTCCCATCAACAGCGGAAAGGAATTTAAAGGCGTGTACGACCTGCATGAAAAAAGCCTGGTATTGTTTACCGCCGGCACCAAGGCCAATGATGAAGATGTGGTGGAGATCACTAACCTCAATGATGCTATCCTGGATGCAAAAGTGGGAGAGAAGGATGCCGAAACTTTAAGGGAAGATGTAGAACTGATCGATGGTGTATACGGCGAATTGAATGAAGCAGATTACCTCAGTGGAAAAGTAGCGCCCGTGTTCTTTGGAAGCGCTGTAAATAATTTTGGTGTGAAGGAAATGCTGGACACTTTTATCCGCATTGCACCTACACCGAGACCACGACATACTACCGTAAGGGATATCAGCCCGGATGAAGATAAATTCAGCGGTTTCATTTTTAAGATACATGCCAACCTTGATCCCAAACACCGTGACAGGATCGCATTCCTGAGAGTTTGCAGCGGCCGCTTTGAGCGCAATAAATATTACGATCATGTAAGGCTTGATAAAGAGATGCGCTTTAGCAATCCTTACAGTTTTTTGGCCCGTCAAAAAGATGTGATCGAAGAAGCCTATCCCGGTGATGTGGTAGGCTTATTTGATACCGGAAACTTTAAGATCGGCGATACATTGACCGAAGGAGAGCAGTTTTATTTCACAGGCATACCAACTTTTTCACCTGAAATATTTAGAGAAGTACAGAATAAGGATCCGATGAAAACCAAGCAGTTGGAGAAGGGACTGATCCAGCTAACTGATGAAGGTGTAGCCCAGTTGTTTACCCAGTTTGGCGGCACTAAAAAGATCATCGGTTGCGTTGGGGAACTGCAGTTTGAAGTGATACAATACCGCCTGTTACATGAGTACAGTGCATCGGTACAAATGAACAGCCTGCCCTTTTTTAAAGCCTGCTGGATCACCAGTAAAGACCCCGGGAAACTGGAAGATTTTATCCGCTATAAACAGGCAAATATCGCCGAAGACAAAGACGGTCACCTGGTTTACCTCGCCCAAAGCGAATGGTTCTTAAATACAGAAAGACAAAACAATCCCGATATCGAGTTTCACTTTACCAGTGAAATACATAAATAATCCAGTAGCAGCAGGAGAAAGGTCACCTCCTGCTGTTTACCTGTTGTAGTCTTCTCCCTTTTTTTTGCAAATACCTCGAAAAAAAATGCCATATTTGAAGTATTATTAATAATATTGTGCATAATCTTCATCCTGCCCGATTAGCCAGCTCCCCTGAAAGGAAAAAGCAACCCAGTAAAGTATTATGCAATAATGTATAGTACTCCTCCTATCGAAAAGTCATTCAACAATCATTTATAGTAGATTTTTTTATTGCTGAAACCTGCAATACAGTTTGTAACACAAGAAAATGTCAGCGCCCTGTAAGCAAATTATTATGCGTAAAATTTACCCGGTTCTTCTAACGATGGTACTGTTTGCCTTTTACCAGCAAACCGTGTCTGCGTCCGGAAATGAGAGGATGCCCGTTGAAAAGAACACGACTTCATCACCGCTCGCCTGTCCTGTTCCCGGTTTATATACGATCGGGCCAGGAGGAGATTACGTGTCCATTACAGCAGCCCTTGCCGATCTATACTCATGCGCCAGCATCACGGGACCTTTTATTTTTGAATTGAAGGCTACCTATGTTTCAACTGTTGAAACATTCCCCATCACGATAAACGCTATCCCCGGAACCAATGCCGTCAATACCATCACGTTTAGACCGGAGACCGGTGCCACGGGATTAGGCATCAGCAGTAGCAGTGCTGTAGGTACAATACTATTCGATGGGGGCGATTTTGTAACAGTCGATGGAAGACCCGGCGGTACCGGTACTGCAAGAGAATTGACCATTCAAAACACCGTTGTTGGAAATGCGTATGCCATCCGGTTTGCGAATGATGCCAGTTTCAATTCCATTACTTACTGCAACATCAAAAGTTCAAACAACAATGTTGCCGGCGGAACCATTATCCTCTCCGGTACCAGCGGCTCAACTGGCAATGACAATATCAGCATTGATAACAACATACTTTCCGATGCGGCAGCAGGTACACCCAACAACGCCATATTTTCGGCGGGAAGCACTACCGGTTCCCTGTACAACAATGATGTACTGATCTCAAATAATACCTTTTTAAATTTTTACAGCGCCACCGGGGATATGGCTGGCGTGAAGGTAACACAGGGCTGCAGTGACTGGACGATCAGTAACAATATTTTCGGTCATAATTTTGGAACGCCAAAACCCATTGCCGGCATCTTTTCTGCGATCAATGTCTTCAATTCGCAAATGAGCAATTTCACCATCAGCGGCAACCGGATCGGTGGACCGGTAGCCATGGCCAGTGGTGGTAATTTTAACCTCAATGGCAGTGGTTCGATACAGGTGGTGAGGTTGAGCCTGGCAACTTCGCCGGTTAGCAGTATACAAGGCAATTCGATCTGGAACATTATATTCATTTCAGTAAGTTCTTCACCCGTACATTCTCTTTACAACCTTGCAGATGGGGCTTACAATGTTGGTACGGTTACACCAAACGTGGTTGGCAGTTCCTCTTCACTGGGTAATATTGCAGTGTCGTTAAATTCCAATGTGGCCAGCAATAATTTTTCCATCATCAATTGCGGCAGTGGCAGTACCGGCACGGGTACGATGAACATCAGCAACAACGCTATCGGCAACATTGATATGGCGGGAACCAGCACCACCTGTGGCTTTCAGCTCATTAATTTTTCAGGCAACTCCGGCTCCTATACCATCAGCAACAACACCCTTGGCAGTTCTACCTACCTGCCCAGTGTGAACCATTTTCTCAATACCAATTTCGCTGCTATCAGTGGCAACCTATCCTCCGGCAATCACACCATCTCCAATAATGGCATTTACAATATCTGGGCTCCGGGCATTGGAAGCAATGCAATACTGTACGGCATCAGGGTACAGGGAAATGCGACTTATCACATTAGTGACAATACCATTTCCGGCTGCAAATCTTATGCAACCAGTGCTGCAGGCTATACTGTTATAGGAATCAGCAATACTGCGACTGCTAATAGCCAGCAGATCAGGAATAACAAGCTTTCCATTATTTCTACTGAGTCACTGGCATTGCGTGGCGCAGCCGCAGGCATTTATTATGCGGGGGCAGCAGGCGGCACGAATGTGATTGAGAAAAATCTGATCCATTCATTTTCACCGGCTGCTACCAGTACCAATACACTTACAGCGGTAATAGGTATTCATGCCGCAGGCGGCAGTGCCGATTATATCAATAACATGATCCGGTTCGGCATCAACAGTGCCGGGCTAAGCATT
The DNA here is from genome assembly GCA_002336815.1 of Chitinophagaceae bacterium UBA1946. Lineage (GTDB taxonomy): Bacteria > Bacteroidota > Bacteroidia > Chitinophagales > Chitinophagaceae > Ferruginibacter. Next base: position 14,908 of record DDEU01000046.1, on the reverse strand, counting down.
GCAACGGCATTTGATATGGAAGGTATTTACGAAACAGGCGGCACCAATAATTTTTATTTTAACAGTGTGTACATCGGCGGATCAGGTGTTACGGCAGGAAGTAATTCTGCAGCTTTTAACAGCACCATCAATTCCGGAACAGCAAGAACCTATAAAAACAATATTTTCTGGAATGCCCGTTCTGATGTGTCGGGCACTAGCCCTTCGCACTATGCGATAAAAATTGGCGGCGCTGCAGGAGTTAGTTCCGATGCAAACGTATTGCTGGCAACCGGCTCCGGCAAAGTGCTGGGAAATATTGCCGGCACTGATTTCGCTACATTGGCAGCATGGCGGACTGCCATCGGCGGGGATGCCAACTCCTACAGCGTTAATCCTCAATTTGTCAATCCCACCGGAAACAGTACAACAGTTGACCTTCACATAAAACCCAGCCCGACGCCTTCCATCGTTGAAGCCAACGGCCAGTTGATCGCAACAGTTACTGATGACTACGATGCTCAGGCAAGAGCCTTGCTTTCGCAAACTGATATCGGGGCAGACGCAGGCAATTTCACCGCTGTGTCAAAGGCTGATATGGGTGCGGTCAATCTGCTCAACCCCGCCAGCTTTGCCTGCCTGAATGCGGCGGCACAGGTGAAAGTAGTGATCAAAAATCACAACACGGCCTCCATCAATTTTGCAAGTGCACCCGTAACCGTTAGTGTAACCGTTTCAGGTACGCTCAATACCACTATCAATACTGCGATCAATGCCGGTGTACTTGCTGCAGGAGATACCCTCATCGTAACGATGCCATCTACTATTGACATGAGTGTTCCCGGCATCTACAATTTTTCCGTCAGCACTGCTGTAGGAGGAACGCAAACAGATGTAGACATTACCAACGATACCTATACCGTATCTGTAACACCAGGCACTTATAATATCGGCACACTTTCTTCCTCTGTCCTCAATTTCTGCAATGCCGGCATCCCTGTGTTAAGCCTCACCGGTAGTATCGGAACTGTACAATGGCAACAATCTTTTACAAGCGGCGGGCCATGGACCAACGTTGGAGCCAACAGTCTTACCTATACGCCTGCTGTTATTACGGCTACCACTTACTACCAGGCACTGGTAAGTTGTGGTGCCAGCAGCAATGCCAGCAACGAAGTAGCAGTATTGGTAATTCCTGCTTCGATCGCCAATACCGGCGCACTGGCAGACGGTGTTCCGGTACTCACTGTTTGTGAAGGCAACAGTATTACGCTCACGCAAACCGGTGGCTCCATTGTAGCAGGAGCGCAATGGCAATGGTACGAAGGAACTCCGGCCAATAATTTTATCACACCCGTAGGCAGTCCTTCAACAGCCGCAGATGCTGCCACCGTCATCATACCTACGATCAATGCTACTTATTACTTAAGAGCTTCAGGTGGTACCAGCCCCTGCGATGGCAATGTGCCTGCAGTGAGTACCGGCAACCCGGTGGCGACTGTTATCGTAAATCCAATTGGCACCTGGCTTGGCAATAATACCAACTGGAATGATGCCGGCAACTGGTGCAATGGTGTTCCAACAGCTTTATCAGATGCCATCATACCAACAGGCCTTTTAAATTACCCGGTGATCAGCAGCAATAACAGTGTGCGGAATATCAACATTCATCCAGGCGCTTCAGTTACCATTGATAATGCAGGCGAATTAACTATAAAAGGCAGTTATACCAACAGCAATGGAACCATTGCGAACAACGGCAAGATCATCCTCAACGGCACCGCAGTACAGAATTTCCCGGGCGCTACAGCCACCGTGGCGGCTATGAAAAATATTGAAGTAAACAATGCCGCTGGCGTAAACATCGATAAAGCTTTTGCATTTACAGGAACCCTGCAGCCTACCAATGGCAGCATCAGCCTCAATAATAACGATATCACCATTTACTCCGATGCCATTGCAACAGCCAGCGTGGGACCACTTGGCAACAGCGCTGCTTTCAATTATAATGGAACCGGCAAATTTGTGGTACAGCGCTTTATCCCGGCAAAAAGAGCCTGGCGTTTATTGACTGCACCGGTATCGGCAGCAACGGCACCCAGCATCAACGCGGCCTGGCAGGAAGGTGCCACCCAATGGCCGATGGGACCAGCTACTGTAACAAGCAATCCTGCCGATGGATTTGGAACGCATATCAGCGGCGGTACCAACGCCAACGGATACGATCAGAATGTGAACGGCAATCCATCCATAAAGGTTTTCAACGGCAGCTCCTGGCTTGGCCTGTCGGTAGCCACTTCCATGTATACCAAAAAAGTTACTGACGAGCAGGGATACATGCTTTTTGTAAGAGGCAGCAGGGCGGTTGACCTGAGCTATGGTACCGCCACCGTTCCCAACACCACCACGCTTCGTGTAAGCGGCAAACTGAATGTTGCCAATGTGAGCGCATTGCCTGTAACCAGCACCGGGCTAACTGTTGTGGGTAACCCTTTTGCATCCGCCATTAATTTCAACAATTTGGCCACGCAGAATGGTTTTACACAGGCAGAGAACAAGTATTACCTGTGGGACCCTACACTGGCAGGAAGCAACGGTGTAGGCGCCTGGGTAACCCTTGCCTACAATGGCAGTTCTTACGACAGAACGGTTGTTGCTGCGAATGATTATAGTTCCTCGGGCGGAAGCCAGGGAATTGATGATATTGGTACTATCCAGTCGGGAGCCGCATTTATGATGGATTTTGGTGCAGGCACAAAAACAGTCAATTTTAATGAAACCGTGAAAGCAAACGGCAGCACTGTATTGGTATTCAGGCCGGCCAACAGGCAACTACGCACCAACCTGCATGCTGTTAATGGTGATGGCAGTACTTCGTTGATCGACGGCATACTCACCACCTACAATCCTGCATACAACAATGATGCAGATGGAATGGACATCGATAAGCTGAGCAATTTTTCGGAAAATTTCGGATTGATGCGCCAGGGAAGGATAGTAGCTATAGAAAGAAGAAAGCCCGTAACGGTATCGGATACCCTTTTCTTTAAGATGACACAAATGAAACTGAAGACCTACCAGTTTGAGTTTGTACCCGACAGTATGGTATCGCAAAACCTCGCCTGTTACCTGGAAGATAGATTTTTGAACAGCCGTACACCGGTAAGCCTGGTTGCTGCTACCAAAATAACCTTTGATATCCCCGGCGTGGATGCGGCTGCAGCAGACCGTTTCCGGCTCGTATTTAAACCCTGGTTGCAATTTGCCACCTGCCTGGCAGTTTTAAAAAATGACAATGTAGAAATAGAATGGAAAGCAGCAGCGGAAGATGTACCCGATCATTATGAAATTGAGCGTTCTGCAGATGGTGAACATTTTATTACCGTTGCCAGCAGGGCACATGATAACGCAAACGCAACAGCTTATCATTTTACGGACCTAACTGCCCCAACGGGTGATTATTACTACCGCATTAAAGTGATCAGCAAATATGGCGTGACCGCATACAGCAATGTTGCCGCTATCAGTGTATTGCGAAGCAATCCTGCTTTGTATGTGTTTCCAAACCCGGTCATCAACAACCGCATCAATGTACAGGTGGGCGGCAAATTGCCAAAGGGTGATTACGCCTTGAGATTATTGAACGCAGAAGGAAAAACAATGCTGACAGAAAAGATCAGCCATCCCGGTGGCACCGCGACCTACCAGCTAAACAGCCAGCAGCCCCTGGTTCCGGGAACTTATCAACTGGATATAGCCCTGCCCAATAGCAGCAGGCAAGTGATACAGGTTCTGGTACAATAAACGCCTATGATATGCCAGTGTAATTGAAAGGAGTGATCGCTTTCAATTCTTTTTTAACTGCAGCGGTTACTTTCAACCTGCTGATAAAAGCGTGGATCGCTGTTTTATCAATGGAAGCTTTGCCCCTGGTAAGATCTTTCAATGCCTCGTATGGTTGAGGATATTGCTCCCGTCTCAAGATCGTCTGGATGGCTTCAGCCACAACTGCCCAGTTATTATCAAGGTCTTTATTGATGGCTGCCTGGTTCAATACCAGTTTACCAATGCCCTTTTCAATTGACCTGATTGCAAGGATCGTGTGCGCCACAGGTACACCAATATTTCTCAACACGGTTGAATCTGTAAGATCCCGCTGCAGTCTGGATACCGGTAGTTTGGCCGAAAAATGTTCGAGCAGTGCATTCGCAATTCCGAGATTGCCTTCAGCATTTTCAAAATCAATGGGATTCACCTTATGCGGCATGGCGCTGCTGCCGATCTCTCCCTTTTTTGTTTGTTGCTTAAAGTAATCCATGCTGATGTAGGCCCAGATATCCCTGCTGAAATCAATAAGGATGGTATTGATACGTTTTACTGCATCGAAATGTGCGGCAAGTGTATCATAATGTTCTATCTGGGTGGTGTATTGTTGCCGGTCAAGACCCAGTTTTGTGTTTACAAATTCATTGGCAAATTTTATCCAGTCGTATTTCGGGTAGGCCACATGGTGAGCATTGAAGTTACCGGTAGCGCCGCCAAATTTAGCAGTAAATGGGATGTAGCTAAACAGTTGTACCTGGTTATCTATCCTTTCTGCAAACACCATCATTTCCTTGCCCAAAGTTGTGGGAGAAGCCGGCTGGCCATGCGTTCTTGCCAGCAGTGAAACTGTTTTATAACTGTCTGCCATTTTGGTAATGAGCGACTGGAGATTGATCACTGCGGGCAGGTATTCATGCTCCACTGCATGTTTCCAACTCAGGGGGATGGCCGTATTGTTGATGTCCTGCGAAGTGAGCCCAAAATGCACCCATTCTTTCAATGCTGCGGCATTGCATTTATCCAATTGCAGTTTTAAAAAATATTCTACGGCTTTTACATCATGGTTGGTGATCTTCTCTGTTTCCTTGATCTGTTCCGCATCGGCAATTGAAAAACCGTCCACTACATTTTCCAGGTGTGCTTTTACCGCAGCCGGCAGTTTGAAAAATTTCTTTTCGGCCAGGAATAAAAAATATTCTACCTCCACCAACACCCTGTACCTGATAAGCGCATACTCACTAAAATATTCATCCAGATGGTGCAGTTGTTTCCTGTAACGCCCGTCAACCGGGCCAATGGCGGTAAGTGTTGAAATTTCCATAATGTTTGTGTAGGCCGCAAAGATAGCGGCTGCGTTTGAAATAGTGCACTACCACCTTATCTTTGCAGCCATGAATTCAGAAGCCGCACCAACAGCTACACCAGTAATCAAAGCAGGCGCCGTTAGCTACCTCAATACCAAACCCCTTATTTACGGATTTGAAAATGGCCTGATGCAGGACCAGGTGGAGCTGGAGATCGGCTATCCCAGCAAAATTGCACAGGCGCTGCTGGATAACAGGATCGATATCGGCCTGGTACCCGTTGCCATCATCCCGGAGATGAAAGCATTTCACATCATAGGAAATTACTGCATTGCTGCAGACGGCCCGGTTGCAAGCGTTTGTCTTTTTAGTGAAGTGCCGATAGAAGATATCAGTATGGTATTGCTGGATTACCAAAGCCGCACTTCGGTGATGCTGGTGCAATACCTGTTCAAAGAATACTGGAAAACTTCACCTGTTTTCAAAAATGCATCCGAAGATTTTATTGATCATATCGGCGGCACTACGGCTGCTGTAGTGATAGGAGACAGGGCGCTGGAGCAAAGACATCATTATCCATTTGTATACGACCTGGGAGAAGCCTGGAAAGATCATACCGGTTTGCCATTTGTATTTGCCGCCTGGATCAGCAATAAGCCCATGAGCAAAGCATTTACAGAAGATTTTGACAGGGCCAATCAATATGGTTTTGATCATCTCCGGCAGGTGATCAACGAACATCCTTACCCGCATTTTGATCTTGAAAAATACTACACGCAGTGCATTCAATACCGGCTTGATGATGCCAAAAGACAAGGGCTGGAGCTATTTTTAAGCTGGTGCAGCCAACAGGCGGGTATGCCTGTTCTTTAAATCACTTATTCCTGATTATCATAATATCCGTCACTTTTTTTCGTTAGATACTCCTGTACAGGCAGTAATGCCATATTATTAATGCAACCCGGGAGAGTTTAACAGACCAATGAAAAAGTTGACGGTATTTGCCGCTTTTACTTTTGCCACACAAGTAGTGTCGGCCCAGGCTTTGTCTGCCGACAAGTTGCTTTCCACCTTGTTGATGCCAACTTCGAAATTTGATGACTGGGCAGCAAAAAAAAGATTTCTCCTTTCCAACTCTTCCAAACTGAATGATACGCTCGTAAAAACATACGATTACAAGGCCGAGATCAAAAAGAAAAAACCAGTTGATTCCGTAAAACGCTGTATGGTTTCAAAAGAATGGAAGGATAACTTTTCGCTCATTTACCAAACTTCATCACAGGCTGAGTTTGCAGCTCTTGTAGATGAATTGAAAACGGCAGGCTATCACTGTAACCAGGAAGGCGACCCTGCTACCGCAACATTATTGTTCCAGCACAAAGATCGCTCGGCAATAACATTCACCGAAATAAAAGACAGTACCACCTTATATTCTCTACTCTTCCATGACCAGGATTTTCCTGATTCAAAGGACCTCTATTATGCAGATGACCTACTTTATTTTACATCGCATGAATACCTGCTATATTATTTTGGAGAAGAAAATGTAACAAAGGATTTCTATTATTTTTCAGGAAACGAACTGGTGAATTGCTCCGTGTTGTTCATTAATACGGCGAGACAAGTAGTTTTTATCTGGAAAGATGAAGTGAACCGAACCGGTATTGATGATGTATTGTTTGGCGGTCAGCTAAAATTAAAAAGCGCCATGCAATCGGGAAAATATGTGGCAGAAAGTAACTGGATATTTAAGAGTGGTGTGCATGCCGGCATGACGCTGTACCAGTTAAGAATGCTGAATGAAGAGAACATCCGTTTTTATGGTGGCAGTTCTCCCAATACCGGCATGGTAGTTCCCACCACAGCAGGTAAAATTAATTTTAAGAAAGAAGAGATCATCCTCGGCTGCGTTAACTGCACCGACAGCCAGTTTTCTTCTGCAGAGATACTAAATGCCGATGATGCAATGGCAGATGGCAAAATACTTTTTGTGCTTTCCGTAGTATTGAATGCAGATACAGAAGAAAGGAATAAGAAGGCCACCCAGCCGATGGTGAGCAAGTAATTTGCAGAAACACAATTAATCCTTCCGCTGCTTACTCCAGGTTAACCTGATAATTACTAACCTCCGGTTTTACCAATCACGTTACTGCTCACTTTACCAGACTGAAAGATTCCAGGAACCTGTACATGGATTTATTTTCGTCCTTTTCTGTATAACAAATTGTTTGCAGTGTGAACATCATGGTTTTCACCATGTAAATGCGCATGCGGATCACTGCAAGGCCATTTTGAAAATCTACCCGTATTTCCTTCCCGGGATAACCATCCAGCTCAATGTCTTTTTCTGACAGCAGTTTTCCATTTACAGATTTTACACTTCCTTTTGTTACGCCATCAAAAAATCCTTTGATGAACGCCTTATTGTTGGCCGCTTTCGCCAGTGAGTCCGGGTATTTTGTAGCCATTACGCCATACACAAGATTTTCATCTGTACTGTCTGCGGAGGCATCATACATAAAACTATTCATTTGAAGTTTGCCAAAAGCCGAATTGATCACCTGTGAATCAGCCTCAGGTTTTTTGGGAAAAGATGCCACAAAACCGTGTGATCTAAATACTACCCAATCAGCTGTAACAACAGTAAATGACAAAATGCTTATTACCAATAGCAGGGCTGGTGCTATTTTTTTGTACCTGATCATGATGAAATTGTTGATAGCTGCTAAAGGTATTGTTTTTAACGGCATGGCTTTCAGCATGACCGCAAAAAAATAATTATGCTTATTTTGTAAGGGATGCAACATTGATCAAACTGTGTTGTCTCTAATACAAACACTGATTTTTTAAGTGAATATAGCCATCGAAAAAGACCAACTTGTTGAACGTTGCAAAAGCGGCGATGTATCAGGTTACAAGGCATTGTACGAACAGTACGTAAAAGCCATGTACAATACCTGCCTGCGCATACTCAACAACACTGCTGAAGCAGAAGATGTGCTGCAGGAGAGTTTTACCGAGGCATTCAGGAATATCGGCAGCTTTGAATACCGCACAACGTTTGGAGGATGGCTGAAACAGATCTGTGTGAACCGGGCGATAAACCAGCTTAAAAAAAGGAAGTATGCAGTAGACATTGATGCAACGGATGCGGCCGACAACATAGAAGCAGGCAGTTATGACGAAGAAGATATTACGCTGCAGGTTGCTGCTGTTAAAAATGCCATTATGCAATTGCCCGATGGATACCGTACCGTGCTGAGCCTTTATTTACTGGAGGGGTACGATCACCAGGAGATCGCAGGCATCCTGTTGCTGGCTGAATCTACGGTGCGTACGCAGTACATCAGGGCCAAACAAAAATTAGTTCAATTAATCAACAAAGAATATGAGCAGGCTGGAAGAATTTATTGATCAAAACCGGGAGGCCATGGATGATGAGACGCCTTCACCACACCTGTGGAAAAAAGTGGCGGTGTTTTTACCGGATCAGCAGCCAACCGTTATTAAAAAGCGATCTGTTCTCAGATGGAGTATGGCTGCGTCTGTACTCCTTGTAACCGGGGCGTTTTTTTTACTGCTTCCCCGTAAAACTGCCGGGCCGGATACCAGCATTGTCAATACCGGCAGGGATACTTCCGTGAGCGATATTGCAGCCGTGCTTCCCGAAGCTGCGCCGGAAGTGAGCGCCATTGCAAAAATGATCGTTTTAAAACAGGAGGAGCTAAAGGTGCTTTCCAAAGAACAGCCGGAGTTGTATCAAAAATTCACCAATGATATCAACCAGCTCGACAGTTCGTACCGCACCCTTAAAAATCAGCTCAGCGCAACACCCAATAAAGAAATGCTGATAGAAGCCATGGTGCAGAACCTGCAACTGCAACTGAATGTGCTCAACCAGCAATTGAACATCATTAACCAGGTAAAACATTCAAAAAAATACAGCCATGAAAAAAACAAAACTTTTACTTAGCATCAGCATCGCCTTTGCAATGCAGGTTGTATGCTTTGCACAGACCGACAATGACAACGACAATGATCACAAAAAAAAGTATGACTTCGTTAAGACCAAAACGATCAATAAAACTTATACGGTTGCAGGCGGCGACAAACTTGATATCAGCAATTCTTTTGGAAAGGTAGAAGTGCATACCTGGAATAAGAATGAGATAAAAGTAGAGGTGAGCGTGGAAGTAAGTGCCATCAAAGAAGCATCCGCTGTCAAATTACTGGATGGCATCAGCATCAGCGAAAAACAAAGCGGCGGCGATGTATCTTTTAAAACTACCATCAACAATCACAACAATGGTAAGAATGAAAAAAGCAGCATGGAAGTAAACTACAGTATTTACATGCCGGAAACAAATGAGCTGCAGGTGGTAAACGAATTTGGCCCAACCATCATTCCCGATTTTAAAGGCAGGGTGAACCTGCACAATAAATTTGGCCCGTTAACGACCGGTGACCTGTCGGATGTAAAAAATATCACCGTAGAATTTAGCAGCGGAGATTTTGGCAGTATCGCCAATGGAAATATCAGCATCAAATTTTCATCCGCCAGTTTTAAAAAATTGACCGGTAACACCAAACTTAGTTTTGAATTCTGCAGTGCCAGCAAGGTGACCATTGATAATGCGCTTACCTCGCTGGATCTGAACGCATCTTATTCTACTGTTAATATCCGGCCTTCAAATGGGTTGTCCGCTGCCTATACGATCAACACCAGTTTCGGCAGCTTTAAAAATGGCACCGGCATTAAATTTACCAGTGACGAAGACGAGGAAGACAGTGGCCCAAAATTCGATTACAAATACGAGGGCAGATCGGGCGGCGGAAATATCCCCATTAAAATAAAGACCAGTTTTGGGAAGATCATTTTGGGCGAAGCAAGTGAAGAGGATATGAAAGATGAAGGCAAAGAAAAACAAAAGCAAAAAAGAAGAACTACTTAAAGCCATTTTTCACCAGCAGTTAATTAAAGAACAGGGTTTCGGTTTGCGGAGCCCTGTTTTTATTGTAACCCCACTATTAAACAAGCTGTTAATTTGGCTGCCGGATTTTAAAAAATAGCTGCTGATAAGTTACATTTGCACGGTGCAGCAACAAACAAATTACGCAGGGATTAAAACAACCAATTGGGGACGGGCAATGGAGAACACCCGGTTCAGGAACAAACTGGTAGCAGGCATGCTGGTATTTGCATTTATCCTGATGGCCCTTCCTTCTTTTTTCGCCATGATCGAAAGCCGGGATGGAGTGGTACTCAACGACTGGTTCCTCGATCTCATTGGCCCAAGAGATTTTTCGGTACCGATATTTATCATCATCTGGTCTACCACACTGCTGTTTTTCGTAAGATCCTATAAAAGGCCGGAGATCTTTTTGCAGGCGATCTATTGCGTGATATTACTTACACTGCTAAGGATGACCACCATCTATCTTACGCCGCTCAATCCACCACTTACCATTATTACCATAAAAGATCCGCTCACCAGCCTCACCTACGGTGGTAAGGATATTTTTATTACCAAAGACCTCTTCTTCTCCGGTCATACCTCCAATATGCTGATCCTGGCGCTTTGTTTTGAGAAGAAGACTGATAAGATACTCGGCTGGTTCTCTACCTTCACGGTAGGACTGCTGGTATTGTTTCAGCATGCACATTATTCCATCGATGTGATCGCCGCCATTGTCATTACTTTTTTTGTAGTGAAGCTGGGGAAAAAAATGGCAGCAGTTAAGGGCTAAACCTTCTTCCCTTTATATCCAGAAATATTATTCTCGACGGTAACGCTGCCCCGTAAGAGTTGACAGAACGAAGCCTGTTGCAGCACCAGGGACATCCTAAAAAAAATATCCCCTCCGAGGAATCGGAGGGAATTTTCTTTAACCCTTAAAACAACCAACATGAATAATGTTGATTCCTATGAGCGCAATTTACAGCGTTTAGTTAAATATTGTTAATTTTTTTTATAACTTTTTTTCAAAATCATCCCATGCTATTGAGGCTTTTGCAGTTATAAAATTCGCATTACAAATTTTCTTTGCTAAAATGCAAAATCCCCCCGAGGAATCGGGGGGATTTTTTTAACCCTTAAAACAACCAACATGAATAATGTTGATTCCTATACAACATCAGATACGCTGTTAAGTTGAAAAAGGTTTGCTTAAATGCAAAATATTATGTGAGCGCAATTTCCAATACCTGCTGCATTGTTTTTACATAATGAAATTTAATGCCCCTGATAAATGCCGGGTTGATCTCTTCTACATCCTTTTCATTCTGCCAGCACATGATGATCTCCTTTAAACCGGCTCTTTTTGCGGCGAGCACTTTTTCTTTGATCCCGCCCACGGGCAACACCTGCCCACGTAACGTTATCTCACCGGTCATAGCCAGGTAAGGCCTGATCCTGCGGTTGGTAAAAGCGCTAGTCAACGCCGTCATCATGGTGATACCTGCACTTGGACCATCCTTTGGTACCGCTCCTTCAGGAATATGGATGTGAACATTTTTCTTTGCAAACATGTCAGCATCAATATCCAGCTTTTTGGCATTTACCTGCAGCCAGGTGAAAGCCGTGCTGGCGCTTTCTTTCATCACATTACCAAGGTTACCGGTCATTTTCATTTCACCCTTGCCGTCACTTAACGAGGTTTCAATAAAAAGAATATCTCCTCCCACATAGGTCCACGCCAGGCCAACCGCAACGCCAGGCATATTGGCTACTTTGTACATATCATTGGTGAATCTTGCCCTTCCCAATATCTTCTCCAGGTCCTGCTGTGTTAGTGTAGGTTTCAGTTTACCTTTAATGGCGTACTGTTTGGCCAGGTTACGCATCACTGCAGCCAGTTGCCGGTCAAGATCACGGACACCACTTTCTCTCGTATAATCTTCGATCAATTTTTCCAATACCTTATCGCTCACTTTAATGTTCACGTCCTTCAGCCCATGCGCTTCCTGTTGTTTTGGTAAGAGATGCCGTTTAGCGATCTCGATCTTTTCTTCCACGGCATAGCCATTCAGGTCAATGATCTCCAGGCGGTCTCTCAAGGCCGGTTGTATATTGTTGATGTTATTGGCAGTTGCAATAAAAAGTACCTTACTCAGATCATACTCCAGTTCCAGGTAATTGTCGTAAAAATTATTGTTCTGTTCCGGGTCAAGTACTTCCAGCAGGGCAGAAGAAGGATCTCCACGGTGATCGGCACCGATCTTATCGATTTCATCGAGTATCATTACCGGGTTACTGCTTTTAATCTTTCTTACCGACTGGATGATGCGGCCTGGCATGGCACCGATATAGGTTTTGCGATGGCCCCGGATCTCACTTTCATCATGCAGCCCGCCAAGGCTTACCCTTACATATTTTCTTGCTACCGCATTGGCAATACTTTTACCAAGACTGGTTTTACCGATACCCGGAGGGCCTACGAAACAAAGGATCGGACTTTTCATATCTCCCTTTAGCTTAAGCACCGCCAGGTATTCAAGTATCCTTTCCTTTATTTTTTCCATGCCGTAATGGTCATGGTCGAGTATCTTTTTTGCTTTTTTAAGATCGTATGAATCGGGTGTATAATCCTGCCATGGAAGGTCAAGCATCAGGTCGAGGTGATTGTACACCACCGAATAGTCCGGTGTGCTGGGGTGCATCCGCTCCAGTTTTTCGGCGCCCTTCGTAAACATTTCCCTTGCAGCCGCCGGCCATTTTTTTGTCTCGGCCTTTTTGAGCATTTCTTTTACTTCTGCCACATTATCACCACCCAGCTCTTCTTTGATGGCCTTCATCTGCTGCTGCAAAAAATATTCTTTTTGCTGCTTGTCCAGCTCTGCCCTGGTTTTATTGGTCACCTTGTTCTTCAACTCCGTGTACTGAAGTTCTGTATGAAGAAGGTTCAGCAGTAGCTCAGCCCTCGCCTTGATGTTATTGGTAACGAGCAGGCGTTGCTTGTCTTTTATTTCACTACTGAGGTTACTGCTTACAAAATGTATCAGGAAAGCAGCGTTCTCGATGTTTTTTAAAATAATGCCGGCCTCACTGGGCAGGTTGGGAGAGAGGGAGATGATCTGCGAAGCCAGGTCTTTAATGCTGCTTACCATGGCGTCAAAATCTTTGTCGTCTTTCAGCACTTCTTCTTCCAGCAACTCTATTTTCGCTTTAAAATAAGGATCATCTGAAGTGATCTCATCTATTTTAAACCTCTTTTTACCCTGGATAATAATGGTAGTGCCACCATCAGGCATTTTGATCATTTTGGCAATTTTTGCCACGGTGCCAATTTCTTCCAAATCGCTTACAGTAGGTTCTTCAACATTACTGTCTTTTTGCGCTATTACGCCTATCAATTTGTCACCCTTGTACACATCGGTGACGGCTTTAATGCTCTTGTCTCTTCCTACAGTGATGGGCAAAACCACGCCTGGGAAAAGCACGGTATTTCTCAACGGCAGCAGGGGCAGATCGGCTGTAATGCTTTGCAGGTCGCTATCGTCGCTATTGTCTTCATTAAGTGGGATAATGGGCATGAACTCCATTTCTTCTTCCTGTCCCTGTAAATTAAATCGTCTGTTCATAATTTTTCAAGATATGGTCAAAATGTCAAAACTTTTCCTGTTCTGTTGTTTTTCTATGTGAACGTACATATTGACAACATTAGTGCCGGATGTTTTTGAATTTTGAATTATGAGTTTTGAATTTTGAGTTATGGCCTTTTAAGATTAAAGTTCAAAGGTTTAGGGTTTAAAGTCGGAGATGAAGGTCCAGGGATTTTGAATTTTGAATTTTGAGTTT
>DDEU01000046.1:0-967 GCA_002336815.1 Chitinophagaceae bacterium UBA1946 | reverse complement strand
ATTCACAATTCACGATTCACTATTCACGATTACGCTTATTTTTGCCGCATGGATATTACCTGTTCAGCCAGGGAGCTGATAATACTGGGAAAGATTGCAGCAGCGGCGGCGGCACAGGGCACGCCCTGCTACCTGATCGGGGGATTTGTAAGAGACAAGATCATTGGCAGACCCACCAAGGATATGGACGTTGTTTGCCTGGGAGATGGCATAGCCCTGGCAGCAGCGGTGGCAGCTAAATTTTCACCCGTACCGGAAGTGAATTATTTCAAAAATTTTGGAACGGCACAGATAAAAACAGCCGACTTCGAGATAGAATTTGTAGGGGCCCGGAAGGAGAGTTATACCCACCACAGCCGCAAACCCGAAGTGGCACCCGGCACGCTGGAAGATGACCAGAACCGGCGTGACTTTACCATCAATGCGCTTGCCATCAGCCTGAACAGTGCGGATTATGGCAAACTGCTCGATCCGTTCAACGGGCTGCGGCACATAGAAGAAAAACTGTTGCAAACACCCCTGGAGCCGGAAAAAACGTTCAGCGATGATCCGCTTCGCATGATGAGGGGTATCCGCTTTGCGGCTCAACTCGGTTACAGTATTGCGCCGGAAACTTTTGAAGCCATCCGTCAAAATGCCCACCGCATCAGCATCGTTAGCGGCGAAAGGATCGCTGATGAAATCAATAAGATCCTGCTTACTGAAAAGCCATCGATAGGTTTTGACCTGTTGTATAAAAGCGGGCTCCTCAGGATCATATTTCCTCAAATGGTTGACCTGGCCGGTGCCGAATACATAGACGGTTATGGCCACAAAGATAATTTTTACCATACCCTGCAGGTGGTTGATAACGTAAGTGCGTTTAGCAACGACCTGTGGTTGCGCTGGGCGGCCGTATTGCATGATATCGCCAAACCAGTTACGAAAAAATTTGAAGAAGGTCATGGCTGGACCTTTCATGGCCATG
>DDEU01000044.1 GCA_002336815.1 Chitinophagaceae bacterium UBA1946 | reverse complement strand
TGCATGAAAATAATTTCATGGATATCGAAACGCCCTTCCTCATCAAATCCACCCCGGAAGGAGCCAGGGATTTTGTAGTGCCATCCAGGATGAACGCCGGTCAATTCTATGCGTTGCCACAGAGTCCGCAAACATTTAAACAATTGCTGATGGTGAGTGGGTACGATCGTTATTACCAGATCGTAAAATGTTTCCGGGATGAAGACCTGCGGGCAGACCGGCAGCCTGAGTTCACCCAGATTGATTGTGAAATGAGTTTTGTAGAGCAGGAAGATATTTTGAACATGTTTGAAGGTTTGGTAAAACGAATTTTTAAAGATGTAAAGAACATTGACTATACCGATGTGGTAGCACGCATGACATGGGAAGAAGCCATGTGGAATTATGGCAACGACAAACCCGATATCCGTTTTGATATTAAGATCGCCAACTTAAAATTCCCACAGCATACTTTTCCAACCAAACAATCGCAGTCAACATTGATCGACGGTGCAAATTTTGGCGTGTTTGATGACGCAGAAACCGTATTGGCCATTGCTATCCCTGGCTGCAGCGAGTACACCCGTAAGCAAACGGATGAACTAACGGAATGGGTTAAACGCCCACAGATAGGCATGAAAGGACTGGTGTTTATCAAATGCAATGCAGATGGCACTTATAAAAGCAGTGTAGATAAATTTTACGATGCTGATAAATTAAAAGCCATTGCAGATGCGGCCAATGCAAAGCCCGGCGACCTGGTGTTGATACTGGCCGGTGCCGAAGAAAAAACAAGAAAATCAACCAGCGACCTGCGCATGTACATGGCAGATAAGCTGGGCATGAGAAAGAATGATGAATTCAAATTG
The DNA here is from genome assembly GCA_002336815.1 of Chitinophagaceae bacterium UBA1946. GTDB lineage: Bacteria > Bacteroidota > Bacteroidia > Chitinophagales > Chitinophagaceae > Ferruginibacter. Next base: position 26,942 of record DDEU01000044.1, on the reverse strand, counting down.
TTGTGGGTACTCGACTTTCCATTGTTTGAATATGCAGAAGAAGATAACCGCTGGGTAGCAAGACACCATCCGTTCACCTCTCCCAAGCCGGATCACATTGATATCATGATCAATAATAACCCGGTGATAGAAAATGCAGCGGAATATTTAAAGCATCCATATGCCAATATCAAGGCCAATGCGTATGATATGGTATTGAACGGTAATGAAATAGGCGGAGGCTCTATTCGTATCTTCCAGCGGGCATTACAGGAAAAAATGTTTGCTGCCCTGGGTATGGATGAGGAAGAACAGCAGCACAAATTCGGCTTTTTGTTAGGCGCTTTTGAATATGGTGCACCGCCGCACGGTGGCCTGGCATTTGGTTTCGACAGGTTGTGTGCAATTTTGGGTGGTAGTGAAAGCATCCGTGATTTTATCGCTTTCCCTAAAAACAACAGTGGCAGGGATGTGATGCTGGATGCGCCAAGTACAATTGATGCAAAGCAATTTGAGGAGTTGCAGATAAAACTGGATCTGAAATAGCAGATGACATTGAAATGGAAAATATTCCGGTTGGCTAATATCGCAGAGATATTACTGGTTGCAGCATTTCTTGCGCTTATTTTGATTAAGGGAAGACTCTCTTTTAACAATTCAGCCGATGTTATCGGTCTTTTGGCCTTTTTTACAGTAGGGCTGATAATCATCGGGAACAGCATCAACAATGTTTTACTGCTGGGTGTTTTAAGTGCAGGCTCCAATCCTCCTTTTCCAAGAAGACTACTGTTTTGGATTTTGGCGGTCTTATGTTTTTTAACCTTCGGTTTTATTGTCGTTGGGCTAATAGCATCATACCCGATGCTGGAGAAGACGAAGGGATTTAACAAAAATCTTGATCCCTGGCTGATCACAGTGTTGATTTGGTTTTTGTTGATCGCCCTGGCTGGCTTTTACCTTTTCTTTCTGCAGATCGCCCTTTTTCGTAAAATTAAAAAGAAGAACAGCGAAGCTGTTAGCATTCTTGTAAATGAAATAGGAGAACGGGTTGAATAAACGACCGAAAAGCTCTTTTTGTTTTTAACGAAACAGTTACGGTTTATCTTTACGCTATGAATCTCCCTCCATTAGCCGAACGTCTCCGTCCTGCTACGCTCAACGAGTTAGTAGGCCAGCAGCATCTTACCGGTAAAGGAAGTATTCTCAGAACCGCTATTGAGCATGGAAAAATTCCATCCATGATCTTATGGGGGCCGCCGGGGGTTGGCAAAACAACCATTGCCAATATTATTGCGCAAACCATGCAGGCACCTTTTTACCAGCTCAGTGCCATTTCTTCCGGGGTAAAAGAAGTAAGGGAAGTTATCGAAAGCGCTAAACAGCAAACCGGTGCAGTATTGTTTATAGATGAGATCCACCGGTTCAATAAAGGGCAGCAGGATGCTTTACTCGGTGCGGTAGAAAAAGGCATTATCACCCTCATCGGCGCTACCACGGAAAATCCATCCTTCGAAGTTAACAGCGCTTTGCTCAGCCGCTGCCAGGTATATGTGTTAAAGGCGCTGGATAACAGCGAACTGGTCGAATTACTGCAGCACGCCATCACAACAGACGAATATTTAAAAACGAAACACATACAGCTCCGGGAAACGGAAGCGCTCATTAATATCTCCGGCGGGGATGCAAGAAAGTTGCTGAACTTACTGGAACTGGTAGTAGATGCGTTAGGCGATGGAGCAGACATTACCGATGATAAGGTAATGGCCATTGCACAAAAACGCATTGCCCTTTACGATAAAAAGGGGGAGCAGCATTACGATATCATTTCAGCCTTTATAAAATCCATCCGTGGCAGCGACCCCAATGCAGCCGTATATTACCTGGCGAGAATGATCGAAGGGGGAGAAGATGTGAAATTCATTGCACGAAGGATGCTCATTTTATCAAGTGAAGATATCGGCAATGCCAATCCGAATGCGCTGCTGTTGGCCAATGCTACTTTTGATGCCGTTAATAAGATCGGTTATCCCGAGTCGCAGTTGATCTTATCGCAATGTGCCATTTACCTGGCATCCAGTGCCAAAAGCAATTCTGCCACCACTGCCATCGGCGCTGCCATGGCTGCAGTAAAGCAGGCGGGAGATCAGCCGGTGCCTTTGCACATTCGCAATGCACCCACCCGTATGATGAAGAATATGGATTATGGTAAAGGTTACCAGTATTCGCACAACTACGATCAAAATTTTTCACCACAGGAATATTTACCCGATGCCATCAAGGGCAGTACTTTTTACGAACCCGGCAACAATGCCCGGGAAGAAGAACTGCGTAAGCATTTGAAGGCTTTGTGGAAAGAGAAGTATGGTTACTAACAGGCGCCGGGCTTTAATTTTATCTTTTCTTTATTGTAAGATGCTGTAATTTTCATTTGTAAATCATACACCTGTACATGAACAAATACCATTTGCTCCTGCTGCTTGGCATTAACCTGCTGATCATTTCCTGTAAAAAGGAAAGTAGCAATAACAGCAATACAGTAGCTGCAGTTACTTACTTAAATGCCGCCTATGGTACCGATGCACAGCAACAAATGGATGTGTACCTGCCCGCCGGCAGAACTGCGGATGCTACCAAAGTAATGATACTGGTGCATGGTGGTGCATGGGTATCGGGCGATAAGGCAGACTTCAGGAGCTTTATCGACACGCTTAAAAAGAGATTGCCAGCTTATGCGTTGTTCAATATCAACTACCGGTTATCTGCTTTTCCTGCCAATGTATTTCCTACGCAGGAACTGGATGTAAAAAAAGCAGTGGAGTATATTTACAATAAGCGCAACGAATATCTCATCAGTGATAATTTTTCTTTTATTGGTGCCAGCGCCGGCGCACACCTGGGTTTGCTGCATGCCTATAAATATGCATCACCGGTAAAAATAAAAGCGGTGATCGATTTTTTCGGACCAACCGATTTGGAAGACCTGTACAATCATCCCGGTCTTATTCCACAAAGTATTATTGATACGATCGTTGGCGCCAGCCTGGCCAGTAATACAGAACTCTACCGCCAGTCAAGCCCCATAAATTTTGTTACTAACGTTGCTGCCTGCCCTACGATCATTCTGCAGGGCAGCAATGACCTGCTGGTAAATCCATTAAGACAGTCAGCGGCGCTTAGAGATAAACTTTTGTTGAATTCAGTACCGGTGCAGTATGTAGAATATGCAGGAAAAGGACATGGCGATAACTGGTACAGTGATACCTATTTGGACGCTTTTAATAAGATACAGGCCTTTCTAACACAGTACAATCCTTAAAAAAAGTAAGCGCTTGCATAAAAAACGTTCAATAAAATTACCGCTGTACAAGGGTGCGACGCCACTGAAGTTCGATCGTGTGACAATGCCGGGCACAAAATATGCATGGTTATTGGCAGTACTGTTCTGCTGTTATGGTAACGGCATCGCACAGCCGGTAAAACCGTTGTATGTAAAAGATGCCAAAGCTGAAAACCGGACCCGCCTGTACAAAAGCCTGGTAGCGGGTATCAGCAGGAATTTGTCAATGCCACTCAATGACAGCACGGAAGAGAACTGGATGGATGCATTTTACTCAATTGAGTTGCTGCGCTACCGTTCGCCCTGGGTTGAAGGCCGCATACACGAAGGCTTTAAAAGCATACATGAAAGATCTGTGTATTACCAGCGCTCTCTTATAGAAATGCTGTACGACAGTTACCCTGCTACTTTTGAAAAAGAAGTGCAGGCCCTGCTGGACAGTACGGCAGATGCAAAAGTACTGGCTGGTTGCGCAGCCTACCTCTTAAAAAAAGGAGAGGGATATAAGAAAGCAGTGGAAAAAAATGCAGCCCGTTTTCGCAATACAGATACGGCAAACCCAGTGATCACCATGATGATGGGAAACCTTCAATATGCGCCGCCTGTTAGAGCCAGCATGAGTGAATTGCTGCATCACTCCTTTTTTAAAAATGCGACCATTGTATTCAGCCTGCAGCGGAAGAACCGAAATTTCCCGGGGCGGGTGATCGTAAGGGATAGCAGCGGTAATTTTGTGCAGGATGAGGGTGGAAATGTTTTTTCTGTACCGCAACTGGCAAGAAGCATTAGTAATATGCCGGGCTATATCAGCAATGGAAATACGCCGCAGGGTATTTTCAGGATGTATGGGATGGACGTAAGCAAAAGCAGTTTTATTGGTCCTACGCCTAATATCCAGCTTACCATGCCTTTTGAAACCAGTATCCGTCATTTTATGAACGACAGCAGTATTGCGGATTCAGTGTGGACGGAAGCATGGTACCGGAAATTGTTGCCCGAAAACTGGCAGGCCTGTTTTCCGTTGTATGAAAGTTTTTATGCCGGCAAGGCAGGCCGCACAGAGATCATTGCCCATGGCTCTGCAGTGGATCCGGCCTATTATCGTGGGCAGCCATACTACCCGATCACACCAACCCTTGGTTGCCTCTGTACAAAGGAGTTGTGGAATGAACAGGATGGAACCCGTAAAGAGAGCGATCAGCAAAAACTGGTGGATGCGGTTAACAGGGCCGGCGGCGCCAACGGGTATTATATTGTGATTGAACTCGATGATGAACAAAGGGCAGTAGAGATAAATGATATACGGCCTTTATTAAAATAATACGATGCAACTTACCTGGACCTGTACCGCTTTTAATTCATTAACCAATGCCGGATTGTACGCCATCCTGCAACTACGCAACGAGGTGTTTGTGGTAGAACAAAATTGTGTGTACCAGGATGCAGACAATAAGGACCAGCTTTCTTACCATTTTTGTGGATGGGATGGCGATGTGCTGGCTGCACATTGCCGGCTGCTGCCTCCCGGCATATCTTACCCTGGTCACCCGAGTATTGGCAGGGTGGTTACTTCTCCCCGCTACCGAAAGGCCGGTTACGGCAGGCAGATGATGCAACTGGCCATTGCCGCTACCATCGAAAAATTTGGCGACCCGGTAATAGTGATCGGGGCCCAGCTTTATTTAAAAGAATTCTACCAGTCGCTGGGTTTTGTACCCAGCGGCGAAATGTACCTTGAAGACGGCATTCCGCACATCACAATGGAATTAACCCATTAATTTCCACACATATACAATATTCCACATTCTTTACCGTTTAATAGTGTTACCAAAGTTGTAGGCCATTGTTTAAAGCATTGGTGTACACTTTTTAACCGCACCCTAAATCCAAAATCGGTATTCGGATGAAAAACAATTTACAAAACCTGATCAAAAAAAGATTTTTCACTTTAATGACATGCTGTATGCTCGGCACAGCAACTCATGCACAGCACCTGATGCTGGGGCTTGGAAATGCCAAAGTAGAAGCAGGTCTTAACTTTGGTCCTACCTTTTTTTTAGGTGATCTTGGCGGAAAAGTGGGGAAAGGAGCCGGGTTTATCAAAGATTTGAATTACCAGCTTACCAAATTAATGAAAGGCGCTTTTATCAGCGTGTATCCGAATGAATGGATCGGCCTGAGAGTGGCAGGGCAATATACTTACGTGGAAGGAATTGACAGCATCATCAATACACACGGCGTAGACGAGTTGTGGCGCAAGCAGCGAAATATGGACTTTAAGAGTAACATGTGGGAAGCCTATGGCGCCATCGAATTTTTTCCGACTATGTACCTGATGCGCAATGATGAGGACTATGATCCAAGATTCAGACCCTATATTTTTGGTGGCCTGGGTGTTTTTCATTTTAATCCAAGAGGAACATTGAAAGATCAGAATGGTAATGTAACCTGGCACGACCTGCAGCCTTTGCATACCGAAGGACAGGGCTTTCCGCAGTATCCTGACAGGAAGAATTATAAACTAACACAGATGAATGTGCCATTTGGAGGCGGGTTTAAATACATCATATCCGAAAAAGTAAATCTTGGCCTTGAATTATTGTACAGGAAAACATTCACAGATTATATTGATGACGTAAGTACCACTTACATTGACGGCAACGATTTTTATGCAAACCTGCCGGCGGCTGATGCAGCCATTGCCTACAGGATCAGCGATAAAACGATTGGCCTGGTTACACCAGGGGTGGGCAGGTATGCACCGGGTACTCAACGGGGCAACCCCAATAACAACGATGCTTATTTCAGCTTTTTATTTAAGCTGGGTATCAGGTTTGGCGATGGTGGTTATGGCAACGACAGTGGTGGTGGTTATGGAGGTGGAAGCGGTTACGGTGGTGGAAGAAGCGGTGGCTATAGCAGCCGAAGCCGTGGAAGTACACGCTGCCCGGTAAGATTTTAAACAATCAAATATCCATAATTATGAAAAATGGTTTACACATTAATCCCTTCTTGTTTAAGATGGTGCTATTGGTAACCTGCTTTATGCTGGTGATGTTTTACAACAAATCAAAAGGAGAAACGGCAACCGCCGCCAATACATCACACAACACAGTAGCAATGCGGTAAGATGGAGAATAGCAGCACAAGATATTTCGCTGGCAGCGACCAATGAAAAATGACAGGGTGGGATAGAGGGTTAACAGCAACAGGTTGATAATGCTAACTTGTTACCCCTGAAACCACTTATTGATTCTTTATACCTGCTTTGTCATTATTTATTAAAACAAAACCCGGATGATCTCCGGGTATTTTTTTTTAACTTCTTACTGATTACTGACTGCTAACCTACTCCAACTCTGCTTTCAAATATTTCCCCGTAAAACTTCCTTTAACTTTTACCAGGCCTTCCGGCGTTCCTTCAAACAACACCAACCCGCCGCCATCACCACCTTCGGGGCCGATATCGATCACATGATCAGCCATTTTGATCACATCCATATTGTGTTCGATCACCAGCACGGAATTACCACGATCTACCAGTTTATTGATCACGTCCAGTAAATGCTGTATGTCCTGGAAGTGAAGGCCCGTGGTAGGTTCATCTAAAATATAAAATGTTTTGCCGGTGTCTTTTTTGCCCAGCTCGGTAGAAAGTTTCACCCGCTGTGCTTCGCCGCCGCTGAGGGTTACCGCACTTTGCCCGAGTGTGATATAGCCGAGGCCAACTTCCTGCAGTACTTTTATCTTTCGGTATACAAAAGGTACGGCCTGGAAAAATTCAACGGCTTCATCAACCGTCATGTTCAACACATCACTGATGGATTTTCCTTTATAGCGTATCTCCAGCGTTTCCCTGTTGTAACGTTTGCCGTTGCATTTTTCACAATGCACATATACATCCGGTAAAAAGTTCATTTCTATCACCCTCATACCACCTCCTTCGCACACTTCGCATCGGCCGCTTTTTACATTAAACGAAAAACGGCCTGCATTGTAACCCCTGATCTTTGCTTCCGGTACCGATGCAAACAGGGTGCGGATATCTGTAAAGAAACCGCAGTAGGTAGCCGGGTTACTTCTTGGTGTACGGCCAATCGGGCTCTGGTCAATCTCGATGACTTTATCGATCAGTTCAAGGCCCTTCACCGCCTTGTATTCCAGCGGAGCGGCTTTTGAATTGTAACAGTATTTACTCAGCAATGGGTACAGTGTTTCATTAATGAGGGTCGATTTGCCGCTGCCACTTACGCCTGTAACCACGATCAGTTTACCCAGGGGGAATTTCACTGATACGTTCTTGAGATTATTTCCTTTTACGCCGGTAAGTTCAATGAATTTTCCATTGCCTTTTCTTCTTTCTGCCGGTACGGCAATACTTTTTTCTCCGTTGAGGTATTGTGCGGTATCTGAGTGGGATGCCAGTACTTCCTGCGGGGTGCCCATGGCCACGATCTCCCCTCCATGAAAACCGGCTTTGGGCCCGATATCAACCAGGTAATCACTTGCCAGCATAATGTCTTTATCATGTTCCACTACCAGCACACTGTTGCCAATATCACGCAGGTGCTGCAGTGCAGTAATGAGGCGCTGGTTATCCCGCTGGTGCAACCCTATGCTCGGCTCATCTAAAATGTAGGTGATGCCCTGTAATTGAGAGCCGATCTGTGTTGCCAGGCGTATGCGTTGAGATTCGCCACCACTCAATGTTTTCGAAGGACGGTACAGGGTAAGGTAGGTGAGGCCAACATCCAATAAAAATTGCAGGCGTTCCCGTATTTCTTTCAACACATCTTTGGCGATCGCATTCTGTTTGTTGTTCAGTCTTTTTTCAAGGCCTTCAAACCACACGGCCAGTTTATCGAGGTTCATATTGCCCAACTCAGCAATATTGGTATCGTCTATTTTGAACCAAAGGCTTTCTTTTCTTAGTCTTGTGCCACCGCAGGTACTGCAGGTTTTTAGCTGCGTAAACTTTTCTACCCATTCTCTCAGCACATCGGTACTGTTGCTGCTGCCAAACCATCTTTTCAGCATGGGTACAATTCCTTCATAACTGCCGGTATATTCCTGTGGGATGGTCTCATCATTCAGGTCCATTTCAAGGCTCGGGTTAATGCCCTGGTCGCCAAACAATAAAAGGTCTATCTGTTCCTGCGAAAGATCTTTCAGTGGCTTGTCTAAGTTGATCTTGTATTTTTTGGCAAATACCTGTACCTGCTGAAATACGCTGGCATTTCTTTCTTCCCCAAGCGGCGCAATACCGCCATCTTTCACAGTTTTTGTTTTATCCGGGATCACACTGTCCATATCAATGCTGTACACACTTCCAAGTCCCCTGCAGGTGGGGCAGGCACCGTAAGGGCTGTTGAAAGAAAAGGCGTTAGGGGAGGGTTCTTCGTAACTGATACCGGTGTCAATACACATCAGTTGTTTACTGAACTGCACTACATTGTTACTGTCGTTGATGAGTAAAAATAACAGTCCTTTACCCACCTGCAATGTTTTCTGTACGCTCTGGCTCAAGCGGAGTTTCATATCGTCTGTTACAGCCAGGCGGTCTACCACTACCTCAATATCATGGATCTTATACCGGTCTACCTGCATCTTTGCCACCAGGTCTTTTACTTCTCCGTCTATCCGCACTTTTACATATCCTTTTTTGCGGATGTCTTCAAACAGTTCCCTGTAATGTCCCTTACGGCCACGGATCAAAGGGGCGAGCAGACTGATCTTTTTGCCCTTGTATTTTTCGAAAATATTCTGCACTATTTCTTCTTCGCTGAACTTTACCATCTTTTTGCCGGTGTTGTAGCTATAAGCTTCTCCTACCCGGGCATAAAGCAACCGCAGGAAATCATAGATCTCCGTAATGGTACCTACAGTACTGCGTGGATTTTTGTTGGTGGTCTTTTGTTCAATGCTGATCACGGGGCTCAAACCGGTGATCTTGTCAACATCGGGGCGTTCCATATCACCCACGAACTGCCTGGCATAAGCGCTGAAGCTTTCCATGTAACGGCGCTGTCCTTCATTGTAAATGGTATCAAATGCCAGTGAAGATTTTCCACTGCCACTTACGCCGGTAAACACTACCAGTTTGTTTTTGGGGATGCTGATATCAATGTTCTTCAGGTTGTGCTCTCTTGCGCCGAACACTTCAATAAATTCGTTGGGGATCGCCTGCCCGGGGCGGCCGGAACCGTTGTCAATATTTATGTTTTCTGTAGGGGTCTTTTTTTGTTTCGCCATTGTGTATCCTAATGTGTAAAGATAAGAAACAAAGCTGGAGTGCTTTGGTTGAAAAAATTCAATGGGCTGCGGATTTATAAAAAATGAATGCGCATGCCCGGCAAACAGTGGGCTACTATCTCATTCCATTTGCAGCTGTATTTTACAGGTAGCTGCATAAAAAAAGAACCGCCTTTACGACGGTTCCTTTTTTAAAAGTTCAGTAGGTTATTTTAGAACAACCAGGTGATCCATGCTTTTCCGTCTGCTGCACTTACCATGTGGTAGGCGGGTGAAACGGGATCATTACTGATCTGCACCAGGTAATATCCTCTTGTAATAGCAAGTTGTGTTCTCATGGCAACGTAAGTGGCGTTAGCACCTCCTGGTACGGTACCCAGCGTACCTAAGTAGCGGAATACCACTCTTCCGTCAGCATTGAATACCGGTGGCCTGTAAGCAGCGCCATATGCCAATGAAGCATTGCCACTGCTATTGGCTACTATTGGAGCGAACAGGTCGTAATTTACCCCACCTGATGTGCCGTATTCAGGCCAAAAGATAGAGAAACCGTAATAACCTGGCAGGTTTTGGATATGCTGTGCATCGTCAACACCATTGATATGAAAACCTGTTTCAGTGATCCAGTAAGAACCCTGGCCCGCTGCAAAATTCCACCATCTTGAAGGCGCATTTACATCCACTCTCATCGGGGTTACCACGCCGGTGATCGTTATAGGTTGACCATCACCCACGGCAGTAATGCTGTTGGTGGTTGCATCAAAATTGATGTTTGATAATTCGCTAAGCGTTTTGGTGCCTACTACCAGTGGTTTAGCAAAAGCAAGACCACCTAACGTTAAAGTGTAATTGGTTCCCAGGCTGTCATCCAGCAGGTTGCCGGTTGCATCCGGGCTAATGATATAAGAACTCCTGGCGTCTACATATGCATCTACGGAATCGGTATTGCCGATGGTGATGCGCTTGTAATAATTCAGGATCTTGTTGATCACCAAACCCTTGGCAAGGTCACCATTCAGGAAAGCATCTCTTTCTGCCTGGGTAGCCCTTGTAAGCGTTGTTTTGGTACCGTTAAAACGACCTACCAGTTCAATCTTATCATCAGTGCTGTTGGCATCATCAAAATAAAATTCAAAGTCGCTTTGTAAGCCGGCACCTGCAGCACCACCAGCGCTGGCCGGGTTAGGATCGGCCAATACGTGCAGATAGGAGTAAGTGTCGAACAGAAGACTTGGCTGCTGCAGTGCTTTCAGCCTGAAGCTGCTTTCTTTTAAAGTAACTGCAGAGGCAGAATCAAAACTGGATAACATTTTCACCCTGTTTGAATCGTTGAAACTGAAGTAAAATGTAAAGTTACCACCTGCATTGGTGCGTACCAGTGCTTTCCACCCGTACTGGGCTCCGGAAAGTTTTGCTTGATCTTTTGCAAGGGCTGCAGTAAGTCGCTGATCTGCGGATTGAGTGAATACGCTTGAATCATCAACTTTTTTGCAGGACGCCAGTATTATCAACAAGCTGCAAAAACCCAGGATAATTTTTTTCATGCTGTTTTAGTTAAGTGTATTTTAATAAAGTAAATTATTGATTGCTGCACGGGTTCTTGACTGTAATTCGTAAAAATCAATATGCCATGCCTGTTCAAAATAGGTTACCAGTGCAGCTTCTTTATCCCTCAGCCTTTGTCTTGCCTGGGCACCTGTTGTACCGGTAGCTGTAACGTTTGCAGGATCAATGCTGTTTACATAGTTGTCAAAATAGCTTTTTCCGTTCACCAATAAAGTGGCAAGCATTTCTGCCCAGTCATCATCCCTGCTGGAGATAGAATACTGGGTGATGAATCCTTCGTTGTGTGCTTCATCAGGCGTAACGTTCAACCAGTCAGATGTATAAGAGTTGGCGCTTGAAGTACTGAATGTTAAAGGTACCCTTACATTCTGATCGAGGATATGAGCAAATTCATGCTGGATGGTATGGAACATCTGGATCACACCGGGTGTATCCACGCCTGGGTTATAACCCGGCATACCTTTGATCCGGAAATTATTTATATCATACAATACCACTTTACGGCCGCCTTCGGCAGTACCCAGTTTTATAGAGCCACGATCATACGCCGGGCTTCCTACCAGTATGAAGAATTTAGGAGAGATGACCTTGAAAAAAGGTAAGCCTGCCTGGCTCACATAGGTTCTGATCCATACCTTATTAATGGCATCCATTACGGGGATGATCTGGGATTCCGCCGGTGGTACCAGTGTTTTATCCTGGTCAATTTCTCCCTGGTCCCATTTGTATTTTACACCAATGTTATACGGAACGGTCAGGGTATCGTATATCCATTTATCAATACCTGTTTGTACCCATTCATCTCCGCCGAGGCCGGGGATATTTTCCAGTGGGCCCAGTGGATCTTCTTTTTTGCAGGAAACAAACAAAGAAGAAGCCATTATAATTGCAAAACTGAATTTTAATAATTTCATATTTCTTGTTTTATAAATTGTTAGCGTGGATTTTGTGCCAGACCGGCCTGTATGGATGATTGCGGAAGTTGCAACACTTTACGTGGGTCTTCTGGTGCAAGGATAATGTGATCATCAGCTGTACCGCCACCTTTTTTGATATTGTGATCAACAGGCAGTTTATACCGCAACACATCAAACCATCTTAAACCTTCATGAACATAGTCCATTCTCTTGTAGTAAAGAATGGCCTGTATTACACTGGGAAGTTTTTTGCTGGAGGTTTCACCTGCTACCACGGGAAACACCGTATTGATTTTTGTTTCTGTGATATTGTGTGTGGCTGCATTATAGCTTGAAATGCGTTTGCTGGCGAATGTATTGAGCAAGGCAACGGCTCCTGCTGTATTACCAGTGTAATAAAGCGCCTCTGCGTGGCTGAACAATACTTCTTCAGAAGCAAATAGAGGAACCATTACATATGGCTGACCAAAATTTGCATCCACCGTTTGCCTTACAAAATACTCATCAATTTTTGGCATCAACTGGTGTGTACCGGAAGAGATGCTGTACCTCTTATATGCTGTAATACCACCGGTTAACTGGTCTGTCCTTGGATATACTTCGGCGGCCTTGAGTGTACCAACACCCCAGCGTTGAGAATAATAATTACGTGACCATACAGAAGAAGTTTCAACCAGCAAGAGATTAGAAGATTCAGATGTCCTGGAATAAACTTTAAATAATTCAGTAACGTCTGTAATGGTATTGTAAGCGCTGGTAGGGTCATTGATACCACGGAGGAAGGATGCGTAATTACCACTTGGTATGGCCAGGCCTGCGTACTGGATCACTTTTGGATAGTCCTTTTTAAATAAATAAAAACGGGTAGCAAAAGCAGCGGCCGCAGCTACGTTGAAGTGAAACTTCGGTACGTTGTAGGCCTTGTCTTCAATCAAGGGCATACCTGCCAGCAGATCCTGCTCGATCATGTCGTAAACATACTGTACTGATTTCCTGTCGTATTGCTTGATCACGACATTTTCAGGAACAGTTACATAAGGGATACCCGGGTCAGTAGACGCAGTAGCTGCATCATAAAACTTAGAGAAGAAATTAACCAGCAGGAAGTGGGAGAAAGCTCTTGCTACAAGGGCTTCACCTTTTTGATTTTTGTAATCATCCGGGTTAGATACTTTGCTGATGGTTTCCAGTGCCTGGTTAGCGGCAGCTATTGAACTATAACAGGCATACCAGAAAGATTCAGGAGAATCCTGCTGGTTTTCCTTGGTGTCCCTGTAATAGTAAACATCGTTTATCAACCCATCTGCGCCGCCGTTACCGATATCTTCCACATTGTCAGACATGGTTTCTGCAAACGCCTGGTAGTTACCTTGCGGATAAGCAGTGCTTAATAGTTGGGAAACCTTTTCAGGGGTATTGATCTTTGCCCTGTTATCCGGCTCCTTGTCAAGAAATTTATTACATCCAACGGTTGCGATCAGCAGCAGGCAACACGGGATATACAAAAGTTTATTTTTCATATTCTTTTTTTATTAAGATTAAAATCCTGCTTTAAGTGAAATGGTAAATTGTTTTTGAATCGGTTGAGCAACACCACCGGTATTAAAGAATTCCGGATCCTGTCCTTTCAATTTTTTGTCTGAATAGATCAGCCAAGGGTTGTTAGATACCACCGTAACCGCAAAAGAACTCATGCCCCATTTCTTTACCACTGCAGCTCTCACATTATAAGTAAGAGAAACAGTTTTAAGTCTCATGAAAGCACCTGAAGCTACTCTTACAGAAGAATAGTTATAGGTATTGTATGGTTCCTGTCCGGAGCCACCAGTTAAATAAGACTGGTATGCGTCCATGATCGATGGAATGTTGGTTAACTTTTCATCACCCGGCATTACCCAACGGTCTAAAAATTCTTTAGGCATTGCATCAAAGTCAGAGTAACCCGACCTGAAAGCAGGATACAGCCTGATCTTGTTTCCACCCTGGTAAGTAATAAACACGTTCAACGAAAAATCTTTATAGGTGAAAGTGTTAGAGATACCACCGGTGTACTTTGGATCTACCTGGCCTTCATATTTCAAAAAGCTTACGTTTTGATCCTGGAAATAAACATCCGGACCGATTGAGTCAACCTTGTTTACGTCCTGGCCCACATGAAACTGGGGAACACCTGTAATAGGATTCAGCCCGGCAAATGGAATAGAAAATAAACTGTTTACAGGATAGCCTTCCGCATTTCCGCCCTGTGCCTGTATCAGGTTAAATATAATCGGTTCGTTCTTGGCATTCGTGATAAGCGTTTTGTTATACCCGAATGTGAGGTTCGTTCTCCAGCTCCAGTCTTTTTTCTTAATAACAGTTCCTCCCACTACAAAATCCCAACCGGTTGATTTGAGAGTGGCGTAGTTAGCGGCTTTATAAGCTTCACCACCTATACCCGGAGTGCGGATCACACTGATCAAATCAAAACTCTTCCTGTCGTACCAGTCAATCGCCATGTTGATCTTTCCTTTGAACAAACCTGCATCAATACCCAGGTTGGTTTGATAGTTCTTTTCCCAGGTAAGTTCTGAGTTTTCGAGGTTGGCAAGGATGATCACAGATTCCCTGTCTGAAGGTGCTGTCCTGTTACTGATGGCACTTCTTAAAACGATATTAGAGTTGGTAGCAGGGCCTAAGCTTGCAGTTAAACCATAGCTACCCCTTACTTTCAGGTAAGTGATAGAAGGAACGCTCTGCAAAAACTTTTCCTCTTCTACGTTCCAGGAACCACCAAAGCTCCATGTTGGTAACCAACGGGCTTTTGGAGAAGATCCCAATTTGTTTGAACCATCATAACGAACTGTTCCGTACACATTGTACTTTCTTTTAAATGTATACTGTCCGTTCAGGTAAAATGCAGCAAACCTGTCGAAATCTTTGCTCATACCATAGTACGGGAAACTGCTCTCAATGGTTTGCTTTAAAATCTTATAATCTACAAAAGGAACGCCTCCATTATCATACTGGTAGCCATAACCGGTGTTGGAGAAGTTCTGGCGGTCAGTGAATTTAACCTGCTGACCCAATAAAATGTTGATGGTGTGTTTATCTTTTATAGTATTTACATAGTTCAAACTGTTACGGAAGTCAAAGTTGATCAACTGATCTTCTGTACGGTTGTAAAAACCACCATAAGGCAATACTACGATGGCTTCGGCTGCCGGGTTATCCGGATCCTTGTAAAGAAACCTGTTGTTTGACCTCATGGTAGCATTGTCTGCTGCCCTGTAGGCATTTGCCATGTTGGATTTTTCAGTGATCTCATGCTCCCTGGTTGATTTTACATAACGGAGGGCGCCAATGAAATCGTACCTGAGGTGTTTGTTGAACTGGTATCCCAACTCTCCCTGTAATTTAAGGTCGATTACATTGATCTTTAACCTGTTGTTTTCCAATTCTGTAAGAATATTAAATGGCGCATAATTTCTCCTGAAATATTCCCTGCTGCCAGTTTCGTCAAAAGCAGTCATTGTTCTGCTGGTATTGAGTGCGTAGCTAAAAGGATTGATATCGAAATTCCTTTCATACTGGCCATTTACAGGATTGCTTACCCTGCCAATGCTGCCCGGCGCATTTTGCTGGCGAACAGAACCCACGGTTAAAAATCCGGCAGATAACCTGTCGTTGAACTTATAGTTGTTCCTGAAGTTAAGCGTGTACCTTTTTACGTTATCAGCAATGGTCCAGCCATTATCCCCATAAAAACTGGTAGAAAAGAATGACTGAGATTTTTCAGTTCCTGAGGAAATGCTCAAAGAGTGTTCCTGTACCAATGAGGTTTTAAACAGCAGGTCGAACCAGTCTGTATTGGTTGTGCCGTATTTTTTGAGGAATGCAGCTTTTGCTTCCGGGGTATTCTGTAACCGGAAATTGCCGTTTTCGTCAGGGGTATTGATGTAATCAAACATTTTACCATATACACCGAAATTGGCACCGCTCAGGATATCTGAAGAGAGGATGCCTTTGCGTTCCAGTTCTCCCAATACCGACATCTGCTGTGCAGAGTTCATAATATTATAATCTGCATACAGTGGCTTGGCCTGTGTAGTAAAGTTACCGGTGTAGTTGATGTTGGTTTTACCGGAACGACCTTTTTTAGTGGTAATAACTACCACACCATTCATCGCCCTTGCACCGTACAACGCAGTAGCAGCAGCATCTTTTAAGATGTCGAAACTTTCAATATCGTTTGAGCTGATACCGGCAACTGAGGAACCCAGCAGGGTTGTAGGGTCACCGCTCGATAACTGGTCGTTTGAAATGTTGATAATGTCTTCCAGTACCACACCGTCAACAACCCACAATGGTTTGTTGTCACCGTTAAGTGAAGTTGCACCCCTGATCCTGATTTTGGGAGCACTACCAAAGGTGCTGGATACGTTCTGTACCGATACACCGGCCACACGGCCTTCAAGCATACGGCTAACATCTACTACGCCGCCCTGCTTTACATCGTCTGCCTTAATGGTAACCGCAGAACCGGTAAAGTTTTTCCTGTTGATACGCTGAAAACCGGTAACTACCACGTCCTGCATCAGGCTGGCATCATCGTTCAGGGTAATGTTTAGTGATTTACCAGGTGTTACTTTCACCTGTTTTGTTTCGAAGCCCACGTTACTGATCACGATCGTGGCATTTGCGGCAACCCCGCTCAATTGAAATTCTCCAGCATTGTTGGTGCTGGTTCCGTTTTTTGTTCCTTTTACTACTACAGATACCCCTGCAATTGGTTTGGAAGCACTGTCTACCACCTTGCCTTTAATCGTTTCCTGTGCATGAACAGCAGGCAACATCAGAAATGCAAAAAAACAAAGGGAGATAAGCTTCAACAGCACAGAAATACCGAAAGAACCGGATGGTTGTTTCCTCATAAAATTGTTAGTTTAGGTATTTAGAAATCCTGGTTAAAACATTAGACTGAGATGAATTCTCAATCTTGCATATTCCCGGGTGAATACTATCCTGCAATGAAGTGTGAAAGTGTTAATCCCTACGAAATAAAGCAACGACAAATTTAATGAAAAAGAAACAGAATAAACAAATCTCTGTTTTTGCCATTCGATTCATTTTCAGCCTGCGTTGGGCCGGCGTTCTCAAAAAAACCTTGTTGCCCGGCGCAGCAACAGGGAAGCACTACCCACCGGCATAGTGGACAAAATAAAATACTATTTAGTTGCAATTGGGCTTACAAATATTCCTTTGAACTATGTCAGTGTGCTGAAATACAACTTCAACATTTTTTTTCCTGCACTCCAATTCCTCCCTAATTTTATTTGATGGATAAAAAAGTTCTTGCCTCAAAACCCCATTACATGATCCTCGATGGATTGCGTGGAGTTGCAGCCATCATGGTAGTGGTCTTCCATATTTTTGAAGCCCATTCAGGGGGTAAAAAGCTGTTGCAAACAGTGAACCACGGTTACCTGGCTGTAGATTTCTTCTTTTTATTGTCCGGTTACGTGATCGGGTATGCTTATGATGACCGTTGGGGAACCATGAGCACCGGCAATTTTTTTAAGCGACGGCTGGTTCGCCTTCAGCCCATGGTTATTATGGGAAGTATCGTGGGTGCGCTGTTTTTTTATTTTCAGCATTCCACCGTAATGTGGCCCATCATGGGCCAGGTGCCGGTATGGAAAACAATATTGCTGATGCTTATCGGCGCCGTTATGCTCCCGGTTCCCCAATCAATGGACGTGAGGGGCTGGAATGAAATGTACCCTTTGAACGGCCCGGCCTGGAGTCTTTTCTTTGAATACCTGGCCAATATTTTCTATGGGCTGTTTATCAGGCGATTCTCCAAAACGGCTCTTTCTATATTGGTATTCCTGTCTGCCTGTGCCCTCGTGCATTATACCACTATGGGTACCGAAGGCGATGTGATCGGGGGCTGGTCTACCGACCCGGTGCAGCTCCGCATCGGTTTTACCCGCCTGATGTATCCTTTTTTTGGCGGGCTGCTGTTGTCGAGGATCAGCCGCCCCGTACCGGTGAAGCAGGCCTTTTTATGGTGCAGCCTGTTGCTGATAACAGTTTTGTGTATTCCAAGGATTGGTGGAGCCGAACATCCCTGGATGAATGGCCTGTACGAATCTGCCGTTATCATTTTCATTTTCCCGCTGATCGTTTATTTAGGTGCCGGGGGCGAGGTAAAAGGAAAGGTTCCGACAGGCATTTGCAAATTTCTGGGAGATATTTCTTACCCGATCTATATTACCCACTATCCCATTATTTACCTGTATACCGGCTGGGTGGTAGACAAAAAGCTTTCCTTACAACAGGTGTATCCTTATTCCTTACTGGTGCTGGTATCTGCCATTGCCATTGCTTATCTCTCTTTGAAATTGTACGATGAGCCTCTCAGGGCGTGGCTTCGAAAAAAAATTCCCGGGTAACCGACAGGTAGGCTATATCTGTCACAGAAATTCCCCTGGATTTGGCTTTTAGATCAATCAGCTGTGAGATGGGAACACGTTTTTTGAGATCAGGTCAATTACCACTAATTTGCCACAGGCTTAATTGACACAGCAACATGAAGTATATAAAGCAGTTGGACAGTATTAGAGCAATTGCTTTGATGCTGGTTGTTACAGGACATTGGATACCTGCAGAAAAATGGATCAATCGGATACCGAATGGGCCAATAGGAGTGAATATTTTTTTTGTGCTCAGTGGTTTCCTGATCACAGCTATTTTGTTTGAAAACAGGGCAAATGAAGCATCTCCGGGAGTTCCTAGATCTGCATTGTTAAAAAATTTTTATGTCCGCAGAATACTACGAATATTCCCGATTTACTACATCTTCATATTTACCGTATTCCTTGTTGCAAAATATGTTCAAACCAATATCACTTTAGATTTTATTTACTACTTCACTTACACCTGTAATTTTATCTTTTATAAAGAGGGTTATTGGGATGGGATGCTTACACCCTTGTGGTCTTTGGCGGTAGAAGAGCAATTTTATCTTTTATGGCCTTTTATTATTTTATTTATCAAAAAGAAGCACCTGCTTCCTGTAATTATTGTTTTTATTATTACAGGGGTAGTGAGTGGCTGGATGTTTCGAAATACAGAGTTAGGGGGCGTATTGCCATTTACCTGTTTTGACTGTTTCGGGATGGGAGCGTTGCTGGCATGGGTAATAAAATTTGCTCCCGGGCGGCTGCAGCGTTTTTATACAGGCCTGTCAGTTATTGCAGCGGTAGCCCTGTTATTATTTATATATAGTCTCCTTAAACCTCAGTTAGTAATTATTCCTCTTAGAACGTTAATTGGATGTATGGCATTGTGGTTGATAACTTTTGTTGTATTAAACCGGCATTCTGGAAGCTTAGTTTTCAAATATTTTTTTAACAATAAAATTTTGATCTTTCTGGGTAAGATTAGTTACGGGCTTTACCTGTATCATACCGCTGTACCGTACCTGCTAAATTCTAAACTTATTAATATCTATCTGAATCCTCTTTTGCCTGATATAATCTTTAAGAAGTATTGGGGACAGTTGTTCCTGTTAGAAAATATTCTTTTACTGGTGTTGGTTTCGTGGCTGTCTTATATTCTAATTGAAAAACGATTTTTGAAGCTGAAGTCAAAATTCGAATATCATTCGCATCATTGATGTTTTTTGAGAGTGAGGTAATACTTACGGTCGTCCCGAAAGCTGGCGAAAGTCCTTCACTGCTTTAAATAACTTTTTAAAATATCTGCTCACTGATACTTTAGTTTAAAAATGTATCCTCTTAATATTTCACTTAAAGATTAATTATACAATATTCCAGTCCCAACCAACTACTGCTAGCTGCAGCTAATTTTTTAACGCATGTATTTTTTAGGTAAACCATCGCCTGCCTGGTGAATAAAACGAGCCCCATAAGCTGTTACCAGATGTTACTGCAATTTCCTTTAACAAAAACTTGGCTGCTGCACATTAATCTTCCGCATCGATTTTCATTCTTACCAGTGCAGGCGGCTGTAAATCCCGGTTGCTAATTTTTATGAGGACAATAATTTTACTTACGATCGGTATAACATTTTCGCTGTCTTCTTTTGCACAGCGAATTACTTACGGAGCAGCTGCCGGTGTGGGCGTTTACAGTATGAGGGGAGACGCCGTAAATAACTTAAAGCAGGTACTTGATTTTACCAATGGCATTGTAGCCGTGAAACCAGTTACGGGTTATTATGCCGGCGGTTATGTAAATATTCCTGCAGGCAATAATTTCTCTATTGAGCCGGGCCTGTTTTACTCATCCAAAGGATGCCAGGTGAGCGGATCCTATTCTGTAAAAGGCATTGATATCCTCAGCGCCAACGTAAACTCAGCGCTTCATTCATCGTATATTGATATACCAGTCTTGTTGAAAGCGAACTTTAATGGTCTGCAGGTTTTTGCAGGTCCGCAGGCGTCTTATCTTATGGGAGCGAAGCTTACTACTACTGCAGGCATCGCCGGCTTCAACCTGCTCAATAGTAAGATGGATGTAAGCAACCAGTTCAACCGTTGGGATATTGGTTTTACAGGTGGCCTGGGCTACCAGTTCAGCAATGGCATGCGCATTACAGCGGCGTATGAACGCGGTTTATCAAAAGTAAATGCAGCACAAAACGTGGCGGCTTACAACCAGGGAATAAAGATCGGGGCAGCTTTTAATTTTTAATTTTCCAGCAGAGATAAGGTGATAACACGGAATGCGTCAGCAGCAATGCTGATCGCATTCTTTTTTTGTCGTAACAATTTTCAACATCTCAACTCTTCAACATCTCAACTCTTCAACCTTTCAACTTGCCAACCTTTCACCCTGCACCATAAATGTGATGCGGTTTTTTCTTTACTTTGTATGTCTTGGCAACAACCCTTCACAATCATTTTTAAATTACCCGTTATAGCAATGCAGGCAGTTAAATCATTGAGGCCTTATCTTTCACTGGTATTGTTATTCACCCCCGCCTTTTTATTTGGATTGTTGCTATACCTGAACCGCAGGGATGAAAAGCTTGGTATCGAAACAGGATTCCCTTACCTGCCCTGGCAGTTTTGGGTGATCGTTTTCTTTGGTATCATTGCCACAGCAGGAGGGGTGCTGGACTGGCGTTATCACAGGGATCCGCTAAAATTGAAAATCCCTAAGAAAGAAAGAGATGCAGAAGCAAAGGCGCTTGGGTTGGGTGGCCTGCCCATGTTTATTTTGATGTGGCTTGCCATGATAAGTTCCAGGCCTGCGGGCTTTTTGATCCCGATTCTGCTGGTACTGGTGTACACGGTATCTGCCATCTGTTACGATGAATTTGTTTTTCACATTAAGCGCTGCAATAAAATTGAAAACAGCTATCACCGGATGCTGGTTTTTGGAAATGGTATTGCCTGGCTGGCCTGGATCCATTATATCTACTGCAGATGAAATATACAGTCCTGCTTAAACAAAGCAACGCTTATCTTGCCCGGCATCCGGAGTATATTCACGAGCCTGTTTCATGGGATATTTTCACAACAGGGGCCAGGTGGATGCATTTGCAAATGAACAGGCTGGCAACAACCGAAACAACTTTTAACAGCACAGTAAAATATGGCCGGTATGGTTTTTTGAAGTACAGCATTTCCATCGTTGTCTGGTTGGCGTCAGCACTATTTCTATCTCGTGTCAGTTTGTTTCTTATACCGTTGTCTGTGTTGTTTTTTTATTTTGCTGAAGTGCATTTCCTGTTTCTTTTTCCTTTGCTGATCGGCGGTGTTCCCAATCCTGTATGGACAAGTATTAAGCAGACTTACCGCATCGGAATAATTAGGGTGCTCGTGACCGTTATGCCCATTGCCTGGTTCATGATGGCCGGCCTGTTCAATAAACAACAACCTTTTCACAACTGGCACGCAGGTAGTTTGGCTGTGCTGGTATGGTATCAACATGAAGTTAGAAACCGGTTATAATGATCATTTCCTGGTTCGCCGGGTGCAATGTGTTGCCGCAGTGCCGGCATCATTCAGCGTACTTTATATTTCTGATCTTCATTTCACAAGTCACAGTGGCGGCATGGTAGAAAAGATGCTGGCATGCATTGAGCAGTTAGATCCTTCGGTGATATTGCTTGGAGGCGATTATGCTGATACTAAAAAAGGGTTTCAACAGTTGGACTGCCTGCTGCGGTCACTTTCATCACGGGAAAACATATTTGCCATCGCCGGCAACCATGATCATTATTTTGGTATACAGGCGATACAACAACTAATGGTTAACAATGGAGTAAACTGGCTCGAAAAAAAATCGACTGTTATCACATTGAACAATAGCCGCATTCAGTTGGACGGCAATGTGTTTTCCGGTGAAAAAAGCGATGCTGATATTTCTGTCCTCTTTTTACATAAACCTCTAAAGCTGGAGCAGCAACAGCACAAGTATCAGCTGGCATTTGCCGGACACCTGCATGGTTGCCAGTTTGTTTTATGGCAACACAACGGTGCATTGTATCCGGGAAGATTTTTTTACCCGTTGAATATACTGGAGCAAAAAATGGAGCATTGCCATTATCTGATCAGTCGTGGTATGGGCGATACATTACCCATCCGTTTTAATTGCAGTAAAGAGATGATATTTGTAACCATTAACAGCAATAAAATATAAAACCCTTTTTCTATGCGCCCGATATTTGCGATCAGTTTTGCGGTACTGTATGGCTTAACACTCCGCTTGTTCTTTGGCTTTATCGGCGACCTGCTGGGGATCATGAGCCTTGCATTTCTTGTGATTGGGCCATTCGTGATCGGTTTCCTAACGGTAATACTGATGCCCAAAAAAAGAAGCCTCTCCGGCAGCGCTGCCTTCTTTACACCCTGGCTTACCAGCCTGGTGGTACTCATCATTACCATCATCACAAATATGGAAGGCACCATCTGCTGGGTGATGATCTATCCTTTGTTTGCAATACTGGCAGGGCTGGGCGGACTTTTTGCCAATAAATTCCGAAAGAAAAGAATAGAAGTAACCGACCCGGAGAATTATGATTACTGGACAAAACCGGATAAGATGACGGCTTCACTGCTGTTGCTGGCGCCGGTTTTATTGGGAGCTTTAGAGGGAGAACGCACCCTTTCAAGAAAAGACATGGTGATCAGTAAGGAAATTGTTGTTGCGGCCACACCTGCTGCTGTTTGGAAAGCGCTGGCCAACATCAACACGATACAGCCAACAGAAAAGCATCTTTCTTTTTCATCGTTGCTCGGCTTTCCAAAACATATCAGCACCACGCTTGATACACTATCGGTAGGGGGTAAACGCATGGCCCGGTACGAAAAAGGATTGTACTTTGAAGAATCCATCAGTAGCTTCAACGGGCAATTGCTGGTGCTCAACATCAAAACGGATCCTGCCAACATTCCCCCTACAGTGATGGACGAACATATACTGATCGGCGGTAAGCATGTAGATATTTTGCAGGATGTTTACCGGGTGCAGGATCTGCATGACGGCACCTGCCGCATTGGGTTATCAAGTCATTTTTTTATCAATACCCCTTTCAACTGGTATGCCGGTGTTTGGGCAAACTGGTTAATGAGTGATATTTTAAATGAAGAATTGCAACTCGTAAAAGCAAGGGCCACCATCAAAGAAAACAAACGGATCAAATGAAAGACTGTTTTACAATGCAGGTTTCATTCCTCGTATAAATACTGAAATTCTTCTACCTTCACTTTTAAAACACCAGTTATGGCAATCCGCATTTTTATTACCGGCGGCACTTTCGATAAAGAATACAATGAATTGAACGGGAGTTTGTATTTTAAAGACACCCACCTGAGCGACCTGCTGGAAATGGGGCGTAATAAAGTGGCAGTTGAAATAAGAACCCTGATGATGATCGACAGTTTGGAAATGACTGAAGAAGACAGGCAATTGATCGTACACCAATGCAATAATTGTGATGAAACCAAGATCGTAATTACTCATGGCACAGATACCATGGCAGAAACTGCAGCAATGATCGCAGCACATGTAAAGGACAAAACGGTGATTCTTACCGGGGCCATGATCCCAATTAAGTTTGGTAGCAGTGACGGATTGTTTAACCTTGGCAGCGCCCTTGCTTTTGCACAAAGTTTACCAGCGGGTGTGTATGTTGCCATGAACGGAAGATATTTTAACTGGAATAATGTGCGTAAGAACAGGCAGACCGGTGTGTTTGAAGAAGTAAAATAATTTGCTTCATTCAAATACATTTTGCACTCACTGCAACAACAAAAGAATTACTCAAATCCTTATAAAAGCACTTTTTAGTTTACAGGTCCTGGATGGTTTTTCTTCTCACTGATCTCAATTTTTTAAAATGCGATGCTGGCAGGCCGGTAACTTTTCTAAACTGGCTGGAGAGGTGAGCAACACTGCTGTAGTTGAGTTTGTCTGCGATCTGCGAAAGCGTAAGATCTTCCAGCACCAGCATTTCTTTTACTTTTTCAATCCTTAGTGCGATGGCATACTGCTCGATGGTATTTGCCTGCATGGCAGAAAAATAGCTGGACAAATATCCATAGTCGTAGTGCAATTTTCTAGAAAGGTATGTTGATAGGTTTACTTTATTTTTTTCACTGTTATTTACATATTCTGCAACCAGCGCCTTTATTTGGTCAGCCAATACACCTTCTTTGGTTCTTACCAGTTCGAGCCCGGCCTTTTTGATGGCAGCCGCAAATTGCTCCTGCTTTTTTTCGGGGATCTTTTCTTTTATTTCGGCTTCGCCCAGGTCAACTTTCAGGGGATGCAATTTCAGTTTCTCCAATTCTTCTTTTACCAGCACTTTGCAGCTTTCGCATGCCATGTTGCGGATGTACAGTTTCATAAAAACATTTATTAATTCAGATTCAATTTTAAATATAGCATATTAACTAATATAACTCAACACCAGGCGTAAATGTTTAGAGCGGAATAATTGAAAGCAGTGGGGTAGTGCCGGCAGCATTTTCATAGATTTCAAGCAATTTCGGTTCGGGACATTTGAAGTGATAGTTGCCGCTGCTGTACATTTCATTCATGTGAAATGATTCTTTGAGGAACTCCAGGATATAGAGCGCAATTTCATTGGGCAATAATAAGATCTGTACCTGCGAATGGATGGAGTATTCTGGTTGCTGCTGGCGCAGGTTAACCACGGCATTGAACAGGATGATACCACTGCCCCTGCCCAGATTGTTGCTGGAGATAAATTTTCGCAGGGAGTCTGTGCTAAAAGTGGTCATAAATTAAATGCAATATTAATAAGCAGTGCAGTTAAAAGTGTTACATAATTTCTACAATTTGTTACAAGTTTTGCCGAAATGCCAATCCGTTTTAAATCAATTTGAATTATTTTTAGTTTTATAAAACCTAGCAATGAAGCCCTTAACCTTTATCATCTCTTTCCTGTTTTTTTCATTCGGGAGCTTTGGACAGTTTACCGATACGTATCAGCCTGCTGCTGTTTATAGGCAAAATCATGTTAAGGCAAGGGTATTGATGTACAACAGGGCAAGGTTCAAGGCAAGGATAATGTCAGACAGGTTTGATACCAGCGGCCTGCTTACAGAACACATCGATTATGACACACTGGGAGAACGGTACCTGTTCCGGGAAACACTGGTGTATGACAGCAGCGGCAAAATAACAAGCCACACCGCATACAAATTCACTCATTTTGACACGGCAAACAAGACCTATGTTTTCAACGAATCGCCCGATACCATTCTTGTGACCAATGAATATGATTCGCTAAAGAGGCTAGTGAAGCAAACAGGAATGCACAAAGATGGAAAGCGGGATATGGTATCCGTTTTTGGTTATGAGCCAATGAAAAAAACACAAAGCCTTTTTTGGCATGATACGCTGGTTCGTGAAACTATATTCTACTACGACAAACCTTTTATCGAAAATAAGATCATTGAAACTTTTTATCGAAAAGATGGCAGCTCCGCTACGCATACGATCAGTTTCAAAAATAGTTTTGACAAGCAGGGTAAAGTGGTAAAGAGAAGGCGGAGAGAAGAAACGGATGACGAAAAATATCCTGCACTTATTTATTTTAAAGAGATGGAATATCAATACGCTGCTACAGGGCTGTTGATCTATAAATTAAGCAGTGACCGGAGTGATGGTACAGACTGGTTTTCCGGATTACTATTCGATTACAAATTCTGGTAAGGGGCAGTTAGGGAAATTAGAAAACCCGTTCTTGTTACAAAAACGGGTTTACACCGGCACTAAGGCTAAGGCAATATGGTTATTACAAACGCAGTTATTTCAATCTTGAAAAATCAGAGCCGCTGAAAAGCTTGGCAAGATTAGAATCCTTGGTTTGTTTCCACTCTTCGATCTTTGATTCAGTAACAATGCGCCAGAAATTTTTTGCTTTCATTTCCTGGTAATCGTTGGTTTGTATAAACAGTCCGGTAATTGCATTGCGCTGTTTAAAAAAAATATTCACGGGTTTGCCGGTCATTTCTTTTGATTCGATAAATTTCTCAATCACATCATTTGTCATACAAAACGGTTTTTAAGTAAATAAAAACTGCCCGGTCATTGATACCGGGCAGTGTTGTGAGTATTACCAGCTTTTAGAGAAAGAGCGGCTGTTACCTGCAGGCCTTTCTTCTTTTGGCCTTGCTTCCATCACTTTCATGGTACGGCCATCGGCTGTAGAACCATCCAGTTCAGCAATTGCTTTTGCAGCAGCTGCATCGTCACTCATTTCCACAAAACCGAAGCCTTTGCTGCGTTGTGTGAATTTGTCTGTAATTACCCTGGCAGAAGTTACTTCGCCATAATCTTCAAAAAAACCTTTTAAGTCTTCATCCTGAACGTTGAAGCTTAAGTTTGAAACATAAATGTTCA
>DDEU01000056.1 GCA_002336815.1 Chitinophagaceae bacterium UBA1946 | reverse complement strand
CCCGATGGCCCCATCACCTCAGCCAAACTGGCCAGTGGGGTGATCCCCAGCAGCCTGCCGCCTTCCGGCGCTGCCTCGGGCGATTTGAGTGGCAACTATCCCGCGCCAACGGTGGGTAAACTGAATGGTTATACCCTGGCGGCAACAGCGCCTGTCAGCGGACAAATACTGAAATTTAACGGCACACAATGGGCGCCGGCGAATGAGGCCTCGGGCGGTAGTGGCTCACCAACGGGTGCAGCTGGTGGCGACCTGACTGGCTCTTACCCCAACCCAACGGTGGCCAACAACGCCATCACCAGTGCCAAAATCGCTGATGCCTCCATTGGCACAGCAAAACTGGCCGATGGTGCTGTTACGAGTGCGAAAATCGCATCGGGTGTAATCCCCACCAGCTTGCCGCCGAATGGTACCGCCTCGGGCGACCTCAGTGGTAGCTATCCTTCACCCGCCGTGGCGAAAATAAATGGCGTAGCTGTCGCAGCGACCCTGCCAACCACGGGTCAAATTCTGAAATACAATGGAACACAATGGGCGCCTGCGGCTGAAGCATCAGGCGGTAGCGGCGCACCAACCGGTGCAGCGGGTGGCGACCTGGCAGGTAGCTATCCGAATCCGACCATTGCGGCCAATGCAATAACGGCTGCTAAAATGGCTGATGCTGTTGTAAGCACGGCGAAACTGGCCGACGGTGCCGTAACTGCAGCGAAGATTACCGATGGTACCATCACCAGCGCTAAACTGGCAACAGGCGTGATTCCAACCAGCTTGCCGCCCAATGGCGCCGCTTCAGGTGATCTCGCCGGTACTTATCCCAACCCAACCCTGGGCAAGATTGCCGGTACACCGATTTCATCGGTAGCACCCACCACTGGTCAGGTATTGAAATTCAATGGTACCCAGTGGGCACCGCAGGCAGATGCAACGGGATCAGGAACTTCTTTTTCGATTCCCTTTCCGACTCCGGCGTCTACTAAATACACCGATAACAGCAACCTGTTTTCACTCTATAACTACGGTCCCGGCATTCCAATTGTAGGATCCAATGCAAACGCTGCCTTGGTATCGGGTGTAAATGGTAATATTGAACACGCATCGCCCAATGCCAATTCTTCTGGCGTATGGGGTGCCGTTACAGGAACTTCTTCTACCAATGCTTTTGGTGTTATTGGCACACACTCTGGCCTGGGAACAGCGGTGGCGGGTTTCACCAACAATGGTATCGGGGTGAAAGCTTCGTCCATCAATAATATTGGTCTGTCTGCGTATTCGCAAAACCAGGTAGCCATTGAAGCGACTTCAGATGCTGGCACGGGTTTACATGTTGTAACACATGCGGATGGTGGATCAGCTTTACCTGCTATTCAAGCCGAAGCCGACCAAACCACGGCTATTATTGCCATCGGTGCCATCAACGGTATTGAAGCCACCTCCACAGTTCCATATGGTGCCGGTTTGTATGCCAACAATTCCGGTTTGGGAACAGCCATCGTTGGTGAAACAGCCGGCGATGGAAGTCCGGCAATCTACGGATACAATGCTGCAACAGGTAGTCCAGCCGGTCGTACAAACGCAATAGGCGTAATGGGAACGAGCAGCGACGGTATTGGTGTGATGGCCTATGCCAATGAAGTTACCGGTTCAGGTAATGGAACAGCACTTTTAGCAGCATTGGGCGTGGCTGGTACTGGTAACCTCGCTGAATTCCAGGTTGGCGGCACCAATGTGGCAAGAATCGATGCAAACGGACGCGGTTATTTTAATGGCGGCGCCCAGTACTCAGGTGCTGATGTGGCTGAGCATTTTTCGGTGGAAGGTAGCCTGACAACTTACGAGCCCGGCGATGTGCTGGAAATCTCTGCCAGCAACGACCGTACAGTGGTTAAATCATCCAAGCCTTATTCTACCCTCGTTGCGGGCGTATATGCCACCAAACCGGGTGTATTGCTGACGGAGAAAAACATCAATGAAAAACTCGGCGACGCTGGCGTGCCGATGGGTGTAATTGGTGTTATCCCCACCAAAGTTACCATGGAAGGTGGTGCCATTAAACGAGGTGATTTACTGGTTAGTTCATCTACTCCGGGTGCTGCTATGAAGGCCGACCCTGACAAGGTAAAAGTGGGTCAGGTGATTGGCAAGGCCTTGGCCGACTTCAACGGCGCAGGTATTGGCAAAATCAATGTACTCGTGAGTGTTAAATAATCTATCAAAAACAAATCACATGAAACAACCTATCAAATACATGCTGTTAACCAATCTGGCCATCATGATCAGCTTGGCCATGTACGCACAGTCTCCCTCAACCAGTCCATTGGCCAAAAGGGTAGTACCCAAGGCATCTCCGCTTACCCCGCAACGGAAAGCAATGATGGACCGCCAGAAGAATACCAATTTTGCACAGCAACACCGCAGCGTAATTGCTGCCACCAATCAATTGACTGCGCAGAATGCCAAAGCCGGTACCAACGGTGCCCTTACACCCAACAACGCAACAGCACCTGCAGCCAAGCCGGCGAATTTTACCGAAAATTCCAGCAGCGAGCTGAAGTCGAAGTTGAACAACAACAAGCCTTAAGTTTTTCCCGCATAGTAGTAAGTAAAAAAAAGAGGCTGTCTCCCGGAGACAGCCCTTTTTGTTTGGTTGCTTATCACTAATTATTTCTTCAGCTTCTTCTTCAGGTTTTCATCAATGGCGTCAAGAAACTCCTGGGTGTACAGGAAATCCTTCCCGTGTGTTACCTTATTGCCATGAACACAAACGGCCAGGTCTTTGGTCATTTTGCCGCTTTCTACGGTTTCAATACAAACCGCTTCCAGTGCATTACAGAAATCGATCAGGGCCTGGTTATTGTCGAGCTTGCCCCTGAAGGCGAGTCCGCGGGTCCAGGCAAAAATAGACGCAATGGGATTGGTCGACGTTGGTTTGCCCGCCTGGTGATCGCGATAGTGACGTGTAACCGTTCCATGTGCCGCTTCTGATTCCAGCGTTTTTCCGTCGGGCGTAATCAACACCGAGGTCATCAAGCCCAGTGAACCAAAACCCTGTGCAACGGTATCGCTCTGCACATCGCCGTCGTAGTTTTTACAAGCCCACACAAAATTGCCATTCCACTTCAGGGCACTGGCAACCATGTCGTCGATCAGGCGGTGCTCGTACACAATGCCTGCCGCTTCAAAAGCAGTTTTGAATTCCTGCTGGTAGATTTCCTCAAAAATATCTTTGAACCGGCCGTCGTATTTTTTGAGGATGGTATTCTTGGTAGACAGGTACAAGGGCCATTTTTTGCTCAGCGCCATATTGAAACAACTGCGCGCAAATCCCTTGATGCTCTCATCGGTATTGTACATCGACATGGCCACGCCATCGCCCTTGAAATTGTACACTTCAAAGGTTTGGGGTTCGCCTCCGCCTTCGGGTGTAAAAGTCATAGTTAATTTACCCTTGCCCTTGATCACGGTGTCGGTTGCCCGGTATTGGTCGCCAAAAGCATGACGGCCCACAATAATGGGTGCGGTCCAATTCGTTACCAGGCGGGGGATATTATTGATCACGATTGGCTCCCGGAACACGGTGCCATCGAGGATATTGCGGATGGTACCATTGGGGCTTTTCCACATTTGTTTGAGGTTGAACTCTTTTACGCGCGCCTCATCAGGTGTAATGGTTGCACACTTAATGCCCACACCACATTGCTTGATGGCATTGGCGGCATCCACAGTTACCTGGTCGTTGGTCGCATCGCGGTGTTCAATGCCGAGATCGAAATATTTAATATCTACGTCCAGGTAGGGGAGAATCAGTTTGTCTTTTATGAACTGCCAGATGATCCGGGTCATTTCATCGCCATCCAGTTCCACCACCGGATTGGCTACTTTGATCTTACTCATAGTGGGTTGATTTTAAATGCAAGTCCGCAAACCTAAGCCAAATGAAGAAAAAAACCAATGTAAAATCTCGTATTGCGTTTAACTTAGTAGAGAACGAACCGGAGATGCCGCTAGACTTTTTAGACTATTTGACAAAATTTGTAACCCTTTCAGCCGAAGAAAGGACGATGCTGGCCAACAGCATGCAAGTGATTACTTGCTTTCCGCACCAGGTACTTACCAATGTAGGCGAACTGGAACAACACATCTACTTCGTACAAAAAGGGATGGTTCGTAAATTCTTTTACCACGAGCAAAATGAGGTGACGGTTTACCTGGCCGACGAGGGACAAATGATTTCTGCCAGTGTCTCTTTCCTTACCGGCGTGGTTTCTGAATTTGTGATCGAAACAATTGAGCCCTGCACTTTGTGGTTTGTCACCCGGTCGGCGCTGGAAAACCTGTACAGTTACAACGTCAATTTCGAAAGACTGGGCCTGATGATTACGCTCGATTCCCTGCTGCTCAAAGAGAAGATTGATATCCTGCGCATGACGGCTTCGCCGCAGGAGCGATTCCTGTTTGTGTATAAAGAAATGCCCGATCTGTTGGCCAGAGCGCCGCAGAAATATATCGCTTCGATGCTAAATATGAAGCCCGAAACCTTTAGTCGCTTTAAGAAGAAGTTAATGGAGGAAATGGGAAATGAATGATTCGGCAAAGAAGATTTACCCGGGTTTGGAAAATTTCTCCGTACAAATTGCCCGGTTGCATCGATATGTGAATGCCCATACGGGTATGTCGACCGAAGAATTTTCGCAAATCATCAACTACTGTGAAATTCGACAGTTCGACAAAAAAGAAATCATTCTTCAACCCGGCGATCAGGAAAATTATTTTAACCTGATTTTGAAAGGCGTTGTGCGCAAGTACATGCTGGCCGGCAAACAGGAAGTAACGCTTCAACTGAGCAAAGAAGGTCATTTTATCCACGCAGAAATTTCTTTTTTTGAGCGAAAGCCCGCCCTATGCTGGCTGGAAACACTTGAATCAACTACTTGTTTGTCGATTACCCGACAAAAAATGGATGCCCTGCTGGATGAAGTACCGATAACTAACCGATTGGGACGATTGATGGCAGGTGAATTGTATGCGCGCAAAGTGATGCGCGATTTGATTCAAATGCAGCGACCAGCGCGCGATCGGTTTTTGCAATACATCCAGAAGCACCCTGATATGTTGTTGCGGGTGCCGCAAAAATACCTCGCGTCTTACCTGCAAATTAAACCCGAAACGTTCAGCAGACTGAAGCATTTGGTTAAACAGCCCTGAACTCACACATTGACCACCAACACAGGAATGGCCAGGTCGTGTCTCACTTTGTTGATGGTATCGCCATAAATCAAGTCGGCCACGGCACGGTGTCGATGTGCCCCCATGATCAACAGATCGGCTTTTTCCCGACGGGTAAGTTCAACAATACCGGTATGTCTTGATTGGTGTCCCAGGCAGGCAATCGCCTGGTAACCGCGCGACTGTAGCTCAGCGACATATTGCGCCAGTTGATTGGCATCTTGTTGCGATTCGAGGTCTTCGCTGGCGGTGCCGTAAAATTTCGCCGTTACGCTTTCCACAATATGAATGAGGATAAGGGTTGCACCGGGACTTGCCTGCGCCATTGCATGCGAAAGCAATTGGCTATCGTGTTGACTGAACTCGAGGGCGACGGCTACCCGCTGGTAGGCCGGCAGGTGTTGCGCCTGCAAGTTGCGAAGGCTGCTGTGAATGGCTACTTGTTTTTGTCGTTGCTTTTTGGCCAGTAAAGGTTGAACAATCACCACCAGCAACAAAACCAATAACAGCAAAATACCCACTACAATCAGGGCTTTGATCCACCAGGCATTATTGCCCTGCAAAAATTGAAAGGCTTCGGTGAGTACCATGCGCAGGTTAAGGTAAACCAAAACAGCCGCTACCAGCCAGGCCGCTATGGCTACATACGGTTTGATGCGCAGGTCGCCCATTTTTTCTTTGTCGCTCACAAAATGTATCAATGGAATTACCGCAAAGCCCAACTGAAGACTCAATATCACCTGACTCAACACCAACATGGCATCTACTTCGCCATCACCAAAATAATAGATGACCAACAAAGCGGGCACCACGGCCAGCAAACGCGTGAGCAGGCGACGCAACCAGGGATTGATCCGCAGTTGCAAGTACCCCTCCATTACAATTTGTCCGGCGAGGGTGCCAGTGATGGTCGACGATTGCCCGGCGGCTATCAACGCAATGGCAAAAAGGGTAGGAGCTAGTTTGGAACCTAGCAGGTTGTCGAGCAGGCGATGTGCATCTTCAATGCGCGCTACATCGGTTTGACCGGTTTTGTGAAAGGCAGCGGCAGCCAGCACCAAGATGGCAGCGTTCACAAAAAAAGCCAGGTTTAGGGCAATGGCACTGTCGATCACATTCATGCGGATTGCCTTTTTCTTGCCTGCATAGTCGTTGCGGATCTTTCGCGTTTGTACCAGCGCCGAATGCAGGTAAAGGTTGTGCGGCATCACGGTGGCACCTATAATTCCAATGGCGATATACAAAGCTGTTTCATTGGGAATAGAAGGCACCAAACCGCTGACCACTTCGCTCATCACCGGTTTCACCAAAATCATTTCGATCAGAAACGAAATAGAGATGATGGAGATGAGTCCAATGATAAACAACTCCATCTTTCGCATGCCCAGTTTCTGTAACCATAACAAGAGAAATGTGTCGAGTATGGTAATGGCTACGCCGGCCATCAATGGCAAACCGGTGAGTAGGTGAATGCCGATGGCCATTCCCAAAACTTCGGCGAGATCGGTAGCGGCAATGGCCACTTCGGCCAATAGGTATAAAATAAAATTAACCGCTGGTGGAAATGTTTCGCGGTTGGCCTGCGCCAGGTCGCGGCCGCGAACTATGCCCAACCTGGCCGACAAACTTTGCAGCAGGAGGGCCATAATATTACTCATTAGCAATACCCACAGCAATGCATAACCGAACTGACTGCCACCTTGTAAGTCGGTGGCCCAGTTGCCCGGATCCATATAGCCCACGCTGATCAGGTAAGCCGGCCCCAGGAAGGTGAGTATCTTTCGCCATCCTTTACGCTGGCTGAGGGTGGTATCGATGCTCTGGTGAACCTCACTCAGTGAATTTTCGCTTTGTGTATGCTGGATCATATTTTGTAAATGGTTCCGGGTTGGGTACTAAGCCATGTACCGACACGGCTTTTGATTTATCTAAGTTACATTTTAAAAGGTATCGGTAAAAAAATATTTACAATTAACTAATTGACAATTTAGGCCAGGCTAATTTGAAGTTATTTTTTCTTCCTGTTCAAATTCTTACCTTGGCGTAAATTAATGGCAATGCGAACACAAACGGGCTCAGGATCTCCCTGGGAAGACATTGTTGGCTACTCAAGGGCTGTAAGGGTAGGCAATATTATTGAAGTGGCTGGTACAACAGCAACAGATGGAGATTTGCCGGTAGGTAAAGGAGATGTGTACCTGCAAACAAAATTTATCTTTACCAAAATAGAAAAAGCGCTGGAACAACTTGGTGCTTCTTTAAAAGATGTTGTTCGCACAAGGATGTATGTAACCAATATCGCCGACTGGGAAAAAGTGGGAAAAGCACATGCTGAATTTTTTGCAGCAATAAAGCCGGTAGCGACAATGGTGGAAGTGAGCCGGCTCATAAACGATGACCTGTTGGTGGAAATTGAAGTAACGGCCGTGCTGGAGCAATAAACCGTATCCGCAACTCAGCAGAGACTATTTAAAACACCGATCAACATCCCGCTGCCGTGCCAGTCTCATCACTCCGGTACGAATAATTTTACAATCGTTTGCACTGATTTTAATCAGCCATTTATAGTGTATTTTCTACACAATATTTTTGTTTAATCCCCGTTTTCATTAAAAAATCAAGTTATCTTGCGTCCTCATCAATTTTAAGTGCTATATGAGTTTTAACAATTTTAAGGTTCCATATGCTGTGAATGAAAATTACAGTAAAAGAGTTGCTTACTTCTCGATGGAATTTGCGGTTCATCAACCTTTGAAAATCTACAGCGGTGGTTTGGGTTTTTTGTCTGGTTCACACATGCGTAGTGCTTACGAACTCAAACAAAATATGGTTGGCATTGGCATTTTGTGGAAATATGGTTATTACGACCAGGCCCGCAATGCAGACCAGACATTGCAGGTGCAGTGGAATGAAAAAATTTACAACTTCTTAGAAGATACAGGCATTAAATTCCAGGTAACCATTCATGATAATCCTATCTGGGTAAAAGCATGGTATTTAAATCCTGAAACATTCAAAAGCGCACCGATGTTCTTGCTGA
Organism: Chitinophagaceae bacterium UBA1946; assembly: GCA_002336815.1. Taxonomy (GTDB): domain Bacteria; phylum Bacteroidota; class Bacteroidia; order Chitinophagales; family Chitinophagaceae; genus Ferruginibacter. Next base: position 84,083 of record DDEU01000056.1, on the reverse strand, counting down.
GCACGGACCTGCCGGAGAATGATTATGTATCGCAGACCATTACACATCGTTTGTATGATGGCAATGTGGCTACAAAAATTGCACAATTTATTTTATTGGGTGTTGGTGGTGCCAAGCTGATGGATGAAATTAATTTCAATCCTGAGTTGTACCATCTGAACGAAGCACATGGTATCAGTGCTGCGTTTTACCTGTACCGCAAATTCAACAACCTTGCTGATGTAAAGAAAAGATTGGTGTTCACTACGCACACTCCTGAAGAAGCAGGTAACGAAAAGCATGATATTTTCCTTTGCCAGAAAATGAGTTATTTCTGCGGTATGCACATTGATGATGTACGCAAGATAACCGGCATGACGGATGACCAGTTCAATCACTCACTGGCAGCATTGCGTTTTGCAAAACTGGCCAATGGTGTATCACAACTGCATGGTGAAGTGAGCCGTAAAATGTGGGGCAAGTATTCCGGCATCTGTGAGATCAAAGCCATTACCAACGCACAAAACTGGACTTACTGGGCCGACAAACAATTGTACAAAGCCAAGGCTGAAAACAACGATGTTTGGTTCGATGACAGGAAATGGTTCTTAAAGAAAAGAGCGCTTGACCTTGTAGCAGATCAAACAGGAAAATTACTTGATCCCAATGTGCTTACCATCGTTTGGGCACGCCGCTTTGCCGGTTATAAAAGAGCAGAACTGATCACCAGGGATCACAAACGTTTTGAAGCCCTGCTGGCCAATACAAAATACCCGGTACAGATCATCTGGGCGGGCAAGCCTTATCCACTGGATTACCCTGCCATCAACGATTTCAATCATTTGGTACACCTGAGTAAACAGTATAAGAATGTGGCAGTATGTGTTGGGTACGAACTTTCGCTAAGCAAGCGCCTGAAACAGGCTGCAGATATATGGCTCAATAATCCACGTGTGCCAAGAGAAGCCAGTGGTACCAGTGGTATGACTGCAGCGATGAATGGTGCCGTTAACTTTAGTACCAATGATGGCTGGATCTGCGAATTCATCAACAACGGTAACAATGGTTTTGTAGTGCCACCGATCGACTACGAAAATGTACATGTACAGGAGCAGGACGAATATGATCTGAATCAATTGTATGAAATACTGGAGAACCAGATCCTTCCTTTGTACTATGATGACAAGGAGACCTGGAGGCATATTATGAAAAATGGTATGAGCGATGTGCAGGTGCAGTTCGACAGTAACAGGATGGCAGATGAGTACTACCAGATATTGTACAAATAATTGACCAATGATATTATTGAAAAGGCTTTCGAAAGAAGGCCTTTTTTTATTATAGCGGTAAGCAAGGCTAGTGATGTTTCAGCGTATTTATTACGTGATCTTTTCGTCTCTTTGATACCGTGAGCAGCTTTCCGTCACTCATTAAAAGCGCACCATCATTGTCTGCTTTTGAAACGTATTTCGCATTTACCAAATGAGATTTGTGTATTCGTATAAAGCCATGCTCTGCCAGCAGGTCTTCATATTCTCCAAGTGTTTTTGAAATCAGCAATGGCTTGTTGTTTACAAACACAAACCGGGTATAGTTGTTTTCACCTTCGCAATACAATATTTCGTCCGGAGCATAAAAGAAAATGCTGCCGCCGGTCGAGAGCGCCAGCTTAAAATTTTTGGAATCCTTTTGCTGCAGGTTGGTAAGTAAATTAGATACCAGTAATTGCTGGTTCTCCCCCTGCTTTTTTATGATGTGCCGGTTTACCGCATTCTGCAGTTCCAGTACATCAATGGGCTTAAGTAAATAATCCAGTGCGCTGAAACGAATGGCTTTGATCGCATAGTGGTCGTAGGCCGTAGTAAAGATCACATCGAAAGAGTTACCGGCAGCCATATTTAAAAAATCAAACCCGTTGATCATCGGCATTTCAATGTCGAGCATTACAAGGGTAGGGGTGAAGGTTTTTATCAGCTCCAACGCTTCCGTGGCGCCGCTACAGTAACGAACTTCTTTTGTAACGGCAATGTGCTTTTCCAGCAAAATTTTCAGGATGTTTCCTGCGGCAGCTTCGTCATCGATGATTAAAATTTTTACCATAGTAGATTTTATGCTTGTTTGTATTGCGATACTCAGGTGTTTTCGAGATTTGCAGGGAATGATATCACCACTTTGGTTCCTGCATCATTACCTTCTTTATTTTTTTTATCAATTGTTTCCAGGTGGATGTCCACATTCAACTGCTGGCTTAAAACATTCAGCCGCTGCTGCACGATGATGCTTCCCTTCGATTCAAATTGCCGGTTGCCCAATTTTTGTTCTTTTATCCAGGCGGCTTTTTTACGGCCGATGCCGTTGTCTTCAATAGTAATTAAAAAAATCCGGTTGATCTCTTCATAAATAATTAATAGTTTTTTATCGCCTTCCTTGTTGCGTAATCCATGCCAGATCGCATTCTCCACCAATGGCTGTGTTATAAGGGATGGGATCATTATCTCGCTGGTATCTGTGATCCCTTTCAGTTTGATCTCGTACACAAATGAATCACTGAACCGCAACGATTCCAGCGAAAGATACAGTTGTATCATTTCTATTTCATCGCTGAGTGGTATCAGTTCTTTTTGAGAATTGTTCAATACCATTCGCTGCAACTTTGAAAATTTTGACAGGTATTCATAGGCAGCATCTACTTTGTTGGTAAGAATACATTCCTGTATTGCATTCAGGCTGTTAAAAATAAAATGCGGGTTCATCTGGCTGCGCAGTGCCTCCAGTTTAGCTTTTGACAATTGCTCATTCATGCTGTACATGGCGATCTGCGTTTCCTGCAGCGATTGTTCAGCCTCTATGGATCTTATTTTATTGGCCATCAGCGTTGCAATGGTACTGAGGATGTGCAGGTGTTGCTGTGTGTAAAAGTTTTTATGCGGATGTTCACTGTCCAGTACACCAATCAATTCGTCATTATAAATGACCGGGACTGTAATTTCACTCAGTCGTGTAAAATCATCGGCCCGGTAGCGGCTGTCTGTGGATGTGTCGTTTATTAATATTGGTTCTTTTGTTTGCATCACATGCCCTACAATACCCTGCCCCGGCAACACATCAAAAGGCTGTTCCATTATATCCTGTATGCTGCCTTTGGGTCCATGCCCGGCTCTTTGGAGCATTTTGGTTTTATCATCATTCCATAAATAGATCATGCAATCCACAAAGCCCAGTCGTCCAATTAAATTTTTGGCCACATCCCACAACACATCGTCGATGGTGTTTTTGTCAATAAGGGAGGAAGAGAAATAATTGATGATCTGCTCCAGCTCCAGCTTACTCTTATAGTGAGCAGCATTGAGTGCCTGCACTTTTAATTTTTCTGCTTCAATGAATTTGATATTGTTTTCCCTCCATCTTATCAAAACCAGGAAAGCTGCCACAACGGATAAAAATGTGAGTAAGATGAACCACCATGTTTTCCAAAAGGGCGGGAGTATTTCTATCTTAAGTTCTGTAATGGCTTTGCATTCTATACCATCCCTGTTCGTACACTTTAGTTCCAATACATATTTCCCGTTTGTAAGCTGGTTGTAAACTGCCGCCTGGTTTCGGTCGGCTACGATCCAGTTTTTATCAATCCCTTTTAACCGGTAAAAATATTTTATACCGGCGGGATCCCAGTAATTAAGCGAAGCAAATTCTATACGGATGGAATTTTCTTTGTAAGAAAGTTGCAGGGGCATTTTTTTTAATACCAGCGAATCGGAAGCTACTTCGTTTTCAAAAACATGAATGCCGGTGATGGTTACATTGGCAGGTGCTGCTGAAGCAGTAAAGGAAGCCGGGTTAAATGAAAAAAAACTTTCGGCCCCGCCCATCAGAATATGACCATTTTTGAGCCGGTAAAATTTACTGCAAAATATATTGTCAGATAGCCCATCATTGATGCCGTAGCTGGTAATGGAAAGATCATGCATATTAATTTTACAAAAGCCATCGTTGAAGCAGGCCACCCACACATTGCCAAGTCCATCACTGATGATCGCCTCTACCAGGTTATTGGGCAATCCTTCCTTGGTTGTAATTGCAGTGAAGGTTTTATTTTTTTCATCAAAAACATTTACACCCATCAGCGTTGCCAGTACCAAAGTGTCTTTACTGTAGCGAAGGATATCTGTAACACAATTGCTGCTGATGGCGTTTTTGTTCTTTGGATCTTTTACAAAAGCAGCGGTAAATTTTTCTGTCTTCCTGTCAAAAACCTGCAGCCCGTTTTGCAAAGTGCCTGTCCATATTTTATCCTTTTCAGGTAACAAACACTGTACTCTTTTTGTGCCTGTTGAGCCCGCAGGCAGAAAGTCAGTATAAAAAGTATATTGATGTGTTACCGCATTTCTTTTAGCAAGCCCCTGGTTCCAAAGTCCCATCCATATGGTGCCATCATTGTCTTTTTTTATGCTTATGATCGCTGTGTGTAAAGCCGTGTCTTTCTCGCAGGCAACGGTTTCTGACTGCAGGTTCAGTTTTAAAATATTGTTGAGCTGGTTGGGAGCCCACACAATGCCATTTTCATCTCTAAACAAATTCCAGATTTGATTGCTTCCGTTTAATTTATTGTCTTTTTCACTGTACAGGTATTGTTTTATGAAATGAAAATTGCTGTCAGTTTTTACAATGCCGCCATTTATTGAATAATAACTGATCAGGATGTTTCCGCCTGGTAGTTCCAGGAAGTCGCTCGCAATCTCATTTGGGAAAAGATCTTTTGTTTGCTCATTTCTTTTATGCACCTCAAAAAACTGCCGGTTGGGATTGTACATGTTGATACCTGCATCTGAGCCAATGAGGATATTTTTTTCTTTATCCTGGAGTATGCACAGGTAAGATCCGCTTTTTGATGCATGATAGCTGGTTGGAGATGTATTGTCTGGCTCAATGATGTGAATGCTGTCTTTGGCCGGATCATAAATGGCTATCCCCCTGTCGGGCAATGCGATCACGATTTTGCCATCGTCCAGGCACCTGATGCTTCCGATGGTTTCTTTTTGTTCCTCCGGCACAAGCTTGCCCGGTACAGCTTTTTCGACAGTAATGCTGTTTGTTTTTTTGGTAAGAACATTGTACCTGTACAAAATTTTTGGCCCGGTAAACCAATAGTCATCCTTGCACAGGAGGCTGTATCCTCCCCTGTTTTTTAAATCAAATAATGGATCGTGATCAGGATTGAATGCCTTGCTGTATAATTTTTTTTTCTGCTGATCATAATATTTTATGCCATTGTAGGTGTTTAGCCAGATATTGTTAGCTCCGTCAAATACCAGGTTACCGGTACTTTCATTTTTATCCAGTCCTATAATTTCATTCATTTTTTCAAACTCATAGCTGGCTTCATTCAGTTTGAAAATACCTTCGTGCCCGGCAATCCAGATCGCTCCTTTTTTGTCTTCTGCAAAAGACCAAAGCCCGTTAATTCTATTTGCAGCAGAAGTGTGCAGGTTGTAATTATAAAATTTGCCAGTGGCCCTGTTTAAAGTATAGGCAGTTCCATCATCGTTGCCAACCCACAACCTTTTTTTACTGTCTTCAAAAACAGCAGTCACCCAATCGCTTTGCAATGCAGCGGTATCTCTTATATCAGCGAAATAGTTTTTAAACCTTGTGCCATCATAACGTTGCATGCCAGTTTGTGTACAGGTCCATAAAAAACCTTCATGATCCTGGCACATGCTGATAACGTTATTGTTTATGAGGCCATCACGGGTTGTAATATGCCGGAATATGTACTCACTGTTTTGGGCATAGCAATACCCTAACCCTGTAAAGAGAAAGAACAGCAGGCAGGTATACTTTTTACAGTTGATAAAAATGTTTGAGTGTTAAAAGTAGCCAATTAAATCTGCTGTGAATTCTCACTCCCTCAATAAGACTTCCCGTTGCCTAATTCATTTTTCATTATTTGCCATTGAATAACCCGGCAGTACTTACGCTAACCCGTATCCTGCATTGCCTAACCACTCCATACCTCCACGGGAACAGCATCCTACATTTATAAAAAATTAAAAACAATGGTTGAGATGCAGGATGCAATTGCTGCTAAAACAAAAGAACTGGAAACAGAGTTGAAGGCAACCGGCTTATGGCAAAATGCTATGCCTGCCTGGGTACATTGGTACCGGGAGGGAAATGACCAGGCCCAACCTGATTTTGCACAATGGCTGCAGTTTGTTTTTATTCCCAATCACCTGCACGAAAGCAAAATGGTACCTGCCGGCGAAAAACAACTGATCGTGCCGCATGCAATCAAATATTTTGGAGAGGATGTAAGAAAAGGGAAGCTGCTGCAGCTATTGATCGAGATAGATGCTTTACTATAAAATAAAAATACCAGGGACGCATGAAAAAAATGATGATTACTATTGTACTGTTTGTAAACGCCAGTACAAACCTGTTGGCACAAAATGTAGGCATTGGTACTACCAACCCGGATGCATCTGCCATCCTGGAGTTAAAAACTACTAACAAGGGTTTTTTGCCACCGCAGATGACGGCTGCACAAAAAGCAGCGATCCCATCACCTAAAAAAGGATTGATGATCTATCAAACTGATGCCGTGCAGGGCCTGTATATTTTTGATGGAATCGCATGGTCAGCCGTAAACCTATCCGGCAACTTTGTTGATCTAACTACGGCTCAAACGATCAATGGCGCAAAAACATTCAATTCAGATCTGTATGCCAATACGGTAAGAGTTGGACTGGGGGCTGGTTCAATTGTTTCTAATACTGCTGTTGGATTTACAGCCCTGGGAGCTAATACCACGGGAACGGTCAATACAGCACTTGGCTATAAAGCGCTCAATGCAAACACCACCGGCTTCAGCAATGCAGCATTTGGTTACCGTTCGCTATTGTTCAATGTGAGCGGCAACAATAACACGGCATTGGGTAACCAGTCACTGGAGGCCAATACAAATGGGTTTTACAATACATCCACGGGTTTTCAATCGATGATCTATAATAATTCGGGAAGCGGTAATACCGCCAATGGGCATTTTGCCCTGCTGAATAATGTCAGCGGATCAAGCAATACCGCCATTGGCAGTGGATCATTGTTTAAAAATACCAATCGTTCAAACCTTGTCGCAGTGGGCGATTCAGCTTTATTTAACAATGGTACCGGGTCGTCATCCCTGTTTGACGGAGGCTTTAATACAGCGCTTGGTTCAAAAGCGCTTTTTTCCAATACATCAGGATATTGGAATACAGCATCAGGCTATCAATCCATGTTTTTAAATAATACGGGTATCCAAAATACCGCTTACGGGTATGTATCGCTTTATTCAAACACAACAGGCAAAAGCAACACAGCAACCGGGGCAGAATCCTTATATAGCAATACAACCGGTAATTATAATACTGCAACCGGTTTAAGAACACTATATAACAATACTACCGGCAACAATAATACCGCCAATGGGTATCTATCCCTGTATGATAACCTTACCGGAAACAATAATGTTGCCATAGGCAGTAGTGCGCTTGAAAATGATAAAGCCGGCAGCGATAATGTTGCCGTTGGCAGCCTGGCGCTTTTTTTTAATACAGCAGGAAATGACAACACTGCAACAGGTTTCCGGGCGCTTGAAAATAATACCACCGGTTACAGTAATACTGCTATCGGAGTGTACGCACTTAGAGGCAATACTGTGGGGCATAACCTTGTTGCTGTGGGAGACTCCGCATTGATCAACCAGGGAACACGTGCCGATGGGGTTTATATGAACACTGCCATTGGGTCAAAAACATTAATGGAAAATACTACCGGCTTTGCAAATACTGCACTCGGTTTTGAATCTCTGAAAGGCGGTAATCATTATCAAAATACTGCCGTAGGTACAAAGGCCTTAACCAATAACGATGAAAGCGATAATACTGCCATAGGTGCATACAGTCTTTTTGCAAATACTTCAGGCAGGCAAAATACAGGGTTGGGAAGTGGCTCATTGAGTTACAATATAGATGGATTTAACAACAGCGCTGTGGGCTACAATGCTTTGTGGGCAAATACTTCAGGTACCGGCAATACATCTGTTGGCGCTTTTGCTTTGTCACTTAATTCTACCGGTGGAGAAAATAGTGCGCTGGGTGTTGGTGCATTGGAGAACAACAGGCAGGGGAGCCGAAACACAGCCATAGGAAACACCGCCTTGCTGGTAAATGAAACCGGAAGTTACAACACCGCAGTTGGCTACCAGGCAATTTATAACGCTACCGGAAGCTGGAGTACAGCGGTAGGATACAATGCTTTATTAAATGCAACAACCGGGCAGGCGAATGTGGGCATCGGTTACCAGGCACTTCAATACAATCTTACAGGCGATAATAATACTGTTGTAGGAACTGATGCAGGACCGGTAAGTGGCAGCAGCTTTTTATCTAACTCAGCTGCCATCGGAAGAACGGCCGTTTATACCGCTTCTAACCAGGTAACGATCGGGAATACACTGGTGAATTATGTCGGCGGTTATTCTATTTGGCATAACCTCAGCGATATCCGGTTTAAGAAAAATATCCAGCCTGAAACACATGGCCTTGATTTCATTTTAAAACTGGAGCCCATCACCTACAACCTGGATGTAAAAAAACTCAACCAGTTTATTTATGGCAAGGCAGCCGACAGCCTGTTTAGCAAAGAGCAGGCTTCCATTGCAGAAAAAGAGAACATTGTCTGCAGCGGCTTTAGTGCACAGCAGGTGGAAGCAATTGCAAAAAGCATTGGCTACAATTTCGACGGTGTACACAAGCCGCAAAATGAGAAGGACCATTATTCACTGGCTTATGCTGAGTTTGTAGTGCCGCTGGTAAAAGCCATACAGGAACAACAGGCCATCATTGAAAAAATGCAGCAACAAATAAATGCGCTTACAAAAAAATAACATCAACAAAATCAAAAAAAAACAAAACCAACAACAACATGCAACAGAAGAAAATAATTACGGTGATACTGTTTATTTCTGCATTGAGCTTTTTTACAGCGTGTAAAAAAAATGTAACTGAAAGAATGGTTGATAAAAATAGTGTTGAATTATCAGCCGGGAATATGCAGGGAAGACTCTTAACCGGCGCCGATTTTCAAAAGCTGGCAGATACACTTGCCTTTCGGCTCAGGGGAAAATGTACAGGATACAATTTCATCGTGTCTTACCTGGGGCAATATAAAACCACCCGTGCCGGAGGGCAATGCCGCACCATGCAAAACACACCTGCAAGGGCTATGACGATGTATGAGAAATACAGTATCGCAAGCGTAAGTAAAACCATTACGGCCGTAGCCCTTTTTAAAAAAATGGAAGGGCTAACAGCTGGTATAGCCACCCTGGATGCGCCCGTTTGGAAATACCTTCCTTCTCATTGGGTGTTTGGCCCCAATTTTAAAACGATCACATTCCGCCAACTGCTTAACCATACAAGCGGAATACGCTACGATGTTGGCACAATCGGTAATGGCAGCGACTATCAAACATTAAAAAAATTAGCAGCAGCAGGTGTGTACCTGTCGCTCAAAACTTACAAGTACAATAACCGTAACTATGACCTGATGCGATTGATCATACCTAAAATGGGCAATTATAATATCGTCCAGATCCCAGCCAATACATATCCCTCCATTATGGCGAGCTTAGAAAGTATACAGGCCAGCCAGTTGGCAAATGCGTACAAGGATTGTTGCAGGCAAACAATTTTTAATAAGCTGGGTACCACGGCAACTCAAACCATCGATTGTGTAAATACCGATCTAAACCCTGGTATCTGTTACACACTGGGTTCTACGCTGCCGGGTTATTTTACCGGCTTTGACAGAACCCTGGAATCCGGTTCGCAGGGCTGGGTTTTAAACACCGCACAGGTAAATGATTTTTTTACAACATTGCAATACACTAACACATTGCTGTCTTTCAGCGTGAGCGCTTTAATGAAGAGTAACGACCTTGGCTACGATTTCCATGGTTTCACCACCGATGGTATCAGTTGGTACTGGAAGAACGGTGTGTACAATTACAATAGCCCAACTTTGTCGGCAGCCTACCGGTCTCTCATTATTGGCTTTGGCGATGATATTCAAATAACCATTATGGCCAACTCCGCTATCAATTTACAGGACATTGCTATTGCAGCACACCAGGATTGGCATCCGTAATAATGGGACAGTAATTAGTTTGAAAAAAGCAAAAAAATGAATAAAACTGACCAGTTTATTGTTGCCATTGTACTGTTGCTTATTTTAATTCATCTTGCTGTTGGCATTGCCGGTTATGTTACAGGCAGGCTGCTGTTTTGGGTTACATTGTTGAATTTATTCAGTGCTTCAGCGATACTTATTTACTGGATACAGAAACAGCTTACAATAACTCAGCATATTGTTGAAGGGAGAGAAATGCTTGTTATAGGTTTGGAATTGACGTTGGTTTTTTGTGCCATTTATCTGTTCTTTTCCGGTAGAACAGTACTTTTTGCCAGGTTATTGCAGTACCTTTTTTTCGGAGCTCACCTGCTCTTCCTAATACTGGGATTGTTTTTTATGCTAAGTTTTAAGATGAACAGGCTCTTTTAACAATTGTTGTCATCGGCATTGGATAAAAGCCATTTGCCGGTCATCATAAATTCAATTTAAATACATGTAACCTCTTCAAAGGATCTTTTTTATAAACGGGGCCGGGATTTTATCCGGCCTCTTTTATTGTTGGCCAAACCTTTTATGCAGTAAATACGTTGATATTGTTATGTTCAAAATATACCTGTTGCCGTTGCTGCTGCTGTTGGCGTCTACTGCCTGCGAAAAGCCCCAACCGCATTATTCGTTTCCGCCGGTTTATCCGCCTGTTACAGTTGTTGACACCAGTTCCACCAATGATACTTCTTTTCAAAGAACTTACCTCGCATTGGGTGATTCGTACACCATCGGGCAGTCGGTGCAGGAAAATCAACGTTTTCCTGTGCAGACGGTTGCAAGGCTCAGGAACGTGCAGGTGAATTTTAAACAGCCTGAGATCATTGCCCAAACGGGCTGGACGACGGGCAATCTTTTATCCAGGCTGGATAATACACCGCCATTGAGATCTGCATACGATATTGTGACCTTGCTGATTGGTGTGAACAATCAATACCAGGGCCGCACCCAGGAAGAATATCGCCAGCAGTTTACCACTTTGCTGGAGCATGCTGTTCAGTATGCAGGCAACAACCGGCAGCATGTTTTTGTATTGTCTATTCCTGATTATGGTGTTACTCCGTTTGCCTCAGGAAGCAATACGGAATTAATCGCAAAGCAGATCGATTCCTTCAACACGATCAACAAAACCATTGCGCTGCAATACCAGGTAAACTATATTGATATCACCGGTGATACAAGGAGGGCTGCTACTGATCCTTCTTTGATCGCCAGCGATGGCTTACATCCTTCCGGAACCGAATATGGAGTATGGGCTAGTAAACTGGCAGCCATGATACGGATCCTTTTTCCATGATCCTCCCGGGTTACTGGTCACAGTTACCGTCCATCCCTAAACGCTTTTGCCGTTATTAGCCGTTGTACAATCTTTACATCCTCAATAACACTAATAACAATGGAACCGGGCAATAAAGAGATTTTCTTTCTTTGCGATTTTATCCTCTGCAACTTCAATACTTCACCTCCTTTACTGTAACATTTCTTTTATTCATAAAACAGGTGCTAAGCCGGTAAAGCGTTAATACTGTACTACCGTGTTCCGTTCCTGCTGCGAAAGCTATTTTGCTGTTTGGGAACTGCATGTATTTTATAACATCAGCGCTGGTTTAATTTGTTCATTTTTGGTGCACATCTTTTAACGGCGCATACCCTGTTAATTTTTACTTTTCATTTTTAAACCTAACTAACATGGAATCAGCATTGTTGATCAAATGGGGATTGATCATTGGTATTCCCCTCTTCATTCTTATTTTCTACAGATTTATTCTTCGTGTATTCTTTGGCGTTGTGATCGTGCCTGAAGACAGGATCGGACTCGTAACCAAAAAGTTTGTGTTGTTTGGTAAACAGGAACTGCCCGAAGGCCGGATCATTGCTACGCAGGGAGAAGCCGGCTTCCAGGCACAAACATTACCGCCGGGTGTTTATTTTGGTAAATGGATCTGGCAGTATGACATTACTTTCCAGGCATTCACCATTATTCCTACCGGGCAGCTCGGGCTGGTGCTGGCAAAAGATGGCGCCGAACTGGAAACCGGCTCTGTACTGGGCCGCAAAGTAGATTGCGATAGTTTCCAGGATGCAGAAGCCTTTTTACGGAATGGCGGCCGTAAGGGACGCCAAACGTCTATCATCACACCCGGCTCGTATCGTATCAACACATTTTTGTTCAGTGTTGAATTTACAGAAATGACTTCCATCCCGGATAACGCCGTGGGCATTGTAACTACCCAGGAAGGTAAGCCGCTGGATGAAGGGCAGATAGCAGGAAAGATCGTGGAAGGGCATAACAAGTTCCAGGATGTAGACTCTTTTATGACGAGCGGAGGATATAAAGGGCTGCAGGAGCAGGTGATCCTTGCCGGTACGTACTTTCTCAATCCCTGGTTTGCAAAAGTGGAAATGGTGAAAATGACGGAGATCGCCATTGGCCATGTTGGTGTGGTGATCAGCTACGTGGGTGGTGAAGGCGTGGATTTAAGCGGCGCAGAATTCAAGCATGGCAATATTGTTTCCAAAGGACAAAAAGGCGTGTGGGCAGAACCGTTAGGCCCGGGTAAATATCCCATCAATCCCTATATCATGAAAGTAGAACTGGTGCCTACGACCAACCTGGTGCTTAACTGGGCAAGTGCAAGAAGTGAGAGCCACCAGCTGGATAAAAATTTATCTACCATTACGGTCCGTAGTAAAGATGGTTTCCCTTTTAACCTGGATGTGTCGCAGATCATTCACATCCCAACAACCGAAGCGCCGAAAGTGATCGCCCGCTTTGGTAACATGAACAACCTGGTGAGCCAGGTGCTGGAACCTACCATTGGCAACTACTTCCGCAACAGCGCCCAGGACAGTGATGTGATCGCCTTTCTTGGTACCCGTAAAGAGCGACAAAGTTCCGCAAGGGAACATATTGGCCATGTGCTGGACCAGTACAATGTGCATGGTGTAGATACATTGATCGGAGACATTGTGCCGCCTGAAAGCCTGATGAAAACGCTCACCGACCGTAAACTGGCGGAAGAACAAAAGATCACCTATGATACAGAAATGAAGGCGCAGGAAACAAGGCAAAGCCTCGAAAAGGAAACTGCTATTGCTGAAATGCAAAAAGAGATCGTAAAAGCCGACCAGGGTGTGGTGATCGCAGAACGCATAGCAGATGCTTCTGTAAAAAAAGCCACCGGTGAAGCCAACAGCGTGCGTTTACAATCAACCGCGGAGGCAGACAGGTTGAAATTGCTGGCAAGTGGCGATGCAGAAAGAATCCGGGTTTTGGCAAAAGCAAATGCAGAGCAGATAGAATTGCTGGCAAAGGCGGATGCTGAAAAGATCTCCTTAACCGGTAATGCGGAAGCAGAGAAGATCCTGGCCATCGGTAAGTCCAATGCAGAAGCATACAAACTGTCTGTAGAAGCCATGGGCGGAAATAATTTCACCCAATTGAAAGTGATGGAAGCCATCGGTGCACAGCACATCAAGATCATGCCAGACATACTGATCAGCGGTGGTGCAGAAGGTGCCAATGGCCCCATCAGCGGCTTGCTGGGATTAAAACTGCTGGAAGAAGTGGCAAAGAAGAACGAACAGACAAAAGAAGCTTAACCAGGCAAAGACTTTAGAAAAACGGCCTTTAAATTAAAAAGAGCTGCATCAAAACTTCTATTGATACCGGTATTGATCTTACACGAAATATCGTTGTCAATGGAAAACTGATCTGTAATCATTCGGGTAAAACCGGTGATACAGGTCAGTATGTTTTTGATGCAGCTCCTTTTTTATGGATGGAGTAAAATATTTCCTCAATAAAAATGTAGTTTTAGGGGGTGAAAATAATTTTTGATGACAGCGCTGTTAAGGATAGTTTGTGGCCACTTACCGCCACCAGGAATGCAGCCGGTATAAGAATAGGGATACTCACCATCCGTGAAAAATGGGAACGGCTTTTTGATTTTCCCGAAAGTCACCAGAAAGCTGCTGCATTGCCAAACGATGCAGTCATCAAGATAAATGCAGCCATCATTCCTTCTGTACAAACCGTGGTTTCTATTAATGAATCGGGATATGTGGCCATTGAAAATGCCGGCGAAACATGCAGGCGCCTCCAGCATACCTGGAATATCTTCCAATTGAATGACTGGGCTTTAAGGAAAGATTTTGAACTCCTCACCCGCAACAGAATTTCACAAGCGCTGTCTCCCTCGAATACCATCATCGCTCCCGAAAATATTTTTGTTGAAGAGGGCGCCAGTGTAGAATGCAGTGTGATCAATGCTTCCGCAGGGCCGGTATACATTGCTAAAAATGCCACCGTAATGGAAGGCTGTATGATCCGTGGTCCATTTGCGCTTTGTGAGGGTGCCACATTAAAGATGGGAGCAAAGATATATGGCGCTACTACCATTGGCCCTTACTGTATTGCAGCAGGGGAGATTAAGAATTCCATTTTATCAGGTTACAGCAATAAAGCACACGATGGTTATTTAGGCGATAGTGTAATTGGAGAATGGTGTAATTTTGGCGCCGGAACCACCAACAGCAATATCAAGAATACCGCCGGTGAATTGACGATGTGGAACAATGCCACAAAACAGTTTCAACCAGTTGGCACCAAGGGAGGATTGATCATGGGCGATTACAGCAGGGCCGCCATCAACACCTCCTTTAACACCGGAACCGTAGTGGGTGTTAGCTGCAATGTTTTTGGCAATGGCTTTCCACCAAAATTCATCAATAGTTTTACCTGGGGCGAAGAGCGGTACCATTTTGAAAAAGCCATCCGTGATATTGATAACTGGAAAAAATTAAAAGGCAAAACGATCACCGGAAACGAAGAAATCATTTTAAAAAATTTATACAATCAAAACGTCTAACATGAGAAAGCAAATAGCTGCCGCTAACTGGAAAATGAACCTTACACTGGAACAGGGTACTGCATTGGTAAATGATATCATTGGAGCATCACTTACGTTGAACAATGATCATATAGCCGTATTCGGCGTTCCGTTCCCCTACCTTACCAGTGTAAAACAGCAACTGGCAGGACGTGAAAATATTTTTGTAGCAGCGCAAAATTTATATTCAAAAAAATCAGGTGCTTACACAGGTGAAGTAAGTGCAGAGATGTTGAAAAGCATCGGTGTCGACTATGTGATCATCGGCCACAGCGAACGCAGGGAATATTTTTATGAAACCAATGCAGTGCTGGCGGAAAAATTAAACCTGGCTTTGGAGTATGGCCTTAAAGCGATATTCTGCTGCGGCGAAGCCCTCGAAATAAGGGAAGCAGGCACTCAGAACAGTTTTGTAGAAACACAGATCAAAGAAGGCCTGTTTCATTTATCCGATGAGCAAATGACCGGTTTTGTAATAGCCTACGAACCAATCTGGGCCATCGGTACAGGCAAAACCGCTACCAGCGGACAGGCGCAGGAAATCCAATTGCATATCCGCAACGTGATCGCTTCAAAATATGGAGAGGAGATCGCTCAAAGCGTTTCTATTTTGTATGGTGGAAGTGTAAAGGCTGCCAATGCGAAGGAGATTTTTGGGCAGCCGGATGTAGATGGTGGGCTGGTAGGCGGCGCATCATTGGTAGCAACGGAGTTTACTACGATCATCAATAGTTTAAAATAATGTTGCGACCAGGCGTTGCCTTTAATCAATATTGACCGGGCTTAAAACAATCAACATGAAGCTGAATGCGATCTTCGTTTTTTTGCTGGTAACTCTTTTTGCTATAAAGGCAGGCGCTCAAAACTGCTCCGCCATCGGCACGATTTCTGTTGGCCCTGCAGGCGACTATCCAAGCCTCACGGCAGCGGCCAGTGCGTTGCGGCTCATTGGCCCGGCTGGTAACCTCGTGATCGAACTCCAAGCGGACTACAGTTCTGCCGGAGAAACTTTTCCCATCAGCTTTGCCGGGATCGGCTGTGTAAGTGCGTCCAGTACCATTACCATCAGGCCACAGGCAAATGCCACTGCGCTCAGCATTGCTACCGACAGCCAGTACACCGTTGATCTTGCCAATACGCAGTATCTCATCATTGACGGAAGACCGGGCGGCACGGGTACTACCAATGCACTTTCTATTGTGAATACACACAATAAAGGGGCTGCGGTAAGATTTATTAACAGCGCTTCTCACAATACCCTGCAGTACCTGGATGTAAGAGGATCGGCATCAACCATGCTGCCGGCAGCAGTTACTACCTATGATACTACAGCCGTAATAAACTTTATGGCATCCACCACGGGTGCCGGATGCGACAGTAATGTGATCGATCACTGCAATGTGTTTGAAGCAGACCCTACCGGTAACGTGTACCCTGCAACGGGCATTCATGCGCTGGGCGTTTCTACCAGGATCAATAATCACAACAGCATTTCTAACTGTAACATTTATAATTTTTACCAGCAGTCTGCAAACAGTTCGGGTATTAATATTGAAGAATACAACAGCGACTGGAGCATTACGGGTAACAGCATCTACCAGACACTGCCTGCCGGATACGTATTGTCGACTTACACGCCTGCCGTTTATTTTATAAAGATCAAATCCACCTTATTCAACGATTTTGTTATTGAAGGAAATTACCTCGGCGGCAGTGCACCTGCTGCAACCGGGGCCCAGCTGGAGTTGGGAGGTAACCTTGTATTGTACGGAATTTCTGTTGCCAATGCCTATATACCCGGTCACCCGTCTGTTGTACGAAACAACGTGATCAGGAACCTGGCTGTAAGTGTTAGCAATAACCTTGGTTGGTTCGATGCCATTACACTTTCCAATTTTTTTGGCCATTGTACGGGCAATTTGATCGGCGATACCACTACGCCGGAAAGCATTCGCTTTTATGGTACGGGCAATTCGCCGCAGTTCATAGGCATCAGCAGTACCATCAACAATTATGTGCAGCCCGATACGATTAAAGGTAATATCATCAGTGGCATCTCTTACCAGGGAAGCAATGGTAGTTTTATCGGGATCAATACAGGAGGTTCCGGCAATATGGTCGTTGACAGTAACTGGATCGGCTACCCCGGTATGTCCAACAGCATTTTAAATAATGGCGGAGGCAGCCTCTATGGTATCCGTATAGTAAACTACAGCAGCAGCGGCAAACTATTTTTGAGAGGCAATACATGCGCCAATTTTACCGGGGCCAGTGGCGTGTACAGTTCCGGTTCCGTAGCGGGCATTTATGCTGAAGGCAGCGCCAGTGGGCGGTACGTGATAGAAGGCAATCGTATCTTTAATTTAAAATCTGCCAACATAACGCTCTCGGCTACCACAGCATCCGTTGCAGGGCTTTTATTAAATATCGGTGGTACGCCGGCTATGAGGATATCAAACAATAAGATATATAATTTGTCAACTACCAATTCACCTTCGTCTTCTTTTGGCACTTATGTCCATGGCATTTACTATAACGGGCCTGCAGCAGGGGCAGACTCTATTCATTCCAATATTATCAGTGGCCTTACCTGCAGCTCCTTGCTGCTTACCGGTACGCAAAATATGCAGGGTATCAATTTGCAGGCAGGCAATTCGATGGTATATAACAACGTGATCAGGCTTGGTTTAAATGAAGATGGTACTTCCATTAATGAAGGTTTTGCTTTTACCGGCATCAATGAAGTGGCAGGCCTGAACAGGATTGTGCATAACTCGGTATATATCGGCGGTAATAATGCCGGCATTAACAGCATCAACAGTTATGCTTTTAAAACTGCCGTTAGCTCCGGTAGCAGGGTAGTGGCCAACAATATATTTTACAATGGCAGGTCTTCTGTAACAGGAAACAATTATGCCATCGCCCAGGCAGGCGCTGCAGCACCGGGTACCGATCTGTTCCTTGATAATAATATTTATTTTGCTGATGGCGCCAATGGGTATCTGGGCAATTTTAACGGATCAAACTACAGCAATCTTTCAAACTGGCGTACGGCACTTCAAAAAGATAACAGTTCAGTTTTTCTCAATCCTTCTTTCAAAGCCATTGCCAATCCGCTTGCAACAATGGATTATCACCTTAATAACATGACCCCGGCAGAAGGAACAGGGGCCGCATCATACAGCATACCTGCAGACATAGATGGTGAAGACAGGGCGCAACTAACGCCGGTGGATATAGGCGCAGATGCCGGATTGTATACCAACAGCAATGCACCTGTAATGCCGGCCATTCGTTCCTTTATACCGGCTGCAGCTTCGGCAGGCGACAGTATTACCATCACCGGTTCCGGGTTCAACGGCTGCACCGCAGTAAGTTTTGGTAATGTTCCTGCAGCTTCCTTTTCTGTGATCAGCGATAGTATTGTGATTGCTGTTGTAGGAGATGGCTCAAGTGGCTTTGTAAAAGTGGTTAACCCGGCCGGCACAGCACAGTTAGCAGGCTTTACTTTTCTACCGCTTTGCAGTTGGACTGGACTTATTGACAATGCCTGGGAAAATGCCGGCAACTGGAGTTGTGGTTTTGTACCCAATAGCAATACAGTGGTTAAAATAGACAGCGGTGTGGTGGTACTGGCATCCAATGCAACGGTATGGAGCCTGTCTGTTGCGCAGGGGGCAACCCTCACCGTTAGTGCGCCTTATACACTCACTATTTTGCATTAATTTGTTGGTTTACCAGCAACGACGATTTTTCCTGCAATAATTAACTGGTACTTTCCCGCCCGTTGTGCAGTGCATGATAATACCCCTGCGGAACTTCACCAGGTTTCGTTGGCAGCAAATGAGTTTCCTCACAATTTGAAGAAGCGATAAAGAAGCTGGAATTTAACTTCGGCAGTTGAAAGGTGTTTTAAAAGGCAATTGCGAAGCCGTGGCATCAAAAATCCTGTGAACAATAGAAGATCATATTGCCTTACGTAATAAGTACTGGCAATACGACATAGAACGACATGGAAGAAAACAGGGGCTGAGTCTCAGAAAATCGAGACATCTCTTACATCAGGTCCATTGCTTTGGCAAAGAAGGTGCAGTTGAAAGGCAATACCATGGAGCAATATCCACCACCAACTTTATACACGCCAAAAAAAGCCACAACAGAGATCAAAAATAAAACCCAGTACAAGCCGGTAGATTTTTTAGATGTTTCCATGAATTGAAAATGTTTTGGCAAAAATAGGGTAAAAGCACAATTTTCTATACTGCGCTCTTAAAAAATTTACCACTACCCGAACAAACGATTGCAGCGGAAAACAGGGATAGTTTTCGTTGTGTATTTTTTACATCTTAATAATATGGCTTATCTTGCCTCTCCTTAACATACTACGATGCTTCTCAACTTTTATCTGCGATTCTCCACCAGGGTTGGACAATCACTATATATTTCCGGCAACCACGAGCTATTAGGCGATAATAATATGGCCATGGCCGTTCCGTTGCACTATTTTAACCAGGATTTTTGGCATGGGCAGGTGGAAGTAGACAATACTTCCCTTTCACTGGAATATCGTTATATTTTACGGGAAGATAATGGCAATGAAATTGTAGAATGGGGCAACGACCGCATTATTGAACTGAAAAAATCAACTACAAGAGAAGAACTCGTAATGGTAGATACATGGAATCATGCCGGTGATATCGACAATGCTTTTTATACACAGCCTTTCCAGGGTGTGTTATTAAAAGATGCACAGGCCGGCCATAAACCAAAAGTGGTTAAGACCTATACGCACGAGTTCAGGGTGAAAGCGCCAATGCTCTCTGCTGCTGAAGTGATCTGCATAGCGGGTACAGGCAACACTTTGGGTGAATGGGATACTGTATCGCCGGTTTTACTCGGCAAGGAAGGCAACTGGTGGACGGCGAAACTCAATTTTGCAAAAGATAGTTTTCCTGTTGCTTATAAGTATGGCGTTTACAATACTGCAACCAAAAAGTTTGTTCATTTTGAATCGGGTAATAACCGCACTTTGCAGACCGATGCTCAAAAAGGCAAACTAACAATACTGCATGATGGCTTTGCACAGGTGCCCTATCAAAAATGGAAAGGTGCAGGCGTGGCGATACCAGTGTTTAGTTTAAGAACAGCCAATAGTTATGGCACCGGTGAATTTACCGACATCAGCCAGTTGGTGGATTGGGCAGCAGTATGCGGATTGAAACTGATACAACTGTTACCCGTAAACGATACTACTGCAACGCATACCTGGACGGATTCTTATCCTTACGCTGCCATCTCCGCTTTTGCGCTGCATCCGCTCTATTTGAATCTGGATACTGTTGCAGGTAAAAAGTCGCCCCATGTAAAAAAATGGAAAGCAACCCAGCAGGAACTGAATGCTGCTGTGGATGTGGATTATGAAGCCGTAATGAATTTTAAATTTACGGCCATCAAAGAGTTGTATGAAGTGCAGAAGGACAGTTTTAAAGACGATACCAAATATTTTGAATTTTTTGAACTGAACCGTCACTGGCTGGTGCCGTATGCGGCATTTTGTTATTTGAGGGATAAGTATAAAACCTCCGACTACAGCCAGTGGAAAACAAACAGTGTGTACAATGAGGATGCGGTGCAAAAATTGGTAGCGCCGTCACAGAAACACTATGATAGTATTGCGCTGCATTATTTTACACAATATCATTTGCACCTGCAGTTAAAAGATGCAACGGCCTATGCACACAAAAACGGCATTATTGTAAAGGGCGACCTGCCGATCGGTATTTATCGCTATGGTTGTGATGCCTGGGTAGCACCTGAGTTGTACAATATGGATGCGCAGGCAGGCGCTCCGCCGGACGATTTTGCCATCAAAGGGCAAAACTGGGGCTTTCCTACCTACAACTGGAAGAAGATGCAGGAAGATGGATTTTCGTGGTGGCGTCGCCGTTTTGAACAGATGAGTGAGTATTTTGATGCTTTCCGCATTGATCATATTCTTGGTTTCTTCCGCATCTGGAGTATTCCTATCCATGCGGTAGAAGGCATTATGGGCAAATTTGTTCCGGCCATTCCTGTTCACATCAACGAATTGTATCAGAATAATATCCCGTTTGAGTATCACCGTTACTGCAAGCCCTACATTCCGGAACATGTGGTAAGAGAAAGGTTTGGCAATGAAGCGGATCATGTGTTGCAGCATTTTTTAGAATGGACGGATGGAACTTTTGAATTAAAAGATGCGTACAACACCCAGCAGAAAGTTGAAAAATATTTTAAAGGGCTCGAAGAATCTGATACAAATAATTTTATCAAATTGGGCCTTTATGATCTCATCAGCAATGTGATCTTTTTTGAAGAAGAAGGTTCACAAATGCAGCAATACCATTTCCGCATCGGGATGGAAAACACCACCTCTTTCCGCGACCTGGATGATTATATCAAACAAAAGCTGAAAGATCTCTATGTAAATTATTTCTTCCGCCGGCAGGATGATTTCTGGCAGCAGGAAGCCATGCACAAACTGCCTGAATTAAAACGCACCACCAATATGCTGGTATGCGGTGAAGACCTTGGCATGGTACCCGATTGTGTGCCGGACGTAATGCAGCAACTGGGTATTTTAAGCCTGGAGATACAACGCATGCCCAAGGATCCTAAAACGGAATTCTTTCACCCGGGCAATGCACCTTACATGAGCGTGGTTACGCCTTCTACGCATGATATGAGTACCATTCGTGGCTGGTGGGAAGAAGACACGGCTAAAACACAACGTTTTTATAACAGCATTCTTGGCAAATACGGCGCTTCGCCTTTTTACTGCGAGCCATGGATCAACCGGGATATATTGATACAGCATTTTTATTCGCCTGCCATGTGGTGCATCTTCCAGGTACAGGATCTGCTGGGCATGAGTGAAACCCTGCGGAGAGAAGATCCAAACCAGGAACGCATCAACCAGCCTGCCAATCCAAAACATTACTGGCGCTACCGAATGCATATCAGCCTCGAAGACCTCATCAAAGAAACCGCTTTCAATGAAGAGCTGGGCAGTTATGTCAAGGCCAGCGGAAGATAAATGGAATATTTTAAGTGAAAGGTGGTCGACCTTTTTATACTACTTATAGTTTAACGAAGGTCGATCACCTTATTTTTTCATCCTGCTGTTGCGTTAAAACAGTATTTATCTTTTTTATTTGCTTTGTTGGTAATTTAGTTGATCAACAGCAACGAATGAAAGTTTCTTACAAAACATACGATCTCCCTTTTAAGTATCCTTTCACCATTTCCAAAGGCACCAAAACACATCAGCCTACGCTGATCGTGGAGCTGGATCATTTTGGCATAAAAGGATACGGAGAAGCACCCGCCATTGCCTACTACAATATACCGGTAGAAAAAATGGTGGCCGACCTGGAAAGCAAAAAGCAATTCGTTGAGAAGTTCTCTTTTTCTGATCCGGAAAGATACTGGCATTACCTGCACCATCTCTTTCCCCAAAATTCATTTTTGGTTTGTGCACTTGATATGGCCGGCTGGGACATCTACGGCAAAATAAAAAGAAAACAACTACACCAGTTATGGAACCTTGATATCAATGAATCTCCGTTAACAGATTATACCATCGGCATCGATTCCATTGAAAAAATGCTGGAGAAGATGAAAGAAAAGCCCTGGCCCATTTACAAAGTGAAAGTAGGCGTGGAAGGAGATATAGAAATGGTAGCTGCATTACGCAAACATACCGATGCAGCTTTAAGAGTAGACGCCAACGCAGGATGGACACTGGAGCAGGCCCTGCAGAAAATTCCTTTGTTGCAGCAGCTTGGTGTGGAAATGGTTGAACAGCCACTGGCAAAAGACAATTGGGATGGCATGAAAATATTATACGAACAATCGCCCCTCCCGGTATTTGCAGATGAAGCCTGTGTTGCAGAAAGCGATGTAGAAAAATGTCATGGATATTTTCACGGCATCAATATTAAACTCACCAAATGCAGTGGCATAACCCCGGCAAGAAGAATGATCGCCAAAGCAAGACAGCTGGATATGAAGGTAATGATCGGTTGTATGAATGAAAGTTCCGTCGGCACCGCCGCCATTGCACAACTGGCGCCACTGCTGGATATGGTAGATATGGACGGGCCATTGTTACTAAAGGAAGATGTGGCTAAGGGTGTTGGGTTTAACAATGGCAATATTGTTTATACTGATCAACCAGGGTTGGGAATTAAAATGTATTAAACACCACCATTCCTGGCATATTTTTTTTTGATTTGCGTTTTGTTTGCAGCAGGGTTTTACCTATTTTACTATTACGATTCAATTTAACAGCTCCTTAAACAACAGTGCATGACTGATGAAAATGAACCGGCGGCCATTGAACCAGCCGATACCCCGGTTACCATAACTTCCATTATAAGAACGGTTTCCAGTTTTGCATTGTACGTAGCAATAGATTACTGGCTTTTTCAAAGCTGGCTGGCCGTATTGCTGCTCGTGAGCGTGATCGTAATTCATGAGTCAGGCCATTTTATAGCGATGAAAGTTTTCGGCTATCGATATATCAACATCACTTTCATTCCTTTGCTGGGCGCTTATGTTTCAGGTACCGCCACTAATTTGTCACGGAAAAATAAACTCATTGTACTGATGGCAGGCCCTTTGCCGGGCGTGATCATTGGCTGTATATTTTTGTATTTATACAAGCAGCACCACAATCACGATTATTATATGATCGCTGCCACATTTTTGATGCTGAATGTTTTTAACCTCCTGCCAATTTCTCCATTGGATGGAGGCCAGTATTTCCAGACCTTGTTTTTAAAGACCGGCAATATCCTGTTACAGGTATTTCTCTACCTGTCTGCTGCCTGGCTTATTTATCTTTCTTTCACAATGCACAATGCATGGTGGCTGTTGATCATTGCAGTGATGATATTGATGCGGATCAGGACCTTTCATTTGGTAAGCCGGGTTCGAAAGCAACTGGAGGAGGAAGGATTCGACTATACCTGCGACTATGATGATTTAACCGATGAAACGTATTACCAGGTTCGTAAAGCGCTGATACAAAAAAGTGCCATCCTCCGGCGAAAGTATGATACTGAAGAACAAAGCGGCGATGAGCAGGATGTGATCAGGCTTGTAGAAAAAGTGCTGGTACCACCTTTTGATGATGATCTCACTCCAAAGAGCAAGATACTGTTCACACTCGCCTGGATCGTGGCTTTTGCATTACCGCTGCTCTGCAATGCAGTTTTTAAAACCCCGTAAAGAAATTTAATTTGGCTGAATAAGCAAACCGACGTTACTTTGTGCCTTAATGAAGCAAATCATTCACATACACCATCATCATACTTTACCAACCGGTAAGCTGTGCTGATATGTATGTACTGAACATATTTCAACAAAGGGCTTACCAACTGGTGAGCCCTTTTTGTTTGACCCCGGCAGCGGTTTTAACCCTGGCGGCGGTTATGATCATAAAAAAATAAATGACCAACAATGCTAAAGATCGCAGTTCAAAAATCAGGAAGATTGTATGAAGACTCTGTCAAATTATTAAAGGAGTGTGGCATCGAATTAAACAATGGCAACAAACAACTAAAGACCATTGCCAGTAATTTTCCGCTGGAAATATTTTTTCTGCGGGACGATGATATTCCGCAGTATGTATTTGACGGCGTAGCCGATGTGGGTATTGTAGGAGAGAACGTATTGCTCGAAAAGCAAAAAGATATCAAACTCATCCGGCGGCTGGGCTTTAGCAAATGCAGGCTGAGCATTGCTGTTCCCAAGGCTGCAGTTTACAACTCCATTGCTGACCTGCAGGGCTTGAAGATCGCTACCAGCTATGCCGGCATCCTGCAGGATTTCTTAAACCGCAACCAGTGCAATGCAGAGATACACGAAATCAGCGGTTCGGTGGAAATAGCGCCCGGTATTGGGTTGGCAGATGCCATCTGCGACCTCGTGAGCAGTGGAAGTACGCTTTTTACCAATGGCCTAAAGGAAGTGGAAACCATACTGTATTCAGAAGCTGTGCTGGCTGCCAATAATTATTTGTCAGCGGAAAAACAGCAGGTACTGGATAAGTTATTGTTTCGCATCAATGCGGTAAAAGCTGCCAAAAACAATAAGTATATTATGTTGAATGCGCCCAATCACCAGTTGAAAAATATTTTCACCTTATTACCGGGGATGAAAAGTCCTACCGTGGTACCGCTGGCAGAGGAAGGCTGGAGCAGTGTGCAGAGCGTAGTTAAAGAAAATGAGTTTTGGGAAGTCATAGAAAAGTTGAAAGTTTTTGAAGCAGAGGGCATCATTGTGTTGCCGATTGAAAAGATGGTAGTATAATACTGCTTTCTTTTCCCTCTCCTTTAGGAGAGGGGCAGGGGTGAGGTAAGGCCCGCTGGCAGTAGCAGTAAAAAAACAAAACTGGAAATCTAAATGTAATTATAGACAGATTTTTTCTGATACTATGATGCCAATCTAAAAATTAAAGAGGTAAAATTTATTAACGTTCATTAAAAGGTTTCTATTTAGAGAACAGCATATGCAAAACCTATTCATCAACCCATCAAAAGAACAATGGCCAAAGATCATTCAGCGGCCTGTATTTGACAGCAAGGCACTGGAAGTAGCGGTAGCGGCTATACTGGAAGATGTAAGGCTGAACGGTGATGACGCTGTGAAAAAATATGCCCTGCAGTTTGATAAGCTGCAGGCCGGTGAATTAAAAGTAACCGGACCGGAAATAGACGAAGCCATTCAGTTAGTAGATGAAGATCTAAAAGCTGCCATTAGCATTGCAAAGCATAATATCACTGCATTTCATGCCGCACAAAAAGAGCCCTTGCAGCAGATAGAAACAACGAACGGTGTAGTATGCTGGAGAAAATCGGTGGCCATTGAAAAAGTTGGGTTGTATATTCCGGGTGGCACTGCGCCACTATTCTCCACCTTATTGATGTTGGGCATTCCGGCCATACTGGCGGGTTGCAGTGAGATCATTGTTTGTACACCCTGCGACAGCAATGGCAAAATAAACCCGGTAATTTTGTATGTGGCCAACCTGCTGGGGTTAAAAAATATTTTTAAGATCGGCGGGGTACAGGCCATTGCCGCCATGGCCTATGGCACGGCATCAATAGAAAAAGTATATAAGATATTTGGTCCGGGTAACCAGTATGTAACCTGTGCCAAACAACTGGTAAATAAAGAAGGAATTGCCATTGATATGCCTGCCGGTCCGAGTGAAGTGGCCGTATATGCCGATGCGTCATGTGACCCTGCATTTGTTGCTGCAGACCTCCTGAGCCAGGCAGAGCATGGTGCAGACAGCCAGGTATTGCTCGTAGCCACAACCGCATCCATCATTGAGCAGGTGAAGATTGAATTGGAAAAGCAATTGAACGTCCTGCCAAGACGAGCCATCGCAGCCCTTGCATTGCAAAACAGCAACTACGTAGTGATGGATGATACCACTGCAGCATTTGATCTGCTGAATGCTTATGCAGCGGAACACCTTATCATTGCTGCTGACAATGCAGTTGCGCTTGCTGAAAAAGTGGTGAATGCCGGAAGTGTTTTTCTGGGTCATTATGCACCCGAAAGTGCCGGCGATTATGCATCAGGTACCAATCATACATTACCAACCAATGGTTATGCAAAAGCTTACAGCGGTGTATCGCTTGACAGTTTTGTAAAGAAGATCAGCTTTCAGCAATTGAATAAAGAAGGAATAAAAAATATCGGCCCATCCGTAGAATTGATGGCTGCTGCAGAAGGGTTGGAGGCTCATAAAAATGCAGTGTCCATCCGTTTGAAAAATATTTAATCAGAAAACAATGGAATTTGATTTGAACAAGCTGGTGAGAGACAACATTAAAAACCTCACTCCCTATTCATCAGCCCGGCATGAATTTACGGGCAAGGCATCTGTGTTTTTAGATGCCAATGAAAATGCGTTTGGTTCTCCAGGCTCAGCTGCTTCAGGAGATGCAGCGGGGAGCTACAACCGTTATCCCGATCCTTTGCAATGGCAACTCAAGTTTCAACTGGCAAGGATCAAAGGTGTTCCGGCAGACAATATTTTTATCGGCAATGGCAGCGATGAAGTGATTGATTTGGCTTTTCGCATCTTCTGTGATCCGGGTAAAGACAATGTTATTATTTGCCCCCCTACCTATGGCATGTATGAAGTAAGTGCGAACATCAATGATGTTGCCGTTAAAAAAGTAAATCTTACAGGAGCATTTCAACTGGATGTAAACGGGATATTGGAGGCGGTTGATGATCGTACAAAATTATTGTTCATCTGTTCTCCCAATAATCCTACTGGTAATAACATGAGCAGGGAAGATGTGGAACTGTTGCTGAATAATTTTCCCGGCATCGTCATCATCGACGAGGCGTATATCAATTACTCCCGGCAAAAAACATTTATACAGGAGTTAACAGAATATCCTAATTTAATCGTTATGCAAACCCTGTCAAAAGCATGGGGACTTGCAGCATTGCGGTTGGGATTGTGTTATGCATCCATGGATATGATTGACCTGTTTAACAAGGTAAAGCCGCCTTACAATATCAATGAAGCATCGCAGCAACTGGGGCTGGAAGCATTGCAGCATATGGATACGGTGAACGGATGGATCAAACAAACGGTAGCTGAAAAGCAATTGTTGCAACAAACCCTGGAGCAATTGTCTTTTGTTGAAAAAATTTATCCCAGCGATGCTAACTTTATCCTTGTAAAAGTGAAAGATGCCAGCGCTTTGTACGAATACCTGTCAGCACATGAACTGATCGTAAGGAACAGGAGTAAAGATGTGCATTGCGAAAACTGTTTGCGAATCACTATCGGCACACCGGGAGAAAATTCAATTTTGATCAACTTATTAAAATCATACCAGCAGTGAAAAAAGTATTGTTTATCGACAGGGATGGCACCCTCATAAAAGAAGCGCCGCCTACTTATCAACTGGACTCTTTTTCCAAACTGGAATTTTATCCCGACATGTTTAAGTACATGCGTAAGATCGCAGAAGAATTGGATTATGAACTGGTAATGGTAACCAACCAGGATGGTCTTGGCACTCCGTCTTTCCCGGAGGATAGTTTTTGGCCCGTGCATCAGTTGGTGATGAAGAGTTTAGAGAATGAAAATATTTTTTTCAGCGAAGTATGCATCGACAGAACTTTTCCTAAAGACAATGTACCCACCCGCAAGCCAGGCACCGGTATGTTGACTAAGT
This sequence comes from Chitinophagaceae bacterium UBA1946, assembly GCA_002336815.1. GTDB lineage: Bacteria > Bacteroidota > Bacteroidia > Chitinophagales > Chitinophagaceae > Ferruginibacter. The sequence continues at coordinate 55,735 of DDEU01000056.1, read as the reverse complement.
ACTTGAATGACGGAACTTATGATATTGCCGGTTCATTTGTAATTGGCGATCGCATTACCGATATGCAGTTGGCAAAAAATTTAGGCTGCAAAGGTTTTTGGCTGAACATCGATGCTACACTGGGTGCCACAGAGATCAACGATGCAGTGGAAGCGTTGAGAAAAGAAACGATTGTAATTGAATCTCCCAACTGGGCCGATATTTATAACTACCTCAAGTTGCCACCCCGAAAGATCCTGCACCAGCGCAATACCAACGAAACAACTATAACGATTGATCTTAACCTTGATGGAACCGGTAAAGCATCTATCCACAGCGGTCTTGGTTTTTTTGATCATATGCTGGAGCAGATCGCCCGGCACGGAAATATTGATCTTGTGATCGAAACAAAAGGCGACCTGCACATCGATGAACACCACAGTATTGAAGATACAGGAATTGCATTGGGAGAAGCCTTCCTCAAAGCGCTGGGCGATAAACGTGGTATTGAACGGTATGCGTTTGTACTGCCAATGGATGAATGCCTGGCGCAGGTAGCGCTTGATTTTGGTGGCCGGAACTGGATCGTGTGGGACGCTGAATTTAAAAGGGAAAAAATAGGAGAGATGCCAACAGAAATGTTCTTTCATTTTTTTAAATCCTTCAGCGATGCGGCCAAATGCAATTTGAATATTAAAGTGGAAGGTGAGAATGAACATCATAAAATTGAATCCATCTTTAAAGCCTTTGCAAAATGTTTGAAGCAGGCCGTTAAAAGAGATGTCAATAACAATGCGCTGCCTTCCACCAAGGGAATATTATAACAAATATGAGTCATTCACTTCATAACACGGCTTTGCCAGTTTCTTCATCGGAAGGCCTGGCTGGGCGTATCGCCATTGTAAAGTACAATGCCGGTAATGTGCAGAGTGTGCAGTATGCTTTGCAAAGGCTCGGCGTAGATTCGTTTGTTACAGACGATGAGGAAGAAATAAAAGCGGCAGACAAAGTGATCTTTCCCGGTGTTGGTCATGCAGCGCCTGCCATGCAATACCTTAGGGAAAGGGCCCTGGATAAACTTATTGTATCATTGCAGCAACCGGTGCTGGGTATTTGTTTGGGACTGCAACTGATGTGCAAACATTCCGAAGAAGGTGATACAAAATGCCTGGGTATTTTTGATGAAGAGGTGAAATTATTTATGCCCCCGGTCGGCACCGCAGGCCTGGCAGTATCAGGTGTCCCGGTCGGCACCGAAGGTCAGACCGGCTCTACGCAAACCGGCGCTGCTCTACTGGTCGGTACCGCAGGTCAGACCAGGTCTACTCGAACTAACCCAGCATTTAAAGTGCCTCAAATTGGATGGAATAGTATTTATAATTTTAAGTCTGTTTTATTTAACGGGTTGATGGAAGCGGAATTTGTTTATGCTGTGCACAGTTACTATGCAGCGTTGGGAAAAGAAACGGTGGCAACTACCAACTACATTCAACCTTACAGTGCTGCACTGCAAAAAAATAATTTTTATGCGGTGCAGTTTCATCCTGAAAAATCAGGCCTTGTTGGCGAAACGATTTTAAAAAATTTTATCAGTATATCATGACGATCATTCCGGCAATCGATATCATCAATGGCAAATGTGTACGGCTCACCAATGGTGATTATGCACAACAAAAGATCTACAATGAAAACCCGTTGGAAGTTGCCAAACATTTTGAAGCTGCAGGCATCACGAGACTACACCTGGTCGACCTGGATGGCGCCAAAGCCGGAGCAGTGGTCAACCTCCAACTGCTGGAGTCGATTGCCTCGCAAACCAAACTGGTCGTCGATTTTGGTGGCGGCATTAAAACGATCAATGATGTGGAGATGGTTTTTAACGCAGGTGCTGCCATTGTTACCATCGGCAGCATGGCGGTAAAACATCCTGAGTTACTGGAAGAATGGTTGATGGAATTTGGTGCAGCAAAATTTTTGATCGGTGCAGATGTGCTGGATGAAAAGATTAAGATCAGTGGCTGGCTGGAAGATGGAGGCATCGGTATTTTTGATTTTGTAGGAAAGATGATCGGCATTGGCGTCACCAATATTTTTTGTACCGATATCGCAAAAGACGGCGCAATGAAAGGGCCGTCCATTGAGTTGTATAAAAAAATACTGGAACAGCATCCCGAAGTAAAACTGATCGCCAGCGGCGGCGTTACAACAATAGAGGATGTACATCAGCTAACTGCGATTGGCTGCGATGGAGCCATTATTGGTAAAGCGCTCTATGAAGGAACCATACAGATCAACGAACTCATAACTCATAATTCATAACTTCTAACTCATAATTTACAACTCTCAACCCATAACTAAAACGCTTGCTTACCAAACGCATTATACCATGCCTCGATATCAAAGATGGCAGAACTGTTAAAGGCATCAACTTTGAAGGCATTCGGGATGCGGGTGACCCGGTGGAATTGGCAAGATCCTATTCTGAACAGGGCGCAGACGAACTCGTGTTCTTAGACATTACAGCAACTGTTGAAAAAAGAAAAACGCTGGTAGAACTGGTAAAGAAGATCGCCTCCAATATCAACATCCCTTTTACAGTAGGTGGCGGCATCAGTAAGGTAGAGGATGTGGCCCTGTTGCTGCAAAATGGTGCAGATAAGGTTTCTGTGAATACGGCAGCATTCAATGATCCACGGCTGATAGAAAATTTGAGCGATGCATTTGGCAGCCAGTGCGTGGTATTGGCGATCGATACCAAAAAAGAAGCCAACGGGGAATGGTATGTTTATTTGAATGGTGGTCGCACCAAAACCAATACCCTTACCATTGATTGGGCCAACCAGGCCGTTGCACTGGGAGCAGGCGAGATATTGCTGACCTCGATGAATAATGATGGTACTAAAAATGGATTTGCACTTGATATCACTGCAAGATTGTCCAATGGTTTACCGGTGCCGGTGATCGCATCTGGGGGTGCCGGCACCATGCAGCACTTTAAAGAGGTTTTCGAAAACGCCAATGCTGATGCGGCCCTGGCAGCGAGTATTTTCCATTACAACGAAATAAAGATCCGGGATTTAAAAAAATATCTGCATCCCTTTGTTGACATCAGGCGTTGATAAAAAATTAAACCAATGATCGCTTTAGCATTGATAGCAGCCGTGATGATTTTTCTGTGGATGAAAAATAAACAGGAGAACAGGGCCATCGACCGCCATAACCGGATGATAGAAAAACAGGAAGAATTGCTGGAGATGCTCCGAAATAAAAACCAAAAAAAAGAAACCAATGAAAATTGATTTTGCAAAATATTCAGATGGACTAGTACCTGCTATCATCCAGGATGCAACTACAGGAAAGGTGTTGATGCTGGGCTTTATGAATGAGGAAGCATTTAACAAAACAAGCGAACTGCAAAAAGTAACCTTCTTCAGCCGGAGTAAAGATCGCTTGTGGACAAAAGGCGAGGAGAGTGGTAATTTTTTATTGGTAAAAGAGATCAACGTGGATTGTGACAATGATACTTTATTGATAAAAGCAGATCCTGTTGGCCCTGTTTGTCATACCGGCAGTGATACCTGCTGGAATGAAAAGAATACCACTGACGATTTCCTGCAACTGCTGGAGCAAATTATTGCCGACAGGAAAAATAATCCTTCTTCAACATCATATACCAGTTCCCTGTTTGAAAAGGGCATTAATAAAATTGCGCAGAAAGTGGGAGAGGAAGCGGTCGAGCTGGTGATAGAAGCAAAGGATAACAATGAAGAATTATTTAAGAATGAGGCCGCCGATTTACTCTTTCATTATTTGATACTGCTGCAGGCGAAAGGCTTTAAACTGAACGATATCATCACGGTTTTAAAAGCCAGGCATTAATTTTTATTCAGGGTTTTTAAAATGGCTTCTGCATTTGATTGCACGTTCAGTTTTTTATAGATGTGCTTCACCTGCGTGCGGATCGTTTCCACACTTTTATCCAGTTCGGCTGCAATCATTTTGTAGCTGTAACCTTTCACCATCCAGTCCAATACCTCTTTTTCCTTTTTACTCAGCATTTCCATTTCATTATTCACCACCTGCCTTTTTGGAAAATGCTGCAGTATTTTGCTTGCAATAATGGGCGTTAATGGAGAGCCGCCTTCGATTACATCTTTCGCCGCTTCAGTTATTTTTTTACCACTGCTGCTTTTTAGAATATAGCCATTGGCACCGAGGCAGATGGCACTCAGTACTTTGTCGTTTTCTTCAAATACAGTAAAGATCATTACCTTGGCATCAGGATATTTTTTCTTAAGTTGCGCCAGCCCGTCCAGGCCGTTTACTTCAGGCATATCAATATCGCTGATGATCAGGTCTGGCTGCTGGTGTTCATAAATCCTTACAATGTCTTTTGCATTATCGTATGTGCCGGTTACACAAAAATCCTCATCGTCTTCCAGCAATTCCTTCAGGCTCTGCTGCATCTGGATATGATCTTCAAATATGATAATCTTGTATTTCATTTTTTTCAAAACTAAATAACCTGTTCTTGAGGTGCAATCACCCTTTCAGGTTAGTAATTAATCAATCGGTATTTTAATATCCCATTTTGTTCCGCCTGATGTATCTAAAGAGAATTGGCCTTTATTGTTTTCAACTCTAAGTTTAATATTATTCAACCCGTTACCGCTGCCAGTTGCTGTATTGTTAAAGCCAATCCCGTCATCAACCGCTTCGATGCAGATGTTCTTATCGTTAAGCGAAAGCGATAACCGGTAATTCTTTGCACGGCTGTATTTTGCTGCATTGTTGGTGATCTCTTTGCATATAAGATATACATCCCTCCGAACTTGCATAGGCAGAGATTTTTTAAGCAGCGCATCACTAAAACTTAACTTATGAATTGTGTCTGAATCCTCAAACACATCGGCGCAAAATTGCTGCAGCCTGTTTTGTAATTTATCCATCGTATCGTTTCCCGGGTTAATGCTCCATACAATATCGCTCATGTTCTGGATCATTTGCCTGCTTGTATCTTCAATTTTTTCAGCCAGCTTAGCCGCCTCATCCGGCTTTTTTTCGATCTTATTCTTTAATACTGCATTCATCAGCGTAATGCTGCTCAATGTGGAACCGATATCATCATGCAGGTCTTTACTGATATGTTGTCTCGTTCTTTCAACTGCCAGTATACTGGCAATTTTTAACCGGTAAAGCCAATACACAAAACCACAGACGATACCAGCGCACAAAAAATAAAACGCCCAATGCTGGTAAAATGGTTTTTTAATGCTGAAAGCAAATACAGCATCCTGTTCACTCCAGTTATCATCTGCGCTTTTTGCTCTTACCCTGAATGTGTAGTGGCCGGGTTTAAGCCTGGCATAGGTTACCGTGTAGTTAGGGGAAGGGCTGCTCCAGCCGGTATCTGCACCCTCTAATTTATATTGGTAAGCCGTTTGTTTTTCATTGATAAAGCTCAGGGCCACAAACTCAAAACTGATATTGTTTTGACCTGTTTCAAACTGGTTGTTTTTTCTTGTCAGTAACGAATCTGCGTTTGTATTGCTGATGCCAAGGTGATTGATGTACACTAAAGGAGAAACTTTTGTATAAGCCGAATTGATTTTGGCAATCGCCAGTGAACCTGTGGTGCCGATGTACAACCGGTTATTTTTTTCTTTTAAAAAATAGATCATCCTGCCGGTAAGTACATTGTCAAACATTCCTTTCGCAACCGAATAGCTTCCATTGGTAAAACTTATTTTATCAATACCCATATTGGTACCTATCCACATATTGCCCGTACTATCCTGCAGCAGGGTTGTCACCATCACACTGGAAATAGCCGGAGTAGTAATTTGTGCGTTATAAACATAACCACTGCCTGGCTGGAACGAGTAAAGCAAAATTCCTTTGGTGGAAGTGCCCAGCCACATGCTTCCGTCTGCTGCACATAGAATCGTTTTACAGCGTGATAAAATATCAGCCGGTAACTTAATGGCCTGTCTTAATTCAATGCCCGTAAAATTATTTTGGTTGTTCAGCCTGCATCGGTATAAACCTTTTTCTCCATCCAGCAGCCATATCTCATCAGCACTATTACCTTTTGCGATCAACGAAAATTGAAGCCCTGCCATATTATTGCTCGCTTTAATTTCCACTACTTTGTTTTTACAGTAGTAATAAAGCTTTTTATCTTCCGATAAAAACAACATTTTATCTGCAGATACCTGGACCGATTGATGCATGTTTACCGGGCCAGACAAATGATGGGTGGCCTGTATGTCTTTTCTTTTAGAAAGGCTGGTGTCATTATAACTGTATTGATAGCTGTTATGGGCTACATCGGATACTGTGGCATAAGCGAAACAGTTTACCCAAAGCTTGTTATCCGGCGTTGCCAGTATCTTGTCTAACAGGTCATTGCTGTTTCCTGCACGGTCGGTTAATACTACTGCTTTGTCATTTAATAGTTTTATAAGTGAAAACCCATTGGAAAAAATAAAACTGTTTTCAATGAACGAACCGCTAAATACATTGGTAAAGGCATCGGCCCGTGCTTTGAAATAAATAAAATCAATATCTCTTAACCTGAGTAAACCATTGTCAGTAGCAAACCAAATATTGTTTTCCCGGTCTGTAAAAATATCCCATACCGTATTGTTGATGCCATTGCTGCTGTTAAGGTCCTTGATCCATTGCAATTCTTTATTGAACAGCTTTACACCGGAAGTCATTTGAGCAAGCAGTATGCTGCCATTGTGCAAAAAGCCGATTGAAGGAATGTGCTCATTTGTTTGATAGAAAAGAAAGGGCTTTGCCTGTTCTATGTTTTTTAGCTGTTCCCTGTTTATTTTGTATGCACCGCCGCCACTACTGATGAATATATTGTGATCGAAATCTTCTTTAATGCAATTGTTATATTTATCGAGCAGATCGGGAATTACGTACGCCCTGGTAAAGTCGCCTTTCACATATACAAAAACACCGCTGTTCGAAGTAACCCAGATGTTTTTTTCAATATCCTGCAGCAGTAAAAGAAAACCGGCTTTTTTTTTAACGATCGCATCCGGTACAACTATCTCCCTTTCCGTTTTACCCTCCAACAATAATAATTTATCAAACTGGCCGGTCCTTGCTATCAGGTAGCTGCTATCGTTAATACCTATCCCGCTAATGATGTGACCGTTATTTTTTTCAGAAGGTACGATGAACTTTGCTTTGTTACCGGCACATTTTACAAGTCCGCCGTTAGAGGCACCCAGCAGGCACTGGCCCTTGTACATATTAGGCTGACTGTGCGCAAAATAATAGGTGTTAAAATAACCGGGAAAAAAATTGAATTTTCTGCCGTCATAATTGCAGATGCCATTGTCTGTACCGATCCAGATATAACCGGCGCTGTCCTGCGAAATATTACCACACCGGTTATTGACAAGCCCGTTACTGGTATTAAAAATAGTAAATGGATACAACTGCGCATGCCCGTAGTGAAGCAACAATAAAAAGCTGTGCAATAAAAAAAGCTTCCTTAGCATAACACAAGATAAATAAACAATCATTCTGTTTTTCACCCTCTTGTGGTATTGTTGCCGGCGGTCAAATGTTGTCAATTTGTAGTAAGATCATGGGCATGAAATTGAGATGACGAATACCCATAGAATTCTTTAGACTTTTTTCTTCCGAAACTTACATGCATCAGTTCAGTTTATTAAAATAAATTTTATGAGAAAGTATTTACTAGTGATTTTGTTTTTTCTAAATGCAGCGATGCAACTTAGGGCCCAGGTGAAGATCGGTTCTCCAGGTACGCCCAATGCCAATGCAGTACTGGAACTGGATGGTGGCACCAACAAAGGTTTGTTACTGCCCAAATTAACTGCCAGTCAAATCACCGCACTTACTACTGCGCCGGATGGTTTGGTTATTTTCAATACCACCGATGGATTTTTATATTTACGAAAGAACAGCGCCTGGCAAAAAATAACGGACGCAACAACTGGCGGCGGTGCTGCTTTTACCTTGCCCTATTCGGGCACTGCCAGCACAGTGGGAGGAGCAGAGTTTTCCATCACCCATACTACCACATTTGGCGATGCTGTTTATTTTACCAATAATGTGGGTGCCGCTCTTACTACAGGCGCCGGCAATAATAAACTGAACATGACCGGTGGCAATACCGGTATTGGTTTACCGGCTGGCTTATCAGATAACCCTACGCTGGGCAAACTGGTGGTTAGGGGTACCGTTGGTGCAGTATCTGCCATGTTTGGCGATAATACGGGCGGCGTATCAGTGATGAACAATCTTCCAAGCATTGGCTTTAACTATTATTACAACGCCGGCAGCAAGGCGATCAGCACAGGATTTGGTTCTGCGCTTGGTCAGGATCCTTCCACCGGGCGAATCTATCTTTCCAGTTCAGCAACAAGCATTACCGGTGCAGGCACTTCAATGCCATTGGTAGATCGGGTGGTAGTGTTGGCCAATGGGAACACCGGTATCGCTGCTGCCAATCCGCTGGCTACGCTGCATGTTGGCAAAGGTGCCGGCACCGTGGGTGGTACTGCACAGTTTGATGGCACCACTTATTCTTCTCATTTTAATTACAGCAGCACTGAAGAAACTTACATCCGCGGTGGAAAAGCTAGCTCACAGGTTATCATCAACGACCAGGGAACAGGCAACATACGGCTTGCAGAAAATGGCGGCAATGTTGGTATCGGTATTGCAACACCCGCTAATAAATTATCTGTAGCCGCCAATACTGCAGACGATGCAGTAAAATTTTTTAATGCAGGAGCCGGTGATGCAGTATACGCCTTGTCAACAAATGGATCTGCTATCAATGCGATTGCATTTAATACGGCGGTACCAGCCGTAAAAGTGGGCGGCGGTTCGGCGTCGATTGTTACAACGGGTAATGTAGGAATAGGAACACAAACACCAACAAGACCATTGTCTTTTCCGGCTGTTTTAGAAAAGAAAATATCTCTTTATCCCGGCGCCACCGGTGATGCAGGCTTTGGTGTTTTTGGAAATGAACTCCGGATGCATTCCGACAACAGCAATGCTGACATCACTTTTGGCTACGACAACTTTACCAATGGCTTCTCTGAAAAAATGCGCATCAAAGGCAACGGCAGCGTAGGAATTGGAAACTCAAATCCTGCATTTCCATTAGATCTAACTGGCAGGATACGCCTGCGGCATATCGGTGCAAATAATACCGCCGGTATCTGGTTAGATGGCACTACCACTGCACTGCGAAGTTTTATTGGCACCAACGATAACAATACCATGGGTTTTTATGGCTCGGGTGTTGGATGGAATTTTTTAATGGACGTAACTGATGGATCCATCATGATTGGCACGGCTCAAAAAGCAGCAGGCTTTAAAGTTAATGTGGCAGGAAAGATAATTGCAGAAGAGGTAAGGGTGCAGTTGAGAGCCGCCTGGCCGGATTATGTTTTTGCCGGCAACTATCAATTGATGCCACTACCTCAACTGGAGCAGTTTATCAAAACGAACAACCACCTGCCTGGATTTAATAAAGCAGCTGAAATAGAAAAGGCAGGTGCAGACATTGGTGACACACAACGCAAGTTGGTTGAAAAAGTGGAAGAGCTTACGTTGTATGTGATCGAATTACAAAAGCAGGTGGAAGCATTAAAAAAGAAAAACTAAATCTTGTACACCATGACTGGCAATAATATAAAATATTTGATCGCTGTTGCTGCATTGTGTGCAGTGTCAGTTTGCTGCCATGCCCAGAACAACAGGAAATACAAACCAGCGAATGCTGGTGATATTTTGAAATCAAACAGTGAACCGGGCTGGTATTTTTTCAGGGAAGAGAAGCAGGTACATGAAGCAGAGGTTTTCAAACAGTATGCTGCGGTATTCGGCCTTACACCCAATGATGAAATGAGGTTGGAAAAGAAAGTTACTGACAGGTTTGGAATTACCCATTCAAAGTACAGGCAATACTACAAGGGCATCCCTGTAGAAGGCAGTATGATGATCATTCATAGCCGGCCGGGTAATATTGTTTACCTGGTAAATGGAAATATCATCCGCAACATAACATTGTCATCCTATCCCGCCATCACAGAGCCAGATGCCCTGCAAAAAGCATTGTCGTTTTTGCCATCTTCAAAATACCTGTGGCTGATGCCGGCATTTGAAAAAATGAAACAGCAGCAGGAGAACAATCCTGCAGCTACTTTTTTCCCGAAGGGAAAATTATGTATTTATCCTGCTACAAGAAATGAAGAATTACTTACAACCGATTATTCACTGGGCTGGATGTTTGACATTTACATCAATGAACCAGGCAAGTCAAAAAAAATATTTGTAGATGCGCTTGACAGAACAATAAAAAATAGTTACAAATTGGGCTATGAATGTAACCCGGGAACAGCGGGCACTACGTTTAACGGCAGCCAAACAATTTATACAAAGTTCAATTCATCAACCAACAGTTACAATCTTATCAACGATTGCCAGACCAATACGCTGCATACCGTCGATCTTATCAACGACTCTTTAATTGCCAACGGCCTGGAGTTTTCAAGTAACGCTAACACCTGGTCGGGGATAGCATTGCGCAGCCCGGGACAAACACAGTTCGGGATACAGTCAACCTACAACTACTACAATACTTATCATGGAAGAACAAGCTGGGATGGTACCGCCAGTTCTACAATGACTGCCTATCATGGCACTTACGGGAGCAGTTATGCGAATGCGTGCTGGGGCTGTTTTGGCAATGCTGCCAATTTTGGCATTGGCCCTTCCGGCGTGCAGGATACGGATGACTGGAATTCGCTTGATATCGTGGGGCATGAGTTTACACATGGTGTTTTCCAGGATGAAGCCGGTAATGCTTACTATGCGGAGATCGGGGGATTGAACGAATCGTTTGCTGATATTTTTGGAGAGATGATTGAACAAACGACCGAGGGTACCAATGAAACCAATTCAGCATGGTTGGTGGCAGAAGACAGGGGAGCGATCAGGAGTTTTTGGAATCCTAAACAGGGTGGTCAGCCGGATACTTACCTGGGCATTAACTGGTTTAACACAGACACCTGTACCGGGCAGGCTGCCGGGGATAACTGTGGTGTACACACGAATAGTGGCGTTCAAAACCATTGGTTCTATCTTTTGGCAAAAGGAGGAAGTGGGAGAAATGATAACCTGGATACTTTTACTGTTACGGGCATTACAAATATAAAAGCAAGGGATATCGCTTACCGCAGCCTCGTTTATTATATCACCCCATCTTCCAAATATATTGACGCCCGTAATGGTGCCATACAGGCAGCAGAGGATCTGTACGGTGTTTGCTCCAACGAGGCCATACAAACCGCCATTAGCTGGTATGCTGTAGGCGGCGACCTTCTGCATCCATTATATGTTTCTGCCTTGAGCTGCGCAAATGTTAGTACTGCAGGGACTGTGTATGAAAAAACTGCCATCAGGAGTTTAATAGTAAATGCTTCAGGCAGTGGTTGCAGCGGTACCAGTATAAGTGCCACAAATGGTAACATCGTATTAAAGGCCGGCAGGGATGTGAGTGTGGTCGGGCTTAATGCACCTGTTGTATTTTCTGCTACAGGTTTATCTTCTGTTACCATTAAACAGGACAATTGCTCTTTTACGCTGCATTGATTTATTCTGCCAACAACTACCCGTGTTTAAGTTCGGTCAAAAAAGATGTTCATTTTTCTCTATCATCTCTTCTTCGGTGTTGCATATTTTAACGGACATCGATGCCATTGAGTAACGCCTGCTCATTTCATAGTTCCTTTGCCATCGTTTTTATTGGTTGTAAAAATGCTGATAACAAAACATCTGGCAATATTGATAAAAGAAGCTGTTGCAGGATCAATGCTTTCATTTTGATTTTTGAGACACAGCAATCAGTCTGTTCAATGTGATGGATCGCTGGTTTTGAAACACGCTTCTTCTTTACAACAGTTTATTTTTCTGGGCTTGATATTCTTCCTGGGATATGGCTCCCTGTTGGTAGAGGTTAAATAATTTCTGCAGTTCATCGGCGATCAGTTGTTGAGAAGGCTGTGCTGCAACGCCTGATCTTGCGATGGCCTCCGCTAGCTGGGCAGCCTGTTTGCTGATCTGCATTTTTTTATATTCTTCCTGTGCATGTGTAATGGTATCTTTCAGCAGTTTAGGATGGTGGATCATTTCATAAGTGGTTTCTCCGAGTTCTGCAGCAGTTTGAATATCTACACTGCCAAATCCAAAAATTCTACCCCAAACGGTCTGGTCGTATTCCACGTTGTTGATCTTGTCAAGCGGACTTTCTTTCGAGTAACGGCTAAAGAAGCCACTCTCATCCACTACCCTCAGGTTGGTAACACACCACAGGTTATTTTTCCAGTTCAGGTATTCGTACATCGGGTAAAGGGCGGCAACCAGGGTAATAATAAACCCTGTTGTGCTGGCCAGCCATATCAATAAGGTGGCCGCAAGCAGCCACAAAAAAAAGGGGAGGACCAGTCTTATCCAGTGCTGCCTGATAATGATCAGTATTTTTTCTTCTTTCTTTAATGTTGTACGCATATTGTTTTATGGGGGGTATCGATGATTGTTACCTGGTTATATTGCCGGATGGCTGCATTGTTAAATTGTTGTATTGAATGAACAGCCTGCCTATTTGTAAATCCTTATTCACTATTCACAATTCACTTAATGTTGTACGCATATTGTTTTATGGGGTATTGGTGATTGTTAGTCTGTTATATCGCCGGTCGCTGCATTGTTAAAGTGTTGCATTGTTGTATTAAATGTTAAGTCAGCCTGCATGTAAAATCTCCTTATTCACCATTCAATATTCACCATTCACCATTCACTTAATGTTGTACGCATATTATTTTTATGGGGTGTTGGTGATTGTTAGCTTGTTATCTTGCCGGTCGCTGCATTGTAAAATTGTTGTATTGTTGAATTGGCTGGATAACCTGCCTATGTGTAAAGTCTCTTTATTCCCAATTCACCATTCACTATTGACCATTCACGATCACCCATTTACCAAATCATCACCCGCTCTTTTTCCGGCCTGTACATTTTAGCGCCATTTTTTACAGCAAAGGCTTCGTAAAATTCGGCAATATTTACCAACGGTCCATTCACCCTTTCCATTGCCGGCGCATGCGTATCGGTCATTACCTGCATAGCGAGGCGCTCTTTTTTTTCCTGCCACATCCAGCTATAGGCATAAGCCAGGAAATATCGCTGCAATGGATGCTGCCCGCCGGTAATCTTGCCCTGCCTGTATTGGGCTGTTTTTTTAAAAGCGTCTAAGCCTAACAGTAAGCCTCCCATATCTGCAATGTTTTCTCCCTGCGTGGCATCCCCGTTGATGTGCAGGGTGTCAACCGGAATAAATTCATTGAACTGCCCGATAATACTCTGAGCCCTTTCGGTAAATGCTGCAGCATCTCCCTTTGTCCACCAGTCGTTCAGGTTGCCGGCAGCATCATACTGTCTTCCCTGGTCATCAAAACCATGGATCATCTCGTGGCCGATGGTGCTGGCCGCTGCATAACCGTATACAAAAGCATCATCCAGTTCTTCATCCTTCATGCCCGGTACGGCAAAAATACCGGCTGGTAACACAATTTCATTGTTGCCGGGATTATAGTAGGCATTGTAAGTTTGAGGGGTCATTTCCCATTCATCACGGTCTGCCGGTTTGCCTAATTTTTTTACATTGTAATAGTGTTCAAAAATATTGGCGCTGATGATATTGTTGAGATACGATCCGTCACTTACTTCAAGCGAACTGTAGTTTTTCCATTTGTCAGGATAGCCTACTTTTTTTCTCAGTTTGGCAAGTTTATCCAGCGCTTTTTGTTTGGTGGCTTCCGTTAACCACGGAAGATTCCTGATCCTTTCCGCATAGGCGTTCCTGATAGCTTCTACCAGGGCGCTGTAACGTTCTTTGGCAGCCTGGTTAAAATACTCTTTCACGAATAACTGGCCCAGCAATTCGCCCATTGCCCTCTCCTCCGCATCCAGCACTCTTTTCCACCTTGGCCTCGGTTCCTTTGCGCCCGTAAGCAGCTTACGGAAATTAAAAGCATTGCTGTAAGTGGTGCTGTCTAAATAGCTGGCAAAGGATTGTACCAAATGAAATTTTAAATAGTTCTTCCATACCGGCATTTCAGTATTCTTGATTTCATTTCCAAGGGCGGTAAAAAATTCAGGTTGCCCTACTACAATTGAATCCAGTGTATTTTCTATACCAATCTTTTTTGAATATTCGTTCCAGTAAAAAGTGTTGCACAGGTCATCCAGTTGAGGGATGGTCATTTTGTTGTAGTTGCTGTACGGATCTCTCAGGTCTTCCAGTTTTCTACTGGCGGCAGCAAGCCTTGTTTCCAGTTCAAACACATCTGTCATACACTTCTCTGCAAATGCAGGGCTCATCCCAAGCTGTACAAAAGTGAGCACCATATAATTTTTATACGCTGTCCTTATACCGGCTGTTCGGTCATCGGTTTTAAAATAATATTCCCTGTTCGGTAACCCAAGACCGCCCTGCTCCATCTTGTATACGATCAGGTTGCTGTTGCGGCCATCCTGCATTGCCTGGCCGTTAAAAAAGCAGTTGATCCCGTCTATATGAAAGGAGGCTGCAATGGCGGTGAGCTCACTGGCAGAAGATATCCTGTCAATTTTTTTCAGGTGATTTTTTAATGCTGCAAGGCCGGTACGGTTGATGGCAGTTGTGTCCATGGCCGCCTTCCAGAAATCGCCGATCTTTTGCGTGTTACTGCCAATAGCCGCCTTTGTTTGGGCAGCCTGCCTGTTGATGCCAAGAATGCGTTGGTAGATTTCTTCCTGCACAATTTTGCCGATGCCCCAGTTGCTTTCGCTGGCCGGTATTGGTGTACGTTTGATCCAGCCACCATTGGCATATAAAAAAAAGTTGTCCGACGGCGAAACCGTCTTATCAATATTGGAAGAAAGGATATCCATTTTCTTCTGTGCCATACAGGCAATAGAAAAAAATAAGCATCCCGTTAACAGCAAGTAACGCATTGCCCTTAAATTTTGTGATCAATCTGGTTAATGAAAGGGGGCTGGTTTTAATGGAGTATTGGATTGCTAAAAGAGGGAACTAAAGATAGGGATATATTGATACATAATAAATATTTCCATTGTTTCCGGCGCCACACATAAATGAAATGGCTGTGGCAGCAGGCTTCTTAATGTTCCAGCTTTTCGAGCCCGGCAGAGATGATTGTGAACAGTTCTTCGTCGCTGTATTCAACCGGCACAAATTTTTCCCCGATCACCTTTTCGTACAGCTCAATATAACGGTCACTAATAGTCGCAATCCACTCTTTGCTCATCGCCGGTACTTCCTGGCCTTCTTTGCCCATAAAATTGTTGGCGATCAGCCATTCCCTCACAAACTCTTTACTCAGTTGTAGTTGCTTTTCACCGGTCGCCTGCCGCTCTTCAAATCCATCGGCATAAAAATACCTGGATGAATCGGGCGTATGAATTTCGTCCATCAGGTAAATGGTTTCATCAATTTTTCCAAACTCGTATTTGGTATCCACCAGTATCAATCCCTGCTTTACAGCCAGTTGTTTGCCTCTTGCAAAAAGCCGGCGGGTATAACTTTCAATCACCGCATAGTCTTCAGCGCTTACGATACCCTGTTCTATAATAGCTTCTTTGCTGATGTCTTCATCATGCCCTGCACTTGCTTTTGTAGTAGGTGTAATGATTGGTTCCGGGAAAAAATCGTTCTCCTTCATGCCGTCCGGCATCGTTACCCCACACAGCACTTTGTTGCCACTTTGATACGTGCGCCACGAGTGCCCGGTTAAATTGCCCCTTATCACCATTTCAACTTTGAACGGCGTACATTTTTTTCCGATACTACTGTTGCCGGTAGGTGTACTTAACAGCCAGTTGGGGCAAATATCACTGCTGGCACGCAGCATGTATGCAGCAATTTGATTTAATACTTGTCCTTTGTGTGGAATGGGTTCAGGAAGTATCACGTCAAAGGCAGAGATGCGGTTGCTTGCGATCATCACCAGCCACCTGTCTGCAATACTGTACACATCTCTTACTTTGCCGCTGTAAAAACCGGTTTGCTGTTTAAACTCAAATGCTGCTTTCATGCCACTAAATTAGTGGCATCGGTTTTACCAGCCAATAATGATCGCAGCAAGATTTCAACAGGCTGTAACAAATAAATTTCCATTAAGTACCAACATTCCTTATTTTGCTGAAAATTAACCGCTAAATATTGCTGTATGAGAAAAATGAAAAGCTACCTGGTGGCTTTGTTCGTGGCGAATTTATGTACGATTGCCGCCATGGGCCAGTCTTCCGTTTCCGGAAAGGTAGAAAACAGTGCTACCAGGGAAAGTATCGCCGCTGTATCGGTTTCCATTAAAGGAACCAGCAACGGCACCTACACCGATGATAAGGGTAATTTTAAATTATCCGTATCTAAATTACCAGTAACCTTGTTGTTTTCCTCCGTTGGCTTCGAACTGCAGGAAGTTACCGTAACGGATGCTACCCAGGTGTTGAACGTAAGTTTTAAACCCACCAATGTGCTGGGCCAGGAAGTAGTGATCTCCGCTACCAAAACATCCCAGAAGATATTGGAATCGCCGGTGTCTATCGAACGCATCAGCACTGCAGCCATCCGCAATTCGCCTGCTGCAACTTATTATGATGTGATCGGGAACCTGAAGGGGGTAGACATCGTTTCTTCTTCCCTTACATTTAAAACGCCTACCACACGTGGTTTTGGCGGCAGTGGCAATACCCGTGTCAACCAGATTGTTGACGGAATGGATAACCAGGCTCCCGGGCTTAATTTTTCAGTGGGTAGTTTTATCGGCCTCAGCGAACTGGATGTAGACAACGTGGAACTGTTGCCCGGCGCATCTTCTGCACTGTATGGCCCCGGTGGTATGAACGGAACGATACTCATCAGCAGTAAAAATCCATTTAAATACCAGGGCATCTCTGTACAGGTAAAAGAAGGCGTGATGAATACCGGTCATGAGTTCCGCCAGGCTTCCAACTATGTGAACGGCGCCATCCGCATTGCAAAAAAATTAAGCGACAGGTTTGCATTCAAAGTGGGTGCAGAGTTGATCACTGCACAGGATTGGCTCGGCTATGACAAAAGAAACTATGCCCGTACAGGAACCAATGGTTTTATAGTAAAGGGCGACCGGGCTACCGATCCCAATTACGATGGGGTAAATGTGTACGGAGATGAAACCACCGCAGATATCAGGGCAGCAGTATTGAATACCATCGGGTCTACTGCGGCTCCTTTCCTCAAAAATTTTATTGATACCCTCAACGGTGGCCGTCCCATCAATGTATCACGTACCGGCTATAATGAAAGAGATGTGGTGAATAACAGAACCCTCAACCTTAAATTATCCGGTGCCCTGCATTATAAAATCTCTTCCGGTACAGAAGCCATCATTTCCGGTTACTGGGGTAATGGTAATACGGTGTACACCGGTAGTGACCGCTATAGTTTAAGGAATTTGAAAATGGGACAGTACAAATTAGAGTTCAATAATAAGAACTGGATGCTCAGGGCATACACTACGCAGGAAGATGCAGGTGAAAGTTACAATGCCACTGTTACCACCCGGTTACTGAACGAAGCAATAAAACCAAGTGGTGGCGCTACCGGCTGGTTCTCTACCTATGCACAAACTTATCTTGGTGCCAGGCTGAACGGGTTGGCGGATTTTGAAGCGCAAACACAGGCACGTAAAACTGCAGATGCCGGAAGGTATGAACCCGGTTCTGCGAGATTTAAAAAAGCATTTGATTCATTAAGGGCCATTCCTATCGGCAAAGGAGGCGGCTTATTTGTAGACAGAACAAATCTTTACCAGGTTGAAGGGCAGTATAACCTGAGTGATTACACAGGAAAATTTGCAGATGTATTGGTGGGTGCCAACTACAAGCGCTATGTGCTTAACAGCGAAGGAACCCTGTTTGCAGATTCTGCCGGTAAGATCGGTATCAATGAAATGGGCGCTTATGTACAGGCCACCAAAAAATTACTGAATGATGTATTGAAGTTAACAGTGAGTGGCAGGTATGACAAGAACGAAAACTTCAAAGGCCGGTTTACACCAAGAGTAACTGCGCTGGTAAAAGTGGCGGAAAATAACAACGTAAGGGTGAGCTATCAAACAGCGTATCGTTTTCCAAGTACACAACAACAATGGATCCGTTTGGATGTGGGCGGCAATGTAAAACTGGTGGGTGGTAATAATTTCTTCGATGGTTATTATGGCTTCAGCAGCAAACCAACTTTTTACCTGGATGATGTTTCGGCTTACCAGAAAGCAGATTTCAAACCGGAATCTGTAAGCACAGTTGAATTAGGATACAAGGGACTGTTAGCACAGGGAAAATTATTGATTGATGTGTATGGATATTATGGACAATACCAGAATTTCATCACACGCCGCCTCATCATCGCACCATACAGCGGCTCACAGTCGCAACTGGCTGCAGACCTTGCTGCCGGCAAACCTGCAGGCGACCTCGGCAATATTTTTTCTATCCCAGTAAACACTACTTCAAAAGTAAAAACCTTTGGATACGGTCTCAGTCTTGATTATAAACTGCCTGCCAATTTCCAGGTAGCAGCAAATTTATCTTCTGATGAATTGAAGGATGTACCGGCAGGATTCAAAACTTATTTCAGCACACCAAAGTACCGTACCAACCTCAGTGTTGGCAATACAGGATTTGGATATAAAAAGCGTTTAGGCTTTAACGTTACTTACCGCTGGCAGGATGCTTTTTACTATGAAGGCGACTTTTCGAACGGGGATATCAATGCGGTACACACACTTGATGCACAGTTGAGTTTCAGGCTGCCTGCTGCAAAATCTGTTATCAAACTGGGAGCCAACAACCTGCTGAATGAGTATTACACCAATGGCATGGGCAATGCGGTGATCGGCGGATTGTATTATGTGAGTTTTGGTTACAACATATTCTAAATCCCATCAACTAATTTTAAATACATCAATATGAAAATATTTATCAGTATAAAAAAGACGGGTTTGCTGCTGGCAACAGGCGCCTTATTGTTTACGTCCTGTAACAAGCTGGAGTTGGATCCGGTTCCTGTTTCCTCCACGGTACCCGGAACGCAATCCCTTGCAGCCTTGCTCGACGATCCTGCATTTAGTATTTTAAAAGCTGCAGTAACCAAGGCCAACCTGCTGCCAACATTGGGATCGGCAAGTGTAAGATTAACAGTGTTTGCTCCCGATAACACTGCTTTCACTTCTTCTGGTGTACCATTGGATTCTATCACTTCCTGGAGCGTGGCAAAGGTAACAGGACTGGTGCAATACCATGTAATTCCCCAGTCAATTGGCACGGAATCTATTTCAACTGCCTTTCCAAATTTTGATTATCCTACCATTTTAAATCCTACAACGGGCACACCGCTTTTTAATCCCTTTGTAAGATTATCTACTTATCCCAGCAAAAGAGGCAGTGCTGTTTGGGTGAATAATATCCCTGTTACGCAGGCAGATGTAATAGCTACCAACGGCGTACTGCATAAAGTAGCGAGGGTAGTGGGCGCTCCTTCATTGCCATTATGGGCAAGGATCGCCACCGATCCTGATTTGACCTTCTTAAAAGCGGCTATTCAAAGGGCAGATAGTGGTACCACTGCAACGCCGGGCACGTTGAACCAGAGTATTCTGCAGTCGGTACTCACAGAATTCGGTCCTAAATTAACCGTGTTTGCACCTACTGATGCGGCCTTTAAGGCAACACTGTACCAGGCAGCTTATCCATTGGTATACCAGCAGGTATATGCACAGGCTTATAACGTTGCCATAGGTGGTGGTGCTACCCCTGCGCAGGCAGATGCCGGTGCAACCGCATACGCAACTGCCAACGCACCTGCATTGGCAACCGGGCTTACGTCTTCTCCAACAGTTTTTCAAAATCCACTGCTTTTTGGGGCATTAACTGCGGAAAGGGTAAAAGGAATCGTAGTGTACCACCTGCTGGGTAAAACTGCTTTCAGTGTGAACTTTCCAACCACGGCGGGTAATTTCCCTACTTTGTTGAATAGCGCCATTCCTGTACATCCGGGTATTGCCATACAATCAACCTTTACAGGTCCGTTTGTATCCGCCATCACTGTAAAAGGTTTGGGTAACGCTGCAGCAGCGAACGTGCTGGTGAATCCATTGCCCAACCCATTTGGCTCAAGTGACCAGCATTTTATCAATGGCACCCTGCATAAAATTGACCAGGTACTGTTACCACAGTAAACTGTCTGTCTAAGTATAAGTGGCTGTATCAAAGTAACGATCACGGATCTTTGATACAGCCTTTTTTATGCATAAACGGTGGTGGCTGTTGCACATAGCGTAAATTGCTGTTGATTATATTAATTGGATATTATTTATGAAAACCAGGTTTATCAACACAATCATCCTTTTACTGCTCTGCCTTGGCTGCATCAATTGCAGTAAATCAAATAACAATACCGTACCGCCGGTAACTCCGGTTGCCCCGGTATTTGCAAAGGGGGCAGATATCGGCTGGCTGAGCCAGATGGAACACGACGGGGTAAAATTTTACAACAGCGCCGGCAACCAGCAGGATTGTATTCAAATATTAAAGGACAAAGGCATCAATTCCATCCGGCTGAGGGTTTGGGTAAACCCGGCGGCGGGCTGGTGCAATGCTGCTGACGTAGTGGCCCAGGCATTGCGGGCAAAAAATATGGGTATGCACATTATGATCGATTTTCATTACAGCGACACCTGGGCAGATCCGGGGCACCAGTATAAACCTGCTGCCTGGTCAGGCCTTTCCTCTGAAGCACTTACCATAGCGCTCAGCGATCATACCAAATCTGTAATGAACCAGCTAAAACAGGCCGGCGTTACGCCTGAATGGGTGCAGGTAGGCAATGAAACCAACGACGGCATGTTATGGGAAGAGGGAAGGGCCTCGGCCCACATGAGCCAGTTTGCTGAATTGGTTAAAGCAGGCTATGCTGCAGTAAAAGAAATCAGCAGCACTACAAAAGTGATCGTTCATATTTCCAATGGTGCCGACAATGGGTTGTTCCGTTGGATCTTTGATGGATTAAAAGCCAATGGTGCTAAGTGGGACGTAATCGGCATGTCGCTTTACCCCGATGTTAGCAACTGGCAGACCACTACCGCCCAATGTCTTACCAACATGAATGACATGATCACCCGGTACGGGTCTGAGATCATGATTGCGGAGGTTGGTATGCGTGCCGACCAGCCGCAGGCATGCAAAGCTTTTTTGACGGACATCATCTTAAAGAACAGGTCACTTCCTCAAAGTAAAGGGTTGGGAGTTTTTTACTGGGAACCCGAATGCCATAATAACTGGCAGGGCTATTCGCTGGGGGCATTTGACAATACCGGAAGGCCAACAGATGCCCTTAATGCGTTTAACTAATGTGATAAAAATCAACGATTAACATCGTTTCCGCAAACGATGCCAGGGAGTGAAAAAAAAAACTTAACAAAAACTTGTTAATTACCTTTTAACAATTATATTCGCTTGTAGTTTTCGCATATTGAAACCAAAACTATCCGCTTTTTTCTTATCCCGATTGAAGATTATCAAGAGTATTCCCCCGATCAAAATGTAGTGGCAGCTTGCTTCCCGGAGCAATGTAATGAATTTTTTTTTAATAAACTAACTGGAAGTATGATTAAATTTTACTCGAGTATTGCAACCATTAAAAAAGCAATCTACCAGCTAACTGCTGCACTACAAACCTTTTTATCCGCCCCCCGAAAACGAAGTCCATACGTTTTATCCCCCATCGCTATACATTCCAAATCGAAACCTGAATTTTCCAACTCAAACAAGTCGCAGATGCAAACGTTTACCAACACAACAAAATCTCCTGGCAGGTTTAATCGCTCGTTGATGACATTGATTATTGCAGTTATTGCATTAATGGTATCATCTTCAACAAAAGCTCAAATTGCAGTTACGGTTACAGGTAGTGGGAATACAACTCCTGCCCTGCAAACATCGTACACCTCACTAGCTGCAGCTCTTACGGACGTAAATCTTGTAACAGCTATGTCTGGGCCAGTAACGTTAACCTGTAGTGCAGGAGCTTCAGAAACTGCACCTGCTACTGGCTTATCAATAGGTAGTGCTACTTTAAACTCGGTTTTGAGTTCAGTAAACACAATTACTGTTGTTAAGGCCGCTGGTGCCGCAACTGTATTAAACGCCGGAACAGGTACTGCAACTCCTGCCAGTGCTGTGTTGGATGGTATTTTGAGACTTGATGGAGCTGACTATGTTACAATTGATGGTCTTACATTTACTGATGGTAATAGTGCAAGCGCTACAGTTGCAATGGAATTTGGAGTCGGGTTATTTAAAAAAACTGCCGGTGATGGTTGTAATAACAACACAATCCAAAATTGTACATTCAATATGCAGCGAATTAATAATTCCGCAGGTACTGCACCGGTATTTGATGGAGCTGTTGCAATCTTAGTAATAAATAGCACTTCCGCAGCAGCTACCACTGCTTTAACACCTACCAATGGAGGTACACTTAGTACAAATGGAACAAATTCAGGTAATAAATTTTATGGTAACACTATAAATGGAGGAAATATTGGCATTGGATTAAGCGGTTTTGCGGCCACTGCCGGGGTAGGGCCAACACCAACAGCAACTACCTTTCTGGGAGATTTGGGAAACGATATTGGAGGTGCAGGTGCTTTGGCTGCAACAACTGGTAACACAATACTTAATTTTGGTGGAGGAGCTGCCACTAACCCGGCAGCAGGTATTCGTGCAAATAACCAGTGGAGCCTGAATATTTCAAATAACACTGTTAATAATAACAACGGTACTGGCGTAAATCATGCAACTACCCTAAGAGGCATTTACGGCCAGGCAGGCACTAGTGCTAATGTAACAATTAGTTATAATACAGTTACACTAAAATCTGCTGCTACTACTTCTTCTGTGTCCGCTATCGAGAATGCTATTGGAGCTACTGCTGCATCCAATACTGTAACAATTACAAATAATATTATTCAGAACTCTACTTATACTACAGCTACAACCGGAACTTTTTCTGGAATTCTTGCAGCAGCTTCTGCAACTACCCAAACCATTAACAGCAACCAGGTACTTAACAATGCTATCGGTACATCTGGAGTGGGAAGCTCTTGTATATTTCAGGGAATCTACAGTTCGGCAACCAACGCAACTACTAATATGAACTCCAACACAGTGTCTGGAAATCAGGTATTGAATAGTTTTGGAACACTTTATGGTTTGCGCAATTCTACTGCTACACTAAATATAGATGGTAATACAGTTACTACCAATGGCTTTCCTAATAGTGCTGGTGCTACATCTTCTACTCTATACGGTATTTTTGATGGTAGTTCGCCAGTTATTGAAAATTATACCAATAATAACATCAATAATCTTACTATAAATGGAACCAGCACCGCAACAGGCCATGTCATATATGGCATTTATATGAATACAGCTGCAGGTGCAAAAACAGTAAGTGGGAATAATATAAATACCCTTACGTTTACGAGTTCAAGTACAGGAGCTTCAACAGTTGCCGGTATTAGAGATGCTTATTCAACTACAGCCAACATTTTTAATAATACAATTCATACATTAAGTGCCACTGGTGTTACACCTACAGTTGCCGGACTTTATCTTGGAAGCACAACCATTACTACAATCAACGCATATAATAATCTTATTGCCAATCTTAGTACACCGGCAAGTACCGGCCACAACTTGTATGGTATTTTTTGCGGAAGTGCAGGCACGGCTTTAAATTTATATTACAATACTGTTTATCTGAATGGAAGCAGTACTGGTACCGGTTTTGCAAGTTCCGCTGTCTTTATGTCCAGTACTACACCTACCGTAACTCTGCAGAATAATATCCTCGTAAATTTGTCAACACCTACCGGAACTGGTATTACAGCAGCTTTAAGAAGAACCAGTGCCACAGTAACAGCTTACGGATCGACATCTAACAATAATCTTTTTTACGCAGGAACGCCATCTACAGTTCGACTGCTTTATTATGATGCTACCAACTTAGATCAAACAATGGCGACCTTTAAAACAAGGGTTTCACCAAGGGAATCTTCTTCTTTTAGCGAAACCGTTTCATCTACGCCTGGTGTATTTTTTCAGAGTTTAACTGGTCCTTCAACAGGAACCAGCAGCACTTTTTTACACATGGTTGGGGGATTGACAACACAGGTTGAAAGTGGAGGTGTTCCAGTTTCAGGAATTACAACTGATTATGATGGCAATACCAGAAATGCTTCGAAACCTGATGTTGGTGCTGATGAGTTTGCTGGTGTAAGCCCGGCGCCATCTTTTGCCAATGTTTCTGTACCTGCACCTTCTTGCACCGCTGTTTCACATACCATAAGTGCAGATGTTACTACAGCAACAGGAACGATTACAACTGTAACTTTAAACTACAATAATGGAAGTGTTGGGTCTGCAACAATGGTATTACAATCTGGTTCAACATACCAGGCTTCAATACCTGCTGCAAGTCCTACCAATACAACAGTAACCTGGAGCATTACAGCTACAAACTCAAACGGGTTATCAACTATATTTTCAGGAACCTCCTATCAGGATGACCCACTTTTAGGTGTTGTTTCTTCAGCAACTGCCTCAGTTAGTGCAATTTGTGTAGGTGGCTCAACAAATTTGACTGCATCTTTGGTAAAGGCTGGTGGTGTTGCCACCATTGGTTCCGGAGCTTCTACGTCCAGTTCATTGGGAACCAGTATGTTCCCTGGTTCATGGGGTGGTGCTAAAACTCAATTTTTGATACGAAAGTCTGAGTTGAATGCGCAGGGATTAGCTGCAGGAAATATTACTGCGCTTGCCTTTACACCTACCAGTGGCGGACAGGCTTATCCTGGTTTTGCTGTGAGCATGGCCCACACCGCCACCACAGATGGCGCAATGACTGCTGGGTTGGTTGCTACTACGGATGTGTATGCGCCTGGTACATCATTTACACCAACCCTGGGTGTTGCCAATACAATAACATTTACAACACCGTTTAACTGGAATGGTGTAAATGATATTATTGTTTCTATTTGCTGGAGTACAGCTTTAACAACATCTACTTCTACAACAGTTCAAACTGATGCATTGGCATTTAATTGTACTTATGGCTGGCAGAATGATAGCCAAACTCCTGCAGTAATCTGCGGCACTTTAGGCGCACCCTCTACCGGAAATACACCAGTATTAAGTGCAAATAGACCTAAGTTTTCTTTCACTGGCGTTAAAGCGTTTCCAATAACCTCTGTAACATGGAATAATGGAGGAGGAACTGGTAATCCTGTAACTGTGAGCCCTGCTTCAAGTACATCTTACACAGGCGTTATAACAGCATCAGGTTGTACAGTAAGTACAAATGCTGTGTCAGTTACTGTAAATCCACTTCCAACTGCACCAAATGCCGGAACAGCCTCTGTTCAGTGTGGTACAGCCATACCTACTGTGGCTGTTTCAGATCCGAACGGTTTTACAACACCTGTATTTAAATGGTATGCTGATAATAGTACTACAACGGCATTGCAGTCAAGTACTTCAACTACATATACAACAGCTATAACATCTACTACTAATTTCTTCGTTTCAGTTGTTAACCCCGTAACAGGTTGTGAAAGCAACAGGACGCAGGTAACTGCAAATGTAAATACGCCCGATCCTATTACTGCTACAACTTCAAGCCCAACAGTTTGTCAAAACGGTTCTATAACACTGAATTACACTCAAACGGGAACTACCAATACTTACAATCAATTTTCGTGGGTTGCCAATCCGCCTGCTACTGCAGGAATTGCGAGTCCTACCAGTGCAAGCACCAGTGCTTCACCTACAACTACTGTGAATTATACTTATACCCTTACAGCTACAGAAACATCTACCGGTTGTATTGCTACTTCACAGGTTAGTGTAGGCGTAAATCCTAACCCTGTTATTGGTACTGTTACTGGGACACCAAATCCAGTTTGTAGTGGCAATACGGTGAATTTAACTGCAACGAGTGTTGGAGTTGTTGCAGGCACTGCATCTATTGGTGCCGGTGCTACAACCTCAAGTGCTAGCGGTGTAAGCATGTTCTCAGGATCATGGGGCGGCATTAAAACTCAGTATATAATTAAAGCATCGGAACTAACTGCGGCAAATGTTAAGCCGGGTGCCATTACTTCACTCGCATTTCAAACAAGTGGTGCGGCTGGACAGCAATACACTGGTTTTGCTATGAGTATTGGACATACTACCCAAACTGCCATGTCTATTCCTTTAATAGGTACAGGTTTAACGCAGGTTTATGCTGGTACAGAGGGTGCCAACAACGGATTTACCCCTGCGACCAGTGCTGTTAATACCTTAGTATTTGGAACAGGCGGAACAGCTTCGAGTTTTGTGTGGAATGGTACGGATAACATCGTTATTTCTTTCTGTTTCAGCACTGTATCCGGCGCTACTACCTCTAGTGCAACAACTATATTAGCTGACGACCCTGGCTTCACTTGCTCTGCATATGGAAAGAAAGATGCAACACTGCCCTCTGCATTTTGTCCATTGCTCACTTCTACTGATTTCGGAACATCATCAACTGCTACCAGCCGTCCTAAATTCATTATTGGTGGACAAGTGATTGGCAATAATGCTGCCGATTATACATGGACCTGGACTACTACACTTCCAGTTGGAACAGTTGCTAATGGTGCCTCCACTTCTCATGTTCCAACTACGACTTCTATTGTAACGGGAACATATACTGCTACTGCACTTTCCTCTTTGGGTTGTACAGCATCTGCGACAACTTCTACATTTACAGTTAATCCATTACCTGCTGTTCCAACGTCATTACTACCCTCAACACAGTGCGGACCGGGCGTTCCGACTGCACAGGTTGGTAACGGTTCAAACGGTAACTATCGCTGGTACTTAACTCCAACGGGGGGAACTGCACTTGCCGGTGAGGTAAATGATGTATTAACTGCCTATTCTATTTCATTGCCAACAACTTTCTACGTATCATCGGTAGATAATATTACCGGTTGCGAAGGCGGCAGAGTATCAATCTTAGCTGATGTGATTTCACCAGATCAGATAACAGCAGTTTCTAATGGTCCCGTATGTTTCAATAGCGCTGTAAATTTATCGATTACACAAACGGGAAGCAATCAGAACTATACATTTACGTGGACTGCCACTTCACCAAATAATGCTACAAGTGGTATTTCAGGCTCAGTTCCCGGGGCTCCGGTAACAGGCGCAGCATCAGTTACACCAACTGCAACAGGATCTTATACTTATCATGTTGCTGCAAACGATGGTCCTTGTAATGCAGTTGCTGATATAGTGGTTATTATTAACCCTAACCCGGTTATCGATAGTATCACTGCATTACCTGCTACTGTTTGTGAAGGATCAAGTTCAGTATTGAATGTGTACGCTGCAGGAATTGGAGCAGGTCCGCAAACGCAGCCTTCAGGCTATTGTACCGCTACGTTCAGCAATACAACCCGTGAGGATAATATTGGCCAGGTAACTTTTGCAGGCATCAATAACCCTGCCGTGCGCTCAACGCCACAGGCAAGCAATCCTAATGCAACTGCATTGTATACCGACTATACAGGCATTGCTGCCGGTATTGTCACTGCTGGAACAACATATCCATTTACATTATACCAGATTCATGGTACTACAGATCAAAGCGCCAACTTTGCCAATGTATATATTGATTTCAACAGGAACGGTGTGTTCACTGATGCTGGTGAAACATTTACGCTGAGCAAACCAGGCGCAACTTTCTATGAAGATTTTGTAGGGAACATTGCAATCCCAGCAACTGCAAAAGGAGGCATTACTAGAATGAGGGTAGTGATAAGAGAAGGCGCTATCACTACGCCTTGCGGAACCGTAGGTACATGGGGTGAAGCTGAAGACTACCTGTTAAACGTAACAGGTGTTATCCCTCAAAGCACTACGCTTAATTATCTCTGGGATAACGGTGCAGGTACAAGCAGTACAGCTACTGTAACCCCGGCTGCTGGCACCAGTAACTACACAGCAGTTGTTACTAATCCGTCTACTTCTTGCTTTACCACATCACCTATTGTCAGCGTAACTGTTAACGCATTACCAACTGCACCTGTCGCTACCCCTTCACAACAATGCGGAACAGGTATCCCAACTGCATCCGTAGCTGCTGGCGGAGGTGGTAATGGCGTATTCCATTGGTACCTAGTACCAACTGGTGGTACTGCCCTTGCCGGTGAAAACGGCACTTCATTGCAGAACTATACTATTTCAACACCAACCAGTTTCTATGTATCAGAATCAAGCGCCAACGGCTGTGAAAGTCCCCGTACACAGGTAGATGTTACCTTCGACCTCACACCGGATGAGTTGACTTTAACGCCAAGTGCCGCTACAATCTGTCTTGGTAATTCTTTCACTTTCACCGTAGGTCAAACCGGTGGAGCCAATAGCTATATATTCAACTATCCAAGTTTATCACATGTTGCCGGTAGCGGTATCAACATTCCTAATGTTGACGGTGTTGACTCAAGTCTTCTTGATGGTAATATCACTGTTACACCAACAGCAGCAGGTACTTACACTTACACCATTAAAGGATTTGATCCGGATAAGGGTTGTATCGCTTTTGCAACAACTACGGTGACTGTGCAGGCTTTGCCAAGCATTACCAGCTTTACTGTTACCCCGTCACCAGTATGTGAAGGAGCTACGCTTACCTTAACAGCTAAGTCAGTTGCAGGTGGTACTGGTACTGCAGCAGTTGGTACGGCAACTACCTTGTCAGGTAATACAGATTTAAATACTGCCTTTAATAACAGGTGGCCTTCTGCCCGTACACAGTTGTTGTACACTGCAACGGAATTACAGGCTGCAGGATTATTAGCTGGTAATATCACATCGATTGCATTTAACATCAACACGCTGGGAGATGCAGCTACCAATGCTAACTATAGGGTTAAGATCGGTAACACCGGGTTATCAGTACTTACAGCATTTGTAGACACTACAACAGGTTTCACCAATGTGTACAATCCTAAAACCTATACGCATACTGCAACTGGTTTACAAACCATCACCTTTGATGCGCCATTCGTTTGGGACGGTACTTCAAATATCATTGTACAGGTGGTGATGTCAGGCGCAGACATTACTAATAATGCTCAAACCTATTATACCGCTACAACAACTAACCAGGCGGCCTATACTTCAACAGCTTCAACCAATGCGGCAACATTAAGCCTCAACCGCTTGAATATCGTATTTGGAGGTTTTGTTGGAAATAATCTAACAGGTAATTATACCTGGGAATTTAATCCGGGAGCTATTTCCGGTGGTACGACTGGTGTAGCTACAACAACAGCAAGTGCAGGGGTAACTTCTTACACTGCTACAGCTACCAGCGCTCTGGGTTGTGCAAAAACAAGTGATCCTGTTAACATCACAGTTAACCCGGTACCGGTTGCACCAACAGCCACTCCTTCTACACAGTGCGGTAATGGTGTTCCAACAGCTTCTGTATCTGGCGCTGGTGGTACATACAAATGGTATAGTGCGGCAACAGGCGGTACTGTATTGCAAACCGGTGGAACAACATACACATCAATTATTTCTGCCCCAACTCACTTCTGGGTGTCTGAAACTTCAGCTGCTGGTTGCGAAGGTCCACGTGCAGATGTATTTGCAGATGTTACCACACCTCCAAATGTGGTTATCACACCTGCCGGTCCTACTACTTTCTGTGCGGGTGGAAGTGTTGGCCTTACTGCTTCAGGAACAGGTTACACTGATTTTTCATGGTCTCCTGCTGCTGGATTAGATGCTACGAATGTGGCAACAGTTACTGCAACTCCTTCTGTTACAACAACCTATATTGTTACTGCTTCGGGAGCGGGTTGTTCAAGTACCGGAACAATAACAGTTACGTCGAATCCTAATCCTTCAATTGACAGTATCAGCGCATTGCCTGCTACTATATGCGCCGGAGGTAATGCAACTTTAACTGCATTTACTAAAGTACCAACAACCTTCAATATTGGAGAGGTGAGTGAAACTGGTTTTGGTTCATTGAGTGGATATGGTATGTATTTTAAAACTACCACGGCCACCACAATTAATACTGTAGATATTTATCCTTCAACAGCAGGTACCCTGACTGTTCAATTAAGAAACGGAACAACAGTCGTGGATAGCAGGACATTCACAATCGTTGCAGGCGATATCAGTACTACGGTTGTTAAAACGCTTACACTTAATTTTAATGTCCCTGCAGGGGTTTCAGGGTGGAATATTTATTATCCTGATCTGGCAATAAACAGGGGACAGCTTTCTTATAACTATCCGTATGTTAGTAACGGCTTTACTATAAGTGGTAATACCCTTGATGGAGATAATCTAACATCAGGAGGTACCAGGTTTTATTTCTATAACTGGAATGTTACTGCTATTAGTTACGGTGCAGGCAGTTATAACTGGCAGTGGAATCCTGGTGCTATCGCAGCAAATATAGCTTCAGTTACGCCAGCGAGTACTACAGCTTATTCTGTAACAGCAACAGATCCTGTGACTTCATGTACCACCACTTCTGTTTCTAAAACCGTAACCGTTCAGGCTGTAGGTGCAAATGCGACATCTACACTGGCTGCACTTTGTGCTGGTGGTTCAACAACCTTGGCTGCAAATGCAACGGGTGGTGGGCCATTTACTTACTTGTGGGATGATGCGGCTGCTTCAACAACAGCAACCATCACTGTTAGTCCAACAGTTACTACTACCTACCAGGTAACTGTTAAAGATGCATGTAACAATCCTGTAACATCACAGGTTACTGTAACGGTAAATCCATTGCCAACCGTTTCTGTAAACGAACCCGGTGCTACAATTTGTTCACCTGCTACTTATTCTATCACTTCTACTACCAATGCAGCCAGTCCTTCTTACCAGTGGATTAAAGTACCTACCGGTCCTATTTCTGGTGCAGTTGCATCGGGTTATACAGCTTCCTCTACCGGCTTCTACACAGTTCGTGTTACAGACGGTGTTACTGGTTGTATCAACACAGCAGGAGTGTCAGCAGCAGTAACGGTAAATCCTTCACCATCAACTGTGACCGTTTCACCTGATATTGCTATCTGTAATGGTGGCAGCACGGTGTTAACTGCCAGCGGAGGTTCTACAGGTGGAAGCGGTACAGCTTCAATAGGTACTGCAACAACATTGTCAGGAAATACAGATGTTAATACTGCATTTAACAACAGGTGGCCGTCAGCACGTATACAATTACTCTATACAGCGGCAGAATTGCAAACTGCCGGTATTTCTGCGGGAAGCCTTACTTCCGCTGCATTTAACATCTCTACGCTGGGTGATGCCGCTACCAATGCTAACTACAGGATTAAGATTGGTAACACTGGTTTGAGCGCTTTAACTGGTTTTGTGGATACCACTTCCGGCTTTACTGATGTGTATACACCAAAAACATATACACACACAGCCTCAGGTTTACAGACGATTCCTTTTGATGCACCGTTCAACTGGGATGGCTCATCCAACATAATTATACAGGTAGCAATGTCAGGAGCCGATATTACCAATAATGCTCAAACCTTCTACACTGCTACGACTACTAATCAGGCTGCTTATACTTTAACTGCTTCAACAAATGCTGCCACGTTGAGCCTGAACCGTTTAAATATCGTGTTTGGTTACAACTCGGTTTCAGCACCTGTATGGTCATGGACACCAACAACAGGATTAACACCAAGCAATGCAGCTACGGTAACTGCAGCTCCAACTGCCAATACCACCTATACTGTGAAAGCTACAAACGGTTTCGGTTGCTTTAGTTCAGCCAATGTAACTGTTACCGTTAACCCGGTTACTGTTATAACAGTTGATGCTGCGCCTGCTACACAGTTAGTAGGTCAGAACACCACTGCTACTCCATTAACAGTTACAGCAACCGGTACCGGAACAGTCACTTACCAGTGGTTCTCCAATACCAGCAACAGTAATTCAGGTGGTACTCCAGCCGGCACGGGTGCCAGCTTTGCACCTCCTACTACTACCGTAGGTACACTTTACTACTACGCAGTAGCTACGGGTGATTGCGGAACTGCAACTTCTTCTGCAGTAAGAGTTGATGTAGTGAATGCCAATACCAACTTCTGGACAGCTGGTGCAGCTACTACCAACTGGAGTACAGCAGCCAACTGGTCACTCAACTCGGTGCCAACAACCCTGAACGATATCGTGATACCTACATCACCGGCAGGTGGTGCTATCTTCCCGGTATTGACTGCCGCAGCAAATGCTAAAAATGTACTCATCAATGCAAATGCTACCATTTCATTAGGCGGTAATACACTTACATTAAGTGGTGGAGTTTCAGGTACGGGCAGGTTTATCGGTTCTGCTACATCCAGCCTGGTGATAGGCGGCGCTTCAACGCTCAACTTCAACAGTGGTACAGCAGCAACAATTAAAAACCTTACCATCAATGCAGGAACAACCACTTTGGGTACGGCACTTGATATTACTGGCGGGGCCGGAAGCATCAATACTTCTGGTACTGTAACAGTTGCGCCGAGCGCTACGCTGGCATCAGGTGGATTCCTTACATTCAAATCAAACCAATTCGGTACTGCACGCCTCGCTTCAGGTAACGTTACCGGCGATGTAACTGTAGAAAGATACATTCCGGGTAATGCACAAAGAGCCTGGAGAATGTTGTCTGTTCCAACCAAGGGCCTTCAGAAGATCAAGCAGGCATGGCAGGAAAGTGGCAACGCCAATAACTTTAATCCAAAACCAGGTTTTGGTACAGAGATCACCTCAAATGTTGGTCCGTATGCAACCATGCTGGCCAATGGATTTGATGAGCTCACCGCAAAAGCATCTATGCAGCGCTGGAATTCGGCTGGTGGATCATGGCTTGATATTACTGCTACACAGGGTGCCGGTTCTATCGGAAATATTGAATCGATCAAAGGATATGCGATCTATGTAAGGGGAGACAGAACGCAGCTTGCTTCAGGCGCTGTAACATCTACTACTCCTACTACATTGCGTACAACCGGTACTTTGTACATCGGCGACCAGGCTGCTATTCCAGTTGCAGCCAGCAAATTCGACCTGATCGGTAACACGTATGTATCGCCAATCGACTTCCTTGGATTGACAAGAACCAACATGGTAAATACTTTCTACCTGTGGGATCCAAAACTGGTGGTAGGTACTGCACCAAACCAGTCATTGGGCGGATATGTTACCTTCAGTCTTACCAATGGATTTGTAGGCGTTCCTAATTCGAGCAGCTATGGTATTACTCCACGTACTACCATTCAAAGTGGTGAGGCCTTCATGGTACAGGCAAATGCAGGTGGTGGTAGCATTCAGCTAAAAGAAACTGCTAAGGTTGCCGGAGATGGATTGAACTACTTCAGGCCGGCTGCAGGATTTGAGAAACTGAAAGCTAACCTGTACACGGTAGCTTCCGATAATACCGCAACGATGGCAGATGCAAACGTATCAGTATTCAATGATGCTTTCTCTAACAGCGTTGATGGTGACGATGCGGTTAAATTGACCAATGCAGGTGAAAACTTCTCCATCTACAGGGAAAACAAAAACCTGGTGATTGAAGGAAGGCAGGCCATTGCTGATTACGACACTACATACTTTAATATGTGGAATATGCAGCAGGGCAAACAGTACAGGATGGAATTGATCACAGAGCAGATGGATATACCTGGATTAACTGGTTACCTGGTAGATAACTACCTGGGAACATCAACAGCGTTGAATATGACAGGCACCATGAACTATGACTTCACCATCACTACTGCCAATGCTGCTTCTTCAGCGATCGACAGGTTCAAAGTAGTGTACAGGCAGGTACAGGCTGGTCCGCTTCCTGTAAGCTTTATCAGTATCGGTGCCAATAAAGTAGGTGCTGCTGTAAAAGTTGAATGGAAGGTATCTGCTGAAAGGGGTATCAAACGTTACGAAGTAGAGCGCTCTGCTGACGGTAGTAAATTCGCCACCGCTGGTTCTGTGACCGCTACTGGTAATAGCAGTACCGACCTTAGCTACGCCTGGATGGATGTAACGCCGCTTACCGGCACCAATTTCTACAGAATTAAGAGCGTAGGTGTTGCTGGTGAGGTAAAATACACTAATATTGTAAAAGTTTCTATTGGAGATGTGAAACCTTCGTTTACCATCGCTCCAAACCCTGTTGAAGGAAGTACAGTTAACCTTCAGTTCAAAAACCAGGCGGCGGGCAGGTACAGTGTTAGGTTGCTTTCAAATGCTGGTCAGATCGTATTTACTACGATAGCTGAACATGCAGGTGGAAACAGCACTCAAATTATAAGTCTGCCGGTTACTATTGCCCGTGGTTCTTATCAAATTGAGATCATAGCTCCTGATAAAACAACAAGAGAAGTTCAAAATTTATTCATTAATACAATCAAATAAAGCAAACAATGATTTCTAAAGCAATTGTATCAGCAACGTCTTTCAAAAAAAGACTTTTAAAACTGGTTGTTACAGCGGTAGCGTTACTGGTAACACCTGCAATTGGAATTTGCCAGATCGTTCCACCAAATGATAACGGTGGAAACCCTGAAGTTCCATTTGACAACAACATGAACCTGATGTTTTTAGCTGCTGGTATTCTATTCGCAGTTATCATCACCGTTAGGCAATTGCGCAAGAGATCTTCAGCAACTGCTTAATTAAGTACCTGATTAAATATCGTAATGCACCTCTCAATGGGGTGCATTACGTGTTTGTAGTAGCCTTTACCAGGCACTTTGAAGCAAGGCGGTTGACTCTTGCTGGTTGCTCTAATGCAGAGCGCTGATTGCTTTTCGCAGGGCGGTAGTAATAAATTTCAAAATTTCTATACAACGATTGTAGAGGCACCTGAGCTTCTCTGATTTGTCGCTGGAATGAGTATTTTAAACTAATTCCTTCTTCCTTCGAATATGGCGAACCCCAATCAATTTTTTGCTGATTACGCCGGCTTTTCTTCACAATGGACACCCCTGATATGGTTTATAAGACAATGCTATTTTGCGCCTTTAATAAGCTGTTATCAAATAGTTAAAGAATTGTATTGTTTTTTGGTTTTAAAAAATTATCTTGCTTGCAGTTTTTGTTAATTTACCCAATTCCAATCCCTGTTTGAAACTTCGTAGCAGCCCAAAGAGTATCCCAAATTGAACTTTTCTCTGGTATTTCCGGAGTTTTTTTATGTTTTTTAATAACCGTACACTCAAAAGCACAATTATTCTTGTATGAAGAAAATCTACTTACTATCCCTGTTGATTGTTGTTTTTTCCGGTCTTCAAAGGCTTAAAGCCCAGGTGAATGTTTCGGCAACAAGCGGAACTTTAACCGGAACCTACACTACCCTGAGAGCTGCATTTGATGCGATCAATATCGGAACCCATAAGGGTGATATTATTATCGACATCAGCGGTAACACCAATGAAGGTGCTACACCTGCTACGCTTAACAGTGGAGATGCAGACCCTACAAGCTTCAGTTCGCTTTTGATAGAGCCCGTGGTAGATGGCGTAACCATTTCAGGTAACCCTGGTGCAGGTTTTGGGGTGATACAATTGAATGGTGCAGACAATGTAGTGATATATGGCGATAACCCCAATACGGCAGGTGACAATCGAAATCTTACGATTGCCAACACTTCAGCAGCCAGTGCTGCTTATACTTCCGTGATCAGGCTTGCGACAAGACCAACCGCTGTTACAGGTACCGACAATAACTTCATCATAAATTGTATACTTACAGGTAACGTTACTTCCGGTAATGCCTCGGGCACTACTGCTACCACCAGTTCCGCCAATACCAGTTTTGGTATCTATTGTGGTGGTAATGCCGGTACTACCAGTGCTTTGCCACCGGTTGCCATCGTATCTGAAACAGCCAACCCCGCTGCTGCCGGTACTACTATTAATAACCTGGTGATCGATAATAACCAGATTATCCAGGTAGGAAGGGGAATTGGTTTCAACGGTGCGGCCAGTACTGTTTCTTCTTCACTTACGATCACGAGAAATATTATTGGAGGAAACACTGTTATAGCGCCTTATCCATATACAGCGCCTGCATCTACAGTGTACTCCAAGGGTATATGGGTAGCTGGTACAGATGCGGTATCGATCAGCGGGAATACAATTCAGAACATTCTTTCTTACCTGTCAACCTCTATAGTTGGTATTGAATTGAACAGTGCAATCGGATCCAGTTTGATTGATATATCAGGCAATACCATAACAAGGGTAGTAAACAACAGTGCCAATAATGATGCCTTTGGTGTGTTGATCAGTTCTGCTTCCAATAAATTTACCATCACCGGCAATGCGATTTCTGTTGTTGAAAATAGCGCTACTACTTCTGTGGCAGGTATCAAGATCGCAACAGCGGGCGGACAGGCTGTCATCAGCCAAAATAAGGTATCAGGTATCAATTCAAGAAATACCGGTGGGTATGGTGCTTTTGGTATCCAGTTGGCTACAGCAGCCAACGGAGCAGAGATCAATAATAACTTTGTTTTTGACATCATGAATATTGGAAGCAGCAGTTTCAATAATACCGACAATGCAGCGGGTATTATTATCGGAAGCGGCATCAACCATAAAATATATCATAATTCCATTAGCTTATATGGTGCCAACAGCGGTGCCGGGCCTAACCTGATGTCGTGTTTGCATGTTACTTCCAATTCAATAACAGGCCTGGATATACGAAACAATATTTTTTCCAACACCGTAACAAGTGCCGGTGTTAGTGATGCGCATGTGTGTTTATACCTTCCATTTTCTGCCGCCGGCATGGGCTACACCATCAATAACAACGCTTATTATACGGGTGGTGTATCGGGCAAACACGGTATTGCCCATGTAATTGCAACTTCTTATACAGCGGCAGACATTTATGATGTAGCCAGTTTTAACCCGCTTTCTACCGGCGGTGTTACCAACTTCAGGAATTATTCTTCCGCCATGGGCAATAGTCTGAATGACTTTGCTTCTTTTGGAAGTACGGCACCTGCTCCTTTTACATCTGTAACTGATCTTCATATCCCGGCTGCCACTTCTACCAGGCTAGAATCGGGTGGAACACCAGTAGGAATTGCTGTTGATATCGACAATGCTGCAAGGAGCGGCTCTGCTCCGGATATTGGAGCTGATGAATTTGTAGGTACTCCACAGGATCTTACGCCTCCGTTAATCACATATACGCCGCTTGCGGGCACCTGTACACTTGGTAACCGCACATTAAGTGCCACTATTAAAGATGCCAGCGGTGTACCCACTTCCGGAGGTGGTCTTCCAGTACTTTATTATAAGATCAATGCTGGTGCTTACATACCTGTTACAGGCGTTTCCGCAGGCGGAGGAATATATAATTTCACTTTCGGAGGCGCAGCGATTGTGGGAGACGTAGTATCATACTATATCGTAGCGCAGGATAATGCAGCAACGCCTAATGTAATATCGAATTCATCTGTCGGGGCAGGACCTTTTACAGCAACTCCGCCGGCCGCAACTACTCCACCAACCACCCCGGATTCTTATGGCGTACAAAATGCGCTGGCACCGGGATCCTATACAGTAGGTATTGCAGGAGCTTATCCAACATTGACAGCCGCAGTAAATGCATATAATACTTCCTGTCTCAGTGGCCCGGTTACGTTTTTATTAAAGGATGCTACCTATCCATCAGAAACTTTCCCGATCGTTATAGGTAACCCTGTTGCAAGTGCAGTCAATACGTTAACCATCAAGCCCAATGTGGGTATTACGGCAACCATTTCCGGTGCTTCTCCTGTTGCCCTGATCAAATTGAATGGTGCCGATTATGTTACCATAGACGGATCTAATTCTGGTGGTACCAGTCAGAATCTTACCATCACCAATACTGATCCGGGTACCAGTTCAGCCGTGATATGGGTGGCGAGCGCCTCTTCAACAAATGGTGCAACCAATAATACGGTAAAAAACTGTATCATTACCGGTAATGCCAGCACCACTACATTTGGAGGTATCATTTCTTCAGGCGGGGTAACCATTGCAACTGCTGCCGAAACCGCCAATACCAATAATACGTACCAGAACAATAATATTACGACCGTATTTGTTGGTATAGGATTGTATGGGGCTGTTGCAGGTGATAACGCTAATACCATCAGCAACAGTAAGATCGGTTCGGTGAACGTTCCGGAAAAATTGGGTTTCAGGGGTATTTACATCTCTAACCAAAATAATGTGAGCGTTACCAATAACAATGTATTGGGGATTGCATCAAATATCAATAGTTCCACTACCCGTACAGAACCACCGGGAGGTATTATTGTAAAGGGAGTTTGTACCAATGGTATTATTAACTCAAACAACATCTCTGATTGTACCAACAGCAGTACTGGTGGATGGCCTGTTCATGGTCTTACCCTTGGCTCAAGCACAGCTAATACAGGGCTTAAAGTATATAACAACTTTATCCGTGATGTATTCAGCTACGGATGGCCATCTATTGTATCGGATAATGGGCATGGAATAGGTATCATTTCAGGCGGTGGTTATAATATATATTATAACTCGGTCAATCTTTCCGTTAACCAGGGAAATCCCAGCGGTACCATTAGTTCGGCCATCTATATTCTTTCAGGCGCAGGACAGCTCACCATCAAAAATAATATTTTCAGTAACCAGCAGACAAGTAATGTCAGGTATTCGATCTATTCTGAAGGAAGCAATACTGCTTTTACGCTGATCGACAATAATGATTACTATACAACGGGTGCTTCGCTTGGTTTTATATCAACCACCAGGGCAAATTTGGCCGCATGGCAGAGTGGTACCGGCGCCGATGGTAATTCAGTGTCTGTTGATCCGGTATTTATCTCCTCCAGTAACCTGCATTTAAAAACAACTTCGCCAAGTTCAACCCTGAACGGGCAGGCATTGCCGGTTGCAGGAATTCCGCTGGATATTGACGGGGATATAAGAAATCTTACCACCCCGGATATTGGTGCGGATGAATTTACCCCGGATCCCTGCGGTGGTGTGATCACGGCCGGTACAGTTACTGCATCTCAAACATCTGTATGCGTTTCTGCAGGTGTGGTATTTGCTTCTACCGCCTTCAGTACCGGTACAGGAATGACATACCAGTGGGAATCCTCACCAGACAACGCCAGTTGGTCTCCAATACCAGGGGAAACCAACCCTTCTGGTGTAAATATCGCTATCAGCACAACTATTTATATCAGGTTGTCTGTAACCTGTACGCTAACCAGCACTACTGCCAGTTCGGGTGGTATTCTGGTTACAGTTAATAATCCTACCATTGTATCAAGTGCCGGTGCAAGCGTGTGCGGACAGGGAACTGTTGGCCTTTCTGCAACAGGTTCTGCCGGTACTACTGTGTATTGGTATAGCGCATTAACCGGGGGAACTCCTTTGGCCAGCGGAGCAGGTTATACCACACCACTCATCAATGCCACCACCACTTACTATGCCGAAGCAGTGGCAGGAGCTTCATTGGGAACTGCCGGCCCTGCATCACCTACAGCGCAGGGAGGTACCATCGGTACCCAAACAGTAAGCTGGGAAGTTTACTTTGATGTGATCCAGGCAACTACTTTAATAAGTGTAGATGTGTTCCCAATTACATCAGGCCAAACATCTACGTTGAATGTATATAATTCTGCTGATGTACTGCTCGCCAGCATTCCTTACACCACTACCGTTTCGGGTGGTGCTACGGCCCAAACAATTCCTATTAATATTGCTTTACCAATAGGCGCAGGTTATTACCTGTATGCACCAGGTGGAATTCCTTCAAGCGGCCTAAGCAGGAATACCTCCAACGGGACGTATCCATATACTTCAAGCGCTATTAATATTACGGGTAATGGCTTTACACAAGACTACTATATGTGCTATTACAATTTCCAGTTCTCAAGCGGCTGCCCTTCAGCACCAAGAACTGCTATAGTAGCTACTGTAACGCCACCACCTGCATTTACCTTACCTACAGCTACGCCTGCAACGGTTTGCGAAAGCTTTTCTTCGAACCTGAATGCAACAGATGCTGATTATACCGGCTATTCATGGGCACCAACACTTGGGTTAAGCAATCCTTTAATCGCTAACCCGGTGGCCACGCCTGCAGCAACTACCACCTATACTGTTACAGCAACAAACGGAGTATGTACTACCAGCGCTGATGTTACAGTTACTGTAAATCCGATACCAGGCGCTTTAACCATTGCCCCGGCGGCGCCAACTGTTTGTATAGGATCTACACAAATGCTTACTGCATCCGGTGGTGCAGGAAATTTTTTCAGGGAACGTTTTGAAGCATTCCCAATCAGCAAATTCACTGTTACCGGAACCGGTTTAACAGAGAGTCAGAATTCAACTTATTACCAGGAAGGTACCAAGTCGGTGTTGTTGAATTATAGCAACTTTATGAACACCGCAAGCCCGGGTTCTTATGAAATGACAAATGATGTTAATCTTTCATTATACTCCAATTCGGTACTTACTTTCCAGCATATCTGTGCAACTGAAAGTAATGGATCTGCTGACTGGGATTTCGGTTATGTAGAATACTCAACTGATGGAGGTACAAACTGGACTGCATTCCCTTCGAGCAGTTATACAGGAAGTGGTACGCTTAAGAATGGTGTTGTGAGCTTTGACAAATCAAGTTATGCAGACTGGGATGCACAGTTTACAACCAGCGGTTCTACACCCGGAGCCGGACCTGCAACTGCTTTGTGGAAATTGGAAACAATTGACTTATCGGCCTGGCAGTCCAGTACCCAGTTTAAAGTAAGATTCAGGATAAAATCAGATGCCAGCGTGGTATACTACGGTTGGTTAATTGATGATGTGAAGTTAAACGGTCAGGCTTCTATTACCTGGGCGCCCATTACCGAACTGTATACTGATCCGGGAGCAACAATTGCCTATGGAGCCGGCACCAATCACCCGGTGGTTTATACAAAACCCAGTGCCACAAATACATATGTAGCAACTGCTTCCTTTGGAACCTGCAGTGTTACAAAAAGTGTTGTAGCTACAGTTACAAGTAACCCGATCAGTCTTACGATTGCTGCAGCACCTTCCACCACAATATGCGGTGGTGATACGGTTGACCTGAGCATTACGGCACAAAACATACAGGGATCTCTTAACCCATTATACGACTGGAGACTCAATGGCACTACGATAACAGGATCTGCGACTGCAGGTTCCAGTGTAGGTACCACGGTAACAGTGGCCAGTACTGCTACGTTATATCCCGGTATGAAGGTTACTGTAACGGCTGGTGTTGGCGCATTTGCGATCGATACAAGAATTGTAGCAATTTTAAGCTCAACCCAGTTTACCATTAGTGCTGTTCCAATTGCCGGCCTTGCAGGCGCAACTATTTCTGCTACGGCCAGTGGTAAAACGGTTACCACGCTCAGGTTTGGCGGCTTATCAAATGGTGATGTAATTACTTGTGCGCTCACTGTTGGTGGCGTTAGTTGTGTGCCTGTGAATCCGGTTACCAGTAACTCCATTTCATTTACAGTGAATCCAACTACTGCTACAAGTGTAAGTATTGCTGCAGTACCTGGAAGCACGATTTGTGCCGGCACATCGGTAACATTTACTGCAACTCCCGTTAACGGTGGAGCAGCACCAACTTATGAGTGGTTTATTAATGGAACGTCCCAGGGAGCTCCTGCTTTGGCAAATACTTTTACTTCAGCTGCGCTTACCAACGGCCAGGTTGTTACATGCAGGATGATCTCAAATGCACTTAACTGTCCATTCCCTAAAGCTCCGTTGAGTGCCGGCATTACAATGACGGTTAATCCATCATTCCCAGTTTCAGTAACCATTACATCTGTTCCGGCCCCTTCAGGGACCACCGTAAATATATGTAACGGAACATCTGTAACCTTCACTGCTACCCCAACAAACGGAGGTGTAACGCCTACCTACCAATGGTATGTAGGTGCAGTTCCCGTGGGAGTCAATAGTCCTACCTATACCACCAACACATTGGCTGACCTTGATTTGGTTACCTGTGTTGTTACTTCAAGTCTTGCAAGTTGTGCAATCGGAAATCCGGCCACTTCAAATACTTTAGACATTGCTGTTACTTCACTTACAGCGTCAGTAACGATTACGCCTGTTACAGCAGTTTGTGCAGGTACCTCAAAAACATTCACCGCCACGCCAACCAATGGTGGCGGCACACCTAGCTATCAATGGTATGTAAATGCTTTCCCGGTTGGTGCAAATTTGCCAACATATACTTATACCCCGGTAAATGGAGATGTCATTGCAGTTGATATGACTACCAGCCTGAGTTGTGCGACACCTGTGCCTGCTACAACATCTATTACCCAAACAGTAAATGCGAATCCTACTGCCAGTATCCCGGGCAGCCCGGGCACGCTTTGTAACTCCGGTACAATACCATTCCTGATGAATGGTACACTTGCAGCGGGAAGCGGAACCATCTCTACCATCCAGTGGAGGCTCGGTGGGGTGAACGTAGCGGGAGCTACGGCTGCTGATTACGCTACCCTCACACCAGGCAGTTATGATGTGGTAGTTTTCAATTCAAATGGCTGTTCTGTTACATCGGCTCCATTCGTACTTAATCCTGCAGGGCCAGTGCTAATGTCCGGGGCTTATACCATTGGGGCTATCACTGCAACGGGCGCTTCATCCGTTGGTACAACCATTACTGTAGCAACTACTGCCAACCTTGTAACAGGTGCGTTGCTCAGCAAAGTGTCGGGTGTTGGTACTTTTGCCGCCAATACAGTCATTACAAGTATTGTGAATGGAACTACATTCACTGTAAATAATACACCTACGGTTGCGCTTTCAGGTGCTGCCATCGCAGGAACAACCTGTACCAACTATCCCAGTTTTGTCAGCGCAATTACTGACCTCAACACAAGGTCGATCAATGGAGCCTGTACATTTAATGTAACACCTGGCTATGTTGAAAATCTGTCAGCCAAAATGGTTGCACTGGGTAATGCAACATTGAATGCGGCCGCTGCCACCCGCTCAATTACTTTTCAGAAGAATGGGGCAGGAGTGAATCCTAAAATTGTAGCATATACCGGTGGAACAGCAACGCCTGCGTCAAATTTACCTGACGGAATATTCACGATCTCAGGAACAGACAATGTTACAATTGATGCCATCGACCTGGAGGAAAATGCGGCGAACGTTGCTAATCCGGCGACAATGGAATACGGGTATGGTTTATTTAAATTAGCAGCAGGTGATGGGGTACAAAACAACACCATCAAAAATTGTACTGTTACACTAAACCGTACAAACAATGCGCTGGGGGTTACTCCAATGGGCGATGGTTCGGTAGGTATACTTCTTATCAATGCTACCCCTACCGGGGCCATCACGGCGCTAACGCCTACCAACGGAGGAACTGTCGCTACTAATGGATCGAACTCTTCTAATAAATTTTATGCAAATACAATTCAAAATTGCAATACCGGTATTTATTTATCAGGATATCCTGCGGTAGCGGGTGTTGGACCTGCACCTACTGCAACAAGCTTCCTTGGAGATTTAGGAAATGATGTTGGAGGTGCTATTCTTGCCAACGGAAATACCATTCAGAACTTCGGTTCCGGTGGCGCAAATAGTGCGGTTGGTATAAGGGCAACCAATCAATGGAGTGCAAACCTGTCGTATAATACAATTAACAACAACGTTTCAATTACAAATCATGCAGGTGCTTTAAGAGGAATTTCTGCTGAATCCGGAACTTCTGCAAGCGCAACAATCAACAATAATGTTGTTACTGTAAAGGGTGGGGGTACTACTACTGCTGTAGTTGGGATTGCGAATGGTATTGGAGCGACAGCGGCGGCTAATACAGTCCAGATAAATAACAATTCGGTTACCGGCACATATAATACAGCTACTACGGGTACTTTGACAGGTATTTCAAATACGGCGCTTGTTACCAACCTAAGTTTGAATACCAACCAAATCCTTAACCTGGCAATGACTGGAACGGGAAC
The DNA here is from genome assembly GCA_002336815.1 of Chitinophagaceae bacterium UBA1946. Classification (GTDB taxonomy): domain Bacteria; phylum Bacteroidota; class Bacteroidia; order Chitinophagales; family Chitinophagaceae; genus Ferruginibacter. The sequence goes on along the minus strand of DDEU01000056.1, from coordinate 11,475 downwards.
TTTTATAGGTATCGAAAATACGGCTGCTATTCCGGGAACCTATACTGTTAACAGCAATACAATAACAGGTAATTCAAAGAATGGCACCGGTACAATGACTTTGATTGCTGCGGGTGCACCGACTACAAATTTAAGTATCAACAGCAATAATCTTTCTAATAACACAGTTACCGGAGGTGCTGCAGCAGTTACATTGAACTGTATCACTAACGCTGGTACCTCTACCTACACAGTGAATTCCAATACAATCTCCAATAATTCTGTAACCGGCATGAGCGGTGCAGCCGTTGCTACCATTTTGGGATATACCAATACTGCCGGTCTGCAAAACGAAACAGTATCCGGCAATACGATCAGTAATCTTTTTGTAACAGGTACTTCTACAGGTGTCCAGGTCATAAGGGGCATCACTCATAATACTTCAGCCTCTGCCACCCGTACTGTTAGTTTAAACACTGTTTTCAACCTGTATTCAAGTGCTGCAATGAGTGCAGCAATAGCTGGTATTCAAAGTCAGCTCGGTGGTACAGTTACCATTTCAAGAAACTGGATATATAATTTGTTCCCGGGCCAGAGTATTACCGCCGGCTCCTTTGCAAAAGGCATCGCAATACTGAACGGTACTGCAGTTACAGCCTCAAATAATATGATAGCGCTGGATCTGTCTTTAGCTGCCGCTACAACATCCTCAGTGGCAACTGATGCAAAATTGACAGGAGCAAATTCTTTGATCGGAATTGATATGACCTCGGCAGCAGCAAACACGGCCATTAATTTATATTTTAACTCCATCAGGCTGGCGGGTACTGGGGCTGCTGGTTTCGGTTCAAGTGCTGTTTTCCATACAGCCAGTGCTACCGCCACTACCGCAGCGCTTACCATGACAAATAATATCTTGGACAATGAGAGTACACCGAATGGAGGATTGGCAGTTGCATACAGGCGAAGCGCAGGTGGAGCCGGCACACTGGCAAACTATGCCGGAGGTGCAACGAACCTTTTCTATGCAGGTACACCCGGGGCAAATAATCTGATCTATTCTGATGGTACATCATCAGCACAAACGCTTGCTGCATATACCGGAGGTGTATTCACCGCAGGTACAATTGCGCCGAGGGATGCGGCCTCTCAAACTGATGCAACATCATTCTTCAGCCAGACAGACCTGCACGTAAACGTAGCAGATAACTGTGCAATCAGCGGTACTGGAACTGCAATAGCGATTACAGTTGATTTCGACAATGCGCTGAGGAGCAGTCCTCCGGATATCGGTGCTGATGAATTTGTAGGTACGGGAACTACAGGTACCTGGGCAGGTGTGAACACTAACTGGAACGATCCGTTGAACTGGTGCGGTGGTGTACCAACAGCGGCCAGCAATGTAACCATACCAACAGCTCCGAATTATCCAAATATTACAGGTATTACCGCTCTGGCAAATAATATTACCATTACCGGCTCTGGCACAATAACGGTAGCTGCAACCGGAACTTTGAAAATCGCCGGGGCCATTGTGAGTACCCCTGATGCAATAGACGCCACTGCAGGTACAGTAGAATTCAGTGGCACGGCGGCTCAAACACTCAGGGCCAATTACTTTAACACGGCAAACATTGCAAAGCTTGTCAACAGCAATACCAGTGCCGGTGGATTGACCATTGATAATACCGGCGCTATGCTGAACATTACCAATGAAGTGAATTTTGGTGCGAACAACAACCAGAAATTAAACACCAGCAACCTGCTTACCTTAAGGAGTACCGCAACGGCCACTGCAAGAATCGCAGACGTAACGCTAAACAGTACCCGAACAGGAAATGACGTGGTTGGAAAAGTTGTAATAGAAAGGTATGTGCCTGCAAAAAGGGCCTGGAGGTTGTTGACCGCTCCTGTTAAATCTTCTACACTGCCAACACCAACGATCTATAATAACTGGCAGGAAAGTTCCAGATCATTCCCATTGGGTACACTGGCCGATCCTGTTCCAGGATATGGTACGCATGTATCCTTTGGTAACAACGTTGGAACCTTCGATCAAAACAATACCAACAATGCTTCTATTTTCTATCTGACTGCAACAGGATGGAATGGGGTACCAACAAATACCAGTTTAACCGGCATCGGCTTAAACCAGGGTGTGATCACCGACCAGCCGGCTTATATGCTGTTCGTGAGAGGTGACAGGTCAACCAATCTTGCATTGGGTACCAATGCACCTGCAAGTCCTACCACATTGCGTACTACGGGTGATATCAATGTTACGAGCAATGCGGCTGCTCCGCTGGTACTTACCGGAACAGGTGCATTACCTACCGGACCAAACTTTAGCTATGTATTTTCTAACCCTTATCCTTCAGCGATCAGTTTTGAAAAGATCTTTCTTGATCCGTTGAATGCGGGTATGCCTAACACCTTCTATGTATGGGATGCGAATATTACCGGAAGCAACGGTGTTGGTGGCTGGATCACAGTAACCAGGACAGGCGTAGGTACATATGTCACTGCACCGATTAGTGTACCAAGTTTGCTTACTGGTGAAATACAGTCGGGTATGGCCTTTGCCATTGTTTACCCATCGGGACCGGCACCTTTACTGCGTTACAAAGAAGCCTTTAAAGTGTCAGGAAGCAATATCTCACTTTACAGGCCAACCCTGAACCAGTTACGTACTACGCTGATAGCCAAAAATGCGGATGGTACTGCATCTGTAAATGACGGAACGCTTATTTGCATCGGTGGTGCGTTTGACAACAAAGCAGACAAAGATGATGCGAACAAGATGCTGAACTTTACGGAGAATATCAGCATGGTTAAAGGCGATATCGACCTGTCTATTGAAAAGAGAAGTTCTATAAGTGACAATGACACGGTATTCTTCAAATTTTCAAAAATGAAGACGAAGAGTTACAGCCTGGCATTTGACCTGGATGGAATGGGAACAGATGGCAAAACAGCGATACTGGAAGACCTTTACCTGGGAACTAAAACCATACTGGACATGGAAGGAAGTACCAGTTATGATTTCAGCGTTGTATTGAATACGCCGTCTGCAGATCCAAAACGTTTCAGGATCGTGTTTAAAAAGCTGGTTCAATACAGCAAGATCGATGCACATATTATCAATTCGGATGTTTCAGTTGACTGGAATGTGAATACAGAGTTCAATATCCATCATTATGTGGTAGAACGCTCTGCTGATGGAAATAACTATGATGCAGTAGGCACCCAGTTGAGTACCGGCAATGTAGAAACCGGCAAAAGCTATTCATTGCTGGACCTTAACCCTGCACCTGGTGTTTACTATTACAGGATCAAGTGTATTGGTAACAATGGCGCCGTTGTTTACAGCGACAGGGTTAAGATGACCATCGTGAAGGGAAGTCCGGCCATGTTTGTATTCCCTAACCCGGTAACCAACAATGTCATCGGGTTACAGATGAACAAAATGCCGGCTGGTGTATACGAAACGGTGCTGATGAGCGAAGATGGCAAGGTGATCAACCGGGGCCGTATTGCCCATGCCGGGGGAACTTCCACAGAATCGATCAGGCCTAAAGGTGCCCTCATCAATGGATCTTATCGCCTGGAAGTGATCGCACCGGATAAAACTACTTCTACCCTGAGCGTAATTGTTCAAACCAGGTAATAAAGCATAAAAAGCCGGTTAATTGCTGGCTTACTCACCTGTAAAACCTGCAACTCCTCAGTGAGTTGCAGGTTTTTTATTGCACACATGCGAAATAATGCATATTAATTTTCGTTTATTGGAAACGGCAGGCAGAAACCATGCATTATAGCCGGGCTTCCGGGTGAGTAATTAATATGCTCAGCTGGTCCCAATCTTCCCAGGTGTGTTGTGATCCCGGGAAAATTAATTCATTGGAAAACCCTGAATCTGCCTATATTTGCAATGCAATACCCTTGTAAAACGCTGGAGAATTCTACTATCCCACAAAAATCTGCAAGCTCTTTTGAGAGAGCCTTTAAGTTTGATGTTCCTGCAACCTTAATGACCGTACTTTAATCTTAATGTAGTTACTATGGCAAGAATTTATTTATTCATACTGCTGCTGCTGGCTTGTTCCGGAGTATCTGTTGCGCAAACAACATATACCTGGGTGGGTACAGCTGTTGGTGATTACCAGGTAAGTTCAAATTGGTCGCCTGTAAGGGGAGCACCGCTTCCAAATGATATTTTGGCTTTCAATGCCACTGTACCGCTTACAATCGCCAATACACCTAACCAAACGATTGGCGCTGTACGAATACTGTCGGGTACCAGTACTGTTACATTTACTACCAATGTAGTAACAAACGTACTTTCCTTAGGGGCTGCAACACCATTGATCTATTCAACAGCCGGAAGCATTTACGCCGGTGATCTGCTTACGATATCTTTAACCAATGCTGCTGCTTTCAGCATCAGCGCCGGAACATTTGGTATAGCGCCCAGTACGGGTGGAAAGGTATCACTTAATAGTGCCATTACATTATCCGGGGGCATGCTTGATTTTGATGTGGCGGGTACGGGCGGAACTACCATCAATGCCGGTGGATCGATTACATTTGTCTCAGGTACTTTTAATTGTTCCAATGCCAGTGCCCTTACCTGGGCAACAGGTTCCAACTACTACCATGCTGTAAGCGGTGCTTCGGCTTCGTCTATCCCTGTTAGTTACTGGGCGGGAGGATCTACCTGTAATATCACGGGATTAAATGGGGGTACTGTTGCACCTACAGGATTTACCAGCGCTCCATTTTCTAATTTAGTGTGGAATTGTGCATCACAGGCAGGTAATATTGACCTTGATTTCCTTGGTAGTCCCGTAAATATCGCCAATACATTCACCGTAACAAGTACAGGGAGTTTTGCGCTCAGAATAGGAGGAGCCGCTGCCAGCACTGTCAATACTGCCGCTTATACACAATCGGGCGGTAGCCTCGTTTTACAGTCTTCTACGGGAACAACCAACTTTAATGTAAACGGTAATTTTTCACAAACTGGTGGCACAATGGATTTTGCCGGTAGCGGGGCCGCAATAGCTACTGCAACGCTGGCTGTAAAAGGAAGCCTGACGAAAGGAGCCGGCTCCACCTGGTCATCAACCAGTACCAATACAGCATCGGTCATGAATATCCAGTTTACAGGCAATTCATCACAGGTGGTAAATATTGCAGGCACCTGGAATAACCCTGCTGCCGGCCGTTGTAACATTATTAATAATAATACGGATCCAACCGGTGTTTCCGTAAACTCGGGCACTTTAAAGGTTGTGAATATAAATAATGCTTCACCGGCAACCTGCACCAATTCCGGCAATTTTACCGGAACAGGGGCTATTGTGTATTCCGGCTCAGGCCTGGGAGCCGGTAATTTTACACTTATTTACAGTGGCACCATTACACAAATCGCTTCAACAGTAGAGTTTCCGCTGGCAAATGGCCCCGCTAATTTAACTATCAGCGGTTCGATAGCCGTCGGTTTTCCTGCTGGCTTTAACAGGAGTATTACCGGCACACTAACGATGCTTTCAGGAGGCATTGCAATTGGTGCTGGCAATACGCTTTCTTTAACCAATGCCATCCTTGGCAGCCAGCTTTCTTATACGGCGGGCTTTATTACCAGCGGTACGCTTAGCAGGCGTTTTCCTACCAGCGGTTTGCCTACTTCGGCTTCTGTTAATTCAAGATTTCCTTTTGGAACGGGAAACAACGACCGCTCTATCAATATTTATTTTTCCACCGCTAATTTAACGGGAGGAACAGGAGGTGACATTGCTATTTCACATGCAGCTGCCATTAATGCAACAGCCATTGGAACGCCTTTTAACGACAATGGATCTTTGCTGGATAAGCGTACCAATTCGAGTTGGGTGATCAACACCGGTGCTTTTAACCTGGGATCAGGAGGAACTACTTTTTCAGTAACAGCACAGGCCAATAATATCGGGTCTGTTGATGATATCAGTACGCTGAGACTTACAGATGCGTCCGCAGCTTTTGGAGGATTGATAGCTACCACCGGCTCAAACGATGCTCCCCTGGTAGGGAAATCGTCTTTAGTAATTGCCGATGTTAATGGTAAAACATTTTACGTAGGCAGTGATGCCGTAAATGCTTTACAAATTGTAACTTTTACATGGACGGGTACAGCAAATACTGATTGGACGAACCCAGCTAACTGGACAGGAGCGGTGGGGTATCCGGCTTCACAAACTGAAATTGCGATCATTAATACTGTGGGAGGCAACATGCCTGTTATTGGAACGGGTTCCGCCATCAATGTTTACCAGCTTACCGTGGGTGCTTCGGCTTCGCTGACAATGACCGGTACTGGCAGCATCAGTATATATGACCTGGTTACTTTCCCGGGTACCGCTATTTTTTCTGGTTCAAGTTCTTTTAACTACGCCAGTTCCGTAAACGCACAGAATATACTGAATCTGCCCTATGTTACATTAGGACTTTCAGGGTCTGCTGCCAAGATATTACCTGCCACTACAACCGTAACTGGGGATTTCATTGTAAGTGGCGCAGCCCCAACGGTGGGTACCGGAACATTTGTATATGCGGCCGGCACGGCTGCCATACAAAGGGTTGCGGCTGCCAATTATTACAATCTTAGTTTTACAGGAAACAGGGGAGGAAATCAAATACGATTGGGTAATGGAGTGTCCTTTAATACAATCGATATAGCAAATAATTTTGTTGTTTCTGCTACAAACTATGTTGCGGTTGATAACGGTTTCAATACTATTAATTTCAGCTCTGCAGGCTCTCAAAATATCCCGGGTTTTACCTATGGTAATATTACCAATACAGGAAATGGAGTTAGGATTTTCGATCCTCTTGGATCTGCCAATGCTGCTAATGTAATTACCTGCAGGTCATTGGCGCCCTCATCACCCCTGGCAAATAATACAACCACAGGATCCAAAGTACGGCTAAACAGAACAAGTGCTGCTTCGACTGTTTTATTTGGATTCTCTTATTATGATTTTGAAATAACAGGAGATTTGGGAAATACGAATGTTTCTGTTTCGGCAGGGCAGGCAATTAGTATTGCAGGTACATTCTCAATAACTGCTACTAATTTCAAGCAACTAACTACAACGCATACTTTTATTTTTAATGGAACAGGATCACAAACTATTCCGGCTTTTAAAACAAATACTGCAACCAATACTCCTGCATGGAAATTCAGTAATGTTACCATCACCAATGGAAACAGGCTGATTACATTGGGAGGTGGCGGCACTGATACCATTTTTATCACCGGAAGTACTTTTACAGTTCCTTCGGTTGCCAGTTTTGCCGTTGCCGGTACCGGCTTTGCGGTAGGCGGCAGCACAATTAATTTTAGCATAGGTTCAGCGAGTATTCCCATCCTAAAACCTTCCGCAGGTCTAAACAACTACAATAATATTGTTGCAGAAAGTGGTACACACCAATTACTGGGCGATCTAACGCTGGGTGGTAATTTAACCGTAATGGGTTCAGACGCATCTTATGCGCAGGTGACCGTAGGTAATAATGTAAGCAACAGAACGCTTACTATCCTCGGCAATTTGACGCTGAATGGTAGTTCGGCTACCTCTGCGTTAACCAGCCTGATCGATTTTAATTCTGTAGGATATACAACCCAGATCAAGTTAGCTGGTAATCTTAATATTAGTGGAACAGGCCAACTGACCACTTTATTGGGCAGCACGGCAGGCAGTGTGTTATTCAACGGCACCAGCCAGCAGTACAGTAATACCGCTACCAATAAAAATGGATTTGTGAACTTTGTTGTGGGAGACGGTATCGGTGCTACAACACTTGTATTGAACAATAAACTGGAATTGATACGCTCCGGTACAGCTCCCTTCAGTGGGGCTTTGACGGTTGCCAACAATGCAGTATTGAACGTTGGTACAAAAAATATTGCAGTAGGTACAGATGATGGAAACATTGGAAATAATGCCATCTTCAACCTGAATGCAGGCGCTACATTTATTACAGCTAACACGGGTCTCACTCCCAACACGGCAATAGAAGGAACGGCAACAGATGGCACTACAGGTTCTATCCTGGCGGGTACAGGCATCACAAAGAATTACAATGCAGGTGCAAATTATGTATTGAACGGAGCCACCGTTAATCCTTTTCCTGCAGCCATCGGCACCATGGCCAATTTAACGATCGGTGCCAATGTTTCCCTGAACAAAGCCATTATTGCAACCGGTACTGTAGACCTTGCATCTTTCACCTTAACACAGGCAAATAATAACCTGCAATTTTCAGGTTTAACAAGCACTACCGGAAATATTTATGCAGATAGGAATTCTTCATTGACGATCAGTGGAACCGTAGGAACTGTTGGTGCACTCAGGTTTGCAGCCGGGGGGAATATTACCGGCGAGTTTAACATCAACCGGGCGGTAACTGTTGCGTTGAATTCTGACCTTACCATTGAAAAGACACCGTTGACGGGTAACTTTATTACCGGTGCCGCAGGCTCCATTCTTGATATCAATGGAAATACCCTAACCATTAACGGTAGTATCAGCGGTCCGGGTACATTAAGTGGTTCCGGTACCTCCAGTCTTACACTCGGCGGCTTAGCAGGTACGGTGAATTTCACCGCCGGGAAGCAGGTGTTAAAAAATCTTTCACTGGTAAGTAGTGCCACCGCAACACTTGGTACTGCACTTGATATTACTGCAGGTGCATCACCCGGTAACGAAGGAACTGTTTCTGTAACCGGTACAGCGGTATTAACGACCGGTGGAAATCTTACGCTTAAATCCGACGCTAATGGCACCGCACGTGTGGCGCCAGGGTCTATAGCAGGAAATTATATTATTGGTGCTGTTACGGTCGAAAGATTTTTACCCAGCATCCGTGCATGGCGTTTTTTAGCAGCACCTTCTTATGGACAAACGATCAAGCAATCATGGCAGGAAAACCAGGCTGCTGGTGTAAACCCTGGAACTGGTTATGGCACCAATATCACTTCCAACGCTGCCACCTGGGCTGCTGATGGATTTGATTTTAATACACCCGGCAACTCACTGCTTACTTACAATGCGCCTTTGAACGGCTGGCAGGGTGTGCCAAACACCAGCAGCCAGATCAATGCTGCCGGAGCCAATAGAGCATACATGATATTCAGCCGTGGCGACAGAAGTGTAACACCCGCTGTAGGCACGCCTCCTACAACTGTACTGCTCAGAACAAAAGGTACCTTGTTCCAGGGTGACCTGCCAGCGATCCCTGTTACTACTGCCGGGCAGTTTGCTGCTATTGGAAACAACTATGCTGCTGCGATCGATTTTACAGGTTTAAATAAAACAAATATCGACCAGTCGTTTTCCATCTGGGATCCTAAAATACCCGGAGCCCAGGGCCTGGGAGCATGGGTAACTTTTAGCGCTTCAACAGCACCACCGTGGGTACCAATACCTGGCGGAGGAAGTTATGTTGCCGGTGTTCCTAATACAAGGATCGAATCGGGCCAGGCCTTTATGGTACACAGCACCAGCGGAAGTGGTAGCGTGGTTTTGAATGAAAGCAGCAAGCTATCGGGCAGCAGGCTGGTATTGAGGCCAATGGGCAACAACAGCGTTAAATCTTCCATTACCACCAATCTCTACAATATGAGTACCGGCACAGCAAACATTGCTGACGCCAACGTAGTCGTATTCAGTGATGACTATACAGATGCGATCGATGAAAATGATGCGGTGAAGGCTAATAATTTCGGGGATAATTTTGGAATACTTCGTGATGCACAGGCATTGGTGGTAGATGCAAGAAAGGCGGTTGCCACATCTGATACGGTTTTCTTCAATATGAAAAAGATCAAGCTGCAATCTTACCGTCTTGAATTTATTACAGCAAATTTTGATCCTGCGATTACAGGTTTCCTGGAAGATAAATTCCTTAACATCTTAACGCCGCTCAATATGACGGGCACAACAGCTGTAGATTTTTCCGTGGGTAGTACAGCCGCTGCTGCGCCAGACAGGTTCCGCATTGTATTTACTCATGCAACTCCATTGCCTGTTACTTTCACTACAGTAACTGCTACAAAGAAATCAAATGGTAACGAAGTAGAATGGAAAGTGGAAAATGAGATCAGCATCAGCGGGTATGAGGTAGAGCGTTCAACAGACGGTATCAATTTTACCAAAGCCGGGGCTGTTGCGGCAGGAGGCAGTGCAGCTTATAACTGGCTTGATGCTTACCCGGTGAACGGTGATAATTTTTACCGTATCAAAAGTGTGGGTAATCGTGGAGCCATTGAATACAGTCGCATTGTGAAAGTGAGTTCTGTAAAAGGTAAAACCGGTTTTACGGTTTATCCCAATCCATCAACAGACGGAAATATCGGCCTGCAGATAAGTAATTTGCCGGCAGGAATTTATACAGTAAGATTAACCAACAGTATCGGGCAATTGATGTGTAAAGAAACCATCAATCATGCAGGCGGCACTTCTGCCAATGGCATTCATCCAACTACGCAATTGATCAGTGGCAATTACCAGCTTGAAGTGATTGATATAACGGGCAAGTCAACCGTAATCAAAGTATTGATCTTATAAAACAATATATTTTACTTTTATATGCAAAGCGCCCCTGTCAATAACAGGGTCGCTTTCGGTTTGGAAGCGGCGGAATAATATTTATGTTGTTTAAATTATTTCAAGCATCATATCAAGGTTGGATCCATTGTATTCAAAAGAGCCCAGTGTGCGGAAACCTGCTTTTTTATAAAATTTAACTGCCGCAGCATTTCCTTCCTGCACACCTCCCCATAAAATGACCTTTGTAATTTCTTTGTTTTTAAGATCAGTGACAATGTGTGTGAAAAGCATGCTGCCAATTCCTTTGTGCTGCCAGTTGTCGGCAACAGAAGGCGCAAAAGTGCAATAGCCATTGCCATCGCCGGGATCAAATTGTCCGTACTGCATCAATCTTTCCCGGTCGTGTTGCAGCATTCCCTGTTTAACGAGGGTATAGGCGATGATCTCATTTTGCAAAGTGTCTTCCGCTATATAGGCAGTGACGCCTTCATTGTACGCATAAAATAGCTTTACTCCATCGATGTCAAACGGATGTGGTTCAAAACGCCTTCTTGTTTCTTCGCCCAGCCTCAGCAGGTATTGGTGCAGGTAATCCAGTTCGCTGATACCTAATTTTCTGCAGGTCATATGGGGTCTTGTATTCAACTTTATGGAGTCTCGCTTTTATGTTACCAGATATCAATACGGCGTCTTATCGTCCTTGTGTTTCCAGTGGTGAAATACTTTCAATGCCTCTTCTCTTCCCAAAGGAATAATGGGGATCTTCCTGTCATCGAGCGATGCATTCATTTCATCGTATATCATGGAATCGTCAAAGCCGATGTCAGCAGCATCCTGGCGGTTATTGGCAAAATATACCCGTTTTGGCCTGGCCCAGTAAATGGCGCCCAGGCACATGGGGCAG
>DDEU01000037.1 GCA_002336815.1 Chitinophagaceae bacterium UBA1946 | reverse complement strand
TTGCAGCCATCTTCAATAATGATCTGTCCCCAATCGCCCCGGATGGCAGCGCCTGGGCCCACATACACCTCCTTACCAATAATAACATTACCGGTAACACATGCCTGCGGATGAACAAATGCTGTTTCATCCACTACCGGCCGGTATCCATCAAATTCGTAGATCATAGTGTGTTGGGTGAATCGTCAATAGAGAATTGTCAATAGCAGATCAATATTCAATAAAAGAATGTTATCATACATTATTCTTCCGGTGGCAAAGGAAGATCCCGTTTAAGCATCGCATCCCTGTTGGCGATTTCCCATGCAGTGTAAAATATCATGCGAACTCTTTTTTCATACAATTCCCAGTTGATCTTATCAATTGTATCGGTGGGTTTGTGATAATCGGCCTTCAACATCCCATCGTAAAAGAACAGGATGGGCACTCCCTTTCTTGCAAAATTATAATGATCGCTGCGGTAGTAGATCCTTTCTTTATCATCGGGATCATCAAACTTATAATCCAGTACCAGGCCGGTGTGTTTTTTATTAACGCCTTCGTTGATGCCCTGCAATTCGGTGCTCAGTTTATCATGTCCGATCACATACACATAGTTAAGGCTATCCGGCTTGTTGCGTTCGGTATCTGTTCGCCCAACCATATCGGTATTGAGGTCAACCGTTGTTTTATCCAATGGAAACACCGGGTGCTCACTGTAATATTCACTGCCCCACAACCCTTTTTCTTCGCCGCTTACCGTCATAAACACAATGGTTCTTTTAGGCCCCCGGCCTTCAGCTTTTGCCTTTGCAAATGCAGCCGCCATACTCAGTACCGCACAGGTGCCGCTGCCATCATCATCTGCACCATAATAAATTTTACCATCGTGGCTACCGAGATGATCGTAGTGGGCGGTTAAAAAAACGTATTCATCTTTTTTTTCTGTTCCTTCAATTACCCCCAGCATATTGCTGGCGTTGATCACCTGCCTTTCTTTTTTATAATCGAAGCTAAAACTGGTTTTTTTTTCGGCGATGGCAGCGGCGTTGAAAACATTGCTCATCCTTGCCCTTTTTACAAGACTGTCGACGTTCCATTCGTTGAAAAGCTGTTTGGCTGCATCCAGTGAAACCGTAATAAAATCAATGCTTTTATCCAACGGCTCACCGGGAAAGTAAATATTGGACTTTGTATTTAATGAAACAACCCTGCTGCTGAGCAAGGTAGCCATCGGGTTTAAAACGATGGCTGCTGTTGCACCCTTTGTTTCTGCCAGCGCAATTTTTTCTGTGAGACCGGGAAAAGTGTATTTAGAAAAGCTCGTGCCGCCGCCTACAATATAATTTCCTTTGTTCTTTGGTTCTCCCAAAAAGAATACCACCACTTTTCCTTTTACATCAATGTCTTTGTAATCATCATACTCATTTTCGCTGATGCCATAGCCTGCAAAAACAAGTTTACCGGCACTGGCTTTTTTAGAACGGTTATTCAATACCGGTACATAATAATCTTTGCCATACTCCAGTTCTCTTCCGTTGATCTTTACTGTTGCAGCGGTCATTGAATCCCTGTACAATGGAAAATATTGCTGGTACCCTTTTTGTTCGGCTGGTGCAGTAAGTCCCAGTATTTTAAACTGTGCTTCTATATAAGCAGCGGCTTTGCGCTGACCTTCGGTGCCGGTTTCCCTTCCTTCCATTTCATCGCTGGCAATTATGCTAAGGTGTTTTTTTAATCCTTCGCCGGTGATCCCGGCGGCATACCCTGTTGCATCAGCAGTTTGAGCAACAGCAGTGTGGGTACAAGCAAATAAAACAAGCGGTAAAATTATTTTTTTGATTGGCATACTATTTCTTTATACGGCGGCGATCGCTGCCGGTAGTGTTTCAACAAAGATGTTTTTGAGATCAGCAGGGAATTTTATTGACCCTGTTGGCATGCCTGCCACCTTCAAAAGCAGTGTTCATAAAAATGTCGAGCATTTTTTCTGCATCGCCATCTCGTACAAAACGTGCCGGTATGCAGAGTACATTGGCATCGTTGTGTTTGCGGGCCAGCTCCGCCAGCTCTTCGCCCCAGCAAATGGCCGCACGGATGCCCTGGTGTTTATTGGCTGTAATGGCTACACCGTTGGCACTGCCACATAACAAAATGCCAAAAGCGGCCTCTCCTTTTTCAACCGCAGATGCTACAGGATGAGCAAAGTCGGCATAATCAACTGCATCTTTGGTGTAGGTTCCAAAATCTTTAAAGGAAACGCCTTCTCCTTCTAAAAAAGAGATCAGGTCTTCCTTGCAATCAAAGCCTGCATGATCGCAGCCAATGGCTATGGGCAATCGTAAATTAAATGGTGACATGATACAATGATTAAAATGATAGATCAGGGTATAAAAGTAATGAATAAAAGCGTGGTGGCTCACCGGCTTTGTTTATACGGCTGTTAAAAAATACCGGGATCCCCGCACTTTATCTACGCTGCTGGTATTAACTGCCGGTTTTGTGATGGTAAACAATTTTAAAAATATATCTTCGCAAAAAAATATCAGATGCTTCCTAAATTTAAAAGAGTACTATTAAAACTTTCCGGCGAATCATTGATGGGCGATAAAAATTTCGGGCTTGACAGTGATGTGATTTCCCGGTATGCACAGGATATAAAAAGCATCACAGACCTGGGCGTGCAGGTGGCCATAGTAATTGGCGGCGGTAATATTTACCGTGGTATGAACGAGGCAGAAACCGGTATTGAAAGGGCACAGGGCGATTATATGGGCATGCTGGCAACGGTGATCAACGGCATGGCATTACAGAGCGGATTGGAAAAAGCAGGCGTATATACCAGGCTGCAAAGCGCTATTAAAATGGAACAGATCGCAGAACCCTATATCCGCAGGCGTGCCATGAGGCATTTGGAAAAAGGCCGGGTGGTGATATTTGGAGCAGGCACCGGCAACCCATATTTTACTACAGATACAGCCGGCTCTTTAAGGGCCATTGAGATAAAAGCAGAAGTTATATTAAAAGGCACAAGGGTAGATGGCATTTACACGGCCGATCCTGAAAAAGATCCCACTGCTACCAAATACAACCAGATCTCTTTTAATGAATGCATCAGCAAAAACCTGAAGGTGATGGACATGACCGCATTTACATTGTGCATGGAAAACGAATTGCCCATCATTGTGTTTGACATGAACCAGCCAGGCAATTTATTAAAAGTGGTAACAGGAGAAAAAGTGGGCACCCTCGTAAAAGGATAAAATAAGTAAATAATTATTGTAAAGCCTCCTGTAAATGCAGGGGGCTTTTTGCTATCTCAATAAAAGAACATTGCCCTTTCTCGTAAAAGTTCTTTTACCATCGCTGCATACAAACTGGAAAAAGTAAACGTAGTTCCCTGTTTCTACGGGCTGGCCTTTAAAAGTTCCGTCCCATCCTTTTGCAGAAGAAGCTGATTCAAAAACCAGTTGCCCCCAGCGGTTGTAAACGATCAAATGATAGGTTTTATAAACAATATTGTCGATCCCTAATATCCTGAACTGATCGTTATGCGTATCATTGTTTGGTGTAAAGGCTGTTGGGATAGAAATAATATGGATATCATCACAGGTAAGGATGGAATCTGGCCTGAGGGATATGAACAATGAATCTGATTGAGTGCAATGGTTGGTATCCGTAACGGTTACTTTATACCAGGATGGAATATTGACAATGCTTGATGGATTATAAATGGCATTTGTATTCAACGAATTCAGCGAGGTCCATAAGTAGGAAGCCAGGTTAGCTGGTGTTGCCAACAGGTGCACTGTTTCTCCAATACTCACCATGTATTTATCTGACTGCGCCTGTACTGCAGGCAGCGTGTACAGTAAAAGATTGAGGATAGAAATGCTGTCGCAGCCCGAAGAAGGAAAGGTATCCCTGTAAATACCGGCAGCGTTCAAGATCCTGCCACCAAAAGAATAAGTTTGGCCTGTGCAGATGGCAACCGAGTTGCTGTCTTTTTTCGGTACGTTCACTCTTAAATTCAAAACAGAAATACTGTCGCAGGTGGATGTAGGGATTGTATCACGGTAAATACCGGCTGTGTTCAGTACCCTGCTGCCAAATGGATAAGTTTGACCACCGCAGATGGCAACCGAACTACTGTCCTTTTTTAGTGCATTCACTGCCAGATTTAAAATAGAAATACTATCGCAGGATGAAGTCGTAATCGTATCCCGGTAAATACCAGCAACGCTCAATATCCTTGTACCAAATGAATAGGTTTGACCATTACAGATCGCAACCGAACTGCTATCCCGCTTTAGTGCATTTACTGTCAAATTTAAAATGGAAATACTGTCGCAGGTGGAACTGATAATGGTATCACGGTAAATGCCGGTCGTGTTCAACACCCTGCTGCCAAATGAATATGTTTGACCGTTGCAGATCGTAACCGAACTGCTGTCCATTTTTTGTGCAGCCACAGCCAGATTTAAAATAGAAATACTATCGCAGGCGGACGTCGCAACGGTATCCCTGTAGATGCCGGCCGTATTCAACACCCTGCTGCCAAATGAATAGGTTTGACCTACGCAGATCGTAACCAAACTACTGTCCCTTTTTTGTTGATTCACCTTTAAATTTAAAACAGAGATACTATCGCAGGAGGACGTAGCAATGGTATCCCTGTAGATGCCGGCAACACTCAATGTTCTTGTACCAAATGAATAGGTTTGACCTGCGCAGATGGAAACTGTTGCACTGTCCTGTTTGCCCAAGGAAAGGCGGTAGGTAGTAGTTTCAGTATTACTGCAACCATTGATGGTAGCTACTCTCTGTATGGTGTAAACGCCTGTATCCGCCACCGTTACCGGGTTGATGAATAAGGTATCTCCGGCATAGATGCTGCCATCGGGCCTCGTCCAGGTATACGCAAAATAGGTAGAGGCGCCATAGCTTAATTGTGCGCTGTCGTTGATACAATAGTTCCCCAGTGCAGCAAGTGGTGGAAATACTGATGGATTCACCGTAACATTGGTAGAAACAGAATTGCCGCAGCTGTCTATCAGCCGGATAGTATAGTCTCCTGTTTGTGTGAGTTGAAAAAGATTACTGGCCTGTGGTGGAAATGTTTGCGGACCGTTGATTATTTCATACTGGTAAGGCGGGATCCCTTTGGAACTGTCCGCATTTAACGCAAGAAAAACATTGCCGGCACAAGAGGAAGCGGCAGTAGAACTAATGACAGGATTTTGATAAGGCGTTACATGGATGGTATCTTTCACCACAAAGGTATCCTTCAAAATATTATTCAGGTAAGGCCCGTTTCCATAATACAGAAGTTTAAATTCATAATCAGCGGCCGTAATATTATTCACTACACTGGTAAAAGGATTTTGATTCATTTGCCATCCAGCAGTGGTATGAATAACTGTGCCGGAAGCAATATCAGTAAGACTGGCCGTAGTAAAACTATTGTGCTTCACTTCGTATTGTATAGCAGAGGAATTTGAACAGCCTTTCTGATAAGAATATTTATAATTAAAGCTGGAAACATCATTGGTGGTTATCTCAAATGAGCCGGGAAACTGGTTGCCGCAACTGTCTGTAATGATATACGTGTACACTCCCGGTCCCGTATTGGTCATATAAAAAACGGTAGAGCTGTCTGAGCTGAGCACACCTGTAAATGTTTTTGGGTAAACATAATTTTCGCTGTATGCATATCCCGGCTTGGTACTGTGAACCGAGGGCGGGCCGCCGGTGATGGTCAGTATTGTTCCCTGTGTGGGAAAACCGGTTGCATATAAGCCCGAAATAACCGTTGAATCCAGCATCGCCTGTTGTGCATTCATACTTAAACCAACATATTTGTTTAAAACAGGTGTGTTGATAGTGGAAGTATTAGAATTATTGCAACTGTCAACCATGGTAACATGATAGGAGGCACCAGGCAACATGGCTGTGCTCGCCAGCGTATAATCAAAAGGGCCGTGAAAGGTTTTTGTTTCCACCAGATTGTTTGCCGGTATATCCCTGATAGTAACAGTAAGTGGAAATTTAGGGTATACATTAAGCGTACAACCGATATCTCCCATACTATAAAATGTCAATAACCCCACCTGGCAATTAGGAATAGAAATGGGCACAAAAGCGGGGTTTAAAATTTGAAAAGGACAAATTCTCTGTTGGGGAATAAAGGCCTGTACCCCACAGGAATTGGTAACAACTACATTATCAATGATACCGCCGTAAGAGATATCGGGAACCGTAAAATATACATACACCCCTCCATTAAAAAGCGATTCATCATCTACTTTGGCTGTATCGATAGTGTATGAAGTTCCCCCTACAGTATAAGTGATCTTATAAGGCGCCCGGTAAAATGGCGTTAGAATTGACAGGGCAATTTCTGCCGTATCACAGCCTGTAATTCTTGCAAAGCCGTTACCGTAAGTCATGGTAATGGGAGGCGTATAAAGTATAACTGTTTTGGTTTGTACATTATTGCATCCATCCGTAAGCCTGATTGTATAAGTGCCGGAAGGCAGGTTATTAAATGTATCACCTGGCTGCGGTGCTGTCTGAACGGGAGAAGGTGCGATCAATTCCCAGTTATACGGTGATGCACCTGTAGAAAAACTGAGATTACCCGTAATACTTCCGCTGCTGGAATCCGGACAACGGGGATCTAACACAGCCGGAACAAATTCCGGCAATTGATAATTACCGCCAATGGTAATGGCAACAGTTTGTATCTCATTGCCGGTATTGGAAACTTCTACAGAATAATTGCCGGGAGGTAAAGAAGAAAAGTTATTACTTGTTTGCACCGGGAAGGTAACCGGCCCGGCCGTAATAGCATACAACAAAGTGCCGGTAGTTGTTTGTGCATACACAATAATGCTACCGTTATTGGCACAGGTACTGGGAGTTGATCTGACGGAATCAATGATCACTGAAGCTTTAACCGTACAGGATAGCAGGAAAGCCACCAATAAATTAAAGCCAGGCAGTAAGTTTTTTCTCATGTATCAACTAACATTGTAAAATATGCAGCAGCTCAATTATTGAACGGGAACTGAATATATGATTAATTTATAAAACAACAGCCGGCCGTTTAAATAAAAGCTTCCGCAAAGTGCCGGAAGCTTTTTATTAATGAAAAACACGTTGCCTGTTTAAAAATCCATCCGCAATCCCAACCTCACTCCGATGCTGCTGAACTTTTCCTGCAGCGATCCATTTTCCCTGTTCATTGGTGATAAATTAAACCGGCAATACGGCTCTGCCAACAGGTGAAAACGATCGTTCAGTTTATAATACAATGACAGCGCACCCGTAAAACCCAATCCCACATTTGTTTTATACTGGTAGGCAGCATTGCTTTCTTTGCCCGTGCTGATGCTCACCGGCATATAATTGTCATCAAGGGTTTGTCCCGTCTGCCAGCTGTAAATATTGATCACAACACCCGCATTGATATTGGCATGCAATCTTCCGTTACCCAGTTCATACCCCACCACCACCGGTACATCAATGGTACGGTAATGATTATACGTATTGCTGTAACGGGTGCCTCTAACATAGTAGCTGCTGGTGGTATCGCCCTGCGGACTGATCACATAAACCAGTTGAACGACATTGTCTTTAATAAAAGAAAATTTTTCGTTGATCTGGCTAAAATTGATCCCTGCCCGTATGCTCATTCCATTACCAAAAACTTTGGTGTAACGAATACCGGCGCTGTAGGCCGACCGAAAGTGAAGACTTTCTTTTCGCTTTTGCACCAGTTGAGAATTACCGGTATCACTGTATTTTTTAAAGGCATAATCAGGACCCAGGTAAAATTCTGCATAAGATTTATTGCCGGCTGCATCTTTTTCTGCTGCGGGGCAATCGGGTATGCGGAGTGTTATGTTACTGATAACGGTTGATGGCCTGGTTATGCCTTGTGAGTGCAGTGCGATGGCCTCTTTGCTGGGTTGCAGCAAGCCCGTCCACTGTTCGGTTGGCAGGGCGGGATCATTGTTGCCCATTGTTTCATCTGTACTTTCTCCTGCGGCAAAAATCACCTGCGTACTGGAAGTGCCGGCTTTTCGGGTGTACCTGTTTTTATTGTTGCGGTGCAAACCACTGGGTTTATTATTGCTGTTATTTGTTGCGTCATTGGACAGGCGACCGGTAGAAACAGCCGGGCTATTGGTAACTATATCTTTTACGGAATTGTTTTCTTTTTCTTTAGCGAAGCCATTGTCCGAAGCGCTTAGCTTTTCATTATCAAGATTACTGCCTGCTGTTACAACCGGCGCTTCATTTTTGCCAATCGATGCAGCATCATTTTTTGTTGCCACAGAAGCCGCTGGTTTTGCCAGGTCATTTTGCCTGCTGTTATCTTGCAACGGGGCAATATTTTGAGCATTGTTTTTTTGTGCTATCCATATGGCAGTACCTGAAACGGCGATCAATACAGCAGCAAGGATGAGCAGGTTGCTTTTATTAAACCAGAAAGCAACAGGCTTTTTCTTTTTTCTGCCGGCGGCAATATTATCCCAGATATGCGCTGGCACATCTGGCGAATAATCGCCGAAGGATCGTTGCAGGAATTCATCCATCTTTTTTTGGTCACTCATACAGCAACTTTTTGAAGTTCAATTATCTGTTTCTGCAGCATCGTCCGGGCCTTTACCAACTGGCTTCTGCTGGTGCCGGGTTGTATCCCCAGCATTTCGGCGATCTCCTCGTGCTGATAGCCCTCTATCACATGCAGGTTAAAGATCATCCTGTACCCGTCTGGCAGCCGGTTGATAAGCGCCAGCAGGTCTTTTTGCGATAAATGCGTATAGGCCGAAGGATCTTCAGCACTTTCGTATTTCGCCATGTTTTCAATACCGCTCACTTCCTTTTCGTACCGGGTAAGGCTGTACTTTTTCAATGCGGTATTCACCATGATCCGCCGCATCCATCCTTCAAAAGAGCCTTCAAACTTAAACTGCTGCAGTTTATCGAAGATCTTGATAAAGGCATCCTGTAAAATATCCTCGGCATCGGCGGCGTTCCGGGCATAACGGTAGCATACACCCAGCATACGACTGCTGTAGCGGGTAAACAGCTCCTTTTGAGAAGCGGCATCTTCCCTGATGCAGGCTTTTATCAGTTGTTCTTCCGTCAAATGTTGATGGTGATTTACACCGGGTGCTGGCATACAGATACCCTTACAAAGGAATACGCTGCCCGGCAGCGATAATTATTAGAAAGGTAATAAAAATTGGGGAGGAAAGCTTGAAGGTTGATGCCTGGGTGCCGGCTGAAAAGCATTCTCTTTTGATCAACTTGCATTGCCGCAGCAGCATGAGCAGATGCAAAAAAATAAGGTTGATCTACCGGGCGGTTATTACAACCATCCAATTTATCAACCTCATCCAATAAAGCGTTTAATTAAGCCTTTTTAGTATCTGCTTTCTTTTTAGCAGGCCTGGCTGGTCTTGATTTACCAAAAGAAGCTTTGTTGATCTTTCCTTTTTTGGTTTTGATATCTCCACGTCCCATATAATTGTGTTTTTTGATTTGGTAAGATTAAAAAAAGCAAGACGCTTTGTACATCTTGCTTTTTACTGTGGTGAAGCAATTGTTACAGTTTTGCAGACAATTCTTTACCTGCTTTAAATTTAGCAACTTTTTTAGCTTTGATTTTGATAACAGCACCAGTTTGTGGGTTACGACCGTTACGGGCAGCCCTTTTAGAAACAGAGAAAGTACCGAAGCCTACTAAGGTAACTTTACCACCACCTTTCAAAGTTTTGGTAACAGCTTCTACAAAAGAATCTAAAGTGTCGTTAGCCTGTGTTTTTGTGATGCCTGCATCATCAGCAATCTTAGCGATTAATTCTGCTTTGTTCATAGTTAATTTTTTGAATTTTTTTAAGAGAAACAAATATAGATGCTTTTTGACAGCAACAAAATTTTTTACCAAAAAATTAATCCGTATTCAATCGGCTGAAATGCACAGGCGGCAAGGGATGCAGGCTAAATGCAGCGATAACAAAAAGGGTGGAAAAAACAGGCCTCCCCGCTACAACCCTTTACAGAAGCGGGTTTCAGCCTAAATGCCCTGCAATTCAGTGTTCATGCGGCTTTCAGGGTAATATACAAACGTTTTTGATTAATCAAAATGTATTTTATTTGTTTTGCACATTTAGTTAACAACCTGCATTACAGAGCGAAATGCAATGAATCCATTGCCCCATTTTTCGAAAGAACGGCGGCGCATTTCAGGAGCAAATTTTTCGATGTAGCGGTTGTACCATGCCTTGCTTTCGGCAAAATACTGGATGGCATACGTAGGACCTTCCGTATCGTCTGTTTCGAGCAGGCGCAGCACCGTGGCCCGGCTAAAACAGCCTGTATTGATTACTTCAGGGATGTGCTCTTCCTGCATCCAAACCAGCCACTGCGAGTGGATATTTTCGTCTACCTTAATGGTAACATTGTAAATGATCATACTGCAAATATCATTAAATCACCGGTTTCTTTTTATTCATATCCGTTACCAGCCTGTAAGTAAAAAAACCAAGTACGATTGCTGCCACAGCAATCAGTAACCAGATCATTGTTGTTGATTTATCTTTTGTTTCAACTCCCGGCACTTCCGCACTGCTGCGGATAATATCACCCGTTGCTGCAACGGCGATCTTTTCCCTGGAGCCAATGCCGGCAAGATCCAAATCGTAGCCGGGGATAGAAGCCATTGTATTATCAAGCATCAGCCGGTAATGACCAGACCGGTTAAGGTACACAGTGGCCACCCTGTACCGGGTAAAGGTTTTTATTTCCGACACTTTCAGCGGGAGATTGTCATCATTGTAAATAAACACGTAAAACTCCCTGGCATTGCTTACCGCAAAACTGGTTTGCAGCGTACTGTTATTGGACACCGAAAAGGAAGCGGCCAATTGACCAGGATCAGCAAATGAATGCGTGCTTCCGGCAGGAATATACAGTTGTGCCCGCCGGTTAAAATTCTTTACGCCATTATCCTGCAGCAGCAGCGCAATCTTATCAAAATGATAGCCCGCCGGTTGCGTTATCCTGATGTAAGAGATCTTCCCGCTGTCTTTCTGTACCAGTTTGCCTACGGGATTTTGCAGCTCTTCCGGAAATTTGATGCGGCCCGGGTAATCGATGGTTCCTTTTATCCCTGCCCGTATAATATTCAGCGATTCCTTTCCCCGGTTGGGTATCGTGATCTTAAAATATTTGTAGTCCACCGGCGGAAACCACAACTCAAAATCACTTTCGCCGCTGCTGTTTCTTTGTGTGGTTACAATGGGGATGCTGTCGTTAATGGTGAACCAGGATTCACCTTCGTCACTTCCATTGAGCGTGCAATACCGGTTTGTTACTGCATTCTTTAAAGTGAACACCAGGTTTGAAACAGTGCTCCGGTCGCTCTCGACCACGAGCTCTGTTTCCCAGGATGAAATATTCTTACTGATGATCTTTCGGTTCCAGGTTACGGGTTCATTGGTAATTTCTCCATAGGGAAAGCGCAGCAGGTGTGGCACCCATTTGCCGGAATCATTCACGATCCGCAGATCGCTGTAATCTGTTTTTACATGTGCGTTGATAGCCGGCGTTAAAACAATATTGTAAAAGCCGTTGCTATCTACTGCCCTTACCGGTGCGCTAAAGCGGTAGCCCGCTGTTTGTGCCTTAGAGGGCATATACACTGCCAGCAGCAGTAAAAAATTATACAGTTTTATCTTCATTGTCGATCAGCATTTTTTTCAGGCGTTGGTACATAAAAGAAATTACCAGCAGTAATACACCCAGCATGATAAAGGCAGCGATCTTTCCGCCGGCAGAAACATTGCTGATATCGTACAAAAATAATTTTACCAATGCCGCTGTAAAAAAACTCAGTGAAACAATCCGCAGCGTTTTGTATTTGTGTTTCATACCCAGCCACATGATGGCGAAGGAAAAGAGCGCCCATACAATGGTAAGACCCGCTTTATTGTACTGGCCGCCGTACAGCAGCATTGTTTTTTCATCTGCCAGCAGCGTTACATATAAATGGCGGCATTCAATGCTGAAGAAAAGCAAGAGCAGGATGCAGATAAGCCAGGTAAAACCAGCTCCGAATTTTTGCTGGTTGTTCTTTACAGTCAACACAAGCTGGTACATCAGGTATAACAAGGCGATAGCGCAAAGCCAGTGCATGTATAAATGTTTGGCAGCATAGCCGTGTTCAATTACACCTTTCACCAAATTACTTTCGGGCATTGAATTGAACAGGTACATGGCAAAGCCGGCAAGAATAAGTACCACCGGCACCAGTGGATTTTGAACCTCCTTGTACCGCTTAAGCAGGAGTACCGTTGCCGCAATAAATACATATGAAACCAGTTGGTGATAAACATTGGGAATGTCAAAACTTTGCAATACCCGGAAATGCAGGTTCACCGCAAAAATGCAGCTTGTATAAAGGATGATCACAGCCAGCGCACCCACCGCAAGTCCTGCCGTTTTATTTTTTGTACCCAGCATGTATTCGTTGTCTGCTGCCGGCTTCAACAGTAAAAATGCATACACAGCCAGTGCAACGATCACCACGATGTTAGTAACAATGCCCTGCCAGTTGTTAAAGATCAGCGGCAGCCAACTATTGCCTCTTTCATTGGCAATGCTCCAGTCCATCCCCAGGCTGATAGCCATCAGCAATAAAATAATGGCAGATGAATATTTAAAGATACTGATGCTGCTGCGCTGGTGCAGCCAGTACAACAATACGGCCTCTGCGGCCCAGAACATGGTAATGCTGTGCCCATGCAACTGCACCGGCGCCGCCAATGACAGAAATGTAAGCGTGAATCCAATCAGCAGGTACAACAGGTTTTTATCGCCCTTATGACTTACATACAGGTACCAGGCAAGGCAAAGGTTGATCACGCTCATTACGATGGTAAAAATGCCCTGGTAGGCACCTTCATTCCATTCTCCCAGGATGACCATTCCTTCCGCATAAAAACTAAAAGTGATCATCATCATCAACGTAAAATCAAAAGCTTTGAAAGGCTTTTGCGTACGGAGATTGTGAATGAGCGTACTGGCCAAAAACACCAGGTAAAATGCTGCAGCAAACAGCAGGGCATTCTTATAAGGCAGCTGCGTAGTTACAAAAGCAATTTGCTGAATCAGCCATCCTCCGTATATCAATAAAGTAAAAAAGAAAGACAGCACATGCAGCAGCGGCCATTTTTTAAAATAAGAAATACTGAGTATACCAATATTCAGGATCAATAAATAGCTGAACAATACCACATAATTTCCGCTGCCATTGCTTACCAGGAAGGGCACTAAAAATCCGCCAACAACGGCTATCACTGCCAGTTCCAGTTTATTGTACAATAATGAGATGGCAACTGCAAATGTCGTGATCACCACCATGATGATGAATGCGTTGGTTTGCCCAAACATATTGTACTCGTGAAACGCAAAAGCAATGGTAAAATAAAACACTGCAATGCCGCCGCCCGCCAGCACGGAACTAAAGGAGCGGTAAGTATTGCGTAAATAATGTGCGATGCCGATGAGTATGATGCCACAAACAATACCAATGGCAACCCTGCCGCCTTCTTTGATCCAGTTTTGATCAATGGCATATTTAACAAAGAAAGCTATACCGAGTACAAGTACCGCAATACCGATCTTGTTGGCGAGGTTTTCGCCCACAAATTTTTCCATGTCAGGATTGTTGCGTACCCATTTTTGCCACCAGCTTTCAGCGGGTTCAGCAGGCGGTTGTGCGAAAACAGGAACGGGCCTTGCAGGAGTGACCACAGGAATATCTTCTTCCTCCTCTTTTTCAAACTTATGGATAGCTTCCTGCTGAATTTCCGGAACAATTATTTTTTCAACAACCGGCGGTGGTACGTATGGTTTCCACTGTACCACATTTTCATCTGTTGGTTTGGGAGCAGGTGCTGGTCCTTTTCCGGCGAAGTCTTCTTTTGCTTTCGCTTTTGCAACAGCTTCTTTTAATTCCAGCAGGTCTTTTTTGATCGATTTAAAAATAGCATCACTGCGTTGCTCAGCTTGTTTTTGATTGGAGCGTATGATGAACAGCAAAATGATTGCAATGATAAAAGCAAGCAGCAACAAAAATTCCATAGCTGGTGGTTTTGGGTTGCAGCAAGTTACAGCTTAGCAGTGGAACGAAAATATATAAAGCGTTAAATCTGTGAACGCCCTGTCACGCTTCTATCTCCAGGTAAACCGGGCAGTGATCGCTGTGTTTTATATCAGGATAAATATCAGCCGCTTTCAATTGCTTTTTCAATGGCTCGGTAACCGTGATGTAATCTATGCGCCAGCCTTTGTTGTTTAACCGCACACTCGGGAAACGCTGGCTCCACCAACTATAGCGGTGTGGTTCAGGATGAAATACACGAAAGGTATCGATCCAGCCACTGGCCAAAAACTTTGTCATCCATGCTCTTTCTTCCGGTAAAAAACCGGAAGAGTTTTTGTTGCCTTTGGGATCATGGATATCAATTTCGTTGTGGGCAATATTGTAATCGCCACATAGTACCAGTTTGGGATGAGTCTTTTTTAAGTTGCTGAGATAGGTATAAAATTCATCCAGCCAGCGGTATTTGAATTGCTGCCGCTCATCGCCGCTTGTACCGCTTGGGAAGTAGGCATTTATCAACCGGATGTCGCCAAAATCCAATTGTATCACCCTTCCTTCATCATCACTTACCTGGTGGCCGTTGCCGAGCACAACATTGTCTGGTTTTACTTTCGAAAAAACCGCTACGCCACTATAGCCTTTTTTTTGTGCGCTGAACCAGTGGTGGTGAAAGCCAAGTGCTTCCAGCTGTTTAAAGTCAACATCATCTTTGGTTGCCTTGGTTTCCTGCAGGCAAATGATATCTGCCGGCTCCGTTTTTAACCAGTCGATGAATCCTTTTTTAAAGGCAGCCCGGATACCGTTAACGTTATATGAAATGATACGCATAAGAATAGTATGTTTATTATCTTGTAAAAATAACCATGGAAATGTAAAACCAATAAGATGAAAGTTTATTTATTTAAACCAACTACCCTCCATTTATTTTTTATCGTTGTCACTGCGATGCTTTTTTCTTCCTGCTATGCTATCCGTGCATATAAATTCCGCAAGCTGGAATTGATGGATCATGAAAAACTTCCTTCATTGAATATTGAAGCTGCTGCACAACCTTTCGAATATGCAAAAGACAGATCCAACACTTATGGCGCCGTTCATACCTGGCTTGACAGCAATTTACAAAACACTTATACGGCCGCATTCCTCGTGATCAAAAATGATTCTGTTGTGTACGAAAAATATTTTGATCAATATAACAGGCAAACCCTGTTGCCATCATTTTCTGTAGCAAAATCATTTGTTTCAACATTGGTGGGCATTGCATTTGAAGAAGGCAAGATCAAATCACTGTATGAGCCTATCACTAATTACATTCCTGAGCTGGCAAAGAATGACGAACGTTTTAACAACATCCTTATACAACAGCTGCTCGACATGCGAAGCGGCATACAATGGAGCGAGGGCAGTTACAGTTTAAAAGACGATGCCATCAAGATGGGTTTTCGTCCTAACATGATGAAATACATTAAAAAAATCAAAATTGCCACTACACCGCAGGAAGACCGTGAATACAAAAGCATTAATACCATGCTGCTCGGCATCATTGTAAGCAGGGCAACTGGAAAACCGCTTACCGAATACTTACAGGAAAAATTATGGCAACCATTGGGAATGGAAACCCATGCCACCTGGAATACAGATAAAAAACAATTGCCCATCACCTATGGCGCATTGAATGCAACGGCCCGTGATTTTGCCAAACTGGGCAGCCTGTTTTTAAAAAAAGGAGAATGGAATGGAAAACAGTTGATCAGCCGGCATTGGGTAGATGCATCTGTAAGTAAAGATTCTATGAATGCGTATGGGGGTTACCGTAACCAGTGGTGGGGAACAGACGACTACATGTATTTTACTGATTCAGCCAGTGCAGGTACATACAAAAGTAAGCATCCCGAAAAACCAATGGCGGCGTATACCACAGCACAGGGTGTACAGAAATTTTATTCAAAAGAAACGGCCAATCGTTATTTTGCGGAAGGATTGCTGGGCCAGTTTATTTATGTAAGTCCGGATAAAAATTTAGTGATCGTAAGGCTGGGGCATAACTGGACACATCCGATATTTTATTTGAAACGATTTATTGAACAAGTGGAAAAGGAATTTTAATCCATAAGAAATATTGAACAGCCTTTTTTATATTGCTTTTTTTAACACTTAAAATCAATGCTTGCATGGAAAGTAATCAACAGGGAATTACCAGCGAAAACAATACTGATACTATATTTACTGAAGATGATTTTATATCGCAGGGGTATGACAAACATATCCGCCAGGCCAGGAATGCCATTTACGCAGTAGCCATTTTTTTAATGCTCAATGTGATTTTCCTGGTGGCCACCTTACCAGGTTCGTATGAATACCTGTGGTTAGATTTATTGCTTTGGGGTTCTTTTATCGCCGGGTTTATCATACTGGGCCTATGGACCAAAAAGAAACCTTATTACGCCATTGTTGGTGCGCTGTTATTGTATGGTATTTTTATAGCCCTCAATGCTGTGCTGGACGTTAGTACGCTCTGGAAGGGTGTCATCTTTAAGATCGCCATCATTGTTTACCTCATTAAAGGGATGAGTGATGCCAAAGAAGCACAGGAAATGAAAGACCAGATTGGAAAATAAACTTATTCCAATACCGGCCTCAACCATCTTGTTGCATCATCCATACTCATGCCTTTTCGTGTTGCATAGTCTTTCAACTGGTCTTCATTGATCTTGCCCACACCAAAATATTTACTTTCCGGGTTGGCAAAATACCAGCCGCATACAGAAGATGCCGGGTACATGGCCAATGATTCTGTAAGATGAATACCGGTTGCCGCTTCGCCACCCAGCAGATCGAACAGTTTGTATTTTTCTGTATGATCAGGACAGGCGGGATAACCAGGTGCCGGGCGGATGCCATTGTATTCTTCTTTGATCAGTTGTTCGTTGCTAAGCTGCTCCTCTTTTTCATAGCCCCACAATTCCTTTCTTGCTTTTTCATGAAGGCATTCTGCAAATGCTTCAGCCAACCGGTCGGCCAGGGCCTGCAGCGTGATCTTGTTGTAATCGTCATGCTGTGCTTCAAAACGCTTGATGTGTTCTTCAATTCCTTTGATGGTAACAGAGAACGCCCCGATATGATCCTGCAGGTTTGCCTCTTTGGGTGCAATGAAATCAGACAAGGATAAATTGGGTTGCCCATCCGCTTTTTTGATCTGCTGCCGCAGCGATTCCAGTTGAACTGTACCAGTGCCATTTGTTACTTCAATGGTATCAGCGCCTGTTTTAACAGCAGGCCAAAAACCAACCGTACCTTTTGCGGTCAGCCATTTTTCGGCAATGATGGTATCGAGTAGTGCATTGGCATCATTGTATAATTTGGTAGCTTCTGTACCCACTTTTTCATCGCTGAGTATTTGTGGAAATTTACCGTGTAATTCCCAGGCGATGAAGAATGGCTGCCAGTCGATGTATTTTCTTAGCTCACCCAGGTCATAGTTATCAAACTGTTTGGTACCCGTAAAAGTTGGAGCAACGGGTTTGTAGGAAGACCAGTCAATTTTTGCAGCATTCTTTTGTGCTTGTTCAAAAGGCAAAAACTGTTTCACTGTTTTTTTATTGTCGAAATCTTCTTTCAATTTTAAGTACTCTGTATTCACACCTGAAAGAAAATCTTCTTTCTGTTCTTTATTGAGCAGGTTACCAGCAACAGTTACACTCCTCGAAGCGTCGAGAACATGCACTACGCCATTGCCATACTGCGGTGCGATCTTTACTGCTGTGTGCATTCTTGAAGTGGTGGCACCGCCGATCAGTAGCGGTTGCTTCATACCACGCCTTTTCATTTCATGCGCCACATGCACCATTTCATCCAGTGATGGCGTGATCAAACCGCTGAGGCCGATAATGTCTGCGCCAAACTTTTCTGCCTCATCCAGTATTTTATCAGTAGGCACCATCACACCCAGGTCTTTGATATCGTAACCATTACAACCCAACACAACGCCTACAATGTTTTTACCGATATCATGCACATCACCTTTTACGGTTGCCAGTAAAATTTTTGCTGCGCCTGCGGATTCTTCGTTTACCGTTCCGGCTGCCAGGTGTGCCTGTTTCCTGTCTTCTTTTTCCTGCTCGATGTAGGGCGTTAATACGGCTACCGATTTCTTCATCACCCGGGCGCTTTTTACTACCTGTGGCAGGAACATTTTGCCACTGCCAAACAAGTCGCCTACAACATCCATCCCTGCCATCAGCGGACCTTCGATCACATCAAGGGGCTTGGGATATTTTTGTCTGGCTTCTTCTGTATCTGCATCAATATAATCAGTGATGCCGTTTACCAGGGAATGTTTCAATCTTTCTTCCACTGTTGCATTTCTCCATGCTTCATCCTTCACCGTTACCTTGCCATCTCCCTTTACTGTTTCTGCAAAAGCGATCAGTTTTTCGGTTGCTTCATTGTTGTCGTTGTTGCGGTTGAGGATCACATCTTCACACAATTTCTTCAACTGCGGTTCTATCTCATCATACACTACCAACTGGCCTGCGTTCACAATACCCATGTCCATACCGGCTTTGATGGCATAGTACAGGAATACCGAGTGCATGGCTTCCCTCACATGTTCGTTGCCACGGAATGAAAAAGACAAATTACTTACACCACCACTGATCTTGGTCAATGGCATTAATTGTTTGATCTCTTTGGTAGCTTCAATAAAATCAACACCATAATTGTTGTGTTCTTCCAAGCCGGTGGCGATGGCAAAAATGTTTGGATCAAAAATGATATCCTGTGGATCAAAACCAACCTGCTCTGTTAAGATCTTATATGCCCGGTGACAAATCTCCACCTTCCTGTCTTTGGTATCTGCCTGGCCCTTTTCGTCAAATGCCATTACGATCACAGCGGCACCAAACATCTTGCAGATTATTGCCTGTTCAATAAATTTTGCTTCTCCTTCTTTCATCGAGATGGAGTTTACAATACACTTTCCCTGCACACATTTCAACCCTGCCTCAATAATTTCAAACTTGGAGCTGTCAATCATGATGGGAATCTTTGCAATATCCGGCTCACTCTGCACAAGATTCAGGAAAGTGGTCATGGCCAGTACACCATCTAACAGGGCATCATCCATATTTACGTCCAATACCTGTGCGCCATTCTCTACCTGTTGCCGGGCTACACTCAGTGCTTCTTCGTATTTATTTTCCTTAATAAGCCGGGCAAATTTTTTGGAGCCGGTAACATTGGTCCGTTCTCCAACGTTTACAAAATTAGTTTCAGGTCTTATGACCAATGGTTCTAGTCCGGCTAACCTTAAGTAAGGTTTGATGAAAACGGTATCTTGCATTTATGAATTCTTTTTTAGAAATAACTTTTTGATAAATGAAAAGTTATTTACAACAAGTATAAGGATGGAAAGTATTAATAACAGTTGTGCAGTTGTCATGCTAATTCATTTTCAACAACAGGTAGTTGTCTTGGGTTAAGTTTTTTAACATGCTCTGCAATATGTCTGATATGGTCCGGAGTAGTACCACAACAACCTCCCACAATATTCACAAACCCTTCTTTGGCCCATTCTTCCAGGTAATGAGCGGTATCTTCGGGATGTTCATCATATTCGCCCATGGCATTTGGTAAACCTGCATTGGGGTACGCCGAAACATAACAACTGGCAATCTGGGAGAGCTCTTCAATATGAGGTCTCATTTCTTTGGCACCTAAAGCACAG
>DDEU01000029.1 GCA_002336815.1 Chitinophagaceae bacterium UBA1946 | reverse complement strand
TAAGTGAAATTACATGGGCCAACACCCCGGTTAACGCTAAAGAATTCTTCAAATTAAATGATGAATACGAAGCCAAGATCGTAACACTTGACAAAGACACCCGTAAGATGAGCCTGTCTATTAAACAGATGAGCAACGATCCATGGAGTGAAATTGAAACCAAATTCCCAGAAGGAAGCAAGCACACAGGTGTTGTTAAAAACATCACTCCTTATGGCGTGTTTGTTGAACTGGCTACCGGTATTGGTGGTATGGTGCACATCAGCGATTTGAGCTGGTTGAAACGTTTCAACAACCCGAATGAATACACCAAGGTTGGTAACAACATTGATGTAGTGATTCTGAACATTGATAAAGATGGCCGTAAACTTCAGTTAGGACACAAACAAATTGAAGAAGATCCATGGAACAGCCTGGAAGGAACTTTCCCTGTGGGTAGTATTCATGAAGGAACGGTTATCAAAAAAGATGACAAGGGCGCTGTAGTTCAATTGCCTTACGGACTGGAAGGATTTGCTCCTAACCGTCATTTGGCGAAAGAAGATGGTAAAACAATTGTTGCTGACGAAGTGAACAAATTCCAGGTGATTGAATTTGACCGCAACGACAAGCGCATTGTATTAAGCCATACCCGTTTGTGGGAACAGGCCATTGAAGAAGAAAAACAAGCTGTAGCGAAAGAGAAAAAAGCAGATGCGGAAGTAACCAAGAAAGCAGTGAAAAACCTGCAGAGCAAGGTTGAGAAATCAACATTGGGTGATCTTGGAGCACTGGCTGACATCAGGGCTAAACTGGACAGCGCTGCTGCGGCAGCACCTGCTCCGGCTCCTGAAGCACCGGCAACTCCGGAAGCTCCTGCTGCTGAAACACCTGCGGCTGAATAATATTTGCCAATGAAAAGTGTTCTATCCCGCCACAGCAATGTGGCGGGATTTTTTTTGATCCTCTTTTTCTTAACCAATCTTAACTCCTTAATGGTTTTTAGTATTATCCTTTCTTTGCTATTGACCATTGCAGGCAGGCATCAGTAGTCTCTTCTTAACTACCCTTCACTTCTTAATGGTTAATTCACTTATTTTTCAGGCTTATTTTATAAACCAGATTTTTAATTGCCTTATTACCTATACTTCATTTCTTAATGGTTTATTTATTCCTTTTCTTATCTCATTGCAATAGTTCTCAAGCATATTTCTTTTTAAGAAAACTATTTGTACAACGGGATGTTGTTACTTTGCACCCGGAAAGCAAATGGTCAATATGAGAGACAATACCAACCGCTATTTTTACCTGATGGCACTGCTGATGGGCAGTTTTGTAGCTATGCTGGGCATCATTGTATTGTTGTTTTATACACTGAAGTTGTTTGCCTTCACGTTATTCAATATCCCCGGCAGCGGCTATATTTTTCAATTATTTATTACCGTAGCACCATACCTGATATTGTTTGCAGCTTACTACCTGGTATACACACAGATCGTTGCGGCTAAAAAGTCGGTTGCGGCTGCAGTGGCCCGGGTGATACTTACTATAGGCAGTCTTGTTTGCGTAATGGGGTTGGCATTCACCCTGCTGGTATTTTTTAAGGTAAACAAACAATGGGCTTACCTGTATGAAGATTATTCAAAGTACACTTTTGCAGCGCACCTCATCATTGTACTGATCACTGCCGGCGTATTGGCAACTGGAGATCCAAAAGAGAAGAGCTGGTTGGAAAGGGAGTAGGATGTTTCTTGTTGCCCGTTAGATGGTACTTGTTTCCCGTTAGCTTATTCACTACACAGAGCGTTTTGAATAAACCTGTTATCTTTTAATGCTCAGTTACCTCCATTCTCAATTTTCAATTATCCATTACTAATTGCCTTTGCGGCAATCCATCCTGTTGTCCACGCATTTTGAAAATTAAAGCCGCCGGTAACGCCATCAACATTGATCACTTCTCCTGCAAAAAATAAGTTAGGCACTATTTTACTCTGCATGGTATTGTGATCGATCTCCTGCAACAAAATCCCACCGGCAGTTACAAACTCTTCTTTAAAAGTAGTTTTGCCTTTTACATCAAACTCCTGGGCACATAAATTTTTGATGAGCTTGTTTTGTTCTTTGGCAGGAAGGTCTGCAAGCCGGATATCTTCATTGATACCGGATTGTTGCAGCAGGTACTGCCACAGGCGTTGAGGTAAACCAAACTGGTTACTGTTGCTCATTTTTTTTGCGGCCGATTCAACACGCAGTTGCTGAAATTTTTCCCTCAACGTATTTTCATTGTATTGACTCAGCCAGTTTACGCTGATGCTGCAATGCCAGTTATTGGCAGCCAGTTCCCTGGCGGCAAAGGCGGAGAGTTTTAAAATGGCAGGCCCACTCATGCCCCAGTGCGTTATTAATAACGGACCCTGTGATAACAATTTTGACCCATTGATCTTTACAACAGCATTTTCAACCGATAATCCCATCAATGCAGTAATCCCATTGCCGGGCATATTAAAAGTAAATAAAGAAGGAACCGGTTCTTCGATCGTATGCCCCAATTGTTTCAGCCATTCAAATTGTATCGCTTTGGGATATCCTCCACTTGCAATACAAACATAATCAGCGACCAGGCGCTGGCCTCCCTTAAACATGATTGACCATTGTTGATTGACCATTGACGAGTCACCATTATCGATTGACGACCCACTATTCACCATTGACGATTCACCATTGACGATTGACAATGCCTCCACTTCCCTGTTCATCATGATCTCTACTCCATAAAGGTGTGCTTCTTTCATCAAACAGTCAATAATGCTCTGCGATGAATCACTCACAGGAAACATTCTGCCATCCTGTTCTGCCTTCAATCTTACACCTCTTTCTTCAAACCACTGAATGGTATCGGTTGTAAAAAAATGATGGAATGCCTTTTTTAAAAAGCTGCTGCCCCGGGGATATTTTTTGATCATCTCCGAGATACTGAAACAGCTATGGGTTACATTGCAACGTCCCCCGCCACTGATCTTTACCTTGCTCAGCAGTTTGGAAGACTTCTCCACGATCACTACCTGCAGCAATGGATTCATCCTGGCTGCGTTTACAGCACAAAAAAAACCTGCGGCTCCGCCACCTATTACAACCAGTTTCTTTTTATTCATCAATACATTAACTTAGCGATGCTCAAAAGTAAGGGAAACTGCCAAGAGCAAAACGAAGGACGAGAAAGAGTACTCTAAAAATGCAATTCCATTAAGCTTACTTCTAATTATCAAACCAACACGCACTATGGCTGCCGCAGTTAGTAAAGAAGAGATCAAATTAATGCCGGTGATCCCGTATCAAAAAATAAGAGATCAGCTTAAAACAGGCGATATCATTTTTTGTAGTGGCAGTTATGCTTTTTCAGGTGTGATACAAAGCCTTACCAAAAGTGTGTGGAGCCATGTAGCGGTGATTTATAAAGATGAAGAATTGGGAAGGGTGCTGATGCTGGAGGCCGAACCACAGATCGGTATCCGGTTGATCCCGCTAAGCAATTATCTTTCCGATTACAAGGGTACCAAAAGATGTTACAAAGGGCAGATCGTGGTGGCAAGACTTCACCAGGACTTACCAAAGGAACAATTAAACAAAGGCATCAGTTTTGGCCTGGATGCACTTACACGGCCTTACGACAATTACGAGATATTCAGGATCATGATCAGGATACTGCTCCGGATCAGCAAACGGGAACGCAATAAAAGTTATATCTGCAGCGAACTGGTAAGAGATGTTTTTGCAAGAGCAGGCATCATCATCCAGTATAAAGATACCTATATCAGTCCCAATCATATTTGGGTAGACGAAAGGATCAGCGGAAAGTACAGGGTATTATAACAAATTATCTTACCAATACAACGTTGCCTTTCATTTCAATGGTTTTGCCATTCCTGCCTTTCCCTTTCAATATCCACACATAGTTGGCTGCTGCCTGCGGCCTGCCTTTATAAGTGCCGTCCCATCCTTTCCGGTATTCGCTGGTTTCAAACATCAGCTCTCCGTACCGGTTGAATATCCTGAAATATTCTGTGGCGACAATACCTACCGGCAAAGGCCGGAATACATCGTTGAACCCGTCTCCATTGGGAGAGAATGCATTGGGTACATAATAGGTAATGCCGTTGTAAGTCTTCACCCAAACAGAATCGTATCCTTTGCAGCCTGCTGCATCAGTGACTATTACGCTGAATAACATACTGTCGGCATAGATCGTAGCCAATGGATTCGCTATATAAGGATTGTTCAAATCATTTTGCGGCGACCAGATATAATTTACACCGCCCGTCGCAAACAACTGGTGCGGTATTCCTGTTGGAGCAATGGTATCATTCCCGGCAAAAGCAAGTACAGGAGGTTGCTTGCTCACGCTTATCGTATCGCTCACTACATAGTTACATCCATAGCCATCTGTAACAGTCAATACATAGTCCTGGGGCGTTGTAACAGGTTTTACCATGGTGCTGGATGATGTTGAATCTGCAATACCACCGGCAATTACCGGTGACCATAAATAAGTAACCGGGGCGGAAACATTGCTCACTGTGGCAGTCAGCGTTGCAGTAGAATCTTGATCGCAAATACCGGCATCGCTGCCTGCATTCACAACAGGCAATGGGTAGCTGTTCACCTGCACGGGTTGGATTGCTATACAATTATTAACATCGCTGGCTTTGATATAATACAGTCCATCTGTTGCAGCGCCGGGATTGCGGTATGTAACCGTAGCAGCCACATCGGTAAAGTAAGTGTAAGTGAGTGCTGGTGAAGATCCTGCTGTAACTGCTGCTGCTCTTAGGTTAGCTGTAAGCGGAATACATAAGGTTGCCGGGTCATGGATAACCAATACCGGGTTGGGAACGATGGTTATATTTACGACTGCAGTATCTGAACAACCTGCGGCCGTAACAGCGATCAACCGGTAGCTGCCTGCTGTATTCACTACGTGTGGCAAAGCCACTACCGTATTGTTGACAGACCAGGTATAAGTTGTACCTGCAGTCACGTACAATGTATCAAGGTAAAGGCTTTGGCCAATGCACACATTCATTGCCCTGTCGTTGCCCAAGGCCGGTTTTGGGTTAACCGTTAACGTTACCAGGGCCGTGTCGCTGCAATTAAACGGGTTGGCTGCAACGAGCTGGTAATTGCCTGCAGCAGTTATAGCAGCTGGTACAGCAACAGCAACCGTATTTTTCGTCCAGATGGCAGCAAGACCGCTGGTTGTATAAATACTGGTAAGATCAAGGGCTTGCTGCTGGCAGATAGCCACAGAAGTATCATTACCGATGGATGGTTTAGGATTGATAGTGATTGTAACAAGGGCTGTATCCCTGCACCCTGCATTGCTTATTGCGATCAAACGGTAATTACCTGCTGTTGCCACCGCAGTTGGATTATTGACAATAATATTATTTTTCGTCCAACCAGCCGTGAGTCCCACAGTAGTGTAAATACTACTCAGGTTGATCGTTCTGCCAGCACAAGTACTTAAGGAAGTATCATTGCCGAGTGATG
This sequence comes from Chitinophagaceae bacterium UBA1946, assembly GCA_002336815.1. Classification (GTDB taxonomy): domain Bacteria; phylum Bacteroidota; class Bacteroidia; order Chitinophagales; family Chitinophagaceae; genus Ferruginibacter. Next base: position 9,226 of record DDEU01000029.1, on the reverse strand, counting down.
GTGCAGGGTTAATGGTAAGCGTGGCAATGGCCGTATCTGAACAACCCGTTGCATTTACAACGATTAACCTGTAGGTTCCGGAACTGGTTGCAGCAGCAGGATCAACAACCGGCAACCCGTTAAAGGTCCAGTCATTAGTTAAACCGCCGACAGCATACAGAGGTCTCAGATCGAAACTGTTGCCGCCGCAAATATTGACTGATGTATCATTACCCAATGCGGGCTTTGCATTTACCGTAATATTCGCAATGCGGATAACACTGTCGCAACCCGATTGTGATGCGATGGTATCCCGGTAAACTCCCGCAGCATTTACCACTGTTCCCCATGGCAAAGCGAAGGAGGAACCTGCACAAATACTGGTGTTGGTAGAATCAATGAGCGGTGCCGCTGACCCGTACACATTGATCGAATCGATTGTACTGCAGGAAGCAAAATTTACTTTTACCCAAAACAAGCCCGGTGATCTTACTGCGTAGGTGCTTCCTGCTGAATTATCCTGCCATTGATAAGACAGTGCCCCGGCCGCAGTACCATTCAGTACTAAAGGCTGCGCCAGGCATACAGTGGTATCGTTCCCCAGATTTGCTGTTGGGTTAACCCTGACCGTTACCTTTCTCACCAGGCTATCGCAACCGCCACTGTACCTCAATGTATCATTGTATGTACCGGCGTTTCGTACAACCATTCCACCCGGCAGTGTAAGCGAAGCTCCTGCACAAATTGAGGTATCTATGTTTTGTATAAGTGCTGCAGGGTATCCGCCGATATCAACTGTATCCTTGATCGTGCAGCTGCCAAAATTGATCGTTACATTGTATTGGCCGGGCGAACTGATCTTTAAGCTATCTGCTGCACTTCCATCCTGCCAGGTATAGGATTGTGCACCTGCTGTGGTAGCATGCAGCACGTAACCGGTTGAAGGAATACAAACAGTTGTATCGCCTCCCAATGGCCTTGCTGTATTCACGTTGTTTACCACAAAAGAATCACGGTAAGTACAACTAAAATATTTTATATCGGCCCAGTACACACCAGGGTTGCTTACAAAAATGGAAGAAGACGTGGCACCGGTATTCCATTGATAGGTCTCTCCCTGCCCCCTGCTTACATTGATGGAAATTGAATCAGCACAGAGAATAATATTTTGCAATGGTTTCGCTGCTATATTACTCACTACCACTTTTACCGTATCGGCATTACTGCATCCATTGTAGCTGACCTTTACCCAATATTGATTGTTGCCAATAGCTGTTACCCTGAAGCTGTCAGCAACGCTACCATCCTGCCAGGTATACGTTGCAGCAGGATAAGAAGCAGCGGAAAGTGTAATGGGTGATCCATCACAGCGGGCTATATCATTTCCAAAATTGATATAAGGTCTGCCGGGAACAGTGACTGTTTTTGTAACAGAATCTTTTTTACCACAACTGGTATTCTCTACAACCAGCTTTACTTTATAAGTCGAGTCGCCCGGTAAAGGAGGATAAAAGAAATAAGGCGATACGTCTGTTGATGTTTGCCCGCTGGAGCCAAAATTCCATTTGTACGTAATGCTGGTACCATAGGTGGAGAAGTTTACAAACTTTACTGACTCGTCTGTATTACAATCAAACAAAGAAGTGAAGTTGGCGGTGGCCAGGCAATTGGTAAGAGGTGCGCATGTATCTGCATGTGCGATGGCTGATAATTTCAGGTCAATCGTTCCCGTTACCTGCTGATTGAATTTAATTACTGGTGTAAATACCTGCACATAATAACTTTGCCCCGGTACAAGACACTGGTAAGTATTTTGAGTAAGTGCATCAAGTACACAACTCTGCTCCTGCATCGCACCACAGTCGCCGGTCATCAGCCTGTATTTGATATCGCTTGAAGCCGCATTGGTATTTTCCACTAAAAAAGCGGTTACATCCAGCGTATCTGTGCCTCCAATATCCATGCGGAACCAGCTTGATTTATAGTCTGCCGTATTAGCACCCTGGGGACAGGTAAGCTGTGGTCCAAATTCTCCGTAGTCAGTGCCGATAGTATGGCAATCTACCAGTACCGATGCCGTTACAGAGCCAGGCCCATTAATGGCTGCAGGCACTGCCCTGCTGCAAAAATCTCCCACCGCTTCTACCAGTTGTATCTCGGGATATACATATTCATTTACCTGGCCACAACCGGTTATCATTAAATAATAAGTGCCGGGTGATACGCAGGTTTCAGCCCAGTAGGTATTGTCTGTACTATAAGCACCGTGATAACCCTGTATCTGCAAACCATTAATGGAAGAATCTCCGGGAATGATCTGCTTGTACAACTGCACCTGGTAGTAATCCTGGTACCTGGTTCCACCGATATAGATACGGTACCTAACGTTGCCGGTTATAGTAGGTGTAAATTTATACCACAATGTTTTTTGACAATTGTTACCGGAATAGAAATAAAACGGATCTGCGGCATCCCTGGTAGCACAGGAATAATTATCTACATCACCCTGGTAAGTACCAACGCCCACTGTTCCCAGGTCACCGGCCTGTGAGTAATGATCGTGTTTGGGTAATACCAGGTTGATAGAATCGATCATCACAGACACTTCTGTTTGTGTATTGGGTAAAGTGCCGCCGTTTTCATAAGGTTCTGCATATACATTTTCCACCAGTACATAATAACGGGTGCGTACAGCGCTGCAGGGATCCCTGTAAAACTGCACTGAGTTGTATAAATTGGCACAGTAATACCAGGTTTGCTGGTTGGTTACGATTGGTCGTAAACCCTGCGAAACAGTTGAATCCACTTCCCCGGTACTTACAACTGTGCTAAAAGGCAGGCTGGCGTCTACGTTACTTTGATACACGGTAAACTTTTGCTGGTACTCTCTCCCCGGCGTTTTACTCTCAACCTTTACATTGATGTAGCCCGGCTCAGTTACTACAAAAGTGTACCACAGATTTCTTCTTGATACATAGCCTGCGGCAAAAGCAGAATCATACAATGGTTTATTCGGACCATCATTATATACATGGGGATTCACGAGGATAGAACCGCATACCGGTTCTGTTGGATCGGTTAAAGCTGCACCGGTAGTACAGTAAAAGATATCATTGCTTGGCGCCCTTGAACTGTTCAATGGATTTACATCTCCCACTTTTCCGTAGTGCCATGCAGAGTCTGGGGGTACTGTACCGAAATCATAGGCCTTCCCGGCAAAATCAAAACGGGAGTAGCCGATCTTATCAATATAGATAGAAGGCGTTACCGAACTGCAGATATTATTGTCTTTTGCAAAGATCACCAATGTGTAAGTTCCGGGTTGAAAAAAACAATATTGAATATAACCTGCCAAACTATTGCAGGACTGGATCGGTGTTAATGTGGCAAACTGCAGCGAATCGGCACGCACATCTTTATCATACAATACCGCAAAATACCCGCCGGCATTGATCTGCAGGAAACATTCCTGCGTTGTTTTGAAAACATAGTACACTACCCTGTTCGCAGCATTTTCACATGATACAATTGGATGATTTGAAAAAGGTGTATCCAGTGTACAATTGAAATGCTCTGTCGGCAATACATAAGTAGTGTCTGTTCTTGGATAAGCAGGTGTACTGTTCACCCTGTTTACCAACTGGATAAGATGTGGTTGGTTACTAACGTTCACGGATGCCCTGTATGGCCGGTTAAATGCAGGGCCGGGGCAGGATGGTGTAATGGTTACCTGGCATTCATCATTGTACCCGACCGAACTGTTGTAACGTCCTTCAAGGTTAAGGCTGCGAAGAGTGCTGTCGTAACTTGGCCCCTGGTTGTAAGACACCAGTGTGTACCAGCCCGCAGGCAACAATTCACAACCGGCAGTGGTGCCTGCACTATTGACAAAGTTACTCCATTGCCCTCCTACCGGGGATAGGCCCGGGAAGCCATCTGTAGCTTTTCCATAAAACAGTGAACGGGTACCATAGGCTCTGCCGTAACAATAGTAGTAATAAGGATTGTCAATTTTTACAAGCGAAGGTTTATTGAGATAGAACTGCCGGTAGATGGCCTTGGTGGCAGGCAGGCCGCCAACTATGCTGGGTGCTGTACCGTTGATGGAAACCGCATTGTCATCGCATCCCCAATCATCCACATCGGTTTTGATAGTACCACCACCAGCGCCCAGTGTATCCCAGATACTTCCCATATCCTGGGCAGTAAGCGGGCTATTGTGCCGGGTTCTTGTTCGTACAAAAGTAAAAACAGGTTTATCAACTCTTCCCACATCTGCATCGCCACCCATAGTGGTAAATGTATAAGTACCGGGAATAACACAGGCCCGTTTATTGGTACAATTTGTTTCCCAGTTCATGCATTCCGTAATGGGCTTCAATCCCGATACCTTATCCGGGAATGCAAATACATTTTGTGCTGATGCCAGAGCATTCACATCGCCGCTGTATAACCGGTAGCGCCAGGGAGAATAATTCGTGAAGGTTAAATTAGAGAAATCTACGGTGCCACTGTCGTCCACTAAAAATTCACGATAGATCACTTTATTGTTCACGGGATTGCAGGTGGTATCAATGGGCCTTAATGTATTCTGGCAACCCATTGTATCCGATACAGAAGTATAAGCGACCAAATTCGCCAACGGTTGCATAGCAGCTCCTACCCTGTTGATACTGTCAAACGCACCTGTTATATTCAGAGAATATTTATTGGCAGGCTTGCGTGAATAGGCTGTCATATCTAACCTGAAGCTGGTACCTAAATTACTGCTCAGGCATTGTTCGTAGTTTGCGGTGGGTGTATAAGTAGTAAAATAATTATAAGGATAAGTATATTCCTGTCCTGACACCTGCACGGTATAATCACCGGGCTGCAGGCAATCAATAGTACCGCTGTAGTTAAAAACGCCGATGATATTGGCAGTATCCAAACCAGCACAATTATTGGTGAGTCCCTGTTTAAAAACTCTTACCAATGGTTGTGGGCCGCATTGCGTAACCGTACTGCTGAAATAGATGGCAGATGTATTGGTTAACGTGAAAGTAAAAAAACTGCTGAGGTTATATTTACCACCATTGTACACAATGCCGGTATCGGGCAATGACGGGCTGCAGTTGGAAGTATTGTGACGGCTGTTGCAGCCCCATACGTCGTAAGCGGTGGTCTGTGTTCCGCCCGGTGTTGAAGGCAAATTGCCGAGGGCATTGGTTCCAGCAGGCACTCCCGATAATATCGGTTTCGGCGCTTTGGTCGGTCCCTGCCCCCCTACCAAGATTCCCCATCTTACATCATCTGCAAAATCTTTTTTTATAAAGAATTGTATACTGTACGTGGTACCGGTATCAAGCTCGCTGCACCTGTACATTTTGTAAGATGCATAGTAACCATCTGTCTGCACAGAATCGCATCCACTAACGGTTACCAATGACCCAATAGGAGTCGTAACAGCATCTCCTTTGTATAAGGTATATCCAAAAGTTCTTCGGGTAGCCTGTCCGTTATTGGATGGGAAATAACTTCCGTTCGCAGATGACAATTGCAAAACAATGTAATCAAAATAAGAAGGCGTTTTGAATGTCATCCAGGCGCTTTTATTATACTGTAACGGATCTGCAAAAGCACTGCACACTTCGGTTGCATCTTCAATGGATTGACACTCGGTATTGAAATCGATCTTATGGGCATAGTAACCTGCGGTACCAAAAGCATAGGCCTGGCTGGGATGATCGTACGCAGCACCGGTTTGATCTGTTACTTCGATCTGTATGGTGATAGGGCCATTGGCATTAAAATTTGATGACACCTGTATGTAATACTCTCCGCTTGGCACACAGGGATGATAGGTATTTCCGAAAGTAACAATAGGTGTCAGTTTGCTGCTGATATCTGTATTGGTGGGCAAACAGTTGCTGGTTTGATATACAGCAAAACCTGCATCACCGGCTGTGATGGTAGTGCCAGGCTGTGTTAATGTAACCCTCACTGCCCTGATGGTTGCTATGCTGAATTTGAACCAGACTGATTTCTTATCGAGGCCTGCTACAAAGATGGCAGGAGCAAATGTTTCTCCCGTTTGTACCGTGGCGCTGGTAAGATCAGCCTGTACAGACGTGAATGTACCAAGACCAAATCCGCCTGAAGGAATATTGATGACTGTTGCAGATGCACAGTCATCGTTGCCCGGAGGAATGGCGAAACAATACAGCGGACTAAACAAAGAAATAAAAAAAAACAACCGGGATAGTGCCGAAGCAAAGAATGGCTTGCGCCGGTATGTAACGTCTGTCGTCATAAATATGCAGCAGTTGGTTTACCTGTAGCAATGCATCAACACAGGCTGTTTAGGCAGCAATCATCGGGATATGCTGCCATTTTAATATATATACAGCGATAACAGTCACACGCTGCTATTTCGCAATTAAAAATAGCAGAAACGGTAAGGGTAAAACATACTCAATTTGATGTAGACGACTGGGTCAAGTGGGGTAAGGCAATGATATTTCACCTCAATATGGCGGGCATATTAAATTACTTTAGTGAGCGGGATAATTTAATTAATAATCTGAAAAGAGATTTGGATTAGATCTTTCAGCGGCCTCAATTTCTGTGAAGGAAGAAAGTATGTCGGCCTTATTTTTCTGGATGCAAACATTGTGTTCATAATGAGCAGCGGGCTTGCCGTCTTCAGTACGGATCGTCCAGCCATCTTTATCATGGTACACATTTCTTGTTCCAAGGTTGATCATGGGTTCAATCGCAATCACCATTCCCTCCCTTAATTTAGCGCCCGTGCCTCTTTTTCCGTAGTTGGGCACCTGTGGATCTTCATGCAGTTTGCGGCCGAGTCCATGCCCCACCAGTTCTCTTACTACACCGTAGCCCTTTTGCCTTTCGGTATAGTCCTGTATCGCATAGGCAATATCTCCGGTCCGATTACCATGAACGGCTTTTTCAATGCCTTTGTATAAAGATGCTTTTGTATCCGTCAGCAGGTTTTTCACTTCATCGGTCACAGAGCCGATAGCAAAAGTATAAGCACTGTCACCATGAAATCCATTCTTAAAAACGCCTACATCCACCGAAACAATATCGCCATCTTTCAATGCGTCTTTTGTTGGAAAGCCATGTACCACCGCATCGTTCACGCTAATGCAACAGGCAAATGGAAAGGGTGGAGTTCCGTATCCCTTAAAAGAAGCGGTAGCGCCGTTTGCGATAATAAAATCTTCAGCGATCTTATCCAGTTCAAGTGTAGAGATACCAGCTTTTATATGCGAAGCCACATGCGCCAGCGTTTTGCTAACCAGCAGGCTGCTGATACGCATTAATTCAACCTCTTCTTTTGTTTTATAATGGATCATATCTTGTTCCCCTGTCGTATAAAAATTTACAAATGCTTTATAAGTATAAACCCTGACTATCATGCCAGGGTTTATTTTTATCTTTTAGCTACCCCGCAGGGATAGACGATTACATACCGCTTGCTACCGTCTGCCGTCCCTGTATCCTGCCGCTGCTCATGAGGCCATCATACTGGCGCATCAAAAGCTGTGTTTCAATCTGCTGTAAGGTATCCAAAATAACACCTACCATGATCAGCAGGGAAGTTCCACCGTAGAAAGTAGAGAAACTTTGCTGTGTTTTAAATACCAACTGGAATATACCGGGAAGGATACCAACAAAAGCAAGTAAAACCGCTCCTGGTAAAGTGATCCTGTCCATGATAGTTCCAATATAGTCAGCCGTTGGCTGCCCTGGTTTAACACCCGGGATAAATCCATTATTGCGTTTCAGATCTTCAGCCATTTGCTTTGGATTGAAGATAAGCGCCGTATAAAGGAAGGTAAAGGCAATCACACAAACTGAATACACGATCATGTAGATGACGTTGGTATGATCAGTAAAATACTTAGCCCATCCACCACCAGTGAAGCCAGAAAAAATAGTTGGAAGGAAAAGGATGGCCTGTGCGAAAATGATTGGCATTACACCAGCCGCATTTACTTTCAGTGGTAAAAAATTCCTTGCACCGCCGAATTGCCTGTTGCCCACGATCTGTTTGGCATAGTTAACCGGTACACGCCTGGTTCCCTGTATCAGCATTACCAATCCCATAATGATGGCAATGAGGAAGGCGATCTCGATCAGGAAGATCAATAAACCACCACCACCCCTGGTAGCTCTTGCGCTCCATTCCTGGATAAAAGCTTCCGGAAGCCTGGCGAGGATTCCCATCATGATGATGATGGAAGTACCATTACCCAAACCTTTATCAGTGATCTTTTCACCCAACCACATTACGAACAATGTACCTACGGTTAAAATGATCACGGTTGAAACTACGAAGTATGGCAGGTAGCCTACGATCAATGCATCTGCATTTCCCTGGCTTTTTAAATAACCGATATAGGCTGCAGCCTGGAAAGCTGTAACAATCACTGTGAGATAACGTGTCCACTGGTTGATCTTCTTCCTGCCGCTTTCTCCTTCTTTCTGGATCTTCTGCATCTGCGGTACCAGGATGGTCATCAACTGCATAAAGATCGATGCAGAGATATATGGCATGATGCCCAGCGCAAAGATGGAAGCCTTGTGGAAGGCGCCGCCTACAAATGCATCCAATAAACCAAGCATACCGCTTTTGGTACTGTTGGCAAGGTTAGCCAGCTTATTGGGATCAATACCGGGTAATACGATAAAAGAACCGATACGGTAAATGAACACAAGTAACAGGGTAAACAATATTTTTTTCCGCAGCTCCTCGATGCTCCAGATATTCTTCAGCGTTTGAATGAATTTCTTCACAGAATAATTTTTTAAAAATGTTTCTTTAAACCAAAAAGACGCTTTTCATACCTGCCTAAAAGTGGCAAGCAGGAATGCGTCTGCAAATATCGGGGAATTATTTAACTATCTCAACAGTACCACCTGCAGCTTCAACAGCAGCTTTGGCTTTTGCACTGGCAGCATGAACTTTAAAGGAAAATTTACCTTTAACTTCTCCGTTACCCAGCAATTTGATCCTGTCGGTACCAGCTATCAATCCATTGATGTACATATTTTCAGGACTGAATTCTGAAATACCATACTGTTCAGCGAAATGATCTGCCTGTCCGAGATTGAGCACCTTGTATTCAACACGGTTGATATTTTTAAATCCACGCTTTGGTACACGACGCTGAATAGGCATCTGACCACCTTCGTGAGCCATTTTACTTTTATAACCGGCACGGCTTTGACCACCTTT
>DDEU01000053.1 GCA_002336815.1 Chitinophagaceae bacterium UBA1946 | reverse complement strand
TTTTCATTACTGCTGCCCATGGCAAACTCATCGCAGTTACAACTCCCGATGATGATGGCCTCTTCATCCAGCAGTTTCTGAACGGCAGTGGCATTGTAAACAGATACAAAGCCTTCCAGTATTTTGGATGCGGCCGTTACTTTATGATCCCGGCAACAGATCACATCTTTAATGGCCATTACTACACCATGCAATTTGCCCGGCACTTCGCCTGATTTTCTTTTTTCGTCCAGCAATAAGGCACGGCTCAGCGCTTCTTCTGCATAAATTTCTGTAAAGGCATTCAGGTGTTGCTGCTGCTGTATCCTTTCCAGGAAATAATTTACTGTTGCCACACAGGTTGTATCGCCTGATGCTAACTGTGCCTGGTATGCTGAAATAGTGTCGAACAAAGTATGTAGGTTGACTATAGTAATTATAAAACCGGCTGGAGTAAATGGTTTGAATGCCATCTACTTCAGCCGTTAATTTTTTTGCCTGCAACAATTATTTAGGTAACTCCTGCGCCTGTTTTTGGTTCAATTGATCTCTCAAACGCCTGATCTCGTCGTCCTTGTCTTTTTCTTTCATGCCTTCTTCAATTTCACTCTTTACGTTACTCTTGGCATCGTTGAATTCCCTGATGCCTTTACCAATCCCTTTCATCAATTCCGGGATCTTTTTACCCCCGAATAAAAGGATAATGGCAAGAATAATAAATATCCATTCTGTAGTGCCGGGCATGGCCAGGAAAACAGTGAGTAAGGAGGTTGAACTTATCATAAATAAAATTGATTAGGCGACAAAGATAAACCAATTATTCACTTAAAAATGGATTGGTTTCAACTTAAATAAGTTGGGCAAATGTTAATGTAAGTCAGCTACCGGATATACCTGCCGCATTTGGCTTTGCCATTGGCAGCTTCGTAGGTAGTGATGCCCCTGGAACAGGAGGAAAGAAACAGGATGGCTGCCAGCATGAACAGCAGGTAAGAGGTGTTTTTTTTCATAATGGTACGGTTGGGTGATTAGAATAATTTTTCATATGGGCAATAATTATTCCAAATTTACAAGCAGGAGCAATTTTTAAACGCAAAAAGCGGAAACATTGTCTCCGCTTTGATATTGTATAAAAAGTTGATTACTTTTTGATAAGGGCAACTGCCATCCTTTTTTCCTGGATACGGGCACTTTTACCGCTTCTTTCCCTGAGATAGAACAATTTAGCACGGCGTACTTTACCTACTTTATTGATCACCACGCTTTCAATGTTGGGAGAGTAAAAAGGGAACAAACGTTCAACTCCTACACCATCACTGATCTTACGAACAGTAAAAGATGCGGTAGCACCAGTACCCTGGCGTTTGATCACATCGCCCTTAAAGCTCTGGATACGCTCTTTATTACCTTCAACAATTTTATAGTTAACAGTTACATTATCACCTGCCTTAAACGCTGGCAAAGTTGGCTTGCTGGTTAACTGATCGTGTACAAACTGAACTGCATTCATTTCCTTAAAATTTTGGACGGCAAAAGTAGGATAAAATTGTGAGTAATGCGTTTTTATGACAGAACTTTTTTTCAAAAATGCCTGGTGGTGCCGGTTTACGTATAAAAAAATCCCGGCAATATTTTTAATTACCGGGATTTAAACATTGTTATGAAGATTACCGGGCGATGTTCACTGCCCTTTTCTCCCTGATCACCGTAACTTTTATCTGGCCAGGGAAGGTCATTTCGGTCTGTATCTTCTGGGCAATCTCAAAGCTTAATTTATCGCTGTCTGCATCTGTTACTTTATCCGCTTCTACAATTACCCTCAATTCACGACCCGCCTGGATAGCATAGGCCTTTTCAACGCCCTGGTAAGCCTGTGCAAGGTTTTCCAGGTCTTTGATACGCTGTATGTATTGCTGCATGATCTCACGCCTTGCACCCGGTCTTGCGCCGCTGATGGCATCGCAGGCCTGGATGATAGGAGAGATCACATATTGCATTTCCATTTCATCATGGTGAGCACCGATCGCATTTACAACCGCAGGGTTTTCGCCATATTTTTCAGCCAGCTTGGCACCCAGTAATGCGTGGCTCAATTCTGTTTCTTCATCCGGCACTTTACCGATATCATGGAGTAAACCTGCCCTCTTGGCCAATTTAGGATTCAGTCCCAGTTCAGCGGCCATGATTGCACAAAGATTGGCCGTTTCACGGCTGTGCATCAGCAGGTTTTGTCCATAAGAAGAACGGAAGCGCATGCGGCCTACCATCCTGATCAGTTCTTTGTGCAGACCGTGAACACCCAGTTCCATGGCGGTTCTTTCGCCTATTTCCATTACCTGGTCGTCTAACTGCTTTTTGGTTTTTTCCACCACTTCCTCAATACGGGCAGGGTGAATACGGCCATCGGCCACCAGCCTTTGTAAAGACAATCTTGCTATCTCACGACGCAATGGATCAAAGGAAGAAAGTACAATTGCTTCAGGGGTATCATCTACAATAAGATCAACACCGGTAGCGGCTTCAATTGCCCTGATATTGCGTCCTTCACGGCCAATGATAGAACCTTTGATCTCATCACTTTCGAGGTTAAAAACAGTGATGGAATTTTCAATGGCCTGTTCTGCAGCCGTGCGCTGTATGGTCTGGATAACGATCTTCCTGGCTTCCTTATTAGCTTTTTGCTTGGCATCTTCAATGATCTCCTGCTGCAAAGCAATGGCTTTTGTCTGGGCTTCCTGCTTGAGGCCCTCGATCAACTGCGCTTTGGCATCTTCGGCTGAAAGGCCGGCCACTTTTTCTAACCGGCGGATATGCTCTTCCTGGTGTTTCTCCAGCTCGGTGCGTTTTAGGTTCACCACTTCAATCTGGCGGTTGAGCGTTTCTTTAATAGCTTCATTTTCCTTAACCTGTTTATCCAGGTTTCCCTCTTTCTGGTTAATGCTCTGCTCTTTCTGCTTGATCTTATTTTCCGAATCCAGCAGTTTTTGATTGCGTTGCATTACCTCTTTGTCGTGTACAGATTTCATCTGTACAAACTTTTCCTTTGCTTCGAGTTCTTTTTCTTTTTTGAGGGTTTCCGCTCTTAATTCGGCTTCTTTCAGGATGGTTTGAGCCTGCAATTGTGCGTCTTCTACCTGTTTTTTAGTGTTTTTCGCAAAGATCACTTTTCCGAGGACGATGCCTGCTGCAAGAGCTATTGCTCCGATAATGATGGAAAGTATGGTTGGTTCCATTGAGTTTTGTTGTTTTTAAACGGTTCACAATCTTGTATATCACCTCTTTAACCATGAGTTAGTAGTTATAAAGACAGATGGCTGGCGAAGATAATATTTTAATATCAGAATTTTCCCCCTGAAAAAGCCTATAATTTGGCCGGTTACAAAAACAGGGAGACAAAGGCGGTATTACGGTGCGGTAACAGGAAGAATCAATGAAGCAATAATTCGCAGGGCTTTATACCGGTATGTTTTTTAAAGGCAGTGCTAAAATGAGAGATGGAAGAATAGCCCAGCAAAGAAGACACTTCGGTAACGCTGAGGCCCTTATCGTAGAGTAAATACTTGGCATGTTCCATCCGCTGGCTTTGGTAAAAGTCGAAAATGGTGGTACCGAACAGTTCTTTAAACCCTTTTTTAAGGTAACATTCATTGATGGCTACCTTACGGCTCAGTTCTTTAATGGTAAGCGGTTCGCCAATATGCTGTAACAACACTTCTCTTGCTTTCACGATCTTTTCCCTATCGGCTTCATTGGCCAAAAATTTACAACTGAATACTTCTTCCTCTTTTTCACCCATCATGCAATCCATGCTGTACAAAAGCAGTATCTGTGTTTGGGCGTTGATGAAGATATTCTCCAGCGTATCCGTATAATTATGATTCAGCAGCGCCTCAATGGCCAGGCGGGTTTTACCGCAGAGGGGAAGCGTTTTTGAAAAAGACGTTGGGTGGGTAAAAGCCAGCACTTCATCAGTAACATTACGCTGCTTTTTACTTTTTACGAACTGGGTAAGGTAAGAGGGCTTAAAGCTGAAACTCAGTACATCTACACTTTCAACTTTTTCAACACAACCCTTGGAGGCATTGAACTTGCAATAGTTACATTCGGCCTGTTTCTGGCGGCAATACACATTACCACTTACACAAAAACGCAGCTCAAGATAATTTTCAGCAGGATCATTCTTTTGATAATGATAAATAAGCATACCAGCATCATCCATATTCCAGTCGCTTATTTTTTGATAGCGCTTTATAGCATAGTGAACCGAGCCGGGTACCGTTCTTTCAATATCCAGCAAAACATCCAGTTCGTTAAAAACCAGCGGCTGCTTTTGGCCAATTTGTAGTATGTCGGCAGATTGATACATTGATAAACTTCGATGCAAATATACAGCAGGATGTTGTAAAAAGCTATAGTAAAATTTCTAACGGCAAAGTTTTACCCATTTATGACTATTTTGGAGCTGTTAGTTATCGAGTTGCTTCCATACGCTCCCGTTCCAGCCATAAAAATGGGTTTCGGTAAATACAATGGTTCCGGCACCGCCCGCCGGGATGGGGGCGGTGGCATTATTGGTAATACCTGCATAGCCGGAATTGGCTATTTTAATGGCGCCATTCACATCCAGTTTTTCAGTAGGCGCCGGGGTATTGATGCCCACGTTTACTGCATAAGCGCCGGTGCCCCCGATCACAAAACTATTGCTGGAAGCTACCCGGGCGTTGAAGCCGACTGCACCCGCATTGTAAAGATCTGCATTGGCAATATCAGCCAGGCTCCCAATAAGGGTATTTCCATATCCTGAAATTACCGATACCCCGGAGGCATAGCCCAGGGCAGTATTATAGTTGCCTGTTTCAGAAAACCGAAGTGCCGAAACACCAATGCCGGTATTGGCGATACCGGTGCTGTTGGTAAAAAGCGACCTGCCCCCAATGCCCGTATTGTAGTTGCCATTGGTATTGTGCAGGAGCGACCAGTCGCCAACGGCCGTGTTGATAGAGCCCGAATCATTGGCAAAAAGCGCCTGGCCACCAACGGCCACATTGTCTATACCGCTGATATTTGCATATAAGGTTAGCCTGCCAACGGCAACATTTACCCCTCCTTTGATATTATTGAACATTGCTTTATCGCCAATGGCGGTATTGTCGCTGCCAATAACATTGTTATGCATGGCGCTGTCGCCCAGTACCACATTGGAACTGATGTTACCGCCGCCTCTGCCGATCATGAGGCCGTTTATTTTGGCATCCTGTCCTGCCACCTCCAGCAATGCTGAAGGCGCAGCAGTACCAATGCCCACATTTTGTGCATTCCCGGTTAAAAAACCAAGGAACAACAGCATTGCTGCAAGGGCTGCCGGTAACAATCTTTGTTGCATAAAAAGGGGTTTTGTTGTACTGCAAAATAGGCATAAAAACAGTGTGGAAATCTTTGTAAAAAAAGCATTGATTCTGGTGAATATTAAATAGGCTCAAACCTTTATTTATCTTATATTTGCCGGATATTGAATTTGTAAATTTTAAAGCGAATTTGCCCACAATTATGAGTACAGAAATTGAAGAAGTTGTTGCCCTCCCTTCCAATGGTTATGGCGCCGATAGTATCCAGNNATGTATATCGGCGATATCGGCGTAAAGGGATTGCATCACCTGGTATACGAGGTGGTTGATAACTCCATTGACGAGGCGCTGGCAGGTCATTGTAAAAATATTGAGGTTTATATCAATGAAGATAATTCTATCACTGTAAAGGACGATGGACGTGGTATCCCTACGGCTATGCACACCAAGGAAAAGCGGAGTGCGCTGGAAGTGGTAATGACGGTGTTGCATGCGGGCGGTAAGTTTGATAAAGACTCCTACANNACAAAGTATCCGGCGGTCTGCACGGTGTGGGCGTAAGTTGTGTGAATGCATTAAGCAAGCACCTGCACGTGGTAGTAAACCGCGATGGTAAACGATTTGAACAGGAATATAATAAAGGTGTTCCACAGTACCCAGTAAGGGAAATAGGTGAATCTGATACGCACGGCACCCAGGTACAGTTCTGGCCCGACGATAGCATTTTTACTGCTTCTGTTTACAACCGTGAAATACTGGAAGGTCGTTTAAGGGAACTGTCTTTTTTGAACAGGAAGATCAATATTACCATCAGCGATCTCAGGGAGAAGGATGATGAAGGAAAAGTGTATACCAAGAATTTTTATAGCGAAGGCGGTATTGTTGAGTTTGTGGAAATGCTTGATAAGAATGGCAACCGCCAGCCTTTGTTACCCACCGTTATTTATTGCGATGGGTATGATGCCGCTTCCAACGTGGTAGTTGAAGTGGCCATGATCTACAATACCAGTTACCAGGAGCATATTTTCAGCTACGTAAATAATATCAATACCATTGAAGGTGGAACACACGTAGCGGGTTTCCGCCGTTCCATCACCAGGGTTTTTAAAAGCTATGGTGAAAAAGAAGGCATGTTTGAAAAGGCCAAGGTAGAAATTGAGGGCGATGATTTCAGGGAAGGTTTAAGTGCCGTGATCTCTGTGAAAGTTCCTGAGCCGCAATTTGAAGGACAGACCAAAACCAAGCTGGGTAACAGTGAAGTAATGGGCGTGGTAGATACAACGCTCAGCAGGGTATTGAGCGCTTATCTCGAAGAAAATCCAAAAGATGCCAAAACCATCATTCAGAAAGTAATACTGGCAGCACAGGCAAGAGCCGCCGCCCGTAAAGCAAGGGAAATGGTACAGCGTAAGAGTGTACTTTCCGGGGGTGGTTTACCGGGTAAACTGGCCGACTGTTCTGATAAAGACCCGGGCAGGTGTGAGTTGTTCCTCGTAGAAGGAGATTCGGCAGGTGGTACCGCAAAACAGGGACGTAACAGGAGCTTCCAGGCCATTCTTCCATTAAGAGGTAAGATATTGAACGTGGAAAAAGCCATGGAGCATAAGATCTACGACAACGAGGAGATACGGAATATGTTTACCGCTCTTGGTGTTAAGATCGGAACACCCGAAGATCCCAAAGCGCTGGATGTTTCCAAACTGCGTTATCATAAACTGATCATTATGACGGATGCTGACGTGGATGGTAGCCATATCGCCACCCTGATCCTTACTTTTATTTTCAGGTATATGAAAGCGTTGGTTGAACAGGGCAATGTATACATCGCTCAACCGCCACTCTATCTGGTTAAAAAAGGGAAAGAGCAGGAATATGCCTGGAATGAAGAAGAAAGAAAAAAATATGTGGCATTGTTTGGCCAGGGCAAGGATGACAGCGTAACCGTGCAGCGCTATAAAGGTCTGGGTGAGATGAATGCCGACCAGTTATGGGAAACCACCATGAATCCCGCCACCCGTACACTCAAACAGGTAGCGCTCGAAAGCGCTGCTGAAGCAGACAGGGTATTCAGTATGCTGATGGGAGATGAAGTGCCACCAAGAAGAGAATTCATTGAATCGCATGCTAAATATGCAAGGATCGACGTTTAAAAGCAAATAAATAATACTTACGAGGCTCCCGACCATCGTCGGGAGCCTGTTTGTTTAGTATGGAAATGCTCGTCTATTAGCTGGTGCCAATACAGCCAGGTTAAATTCGGCCTTTAACCATCTTACTCTTTTAAAAAACCGCTCCCTCATTTCGTTCACACCAAAATTTTCCCGGGTAAACTGGTCTTTATTTTGTGGCAGAAGATGCTTAAGTACTTCAAAAACGGCAGTAAATACAATTTTTGCCTATTTGGATAGGTAAATGCCAACTAAAAGGGTGGTCGGTGAGGAAATTTCCTTACCTGCCAGGTAATTTTTTCCCCGGTTAAAACTGGCGCTACCCACGATCAGGTTAAATGAAAAATATTTGACCCTTATTTTGAAAAGCGGCTATGCACGCTCAAATAGAACTGTATAAATAATTATAAGTGAAAAAAATAAACAGGAAGAACCCGTTGTAACGATTACAGTGTTCGCCCGTTAAAAAATAAAATTAACTACTAAAGCAGTGTTTATGAAATGGTCTCTTATTATCATGGGCTTTTTATGCGTAGCGCTGGGAGGGTCTTTTAGTATGATCCGCACGGGTGATAAAAAGGAGCAAAGGCCTCCATCAACTTTTTGCTGTAAAAAAACGGCTGTTGAACAAGCGAAAAAAGACATATTCCCCAGCCAGGAGGCCGAGCCCTATCTACCAATGGTGAATATCCTGGGATATAACTAAGCCAGACTTTTAAACAATCTTTTTTATTCAATTTTGGGATCAAATGGTTGAAGGTACAACGCTAATTTGGATGCAGTTTCGATGGGAATTTAAGCGTATTTTGCTATACGGCAGATAATTTGTAGCTTGTAACCTGAAGTTTACGACTTCTCCCATTATTTACTAACCATAAATTCTAAAACAATGTCAAACATGTTAACAGCTTATTGCATGAAAACGAAAGAAAAGAACGTTCCCATGCAGGATGCGGTAATAACCAAAACAGCCCGTGGTGGCTACATGGCGCAGGGTCATGATGGTAAAGGAAACAAAATGACCACGATGCTGAGCGAAGCAACTGCCAACAAGGCCATAGCAGATGGTGTTGCTAAAAAGGGCTGGTAAAATTATTAATCAGTATTTTTACGGGGCTGCCTGCTGTAAGCTGGCAGCCTTTTTTATAAGCATGATCCCGTATTAACGAAAATGAGATTTTTATTTTTTGTAATTGTCCTGGTACTCTGCAATACACTGGTTTTTGGCCAGTATACCGTAAATGGCAATGCTACCCGTAACGATTGTCACTGTTACACCCTCACTCCCAATACACTCAATCAAAGCGGTTCTGTATGGAACAATATCAAGATCGATCTTACCCAGTCTTTCGACTTTAATTTTAACATTAACCTGGGCTGTGATGATGCCGGCGCTGATGGCATCGTGTTCGTGCTGCAACCCATCAGTACCAGTGTAGGTACCACCGGCGGCGGCCTTGGTTATGAGGGTGTAACACCTTCAGTAGGCGTAACCATTGATACCTGGCAAAACGCACCTAACAATGATCCTTTTTATGATCACATTGCCATACAGCTAAACGGTAATATTGATCATAACAATACAACGGCCAATATAGCCGGTCCGGTTACTGCGATCAATGGCAGCAACAATATTGAGGATTGCAGTTGGCATTCGCTCAGGATAAAATGGGATGCATCAGCAAAAGAATTATCGGCCTTTGTAGACGGCAACCTCCGGGTGAGTGCTGTAAAGGACCTGGTAGCAGATGTATTCAGCGGCAATCCACAGGTGTTCTGGGGCTTTACCGGCAGTACCGGCGGGGCAAGAAACCTGCAGCAGTTTTGCACCGCACTTTCTCCAAAATTTACTTTTTTACAGGGGCAAAAGCGATGCATTAATGAACCGGTGAAATTTGTGGACTCAACCATTTCGTTTACACAGGTTCAAAAAAGATATTGGGATTTTGGCGACGGCAGTCCGCTGGATTCTGTCAACAACAGTCCTGTTCATACCTATTCCGTTCCGGGCAATTACACCGTAACCCAAACCGTAACCGGCGCCGACGGTTGCGTGGAAGTAAACACTCAACAGGTAAAGATCAGCCGCAAGCCGGCGGTTGATTTTACCATTACCGATAGCTGCATCAGCAACCAAATACTATTTACCGACGCCTCAACGGCGCCTTTTGGAACCATTAGCGAATGGTTTTGGGATTTTGACAATGGAGCAAGTGCCAACTCCTCCTCTTTTACCACGCAGTTTGCAAGCGGGGGTGATAAGAACATCCGTCTTTTTGTAAAGACAGATGGCGGATGTGCTTCTGATACCGTTACAAAAACCATCCATATTTACCGGAGGCCGTTACTGGATGTTCGTTTTACCGACTCTGTTTGCCTTGGCACTGCCATCAATTTTAGTGGAATCCTTGTAAGCAGTCCCGACCCGGTGCAAGCTTTCGCCTGGAATTTTGGCGACAACGTTCCTGTTTCCACACAAAATGCCAGCTATAATTTTGCAACGGCCGGTTCACATACCGTACAATTTGTTGCTACGAGTACCGGCAACGCAGGTTGCCTTGGTATCGTAACAAAAGATGTATTCATAAAGGCCAAACCCGTAGCATTTTTTAAAACGAATGCTTTGTGCCAGGGTGTTTCAACCATGCTGATGGATTCATCTTACCAAACAGACGGAACAACTGTAAACAGTTGGTGGTGGAGCCTGGGCAACGGAACGTTTTCAACGGCTCAAAATCCAACCGTTACTTATCCAGCCGGTGATACGGCTTTTATAAAACTGGTAGCAGGAAACGGCACTTGTTTTTCAGACACAATTCAAAAAGCAGTTGAACTGGGTCAGCAACCGGTAGCAGCTTTTGGTTACGCTGGTAATTTGTGCGAAGGAGAGCAGCTCCAGTTTACAGACTCGTCTGTTGTTGATCATGCTACCATCGCCCAATGGCAGTGGATCATTAATAGCCTGTCTTCTGCCAATGAAAAAAATCCACGGCTCAGTTTTGGCGCAGGTTTACAACGGGTAGGACTATTGGTAGTTTCCGATAAAGGTTGCAAAAGCGATACTGTTTTTAAACCACTGCTGATCAACGGGCAGCCGGGTATTTCAATGGTGCTTAACAGCGGCTGTAAAAATGAGAACATCAGTTTTTATGCTTCAACCAACCCGGGTACAGTAATAAAGAACTGGAACTGGAATTTTGGTGACGGCACTATTGCTGATACTATACAGCCAGTGCACCGGTATGCAGACTCCGGTACCTATACCGTTCAGTTGTTTGCGGTAGACGAAAAAGGTTGTAAAAGTACCACGGTTGAAAACCGGGTAAGGGTGTATAGTACCAATGCTGATGCCGGTATGGCTGTTGTCAATGCCTCCCCGGGTCAGCCGGTGCAATTGCAGGTTACAGGCGGCCTCAGTTACCAATGGTTTCCGGAAGATGGGTTAAGCGATCCGCTGATCAGCAACCCGGTCGCCCGCAATACGGCATCAAAAAAATATTTTGTGAGGGCCTTCACTCCCTGGGGTTGCGATACTTATGATTCTGTACAGATCAATATCTTCAACGGACCGGAGATATATGTTCCTACGGCCTTCAACCCAATGAGCGTTGCAGGTAACCGATTATTGAAACCAGTAGCGGTTGGGCTCAGCCGGTTCGACTATTTTATGCTGTATAACAGGTACGGGCAGGTTGTTTTTACTACCAGCGACCCACTCCAGGGTTGGGATGGTAATTACAAAGGCCGCCCACAAAGTGCCGGGGTGTATGTTTGGATAGCAGCGGGCAAAACATTCAGGGGAACTGCCATTGTAAGAAGGGGTTCGGTTGTGTTGCTCCGGTAGGAGTACGCATTAAAGCCGTCATGTATAGGGCTGATTTTTTTACCACTTATAAAATTGACAATGCGCCATTACAAAAGGATGTTATATTTTTGTTGTATGCGTTACATCTCCTGTACAATCATCCTTTGTTTCTTATTTACCAACATCATATTTGCCCAGGAAAAATGGGATCTCAGGAAATGCGTGGAATATGCCATGCAAAACAATCTTACAGTTAAGCAAACTGCCTTGCAGGAAAATTTTTCTTCACTTGCCTTAAATCAAAGCAAACTATCAAGATACCCCAATGCCAATGTAAGCATCAGTACCGGCTATAATATCGGCTTTACGCAGGATGCTTCTTTCAATGTGGTGAATGGCGGATCTTTTTTTGTAAACCCCGGCTTTCAAAGTAGTGTTGATATTTTTAACTGGTTCAGCAAGAAGAATACTGTTGCTGCCAATGAATGGGAATTGCTGGCCTCCAAAGCCAATACCGATAAGTTGAGAAATGACATTGCCCTCAGCACTGCCAACCAATACCTGCAGGTATTATTAAGTAAGGAGCAGGTAGAAATTGCGTTGGTGCAACTGGAACAAACAAGAGCCCAGCTGTCGAATACACAAAAACTGGTGAACGCCGGTTCGTTGCCAGAACTCAATGCTGCAGAACTGGAGGCCCAGTTTGCCAGTGACAGTGCTAACCTTATCACGGCCCGTGGAAATGTAACACAGGCACTGTTGTCTTTGAAAGCTTTTATGAGCCTGGATGCAGCGCAGCCTTTCGACATTGAGGCGCCTTCAGTGCAAAGCATTCCTGTTGACAAGATCAGCAACCTGTTACCGGAAGCGGTATATGCGTCTGCACTGGCCAACCTGCCACAGCAGAAATACAATGAATTAAAATTAAAAGCCGCTTTTAAAAATATTGAGGCAGCGAGGGGTGCGATGTACCCTACCATTTCATTGTTTGCCAATCTGAACACAGGCTTCAATGATAAAACCTTTGAACCAACAGGAGCAACCAAGTTTGATCCTGCAGCTCAATACCCGATAGGGATGGTGGGCCTCAACAATCCCAACCCGGTATATGTGTATTCACTGGGCTTGCAACCCCTTTCTAAAAAAACAGGATTCTTTCCACAATTTTCTAATAACTTTCGTCATGTGTACGGTATCAATTTAAGTATTCCCATTTCGAATGGCGGCGCACTAAAAACCAGTTATCAACGTACAAAATTGACGTTGAAAAGCCTGGAAATACAAAAGGAAATCGACAATCAAAAAATTAAACAGGATATTTACCAGGCCTATAACAGTGCGCTGGTGGCATTGGAAAAATTCAATGCCGGCGAAAAAGCAGTGACCGCCTCACAGCGTACTTACGACTTTTCTAAAAAACGCTACGATGTAGGAATGCTCGGCACTTTTGAGCTGATCACCAACCAGAACAATCTTTTAAGGGCCAAACTGCAAAATGTACTGAACCAGTTCGACTATGTATTTAAAATGAAAGTGCTTGAGTTTTACAAAGGGCAGGGTTTAAAATTGTAAGCATTCAGTATTGACCATTCACCTCACGATAACAAAACAGATATGAGTAAGACAGTTAAATGGATATTGATCAGCCTTGGGATATTGCTGGTGCTTTTAGTGGTATTAAAAGTGGCCGGTGTTTTTGGTAAGGATGAAGGCACTAAAGTAACCGCCGAAAAAGTACAGCGCCGCACCATTACAGAATTTGTAAACGCCAGTGGAAAAATTTATCCCGAAGTAGAAGTAAAAGTAAGCCCGGATATCAGTGGTGAAATAACAGAATTGACCGTGCAGGAAGGGGACAGTGTAAAAAAAGGACAGGTCGTAGCCCGTATCTATGCAGATATCTATGCCATACAGGCCAACCAGGCAGCCAGCGGCGTAGCACAAAGCCAGGCACAGGTAGACAATTCAAAAGCAGCACTGGATGCCCTGAAAGCAAATCTTGACCAGGCGGAGAAAACCTACAACATGCAAAAGCAGTTGTACACGGAAAAAGTGATCAGCACAAACGAGTTCAACGTGGCAGATGCAGCATACAAAACAGCGCAGGCCAATTACAATGCAGCCAGGCAGGGTATTCGTGGCAGCCAGGCGGCGGTACAGGCGGCCCAGAGCAGTCTTGCCAAAGCAAACAAAGACCTTGGCAGAACGGCTGTGCTGGCTCCCATGGACGGAGTGGTAAGTTTACTGAGTGTGAAAAAAGGAGAACGGGTGGTGGGCAGTAATATGATGGCGGGTACAGAAATGCTGCGTATTGCAGACATGGCAAAAATTGAAGTAAGGGTAGACGTGGGGGAAAATGATATACCGAAAGTAAAATTGGGTGACAGTGCTGTGGTAACAGTGGATGCGTACAGCGACAGGAAATTCAAAGGTATTGTAACCCAGATCGCCAGCAGTAATAACGGCGCATCTACACAAACCGCCCTGGCCAACACAAGTACCGATGTTACTAACTATAAAGTGTATGTTAGATTGCTGCCGGAAAGTTACAGCGACCTGCTTGGCAAACGCAATTTTCCTTTCAGGCCGGGTATGAGCGCCAGTGCCGACATTCAAACAAAAACACATGCCAATGTATTCAGTGTTCCCATCAATGCAGTAACCACCAGGGAAATTGAAGACAGCAGTAAAGCCACTAAAAAGCATGTGGACGAAAGTGATGCTACAGCCAAGGAAGCGGTGGCTGCTGAAGACCTGGAAGTGGTAGTGTTTGTGTTGAATGAAAAAGATAACACGGTGAAAAAAGTAAAAGTAAAAACAGCTATACAGGATATCAATTACATTGAAGTAAGTGAAGGATTGAAGGGTACCGAAACTGTTATCAGCGGTCCTTACGATGTGGTAAGCAAAACCCTCAAAGAAAAAGACAAGGTGAAAGTGGTTGACAAAAAGGAACTGTTTGAGAAAAAAGAATAGCACTGCTGTTTAAAAATTAATTAACCCGCAACTTTTCATTTATTGAAAAGTTGTTTTTTTATTTACACGAACTATTTTCATGCGAAGCATTTCCATTGCCCTTTTATCGCTGTTAATCTGTACCGGAGCCGCTGCTCAAAAAGTATCCATCACGGTTGCGGTTACCGTAAATAAAACAGATTCCTTTCCCCCTGCAACCCTGCAATTGTACAGCCTGCCGGACACCCTGCTCATAGGCAAACAACTTGCAAAGCAGGAAGGAAATTCTTTTACTGTCAACAGGTTTTCGAAGTATTTAATAAAAGTGTCGTCAACTGGTTTTACCGCCACAGAAAAAACGGTTGCCATTACAGACAAAGCCGTATCGGTACAGGTGCCCCTTAAAAGGATGGTTACAGGCATGGAGGAAGTAGTGCTGGTATCAAGAAAGCCACTTGTGAAACAGGAAGATGATAAAACGATCGTAGACGCTGAAGTACTGGCCAACAGCAGTACCAATGCATATGAAGTGCTTGAGAAAACACCCGGTGCCATCGTAGACCAGGATGGTAACGTGTACCTGAGCAGTGCTACACCTGCTACCATACAGATCAACGGGAGAGAGGTGAAATTAAGCGCTGCTGACCTGGCATCTTTATTAAAAAGCTTACCGGCGGGCAGCGTAAGCAAAGATCGAAATAATAAGAAGCCCTTCGGCTAAATATGATGCAGCCAGTAGCGGCGGCATTGTAAACATTGTTCTTAAAAAGGGCATTAAAATAGGGGCCAGCGGCAGCATGAATGTGGGGTATTTCCAGGGACTATACAGCACCAAAACCGCGGGGTTCAATATCAACAAAGGAGCTGGTAAGGCCAGTAGTTATTTTTCCTATCAATATACAGACAGGAATAATTTTGAAGATCTTCAGTCCAGCCGTGTGCTTGCTTCATCCAATACACTGTTGTCGCAATCGGCGCACACTACTTATCCTGCCCTGAATCACTATTTTGGGGCTGGAACGGATATCGCCTTCAGCAAAAAATTCAGTATTGCCTATGACCTGAGGATCAGCCTGAACGATGGCCGCAGCGATGCAAAAAATGATATTGACATTTTGAATGCCAATCATGCTGTGATTGCAAACAATGTATCGGTTATCAGCAATGACAATACCTCCAGCTATATCGGTAACAATATTTCAACGAAGTACGTGATTGATTCAGCCGGGAGCGAATGGACGGTGCAACTGGATTATAACCGGTACCACTACAATAACGAGCAACTGTATAACAACTATTATTACCTGCCTGCCAGTCCCACACTTTTTGGCAACGGCATCAACAACAATCGCAAACATATTTTTACTGCCCAAACCGATCTTACCTGGAAATTAAAAAAAGGGTTCACTATTGAAACCGGATTTAAAACCATCAGCTCAAACAGCAATAACAGCGCAGACTATTTTTTACAGCAGGGGAGCAGCCCCATAAAGAGAGACAGTTTTCAAACCAATACTTTCAGTTACAAAGAGTCGATCACATCTGCTTATGTGCAGGTGGCAAAAAAATTATTTGGTCTTACAGTTAAGCCCGGGGTGAGGTTTGAGGCAACCAATATCAGCGGCCGGCAATTGATACCGGGCGATACTTCGCTGGCAATAAAACGTACCGATGTTTTTCCCTACCTGTACCTGCGCCGCCGCATCATGAAGCTGTTTGGTTTTGAATTGAATGGCAATGGTATCCTGCGGCGCAGCATTACCCGCCCTTATTATGAAGTGCTGAATCCTTATCCAAAGTACATTGATCAGTATTTGTTTGATGTGGGGAATCCCAACCTGCAGCCACAGTTTACTACCAACTATGAATTCAACATCACGGCAGATGACTTCACTATTTTTTCTGTGGGCGTAAACAATACCAGTAATATTTTCAGCAATGTTACTTACCAGGATGAGCAAACGGGAATTGCCTACCGAACCTACGACAACCTGGGTACTAACAAAGAAGTGTACCTGCGTTTTGTAGGCGGTATTCCGCCCGGCGGCAAATATTTTTTTTATGCAGGGGCACAGCAAAACATCAATTCGTACAATGGACTTTACCAGGGTGCAGCCCTTCATTTTAAAAGAAGCAGTTGGGTATTTTTTATGTACCAGCAGTTAAAGCTTGCACCCACTTTGACAACGAGCCTCTATGGATTTATGCGTACCGGCGGGGTGCAGAATTTTTACGAACTGGATCAGTTCGGTGCACTGAACCTGAGCTTCAACAAAAGTGTGCTGAAGAAAAAGGCTAACCTTATCCTGTCTTTCAACGATCTTTTGCTCACCAATAAAACAACCTTTCACCTGCAACAGGGCAATGTAAATGCCAATGGAAACAGGCTGGGCGATACAAGAAGGGTAGGGATCACTTTGCGTTATAATTTTGGCCTCAAACCAAAAGAAGAAAAGAAACCTTTGTTTGAACAACCCGCTGACACGAAGGAATAGGGAGGTAAAAAGCAGCCCGCTGCCACTGTTTTGTAAATAAAAAAAGCTACATTTACGCTGCTGTACCTGCTTGTGCTTTTGAGAACGGGTTTAAGCCGATACCAATCCACCTTCCTCTGGAATACACATTCCCTTAAAAGCATATTCTCAACCACTAAACAGAATGTTATGACAGCAAACTTTACTTTAAAAATTTGCCGTTTTTTTATGCTGCTGCTCCTTTGCCAGCAATCCTTTGCCCAAAACTCATTGCTCGTAAATTTTGGCAGTGACCGTTGCAGCAGCGATACCCCATCTTTTTCATTGATCAGGAATCCACTGTCGCTAACCCCGCAAACCATTACAGACTGTAATCTTGCGGCGCAATTGCCGGACTATTTCAGTGTTTTTATTGCTTACAATCCGAGCAACAATAAAATTTATGTGGCAGACATCAGCGATAATGTGCAGACAAAGATCTGGTTGCTCGATATGGGCCTCCCATCTATCATTAACTGCCCGCCTGTGATACCGGTAACGCCTACTTACTCCTACAGCTATATCTCCAATAATTTTGAATTTGATAACAACGGCGATCTCTGGTCTTTTTCCAATTACAATACAGTAACGGGCCAGTGCAATATTGATAAGTTTGATGTAAATACCGGGAATGTGATCAGCAGCAAGATCATACAATTTCCTGCCGGAAATTTTCCTACTACGATCCAGAGTGGCGACCTTACCATCTTGCCCAATGGAAGAATGTTTGCTGTGCTTGGCAACAGCACCTGCAGGTTGTACGAAATAACCAATTACAATACGCCAACAGGTAATGCTACGGCGAATTATTTGCTTACCATGCCCAAAGACTGTTATGGCATTGCTTTTTTAAATGGATTGCTTGAATTAACCGGGATGGATTTTGGAACCAACTGTTACTACTATGATTACAACATTGCTGCAGGAACGCTGGGTGCAGAAAAAGCATTTCAAAATGGACAGGCGCCCATCGACAACACATCACTTACTCCACAACTTGGCAGCACGAAAAGATTGGTGAGTGCAACTAAAATCAATGCCAACACTGCGGACCTGGTGTACGAGATCTACATGGAAAATATGGGCAACGTGATTCTGAACAATATCAATATCACCGACAACCTGGCCGCAACTTTTGGAGGTGCCGCCAATGTTTCCAATGTAAGCGTAGTAGCGGTGCCAGGTTCCAATGCGGCAAACCTGGCATTAAATACCGCTTACAATGGCACAACGGTAACGGGTATGCTAAATCCGGGACAGAATCTTGCCAACAGGGTATTGAGCAACAGGAATTATTTTTTGAAGCTCCAGCTTCATTGCAGGGCCACCAATCTTAACCCGAATGTTATCTACCTCAATTCTGCGATTGCACAGGCCAACATCGGTGCAGGCAGTGCCGCCACGATCATCAATGTAGCCGATTCGTCAAACAACGGCGACTCCACTGTCGTTGATCCAAATAAAAATGGCAATGCAGGCGATATCGGAGAAAATGTACCTACGCCCTTCAGCTTTGGCGCATTGCCGGTAAAATTCCTTAATGCAAGTGCCACTATGAAGGGCAATAATGCGGCATTGGTAAAGTGGCAGGTGGCGGTGCCGATGCAGCATGCGGCGAAGTTTGAAATTGAATTTAGTACAGATGGAAAGAACTGGAACAGGGCAGGCGAAATAAGGATCGACAATGATGTCCGTGCTTCCTGGGAGTTCACTCATTTGAATATTCCTGCAGGCAACCTGTACTACCGCATTAAACAGGTGGATGAGGATGGAACGTTTACCTACAGCCGGATCGTATTGCTCAAAAACAAAGCGAATGCTGCAGGGTACATCATCTATCCCAATCCGGCCAATGGATTCATTGCAATAAGCGCCGGCTACGAAGCTGCAGGAAAGGCTACCATCCTGGTCTATGATGCAACGGGCAGGTTATTGGTAAATAAATTAATGAAGGCTTCTTCTGAAGATATCAATACAGCACAATACCCGGAAGGAACTTATTTATTAAAACTGGTGAATGAAGGGGATGTGGAAACATATAAAGTGATCATCAAACATTGAGTTCGTAATTCTTTTGGCAGCGGAATCTAACGCTGCCTGATTTTTAAAACAAGCTATGAGCGAAAGAACGATCGGCGCCCTGGTTACCATCGGCGTTGTACTATTGATCTCCCTGGCACAGATATCCAGGCCGGATATGTTTGACCGTACAGGCGGCTTTGGAACTACGGCTTTCTGGCTCGGCCTGCTGGCTGCCATCATCGGGTTGATCCTTTCTATTTTTGTAAAGACCCGGCAATTTGCGCAGGGCATGCTGATCGGCGGGGGCATACTGATGCTGATCGGGTTTTCTCTTTGCACGGGAGGTTTTGGGTTGATCAAACAGTGATTCGATCAACCCTTCATTCTTCATCAATATTTCATCCACACCAACACTTCCGCATCATTTACTCAGCATGTTTCATCATGTTTAAAATGAGGTCTGGGTCGGGGCAGTTGAGCAAATATTTTTCTCTTTCACTGATGCTGCAGACGCCGGGATAATCTCCTTCTTTGATCCGCATATCTTCAATAACCTGGAAATGCAGGTGCGGAGGCCAGTCGCCATTTTCGGCAGGCTCGCCAATATGGGCCAGTATTTCGCCCCGGCTGATGTATTTTCCTTTTTGCAAAGGCGTGAGATCGTTTAAACTCACGTGGCCGTATAGGGTATGAAATACAATGGTATCTAACTGGTGCTGTAAAATGATAGTAGCGCCATAATCACCAAAATTATTGTTGAATGCAAAACTATGTACCGTTCCGCCGATGGGTATGTATACTTTGGATCCTGCAGCTCCCCAGATATCAATGCCAAGATGGATACTACGCTTTTCTTCGCCATTAAAATGTTCGCTTCGTTTGTATAATATCCTGTCTTCGTTGTAGCCGCCCACTCCATATCTGGCTTTCGCTGCCGATAAGCGGCTGTTGATATACTGAGAAAATTTCGAAGTGTCTTTGACCAGTTCATCTGTAATGGCTGTGTTGGCTTCGGTAAAGTTCAGTCGTAGTATTTTGTCTGTACCAGCGTTAAAGTCGACCACCGAATGAAAATTGCTCCTGTTTTTTTCCAATACGCTCTCTAATCTTCTTTTCATTGGTTGAAGGTACTGAATTGCCACGGGCTTAACCCGTGGCAATTCAGTAATCAGCTTTTTACTTTTATACGGTTATCATCTGCATTGGTTTCCCTTTCTCTTGCCTTGTATTCTGTTTTGCCGAAGCGCCAGCTCAGTTGCAGCCGCAGGCCACGGCTTTCCCATTTGCGGCGGTAGGTAAAATCCTGGTTGGCAAACCGAACGCTTTGTTCCCAGCGCTGTGTGTTAAAAATATCCTGCATCACTAAACGTACAGATGCTTTCTCCTGCAGCAGGGTTTTCTTTACGCCAATATCTATACTGCCCAGCCATTTGGTTTTAAAAATGGCTCCCGTGGTACCTGCGTTGTACCAACTGCTTAGTTGTATGGTCCATCCATCGGCTGGTTTAAAATTTTGCTG
This sequence comes from Chitinophagaceae bacterium UBA1946, assembly GCA_002336815.1. Taxonomy (GTDB): domain Bacteria; phylum Bacteroidota; class Bacteroidia; order Chitinophagales; family Chitinophagaceae; genus Ferruginibacter. The sequence goes on along the minus strand of DDEU01000053.1, from coordinate 73,092 downwards.
TATGTAGTAATTCATGCCCCAGGCTTTTTGATCGAGAAGGCCATCGGGTAATATGCCTTTGTAATGATTCATAAAAACAGTGAGGTTGATATAACCATCCCACCATTTATTGATGGGCATTGGGCTGCTGATATTCAAATAGGCATTGTTGAGCGTGCCAATATTATCATTGGTGGCAGTAGTTAACTGGCCGGTTTGCCTTGAAATGCTCTGGCTATAATCTTTGGTATGATTATATCCCAGCGCTACATTCAATGCATACCGGTAACTATATTTCAATTCAACATTATTGGTATACTGCGGCCTTAGATAGGGGTTGCCTTTTTCGCTGGTATAAATATCGTAGATGGTTTCAAAAGGGTTGAGCGATTGGTAATTGGGCCGGTTGATGCGCCGGCTGTAACTCAGCGCAAACATACTTTTTTCATTTAGTTTGTAACTGGCGAAAGCACTTGGAAAAATATCCAGGTAATTTGTATCGGGATTACTGATCTTGTTATTGCGCAGGTCTGTTGAACGGCCATTTACCAATGAGTTTTCAAAGCGCAATCCTACCTGGTATTCGAATTTTTTTATTTGCTGACCCCAGTTAAAATAAGCAGCGTAGATATTTTCTTTATAGTTAAACACATTGCTTCTGCCGGTATCAGGCATCATTAATGTTCCGGCCAGCCTGGTTGCGAACAGGTTATTGCCGGTACTTACATTGCTAATCTTGATACCACTTTCCAGTTTGGCATGCAGTTTTTTTATTTGCCGGATATAATCTCCTTTTAAGGCGTAGATGCTGATGCTGGTCGCCACATCCAGGTCGTTGGCAGTGAAATTGTATTTGGTGAAATGATTGTCTAAATAAGTGGTGCTAAGATTGGTAAGATTGCTGTTGTTAAAATAAGTATGATCAGCATCAATGTTTAATTCGTTGCCAATGGTGTCTTCATATTTATAGTTGAGATTATAATTGTAGCGGCGGTTTTTATACAGGTTATCATTAGTGGTAGCAAGTGATGAATCAACAATACCGTTGCTGCTGATCAACGTATTGCCAGGCGTATTGAAAGGGGAATGGTTATTATCTGTGTTAAACAAAAAACCGAAAGTGCTTTTCTTGGTTGCATAAAAATCAATTCCTGTCCTGATGTTGAAACTGGTATTCCTGTCTTTGTCGATGGTACTGTTTAAAAAGTTCTTGTTGATCCCATCCAGTAACACATTCCTGTTGATAATGCCGGTGGTATGCTGCAGGTTGTGCTCGCCGTTGGCATTTACAAAAGCATTTATTTTTCCACGCCGGTAATTGATGTTAAAAGATGCATTGCTTGCATAGTGATCCCTGAAAGTATAGCCGGCCGCCACATTTCCATTGGTACCTTTTATTTTGTTTTTCTTTAAACGGATGTTGATGATCCCGGCGTTACCCTGTGCATCAAACCTGGAGGAAGGATTGCTGATAAGTTCAATTTTTTCAATACTGCTTCCCGGCAACCCACGAAGAAAATTGGAAAGTTCCTTACTGCTCATCTGGGTGGGCCTGCCATCGATCAGCACATTTACGCCCGCCTTGCCGCTCATGTTAATGTTGTCATCGCCTGTGATGCTGATGCCCGGAGCCTTTTGTAAAATCTCAAATGCGTTACTGCCAATTGCATTGATGTCAGCCTGTACATTCACGATTGTTTTGTCGATCTGCTGCTCAATAAAAGGCTTTTTTGAAGTGATCAGCACTTCGTTTAGTTTTTTTGTTTGGTTAAAGGTTGATACGGTATCTGTTGTTGCCTGCGATATTGCTAACAGGCTGACCAAAACGAGGCAAATACTGAATATTAATTTCATGATGAGAGTTTTTGAATGATGACAATAGGTTTTAATTAAGGCCGGCAGCTTTACAAAGCGGCCGGCTTTTGCAGGTTTTATTTTATTGGAAATGTGAGCCCGGCATCTTCTTTTTTTACGGTTAGAAAGGGCGGCTGATTTTTAATGGTTGCACCACTCATTACGGTATTCACCTGGTTGCTGTTAGCCAGGAAAATTTTAGTACCCACTGGAAAATTGAGTGTACGGCTTCCAAATGAGCCAATGAGATAGCCGGAAGTGCCATTGCCTGTTTCATCCGGGCGGTAGGAGATAACGGTTACTTTGGCAGGCAACAGGCTGTTATTTTTTATTTTAAAACTGATGAGTGCCGGGGTTGCCGTATTGCTGTTGCTTTGGGCCTGGCTGGAAAAAGAGAGGGCGGCAAAAAAAAGCGTTACTAAAAGAACTTGTTTCATGACGTTTATTTTTTGGTTGAAAAATTAATTTCACCAAAGATGGGGGCACGAAAGGGGGGCAATCGCTGCAAATGATGATTTGAGACAGGATAAAGGAGGCTCAAATCTTGCCGACAGGGTGTCAGTCCTGTTAGACGATTGAAAATCAATAGAGTAATGAGAGAAATGAGGCGCCGGATTATAACGATTGTGCAGGAAATTCTTTCGGACTTAACCCCGTAGCTTTTTTAAAGGCCCGGTTAAAAGTGGCTTTGCTGTTAAAACCGCAGTCGTATGCAATGCCCAACAGGGTCTGCGTTTTTTGCTCCCCTGCCTGTAATTTTTCCTTTACAGCTTCAATGCGGTAGTAATTGATAAAGTCGTTGAAGTTGAGGCGAAAACCCTTGTTAATGACTTTTGAAATAATGGTGGGATTGGTTTTTAAATGTTTAGCCAGTTGCGAAAGTGTCAGTTCGGGATCCTGATAGGCTTTCTGCTGTTGCACGAGCTGCAGAATTTTTGGTTTCCATTCAGTCAGCAGCGCATCTTCTTCTTTTGTTGCAGCAGGCTGTACCTCTTCAAAGGCAATGATCTCTGCATCTTCGATAAAATTATGCTCCCTGCCGTTTTCTGTTGCCGGTTGCAAGAGAAGGGAAGATCTGTGTCCCAGTAAATTCAACCTGAAGGGTACTTTGGTTTCAATGAAATTGGCGTAACCTGTAATAGCGATATAGTAAAAAATGAGGGAGAAAGAAAAATAATCCCACCAGGGACCCACATAACTGAACTGGCTGAAGAAAGGGAAAAAAGAACTGATGTAAAAAACCATCCGGACGATGAGCATGGTTAAAAATGCCAGCAGGAAATTTTTGACCCACCTGAACAAAACCAATTCTGCATAACTGATCACCTGCAACATGAGTTTTTTGTAAAGCTGGTAATAACGCAATGACAGGAAGAAATATATTACCATGGAACCATAGCCACTGTACTGGTACCACGAATCAAAATCCCTGTCGGTACCATCTTCCAGGAAATAGTACCTGTGCAGTACCAGTTTGTCAGTTACGAAGATGACGATACTGTAAGTTAGGTATGCAGTGCCTGGGAGCAGGTGCAACCATTCTTTTTTACCAAACCTGAAAGAGGGATTGAGCAGGCTTTGTATATAAAAAAAGATAACCGGGCCAATAAAAAATAGTTGCTGCAGCGGCAGGTAAAATACAATGTCCCGGTAAGGCTGGTTATCGTACCAGCCTGCAAAGCCCAGCATCCATGGTGCAATGTATAAGATACAAAGCAGGAGGAAGGCACTGAGCCATTGGTGCGACCGGCTTTCGTTGCGCAGGCCTTTGCGGTACAGCAGTGCTGCATATACCAGCCCGTGTACAAAGAAGATCAGCAATACAGAGCTATAAAAATTAAAATCGAAATGCATATTGGCAAAATGAACAAAGCCGGTAAGTCTTGCCGGCTTTTAAATAAAAGTGTATAGTAATTAAGCGAAAATTAAATCCTGTTTGGGTTCATGCATTGGCTTGTTGAATGGTATGCTGTCAATGTCTACATCGATCTGCTGCAATAATTTTTCTTCCAGCAAACCGGCGAATGCTTCAAAATAGGCGATGGCGTCTGCTCTTTTGTTTCTTTTGAGCCAGCGGAAGCCCCCGGGCAGGTGCTGCAATACGGCCTTATCGGTCAGGTACTCAATGTGATGAATATCGGTAGGGGTTAGCCCAATTTCTTCCAGCCTCGAGATCACCATGCTGAGTGGCGCATTGGTAACGGGGCAAAATTCTGTTGCCAGTTCGGTCCATTCGCCCAGGCCGGTATGTGCGTAGCGGAGTATTTCGCCTTCGGTGAGTTTGGTAACGGTTTGCAGCAGGTTGCCGCAGTTGCAGGCACCATGGTGGCCCCAGGCATAATGAGCGCCATTGCTTAAACGGGTGGCTGTTTCCCTTAATGCGTTGATGAGTTCGATGGTTGGTTTTGCCATGCTGCTAATTTAAAGGCATAACATCATAGCGGGAAGATTTGTTTAAGGTTTAAGTGTTTATCAGGTCGACCACCTTCAAAAGGTGGTCGACCTTTACGGGGTCATTCACCCTCCAGGAGATGTTTATAGTAAAATTCAGCCATTTCCTGGTGGGATACGATAAACCGCTCTCTTCCACCGAACCAATCCAACACCTGTTGCCTTTGAACATGTGTGGGCCGGTCAGAAATAATAGCCTGGTAACTAGACCATCTGAAAGTGGTGAAATCATTCAATATTCCATGTTTCTTCGCATTGGCGTGGATATAAATAAGTAGTTGGGTTAGATGCGCATTGTCTTTTACTACTATTCTTCGGAAGGGCCTGTTAAACAAATGACCTTTTATACGGTTCATTTTATTGAAGGAGAGCGAATATGCAATGAACAGACGGTTGAACTGTTGTTCTATTAATTCGTGAAAACTGCATTCTTTGTGCAGGAATCTTTTGTGTGTGGCAGTTTGTTTTTCGGTTTGGTTAAGATTGAAAATAATTTCTTTCTCACTGGTTGTTTTTATTAGCAGGTGAACATGATTATTCAGTAAACAAAAAGCATAAGTATCTACAAAGCCTGTAGAAAATTCCTGGTATCGTTTTAAGAAATAGTGCCTGTTGTCATCAGTTAAAAACAATTTTTTTTCATCAATGGCTTTGCAGATAATGTGATAAAAATTACATTCTTCAAATGTTGCAAGTAGTTGTTTTGAAAGGGGCATAGAAAGTGATTTGCTGCTTAAATCTACTCCATAATTTTATTTGTTGCAAGTGTATAAAAAAGGTCGACCACCTTCAAAAGGTGGTCGACCTGGTACAGTCAGTCTGTTATATCACCACATTCACCATCTTGTTCTTTACAAAAATGATCTTCTTCGGCGCTTTGCCTTCCAGCCATTTTTGTACGATCTCATTTTCCAGCACAAGTTTTTCAACTTCGGCAGCTTCAAGATCGAGCGCCAGGTTGATGTTGGTCCTTAATTTTCCGTTGATGGAAACAGGATATTCCTTGCTGCTTTCTACCAGCAAGGCAGGGTTAAAGGTTGGATAGGCCGCATCTAAAATGCTGCCACTGTTACCAAGCTGCTGCCACAATTCTTCTGCAATATGCGGTGCATAAGGTGTGAGCAGGATCAATACCTGTTCCAGTATCTCTTTTTTGTTACACCTGATATCTGCCAGTTCATTCACGCAGATCATGAATGTACTAACGGCCGTGTTGAAACTAAAACGCTCGGTATCTTCTTCAATTCTTTTGATGGTTTTGTGCAACACTTTCAGTTCCGCATCCGTAGCTTTATCGTTCGTCCATACTTTGCCTTTGATGTCATCAAAGAACAAACGCCAGAGTTTGCGCAGGAAACGGTGTACACCTTCTATGCCCTTGGTATCCCATGGTTTGCTNNTTTCGTACATGCGGAAAGTATCGGCGCCGTATTTATCGCATAAATCTGCCGGATCAACCGTATTATAATATCGTTTCGACATTTTTTCGGTTTCTGCTCCACAGATATACTTTCCGTCTTTTCCAGTTATAAAAATAGCATCTTCAAATTCTGGTTTCCATTTTCTAAATGCATCTTTATCTAATTCAAATCCATCAACAAAGTTGACGTTAACGTGAATTGGTGTAAGCGTCCAATGCGTAACATGAGAGTCTTTAGTTAATAAAGGAAATCTATTCTGATACGAATCGCATATTAAGTCCTGTAAGTTTTTAAAATATGGATTTCCATCCTTTTCATTTATTGCTTTATCATACCAATCTTTTAAAACAAAAACACTGGCTAACTCTGTTGGAGTCTCGTAGAAAGCGTTTCCACTTTTACCTTGACTTATTAATTGAAGCCTATACACAAATCTCGAACTCCCCTGAATCATCCCCTGGTTCAGTAATTTCTTAAACGGCTCATCGTAACCGATATATCCCAAATCAAATAACACCTTCGTCCATAAACGACTGTACAATAAATGCCCAACGGCATGTTCGGTTCCTCCAATGTACAGGTCAACCTGGTTCCAGTAATCACTGGCTTTGCGGTCGCAAAAGGTTTCGCTGTTGTGTGGATCCATGTAGCGTAGAAAATACCAGGATGAACCTGCATATCCCGGCATGGTAGATGTTTCTCGTCTTCCTTCCGGCGTGTTGATCCATTCTGTAATATTTGCCAATGGACCTTCGCCTTCTGGTCCCGGTCCGTATTTATCTACATGCGGTAATTCCAGTGGCAACTCAGCCGCTTCCAGTGCAACGGGTACGCCATCGCTCCAGGTGATGGGAAACGGTTCGCCCCAGTAACGCTGGCGGCTAAAGCCTGCATCCCTCATCCTGTAATTCACTTTCCTTTTTCCAATGCCCTGCTCTTCTAATTGTTGCAATACTATTTCAGCAGCTTCCATCATGGGCAGGCCGTTTAAAAAACCAGAGTTTTCTAATGTAGCTTCTTTGGTAGGATTGGCTTCTTCGCCATTGAAGTAATTGCCAATGATATTGGTGATGGGAATATTAAAATGCTGTGCAAATTTAAAATCTCTTTCATCGCCGCAAGGCACGGCCATGATAGCGCCGGTGCCATAACCTGCCAGCACATACTCACTGATCCAGATAGGAATTTGTTTGCCATCGAATGGATTAACGGCATAAGCTCCCGTAAAACACCCTGTGATCTTTTTCTCCGCCATTCGGTCTACATCACTGCGGCTTTTTACATAGGCAATGTATTCATCCACGGCTGCGGACTGGTCAGCAGATTTTATTTGTTGCACCAATTCCAGTTCAGGGGCCACCACCATAAAGTCGACACCGAAAATAGTATCAGGACGGGTCGTGTACACCGTCAATGGTGAATCGTGAATCGTGACTGGGGCATTATCGCCGGTAGATTCTTTATTCACCATTGACGATTCACCATTCACGATCTTAAATGTTATTTCCGCTCCCTGCGATTTCCCGATCCAGTTGCGCTGCATCTCTTTCATGCTGTCGCTGAAGTCAACCCTTTCAAGTCCTTCCAGCAACCTGTCTGCATAAGCTGTGATACGCAGGTACCATTGGCGCATTTTCTTTTTCACTACAGGATGGCCGCCACGTTCACTTACGCCATTCACCACCTCATCATTGGCCAGTACGGTGCCCAGTGCTTCGCACCAGTTCACTTCTCCGTATTTGCTGAATGCCAGCCGGCGGTTCATCAATACTTCTTCCTGCTCAGCTTTGCTGTATGCATTCCATTGTTCGGCTGTGAATTTGCTGCAACCGCTGGTTTCGTATTTTTTTACCAGTTCGCTGATGGGCCTCGCCTTTTTTTGTGTATTGCAGAAATAGCTGTTATACAGTTGTAAGAAGATCCATTGGGTCCATTTGTAATAAGAAGGATCGCTGGTACGGACCTCCCTTTCCCAATCATAGCAAAAACCGATCTTATCGAGTTGCGCTTTAAAAGTAGCAATGTTCTTTTTGGTGGTTTCTGCAGGATGCTGCCCGGTTTCGATGGCGTATTGCTCTGCCGGCAAACCGAAACTATCAAAGCCCATGGGATGCAGTACGTTAAATCCTTTCAGCCTTTTATAACGGCTGTAAATATCTGAAGCAATGTATCCCAGCGGGTGACCTACATGCAGTCCTGCACCACTTGGATAGGGAAACATATCCAGCACATAATATTTTGGTTTGGCTGATTCATTGGAAACCCTGTAGCTCTGGTTCTTTTTCCAGGTATCCTGCCATTTTTTTTCGATCTCGGCGAACTTGTATTCCATGGTTGTATAAAAATTTTAAGACAGCCTTTTGATAACCGGCCGGCATTTTAACATTCCTGCATCAACAGTTTCGGTTTAGAAAAAATATATTTGAAACCGGTGATTTTTTGATGTCGCCAAAAGTACATCAAAGCAGGTAAAAACCTTTACTTTTGCGGCAGTTGTGAATGAGGATTTTCAAGATTAATATGATTCATAAGAGTAGCGAAGCATAGAATCTGTCAATCAAACAAGCCATATCAATCATAACGATCAACATTATAAACAAACCCTCTATGTCATTGTACGGAAAAACAGTTTCAGCCAAACGCAGCAAACCTTCTTATGTATTGGCCATTGTAGGTGTTGCGCTGGTATTATTCCTTTTTGGAGTGGTAGGCTGGTTCTTTTTAAACCTGAAAAAATCGGGTGAATTGTTCAGGGAAAACATACAGGTGCATGCCTGGATAGCCCCGGCCGCTAAAAAAAGCCAGGTAGATACCATGCAGAAGTACATCGCCGCATTGCCTTATGTAAAATCTGCTGAATACATTACCAAGGAAAAAGCTGCCCAAAAATGGAATGCAGAAAATGACAGCTCCTGGAAAAAATTCATCGCCAACAACCCATTGCCCGAGAGCGTGGATTTTTATGTGAAGAGCGATTACATGAATAAGGATAGTTTAGACATATTGAGCAACGACCTCACCAGCAATTTTGCCGGGGTGATATCAGAATTTCAATACCCGAAAGAAACGGTGAACTATGTAAGTTCTTACACCAAGTACATTGCGGGTGGCATTTTACTTTTTGCCATCATTCTTTCGGTGATCGTGATCGTTTCCATCGACAATACCATCAGGCTGGCAATGTACAGCAATCGTTTTTTGATTAAAACGATGCAGATGGTGGGTGCTACCCGGGGCTTTATTGTACGGCCGCTGAACATCCGGGCCATTATCAATGGGTTTATTTCGGCCTGTATTGCCGTGGCGGCGGTGTTTGGGTTTATTTTGCTCATCGAAAACTCGGTGCCCTGGTTAACCCAGTTAAGGGATGGCAGGAACATGTCGCTGATCGTAGCCGGCATTGTAGTGCTGGGTGTTACCATCTCGTTAATGAGTACTCACCGCTCCGTATTAAAGTACCTGAAAATGAAATTAGACGACCTGTACTGATCCCTTTTTGAATATTATTACTTTTATTTGCGTTAAATTTTTGAAGCGATGGCGAATGTAAAAAAACAAACTACAGCAGTAAATCCACTCTTTACAAAAGACAATTTTTTGTGGATGCTGATCGGTTTAGTGGTGATGACGATCGGGTTTTTCCTGATGGCGGGTGGCAAAAGCCCCGATCCTACAAAGTTCAACGACAATGAAATTTACAGCACCACCCGTATTACCATTGCGCCGATACTGATCATTGCAGGATTTGTGATAGAGATATTTGCGATCATGAAAAAGCCAAAAGAAGCCTGATACTGCACTTAACATCCTGTTTATAAAGCGCAAAGGAATAACTCTGTAAAGCACCGTATATTGCGGTGCTTTTTACATATCAATCGTTCACTATTTAAGTTGCAGCATGGATTTTTTTCAGGCGTTTATTATAGCCGTAGTAGAGGGGTTAACTGAGTTTTTACCTATTTCCTCTACCGCTCACATGAAGTTTGTGGCTCCCCTGGTTGGATTAAAAACAAGCACTCCTTTTACAGAAATGTTTGAAGTGGTGATACAACTGGCCGCTATCCTGGCCGTAGTGGTATTGTACCGGAAAAAATTCTTCAATTTCAAAAAACCTGAATTCTATTTTAAACTGGCGCTGGCAGTAATACCTTCTATCGTGATCGCCCTGTTGTTTAAAAAGAACATTGATGCAGCGCTGGGCAACATCAAGTTCATTGCGTATGTGATGGTGGGTGGCGGCATCCTCCTGCTTTTCATCGACCGGATCTTTAACCACCCCATGTTCAACAGCGGGGAAAGCGTGAATTACCGCCGGGCTTTTGTAATTGGTTGCGGACAGGTACTGGCCATCATCTTCCCGGGCTTTAGCCGAAGCGCTGCTACCATTATTACCGGGATGGCGCAAAAATTAACCCGTACAGAAGCGGCCGAATTCTCTTTCTTTTTAGCTGTGCCTACCATGCTGCTTGCGTCTGTAAAAAGTTTCTGGGATACGTACAAAGATCATCCTGAAGTGCTGGACAAAAGCAATCTCACTACGTTGTTGGTTGGAAGTGCTGTTTCCTTTATTGTTGCCCTCATCGCCATTAAATTCTTTGTCGGGTTTTTAAAAAAGCACGGCTTTTTTGTGTGGGGTATTTACCGCATCATTGTGGGTATCATCATCCTGGTACTCATCAGCAAAAATATTATTGCCTAGTGCATCCAAAAAAATGAGGTTGTAAAAATTATCGGTAATTTGTTCGCTCAAACTTCAATGATGCAAACTGCCGGCAAAAAAGTCATTAACGGATGGGCCATGTATGACTGGGCCAATTCTGTGTACAATCTTGTTATTACCACCACTTTTTTCCCGGCTTACTATGCGGCCGTTACCGGGCCGGAAAATGAACTGTTCAAAAACGGGGTCACTTTCATGGGCCGTACGTTTAAGAATACCGAGCTAAAGGATTATGTGCTGGCCACGGGTTTTTTGGTGATCGCTGCATTGTCTCCTATCCTTTCCTCCATTGCAGATTACAAAGGCAATAAGAAAAATTTCATGCGCTTTTTTTGCTACATAGGAGCTGCCAGTTGTTCGCTGATGTATTTTTTTGATGGCAATCATGTAACGCTGGGTTTGATGTGTTTTATGTTTGCAGGTATCGGTTTTTACGGAAGCCAGGTGTTTTACAATTCTTATTTGCCCGACATTGCTTCAGAAGATGATATGGACAGGATCAGTGCAAGGGGTTTTTCGTTTGGATACATCGGCAGTGTGCTGATGCAGATGATCGGTTTTGCATTGGTGATTACCATGACGGCTGATAAAGCGCTGCCGCTAAAGCTTACATTTTTACTCGTAGGTATATGGTGGGTTTCTTTTGCACAGATCACTTTTAGAGCCCTGCCCATCAGCAGTAAAAAAGAAAGAGATGGAAAAACGCATGTACTGGCCAATGGCTTTAAAGAACTCAAACTGGTATGGGACCAGGTAGTGCACATGCCGGTGTTAAAGAGATATTTAATGGCTTTTTTCTTTTACAGTATGGGCGTACAAACCGTAATGCTGGTGGCCATTGATTTCGGGATTAAAGAATTAAAACTCGCCAATGATAAACTCATCATCACCGCAGTGATCATCCAGTTGGTAGCCATCCTGGGAGCGATCGGCATGTCCAAATTATCTGCAAAATCTGGAAACATCAAAGTGCTGCTTTTTACTGTTTTGTTGTGGATAGCAGTATGCATTGCCGGTTATTTTGTGCAAACAGAAATGCATTTTTATATACTGGCATCCCTGGTTGGTTTGGTAATGGGCGGTACACAATCACTCAGCCGCTCCACTTACAGCAAGCTGATGCCGGAAACAAAAGACACGGCTTCTTTTTTCAGTTTTTATGATGTTACGGAAAAACTTGCCATCGTGATCGGCCTGTTCACTTTTGGTTTTATTGAAGGCATCAGCACCATCCGTCAATCCATATTATCATTGGTCGTATTCTTTGCACTTGGCTTTGTTGCTTTGCTGTTAACTTCCGCAAAGCAAAAAACTGCTAAATAAATTTTTATGAATGTATATTCCATTAACACCGGGTATTTTAAACTGGATGGCGGCGCCATGTTTGGCGTGGTGCCCAAAAGCATCTGGAACAAACTGAATCCCGCAGATGAAAACAATCTTTGCAGTTGGGCATTGCGTTCTTTGCTTATTGAAGATGCAGGCAGGCTGATCCTCATCGACAATGGTATGGGTGATAAACAGGATGCCAAATTCTTTGGTCATTATTATTTGCATGGCGATGATACGCTTGACAGATCGCTGGCACAGCATGGTTTTGGTAAAGATGATATCACGGACGTATTTTTAACGCACCTGCATTTCGATCATTGCGGCGGCAGTATTGCAAGAGAAGGCGACAAACTTGTACCAGCATTTAAGAATGCAGTGTACTGGAGTAATGAAGATCACTGGAACTGGGCCACCAATCCAAACGATCGGGAGAAGGCAAGTTTTTTAAAAGAAAATATTTTACCCATCAAAGAAAGCGGGCAGTTGAAATTTGTTGAATTGAATAGGGAATCGTCCATCGTGAATGGGGCTCACCCGGCGACTGTATCTTTTTCAAATAATGTAACGGTGATCGTAGCCAACGGACATACCGATGCCATGATGCTGCCCGTTATTCAATATAAAGAAAAAACTATTGTGTACATGGCCGACCTGTTGCCTTCTGTTGCACATATTCCGCTGCCTTATGTAATGGGCTATGATATGTTTCCACTTACCACGCTGAACGAAAAAAAATCTTTTTTAACCGAAGCGCTGGAAAAAGAATATGTGCTGTTCTTTGAACACGACCCCCGCAATGAATGCTGCACAATACAGCAAACAGAAAAAGGCATCCGCTCAAAAGATATTTTTAAACTGGAAGAGATCTAAACTATCGTACACTTATAAGGGAAGTTAACGGATAGCGCAGGTTCCTGTAACCATACATATCTATCTTGATCGTTCCCACGGCGATCGGGCTTTCTACCCTCAGGAGTAAATGATTGGGATCATCGCTTACCCAGGCGTTCATCTTTTCGCCTCCCTGGAAAATAGTGCCTTTAATGAGCAGTGGTTTAAATTTAATGGCATTGAATTTACCATACCTTGTTTTGATTTTTTCCTTACCCAGGTAGCGGATATAGAGATGATATACCTCATCATCCAAAAACATATCAAAAGGTATTTTATCGCCCACTTTATATTTATTGAAATTGATATTGCGGGCATAGTACATGGCGCTTACCACATCCTGTATGCAGTTGGTGGTTTTAAAAACGCCGTTGGTGCTTACAGCCGTGTTGGCGCTGTGGTTAAAGCTTACATTGTTGTAGATCTTGTAGCCACCCTCATCTACATTGCGGATAAATTTTATAGGCAGCATGGTAGCAGTGTCGATATAACTTTCATAACGGTCACGTACTTTGAAAAAATTGTCAAAGAAAGAAAATGTTTTACCATCGCCGATGCAGTGATACGTTGTTTTACCATTGAAGCGTTCCAGCGTGGTGGTAAAGGTTGCTTCTCCTGCGCCAATGTAAATACCTGCTGCATTGTAAAAAACCCTCATGGTCACCGATTCTCCTGCCTGGAAGGCCGTGTTTTTGATACCACAAAAATCATCGCCGGTTTGCTGCGGGGTAAAAGATGCCAACACCATTACCAGTAAAAATGCCTTTAAAATTTTATTCATTTTTGTCTTTCACAATTTTAATGCTCAATATTAATAAACTGCCGATGATGGCCGGTATTACCAGGTTGATCAGCCAAATGCCCAATGCTGCTGTACCTACACCCAGTTCGTTGGGCGTATAGAATTTCATTAAAGCCCAGCAGGCACTTACCCTGATGGGCAACTCTATAAAGCCAATGGTAGGCGCTACTGCCAACACCAGGTAAAAAACAGCGATGAGCCAAAAACTCAGCCCATAACCCAGGTGTACATCCATTACCTGCAGCAGCAGGATGTATTGCAAAACAAATACCATGTACCTGCCAAAAGATAAAGACAGTATCCGTATTAACTGAATATTGTCAAATTCATCCAGCACTTTTATGTGCGTTACCACTTTCTGCAATGCAGGCACTTTTTCCATCATCCTCACCAGCCAGCCTATACGCAGATAAAATAACGTAAGTACCACGGTAATTGTTACAGAAAGCCAGATCAGTACATTTCCCCAAAGCTCCGGTAAAACGGCAATGCCGCCTTCGCTACTATGTGAAAAGAATCTTAAAAATACCAGGCCGGCACAGCCCATCAGCAATGTTACCAGTAACTGGCTGATACTGCCAACGATGGTGAGCGAAATGGCTTTGATGCGATTGCCTTCTTCTACATAGAGGATACGGCCGCCGTATTCACCAATGCGGTTAGGAGTGAGCATGGTAATACTGCAGCCGGAGAGCACCGATTTAAAAGCCTTCAAAAAAGAAAAATGCTGCACATGCTGCACCAGCACCTGCCATTTCCTCGCCTCCACTCCCCAGTTTACCAGCATCAATATCAATACAATCCATAGCAGTGGATGTTGCCAGCTTTGCCTGATCTGCTGCCAGCGCATTTCCAGGTCGGGTTGATTTTTGATCTGCAGCACCAGGCTCCACGAAAGCACGATAAAAATTAACGGCCCCAGGAACCAGTTGATCAGTATTTTGATTTGTTTACTCAAATTGGTTTTGGTTATTTTTGAACAGGCATTTATTTAGATGCCTTCATTGTGCTTTTAAGGTTTGTACCGTATCAGACAGTACTTTAAAAAACATTTTCGGTACAATGATACTTTAATTATCATTTATACAATCAACAGGCCACACTTGCAGCAGCAATCCACTATCATCTTAGGCATTGATCCGGGCACCGTGTTCATGGGTTATGGTATCATTAAAATAACCGGGAACAAATTAAAGTTGCTGGATATGGGCACCCTCCGGCCCGGGAAAGTAGATGATCCCTATAAAAAATTGCAACTCATTTACAATACTGTGAGCGGACTCATCATAAAATATAAGCCGGATGTGTTTGCCATTGAAGCACCTTTTTTTGGAAAGAACGTGCAGAGCATGCTTAAGCTCGGCAGGGCACAGGGCGTTGCGATCGCTGCAGCCATGCGGCACGGCATTGATGTAACGGAGTACTCTCCCAAAAAAGTAAAACAATCCGTAACAGGCAATGGCAATGCCAGTAAAGAACAGGTATTGAAAATGCTGCAGCGCCTGCTGCAGTTTGAAGACAACCCGGCATACTTTGATGCGTCAGATGCTCTGGCCGTGGCGGTTTGCCATTATTTCCAGGGAGGAGCGTTGGTGCCGGTAGCGGCTGCAACAGGCAAACCCAAATCGAAACCGGCAGCCAAAGTAAATGGTTGGGAAGATTTTTTGAAACAGCATCCCGGCAGGTTAAAAAAGTAGCCTTACACCAATGCAGATCTTACAAAAGGCTTACGATCTTTTCCTGTATGCTTTTGAATGCTTCCGCATCCGGTTTTATTTTTTCTCTTGTAAAATTCAGGTCATCTGCACTGTTAATGGGCAGCAGGTGCATGTGTGCATGCGGCACTTCGAGTCCTACAACGCTGATGCCGCAACGGTTGCAGTCGAAAGCTTTTTCAATGGCCTGCGCTATTGGTTTGGCAAAGAGCAGCATCTTAGACAAATAATCATTTTCCAGGTCAAAGAATTTATCCGTTTCTGTTTTGGGAACTACCAGTACGTGTCCATCTACCAGTGGAAAAATATCGAGGAAGGCGAAGAACAGCTCATCTTCTGCGATTTTATAAGATGGTATTTCGCCGGCAATGATCTTTGAAAAAATGGTCATGATGAATATTTTGGTAAAAGTAAGCAGTGCTTTTGATGCCGGCAACAGCCATGATAAAATGCTTACCTTGAAAGCACTTAACATCACATCATGACAAAAGAAGCGCTCCTGAACGAACTGGCCAATAATACCTGGGTAATGATACAGCCCAGCGGTGTGCATGGCATTGGTGTATTTGCAGTAAGAGATATTCCAAAAGGCTGCAGGAATATGTTCTCCGGCGAAATGGGCGAATGGACAACAGTACAGCGGGCGGAGGTAGCTGCATTGCCCCAACACGCAAAGGACCTGGTAGAAAATTTTTGCCTCTATGATGAAGACAATTACTTTTTACCGGCACAGGGTTTTAAAGCCATCGACCTGAGTTTGTTCTTAAATCATTCCGCTGAACCCAACGTAATTTCAATAGACGACGGTGCCTATTTTGAAACCACCAGGCCGATTAAAAAAGGAGAGGAGTTGCTGGTTGATTATGGAGGACTGGTAGAAGGAGAATAAAAAACCCATGCGGATGGCATGGGCTTCGCTGAAAAGGTAATGCAGGTATTATGCGGTGATGTTCTCTACTTTGAATTTGAGCGCCCCGGCCGGCACCTGCACTTCTGCCACATCGCCAATCACTTTGCCCAGCAGGCCTTTGCCGATGGGAGACGTAACTGAAATCTTACCCAGTTTAAGATCGGCTTCCTTTTCAGAAACGATCTGGTAGGTTACCTGTTTTTTTGTACCCATATTGGTAACCGTTACCTTGGTAAGGATAGACACTTTGCTGGTATCAATATTTGTTTCATCCAGTATTCTTGCAGTAGCAATGATGCCTTCCAGTTGTTTTATTTTAGCTTCCAGTAATCCCTGTGCTTCTTTGGCGGCATCGTATTCGGCATTTTCTTTCAGATCACCTTTTTCACGGGCTTCTGCAATGGCACGGCTGGCAGCAGGGCGTTCAATGCTCTTTAGCTGCTGCAACTCTTCCTTCATCTTTTCGAACGTATCTTTTTTTACGTAATTGGTTCCACTCATTTCATTTCTTTTTTACGGTAAAACAGAAAAAAATACAACGCCCCGGCTATACCAAGGCGTTGTACATATTTACAAATATATAGAAATTTTTAAAAGCCCAGTTTTTCTAATAGTACCGTGCTCATTTTTACAGAAGCCTCGTGGCTGTAACCGGCAATATGCGGCGTAATGATCACGTTGGGTTGCGTGGTAAGGAAATTGAGTTGTTCCTGTTGTAAAGGAGACAAACCTGGTAAGTTCTCGTTTTCCAGTACATCAAGTGCGGCGCCGGCCACCTGTTGTTTTTCGAGTGCTTTGATCAGCGCCGCCGTATCGGTAACGCCACCCCTGCAGGCATTGATGAAAAACGGCTGACGCTCCAGCGCACTAAAAAAGTTTTCGTTGGCCATGGCGGATGTTTCCGCAGTTAGCGGCACATGAAAGCTGATAACATCTGCATACCTGCATACCTGTTCAAAGCTGGCTTCTTTTACCAGCCCTTTTGCAAACCCGAACTTATACTTATCATAGGCCAGCACAGTTACATCAAAGGAAGTAAGCAGTTTGGCCAGGGCACTCCCGGTATTTCCAAAACCAACGATCCCAACAGTTTTCCCGGTAAGTTCTGTACCACGGTTGGCATCCCTGATCCATTTCCCCTGCTGTACTTCGCTAAAACTCCTGCTGATATTGTTCATCAGGTTAAGTATCAAACCAAGTACATGCTCAGCTACTGCATTGCGGTTTCCCTCGGGGCTGCTGATGCACCGGATGCCTTTACTTTCGGCATAATCAACATCAATATGTTCCATTCCACTGCCAAGCCTGCCGATCCACTGAAGGTTTGCTGCTTTATCCAGCAATACTTTGTCGATCTTTATTTTGGTGGTGAGAATAAGTCCTGCTGCATTGCCGATCAGCTCATGCATTTGCTGCGCTGTAATATCGGGCTGGTACAGCACTTCGTAATTCTCCTGTTGCAGTCTTTCGATCAAAAAACCAGGAACCTTGTCTGTAACGATCACCAATGGCGCTGCTGTATTCATGTGTATAACGAATTATTTTATTATCTTAAGCATCAAAATTAAACTGCTTTTTATGTTTATTAAAACTTGTTTTACCGCCTTCGTCTTATTGCTCTCCTGTAATAGTTTTGCACAGTTGCTGGAAGTGGATGAAAAAACTCCTGCAGTGGAAAATGGATTTGAGTATGGATACATCATCAAAAATGAGCAGCTTAAATCTGCCGGTGGTGAAGAATACAGTCGCTATGAATTAACTTTTTACATCACCAATAAAAGTGGTGTACCAAGATCTATAAAGATAAAACGTCCCTCTTCTCTTATGAATCGCCCAACCTCCTGGCAACATTCAATTGCAGGAATGCCAATGGAAAAAGGCTTACTTCAAAAAGCGGCCAGGTAAAGGCGAGAGATTTTTACATCACCGTAAAGCGAAAGGCAACGGATAAAGAAAAAGAAACTACCGAAAGCATAAAAGCCGGTTATATTTTCCGCAATGGCGAAACACTTAAAGACAATGTGATTGTGCTGGTACCAAAGGGCGAAAAACCGCAGGTACAGTGTGCTGTAAATGAACCGGACGAGCTCAATTAATCTGCTGCTACCACACTGATCTCCACATTGGCATTTTTAGGCAGGCCTTTTACAGCCACCGTTTCTCTTGCCGGAAAATTGCCGGTGAAGTATTTGGCGTAGATCTCATTTACCTGGCTAAACAAAGCCATATCGCTTAAAAAAATGGTTGTTTTTACGATATTACTAAAGTCCATGCCCGCCTGCTGTAAGATCGATTTAAGATTTTGCAACACCTGGTGTGTTTCTTCGATGATGTCGGCATTGGCCATGTCGTTGGTGCCCGGCTTTAATGCTACCTGGCCTGAAACAAATAACAGGTTGCCTGTTCTAACTGCCTGGTTATAGGGACCGATGGGGGCGGGTGCGTTGGTGGTAGTAATGATTTCCTTGCTCATTTTATTTTCTTTGTGCTGCAAATATATCTTTTATCAACCACCTATTTTTGCAGAAAATAATTAACCATGATCGCAGTACTGGCCAATGATGCACAATGGGATGAACTGATCACGGGTGCCGATGCTGCTGCGTTGGTAAGAACCAGTTCTTTGCCGGACGATAACGCTTCCTATGATGCCTGCATACTGCTGGATACCGAAGCCGGCATACAATTGAACAGCTTGCAGGTACCGCTATTACTGAATGCTGTTGTTGATACACTAAAAGAATTAAATGCTGCTGCGAATGTTTTCCGCATCAATGGATGGAATGGCTTTTTGCGCAGAAGCACCTGGGAAGTAGCAGGAACAATGGATACGGCATTGAATGAGGTGTTTGCCTGCCTGAACAGGCAGTTTATCCGGGTGGCAGATGAGCCAGGACTTGTTGCGGCCAGAACGGTTGCCATGATCGTGAACGAGGGGTATTTTGCGCTCGGCGAACAGGTGAGTTCTAAAGCCGAGATCGATATTGCCATGAAATTGGGAACCAATTACCCTTTTGGCCCATTTGAATGGGATAACAAAATCGGCACTGAGCATATTTACAAGCTTTTGAATAAACTAAGTAAAACAGATCAGCGATATTTGCCGGCACCACTATTAAAGCAGGAAGCTACTAAATGAGTTTGATCCTAAATATAGATACCACTACCGAAACAGCCCTGGTAAACATCGCGTTAACCGGTCATATTATTGACGAGGAAATTAATACACAACAAAAAGATCATGCGGCATTTTTACACACCGCTGTGGACACGCTTTTAAAAAAGGCAAAAATCGAATTAAATCAACTCGATGCCATTGCAGTTAGCGTTGGTCCGGGTTCCTATACCGGCATTCGTGTGGGGATGTCATCCGCAAAGGGCTTTTGCTTTGCACTCAACAAGCCGCTCATTACGCTGAATACGTTGGAGATACTTGCAAAAGACGTTGCAGATAACTTCCCGCTTCAATTAATCACGCCTTCTACCTTGTTCTGCCCTATGATCGATGCCCGCAGGCTGGAGGTTTTTACTGCTTTGTATAGGGCAGACCTGCAAGTTGTAATGCCGCCGTGCGCAATGATACTGGATGACAGTTCCTTCGTTAACCTGCTGTTAAATACTAATATGGTCTTTTTCGGAAACGGAGCATCAAAATGGCAACGCTTATGCGTACATGAAAACGCTTCTTTTCAGCCCATTACCAATAAAGGTTTGGCAATGAGCAGCTTATCATTTCAAAAGTTACAACAGAAAAATTTTTCACCTGTTGCTTATGCTGAACCGCTCTATGTAAAAGAGTTTTACACTGCTCCCAATACCATATAGTAGAAAATATTCCCTATTTCAAAACACCGCTCATAAAATAGTATTCTTTACCTATAACGTTTGCATACTATCTTTGCGGCACCATCCTGATACTTTATAAAAATTTAATAACTATGATTAAGACAATGCCTCTGTATACAAGGATTTTGATTGTCTTTTTACAAAAACTATAAACATGAGTACACTAAGAATTGACTACTACAATGTAAAAAAAGCCGCCCTGATTTTGAGAGCTGTTAATCACAAACTAAGGCAACAGTTACTAAAATTGATAGATGAGGAGAAGCGCATTACAGTAACAGAAATTTATGTTCGTTTAAGGCTTGAGCAGTCAGTGGCATCGCAGCATTTAGCTATTTTAAGAAAAGCAGGTATTGTTTCAACTGAACGAGAGGGAAAGTTTATATATTATATCGTAAATTATAAAAGACTGGAAGAAGTGAGCAAAATAGTAGATGATCTTGTTGCTTAATATGAGGGTATTAATGCAAAGGAAGGCGGATGAAATTTCATCCGCTTTTTTATTTTTATCTTTGGCCCCATAACAAATGAAACTATGTTTATACAACAGTTGTATACCGGCTGCCTTAGTGAAGCAGCTTATTATATTGAAAGCAATGGAGAGGCAGCGATCATCGATCCCCTGAGAGATACAGAAGCATATACCAGGCTTGCCACGGAAAGAAATGCAACCATCCGTTACATTTTTGAAACTCATTTTCATGCGGATTTTGTAAGCGGGCATTTAGACCTTGGTAAAACAACCGGTGCACCCATCATTTACGGACCAGAAACCGAAACAAAATTTGATGTACACATTGCCAAAGATGGAGAATCATTCAAATTGGGAGCCCTGTCGATACAGGTGATCCATACACCGGGCCATACCATTGAAAGTTCGTGTTATTTACTGAAAGATGAAAATGGTAGAGATCATGCGTTGTTTACCGGCGACACTTTATTTGTGGGTGACGTTGGCAGGCCCGACCTGAGCAGCGGGAATATGGGCGCTGAAGAGTTGGCGGGTATCTTATACGAAACGATCCAGCATAAAATATTGCCCCTGGCAGATGATGTGCTCGTGTACCCGGCACATGGCGCCGGCAGCAGTTGTGGTAAAAACCTGGGGCCTCAAACACACAGCACTATCGGCGAAGAAAAGAAAAGCAATTACGCCCTGCAGCCTCAAACAAAAGATGCATTTATAAAAGCTGTTACCGAAGGCCTTACCGAAGCGCCGAGGTATTTTTCCATTAACGCACTCATCAACAAAGAAGGTTATGAAAGCCTGGATACCATTAAGGAGAAGGCATTGACAGCACTTTCCGTAACTGATTTTAAAAAGAAGATCAGTGAAGATGTTACGTTGCTGGATACCCGTAATGCCAGCGTTTTTATAGAAGGGTTTATCCCGGGAAGTATTTTTATAGGATTGGAGGGCCGCTTTGCAGAATGGGCAGGCAGCATTCTTTCTTTTAAAAAGCCGATCCTGCTGGTAACAGAGCCGGGTAAAGAAGAGGAAACCGTGGTAAGGCTCGCCAGGGTTGGCTTTTCAAACTTTGAAGGACATTTAAAGGGAGGCTTTGAAGCCTGGGCAACTGCAGGAGAACCGATCGATATGGTGATCAGCATTGAAGCCGATGAGTTTGCGATGGACATTCCCCATGATAAAAATTTACTGGCGGTAGATGTAAGAAAAGAAAATGAATATGCCGAAGGCCATGTAAAAGGCGCTATCAATATTCCACTCAACGATCTCACCGATTCGGCTATGATCGCCGGCCTGGATGATGGACAGAATTTGTACATGTATTGCGGAGGCGGTTACCGCAGCGTGATCGCAAGCTCCCTGATAAAAAAGCAGGGCGTACATAATTTAAGGAATGTACTCGGAGGCTGGGCAAAGATCAAAGAAGAAAAACGCATTGGAACGGAAAAAGACGTCAGTGTGCTTAATTAGGTTTTGGCCTGCTGTCTTTCCACAAATGCTGGTAGGCGTTCCCGTAATCATGCCTCCAGCGGCGATGCGTCCACAGGTAATTGGCAGGTTGTTTTTTGATGGCATCTTCCAGGAAATCACGGTATAATACGGTAAGTTCACCAGGCTGGTACTGTTCCGTACTTTCTGCTATTATCGTAGTTTCAAAATGATAATACCCTCTTTTCTTTTTTATAAAATTTACAAATACCACGGCCGTATTGTTCTTTAATGCGCCCTTATCTGGCCCTGTGATAAAGGGTGCAGGTTTGGTAAAGAAATACATCCAGTAGCCGGTTTCTTTGCTCGTATTTTGGTCGGCGGCAAGCCCAATACTATACTGCGTTTTAAACAGGGTGTGCATGGTGGTTTTGAATTCACGGGTGGATACCAGCCGGGTTCCGAATTTTGAACGCATATCATAAAAGATCCTGTTCATTGCTTTGTTGGAAATGGGCTGATAAACGCCGATCCATGGAATGGCCAGGTGCTTTGCAAAAACCCAGTTAGCGTATTCCCAGTTCATCTGGTGGCCGCTGTGCAACTGTATATTTAAACCTTTTTTTGCCAGTTCATTCACTGCATCACTGTTGATGCTGCATCGTTTGTCGAATGCAGCACCGCTCATGCTGATCATCTTGATGGTTTCAATAAATGTATCGATGAGATTTTTGTAAAACTGCCGGGCAATGGCATTTCTTTCTGCCGGTGCTTTTTCCGGGAAAGCAATTTGCAAATTGTAGAGTACCACTTTTTTCCGGTAACCAAAAACATAGTACAGCAGAACATACACCAGGTCGCTGAGCAGGTATAAAATAAAAAAGGGCAGCAGGGAAAACAGGTATAACAATCCGTAAACGATATAATACATTGCTTATTGGTGGTTGGTTTAAGCCGGCATTAAAGTACAATATTTTGCGTCATGCTGCTTTTGCCGGGATAGTCGGTATTGAAGTGCAGCCCCCTGCTTTCGTGCCTGAACTCCGCACATTTTACGATCAGGTATGCTACGGTGATCATATTTCGAAGTTCGCACAACTGGGGCGATACGATCGTTTTTTTATACAACTCTTCCGTTTCTGCATAGAGCAGATCAAGACGTTTCATTGCCCTGTATAAACGTTCGTTGTTTCTTACAATACCCACATAGTCACTCATCAGCAGTTTCATTTCCTTTACACTTTGGGTAATGAGGATCATTTCTTTGGGAGCGTTGGTGCCATCCGCCTTCCAGTCGGGGATAGCAGTGCCGCTGTTGGTTGTTGCAGTGCCGGTATTTATTTTTATAACAGCATCTTTATAAGCCCTGTGTGCAAACACCATTGCTTCGAGCAGGCTGTTGCTGGCAAGACGGTTGGCGCCGTGTAAGCCCGTGCTGGCACACTCGCCGGCAGCATATAAATTAGTGATGCTGGTTCTTCCCCATTCATCTGTTTTAATGCCACCGCAACTATAGTGTGCGGCAGGAGCCACGGGTATCATGTCTTTTGTGATGTCAATACCAATGCTCAAACACTTATCGTAAATATTGGGAAAGTGTTCTACAAATTTTTCTTTGCTGAAATGACGGCAATCGAGAAACACATGCTCCGTACCATTGATCTTCATTTCACTGTCGATGGCCCTTGCTACGATATCTCTTGGCGCCAGGTCTTTTCGTTCGTCATACCGCTCCATAAAAGCCTCGCCCTGGTGATTGCGTAAAATACCGCCATCGCCACGTACCGCTTCGGTGATCAAAAAACTTTGTCCACGTACACCTGGCTCGTACAAAGCAGTGGGGTGAAACTGGATGAACTCCATATTCTCGATCCTGCCCTTGGCCCTGTACACCATTGCTACACCATCACCCGTGGCAATAGCAGGATTGGTGGTAGTACGGTACACCTGCCCGTTACCTCCTGTTGCCAGTAGTGTTACGGCAGACAATATCTTTTCGATCTTATTGGTCTGCAAATTCAGTACGTACACGCCATAGCATTCAATATCGGGGGTTGATTTGGTAACCAGGTACCCAAGGTGGTGCTGTGTAATGATATCCAGTACGAAGCAATGGCTGATCAATTCAATGTTGGGGCTCTTATCGATCGCTTCCAGTAAAGCCCTTTCCATTTCCTGGCCCGTAACATCTTTGTGATGCAGTATTCTGAATTCACTGTGCCCGCCTTCTTTGCCCAGTTTAAAATCGCCATCTGGCGCCTTATCAAAGTTTGCTCCCCATTCAATGATCTCCCGGATCCTTTCCACGCCTTCTTTCACCACGATTTCCACTGTATTGCGGTTGCATAAACCATCGCCTGCGATCAGGGTATCTTCAATGTGTTTTTCAAAACTATCGTTGTCAAAATCCATTACACCGGCAATGCCTCCCTGGGCGTACTTGGTATTGGTTTCGTCGCTTTGCGTTTTGGTAAGCACCATTATTTTTTTATCCGGGCAATCCTGCGCTACTTTCAAAGCAAAGGTGAGCCCTGCAATGCCGCTGCCGATCACGAGAAAATCTGTTTGCATAGTAATAAGTCAAAAGTTAAAAGGTAAAAATCAAAAAAGAATCATTGATACAGATGCTGCCTGTTTTATAAGTCAAAAGTTAAAAGGTAAAAATCAAAAAAGAAGCCATCAAACTTTTAGCCTGTTTTGACTTTTTAATTTTGACTTTTTAATTTTTCATCTTAATTCTCTACCCACACATCGCTTTCTTTTAACAGACCGATCAGTTCATCTACGGCAATGGCGCTGTCTACATTTCGCTTCACCACTTCTTTGCCCTTGTACAACGTGATTTTGCCGGGGCCGCTACCTACATAACCAAAATCGGCATCGGCCATTTCTCCGGGTCCGTTTACGATACAGCCCATGATGGCAATCTTTACTCCTTTCAAATGATTGGTGACGGCCCTGATCTTTGCGGTTGTTTCCTGCAGGTCGAATAAGGTTCTTCCACAACTCGGGCAACTGATGTACTCCGTTTTTGAGATCCTTGTGCGAACTGCCTGTAAAATGGAAAAAGAAGTGTTATTAATGAACTGGTGATTGTTGAGCGTTTGCAGATACGTTCTTCCCGAAACCTGCTGGTTCAGCATTTTTGACGGGTCGTTGATGAGCCAGATGCCATCCCCCATACCATCTAAAAACAAGGCGCCGCTTTCGGTTGCAAACTGTATCAGTTGTTCGTCAATGGAAGTATGATGACTTTCTACTGCCAGGATCACCGGCGTTTTTATTTTGTGTAACATCAACCCATTCATAAATGTTCTTACGGATTGCATGCTATTGGTTGCAGAAGAATAAACGCACAATACAACCGTCTGGTCCTGTGCTATCTTTTCCAGCAACGATGCATGATCTTTTGCTGCATCGATCGCAATGAAATTGATCGCTGCTGCTCTTTTTTCGGCGGTCATAAATTCATCGGTAGTGTACAACGGAAAATGCTGTTCCTTCCTGGGATCGCTGATCCAGGTTTTATAATTGCAGATCACTTTTACTGTGCCGGGCAGGGAAAAGTTGATCATCTTATCAGCGGTATAAATATAATCTGCTGCTGCATCCGCAATGTTCCACTTGTCTGTTGCGGCATCGTAGTTGTACCCAATGGCCTGCAGATCCTGTTGGGTGATCGTTTCAGCAGGCATAAAATCTGCCAGCACCACCGGCACATGTTTTTTACCGATATTGGTTACTTCATTGCTCTCTCTCCTGCTGTATTCAAAGGGTGAGTAAGCAGGCGCCATCGTTGCCTCAGCGAATGTTTTTTCATTGCTGTCAATGGCTGCATTGTAACGGGCAACAATATCTTTACAAACCGGTATTTCAAACTCGGGATCTTCCGTTAAACTTACCCTGATCGTATCTCCAATGCCATCTTCCATTAAAGTGCCAATGCCGATGGCAGATTTTATTCTTCCATCTTCCCCATCGCCGGCTTCGGTAACACCAAGGTGCAGGGGATAACATTCGCCAAACTCTTCCAGCATGTGGCTGATGAGTAAGCGATAGGCCTGTACCATCACCAGCGGGTTGCTGCTCTTCATACTAAGGATGATGTTATGGTAATCTTCACCTCTTGCAATGCGCAAAAATTCCATGGCGCTTTCTACCATGCCGATGGCGGAATCGCCGTAACGGCTCATGATACGATCGCTGAGACTACCGTGGTTGGTTCCGATACGCATGGCGGTGCCATGTTCTTTGCAGATCAATACCAACGGTGTAAAACGTTCCCTGATCCTTTCGATCTCTTCGGCATATTCGGCATCGGTATATTCCAGTTGCTCAAATTTTTTCTTGTCAACATAATTGCCGGGGTTCACCCTTACTTTTTCCACGATCCGGGCGGCGATCTCTGCAGCATTGGGTGTAAAATGAATATCAGCCACCAGTGGCGTGTTATAACCCCTTCTTCTCAATTCATCTTTTATGTGTTGGAGATTTTCCGCTTCTTTTTTTGACGGCGCTGTAATGCGTACCAGTTCTGCACCGGCTTCGATACAGCGGATGGTTTGCTCAACGGTTGCGAGGGTATCCATGGTGTCGGTGGTCGTCATGGTTTGTACACGAACAGGATGCCCGTTGCCCAACAGCAGGTTGCCGATACTGACCTCTCTTGTTTTTAATCTTTTATAGGATGTGAGTGATTCACAATACTGCATAGCCTCATTTTTTTTCACTGTAAAACAGTTGCCAAAAATAACAATTATGCGGTGAGAATGTTGCTTTAGTTTGAAAGCAGTTTGCGGCAGTTGGGGCAAAGCCATTTTCTTTCCTGGTCCACCTGGGCCATTGTTCCTTTTGCATCGTTCATCATGCAGGTACTGTCGGCGTTGCAATGGGGCAGGCCCATGTTGTGCCCCAGTTCATGCAGTAGCACTTTAACGAATCTTTCCCTGTAAAGATCGTAGGCAACGTTTTGTAAGCGAAATACAGACACAACGCAGGCTTTACCGGGACAATAACCCAGTCCGAAAATCCCCCAGTCATCGTGGTTGCCGGTTGAAGTGGAAATGTCTTTATTGGTGAGGCCGATAACAGATTGAGTGCCGGCTGGCAATAGACCAGCCTGGAATTTTAATAAACTATCAGCTTTGTAACGGTACCTTGGTGTGTAATAGGCAAAAGCAGGCAGCTCTTGTGGGGAAAGAATAAAAGCATCGCAATCATAAAATGATTTTACTTCGGTGATAGCGGTATTCAGCATCATCGTGTCAAAATTTTCATACAGGATGAAAGCGACTTTTTTAATGAGGGCAGCCTTTACCGGCTTTTTATTGCTTTTTCCCGTCGGGTGATTGCAGGAGACCACCAGCAAAAAGACCAATGATATAAAGACGAACTGCTTTACCAATCTTTTTCAGGTTTGTTGGGTGAGTTGGCATCCACCTTTCTTAGTTTATCCTGCAGGTTCTTTTCCTGCTGCATCAGTGCTTTTAATTTTTCTTCTGCTTCCTTCTTCGTCATTTTTGAAGGTTGCGGTTTGGGTTTTTCTTCTTTTTTCTGATCCTTCTTTTTGTCCTGTTTTTTATCCTGCTCCTTTTTTTCTTTTTGCTGTTCTTCTTTCTGTTTTACGATCGCTTTTTGCAGGTTAAGCCTGGCGTCTTCATCGGCAGGATTTAGTTTGAGTGCATTTTTATAAGCTTCGATACACTCAGCCATTTTCTTATTGTTCTGCAATACCACTCCCTTATTGTACCAGGCACTGGCTTTGTCTGCCTTACTCCTGCTGCCTGCAATGGCGGCATCGTAGGCTTGCAAAGCATCGTCGCCCTTATTGTTCTTGTACAGGGCATTGCCAAGATTGTATTGTGCAGTTGTATCAAAAGGGTTTTTGTCCACCGCTTTTTTATAATTTTCAGCAGCGGCCTGGTACTGTCCCTTGTTATAAGCCTCATTGCCTTTTTTAACCAGTTCTTTGCCTTCCTGCGCCAGCGAAACTGCAGGGAGTACGAGGCAGCAAAATAATATTGAAAGGGTGGTAGGTACGAGTTTTTTCTTTTCCTCTTTTGCTGCAGCAGTGCCTGCATTCTTTTTTTCCGACATAAAAAACTCAACCAGCAACAACAGCAATGCAGCGCCAAGTAACCATGGGAAATAATTTTGATAATTCACCAGCGCTGTTTCTGTAAAACTGTGTTGGCCCATGGTTCTTAATTGTGCTTCAACGGCAGCGGCCACTTCATCTGTATTGGTAAAAAGCTGGTAAAGTCCGCCGGTTTTTACAGCGATGCTTTTAAGGCCTGTTTCATTTAACCTGGTAACAACGGTTTTACCTTCGGCATCTTTTTTTGTTTCATTTGTTACAGGATCCTGGATGGTGGCTCCATCGGGCGAACCGATGCCAATGGTATTGATCATCACGCCTTCATCGGCGAGGGACTGTGCCAGTTTATCAGCAGTTTCATCATGGTCTTCTCCATCACTGATGAGGACGATCGATTTGTATTTTTTTTCTTTGTTATTGAAACCGGCATAGCACATTTTCAAGGCATCGCCAATAACGGTGCCCTGTGTTGGTACCACATCAGTGCTGGCAGTGGATAGGTACATTTTTGCTGCGGCATGGTCAGAGGTAAGCGGCATTTGCAAATAAGCCCTGCCTGCAAACACCACGATGCCGATCCTGTCGTTGGGCATTTTATCAATAAGCCGGGAGATGAGTTGTTTGGCCCTCTCCAGCCTGCTGGGTTTAATATCCTGTGCCAGCATGCTTTTGCTTACATCCAGTGCGATCATCACATCAATGCCATTGCGCCGCATATTGCTGCTGCCAATGGGTTTTCGTGGGTTGGCCAGCGCTATCGCTGCCAATGCAAAAGCGAGCGTGATCAATGTAAATTTGAAAAAGAATTTTTGCGGACTGTATTCTTTTATTAACTGTGCTACCAGGGCAGGGTCGCCGATCTTTTTAATCCTGGCTTTTTTCCAGTTGATGTATACAAAATAGAGTACAAGGAATACCGGTACGCCCAATAAAGAAAAAAGATATAGCGGATGTTGAAATGACATAATTAAAAAAACATTGCAGGAGGTTGCCGGTTACTGTTGCCATTAAGCGGCGGGTTGACTCATCAACAAAGTACCTGCCCTATCGCCGGCAATAAAAAAAGCAACAGCAGCCCTCCCTGTGTTGAGCAATTGTTATCAAACAGTAAAATAGGCCATTAAATATTTTTAGCCTGCTCAGTACTGTTAAAATTTATTTCTTTCCTTCAAAAAAGCCGTACTGCTTTAAAATGTTTTTAAGGATATTGATCCTTGCGGCACGCATATCAAAATTGTTGGCAGGCGATTTTACCAGGAGTGAAAAAAAATAGGGATGCCTGTTTTCTTCCACCCAGCCGGTTATCCAGCCAATATTGCTGCCCTGTTCATCAAAGCCCCAGCCCGTTTTATAAGCCAGCGTATATTGTGTATTGCTTTCCTGCACCATTACATCCCTAACGATCTGCTGGGTACGTTTTTGAAAAGGGAGCTGGTCAAAGTAAAGGCGTTTTACCAGGCCCAGTTGCTCATCTGCAGATATTTTCAAACTATTATCGAGCCAAAATGTATCTACCTGTTTGCCGGTATTCTGGTTACCATAATGAACGCTGTCGATCCATTTTTGAAGTGTGGGTTTACCGACACGCCTTGCCACTTCCTGGTAGTAGGGAACGGAACTTACTTTAAAAGCTTCTTCCATGGTAAGGTCTTTGTTCCAGTCTTCATTTGATCTTTTAACGCCATCCCATTTGATCAGCATTTTCTCATCGGTGATCTTGCCGGTTTCCAGCCCGATCAAACTATTCATGATCTTAAAAGTGCTGGCCGGTGTGTAGCGGGCTGTGTCCAGCGCCATGTTGTAGACGGTTACTTTACCATCTGCATTGTTAAACATCGTGAAGCAGCCATCTGCCTTGTATTCATCAAAATATTTTTTCAGGCTCTCATCTACGTTCGCTTTGTTGACAGAGCAACCCGAAATAAAAAACAGTGAAAGGCAGGTGGCAGTTATTAAAAAATTAAAACTGCACAACTCTTTTATAGATATTTTCATTTGTAACATTATTGTGATGATTTTGAACACTGTTCTTTAACATCGTTAGCGGTGATATGTTTACCGGGATTATTTGCTGTTGTTTTTATATGCAGCTGCTGCTTCGAGCGCCTCGTAAAATTGGGGGCCATATTTTCTTACCAGGGAGTCTTTTAAAAAAACGTACACGGGCACTTTTAATTTTTTACCGAGGCTGCAGGCTGCTTTGCAAAGATCTTCCCGGGGTTTGTAGTTTACAAACTCTGTTTGTTTGTTCTTGCTGAGTTTGATGCGTACCGGGTACAGGTGGCAACTGATCGGTTTTTTCCAGCTCACTTTTCCATCGTTATAGGCCTGCTCGATACCGCATTTTACTACACCGGCTTTATCAATGATGCCGTAAACACAAATCTTGCTTTTAATGGTGGGGGTTACCCAGCCAAACTCCTGGTCGTACACATACCTGCCCTGGCGCTCCAGTTCCATCCTGCTTTCTTCGGGCAGGTAGGGCAGCACTGCCTCATACACGCCGTTGAGTTCATCCAGTTCATCCAGGTTCAGTGGTGCACCGGCATCCCCATCCACACAGCAACCACCCTTGCATTTGCTGAGGTCGCACACAAATTGCTCATCAATCAGTTCGTCGCTTACCAGTTTATTGTCTATCGCTATCATACGGGCGCAAAAGTAGCAACAAAAACGGGAAGGCCGGGTTGCTGCCGGAAATATTTGTCTGCCTAAAGTTGCCCCCGGCCGCTTTATAAAGTATCTTTAATATTCCTAAAATAACTCTTATGACCTCACGCCTATTAATCTTCATCGGCCTGCTTGTAATTGCCGGCCGCAGCAATGCTCAAAATGGTTATGGTTACGGTACAAACCCGGCGATCTTATGGCAAAAAAGTTTGGGTGGAACTGAACAGGATATCGCCAATAATATATTACTTACACAGGATGGCGGGATGATCGTAGTGGGCACATCCCAATCGAATGACGGCGATGTTACCGGGCATCACGGCGCCATTACGGCAACTGATGCCTGGGTAGTGAAATTAAACGGGGCTGGCAACATTGAATGGCAGCGATCACTGGGCGGTAGCAATGATGATGCTATTAATAGTGTGATCGCTACCAGCGATGGTGGTTATTTGTGCATGGGTTTTACTAATTCATCTGATGGTGATGTTACCGTTAACAAAGGCAATGCTGATTGCTGGCTCCTGAAATTGAAAGCAAATGGCAATATCGCCTGGAGCAAAACCTATGGTGGTGTGTTTGATGAAAGGGCGAAATCAGGGATTCTTGCTTCGGACGGTAATTATGTCATCATCGGCTCCACAAGCAGTGTTGATGGCGATGTACATAACCCTGACCCCGCCAATACAGATTTCAATGGCTGGCTGATAAAAATTAATAATGACGGGGATCTTATTTGGGAGAACAGTATTGATCAAAGTGCTCCTTTTAATCATACATGGAATGAGGGCATTGATGTAGTGGAAACAGATGATCACCAGTTAATCGCCTGTATATCCGGTATGAGCCGGCACGATACAGCTTTTGCCTACTATAAACCAGAAGTTGATACATGGGATACCATCAGGTATAACAATCTTGTTTTTAATCCCGGTATTTTATACCATGCAGATCTTGCTACCGGGCAGGCCACCTACTTTACGGAAACAAGGGGAGAAAGTGCACGCTACCAGTTTGCACTAAAGAAAAAAGGCAACCATCTTTACATGGCCTATATGGATGAACAATCCTATTATTACGAATGCTATTCTGATCCCAGTTACATTCCATTTTATCAACCGGTTGCGGGGCTTACCGTTAGTGACCTGGATTTGACAACAGGAAGCTTTTCAAATACTTTCCTCGAAACCCAATTTAATTCCTGCCCTGACAGGGAGAATGGAGGATCCTTTCCACGTTATACTATCTCACCATTCAGTGGGTTGGATTTTATTTCCGGTGACACCTGGATCACGGCAGGCAGGCAAAATTATTCATCCAGGGGAGGCGATTTTTATAATATTGGCCAATTACAGGGAGCCAACTTTTACAGGTGGTATGGTGGTTCCGGTATAAATGGTCTCAATGGTATAAAAGTGTTTCCCAACGGAACTGATTTTATAGTAGTGGGATATAATGGTTCGGCAGATGCCGGTGTAGCCGTTCATGGTGCTGACTCAGGCTCGTATGGAGATTTTAAAAAAGATTTTTGGGTGATGAAATTTTCTTTAAATGCGAATAAAATAACAGGTAAAGTTTTCCTGGATGTGAACAATAACAATATTGCCGACCAGGACGAACCTGCCTTTACCAGGGCGATGGTTAACAACACAAAGGGAAATATGATCAAAACTTCGGGTATAGATGATAACGGCCACTACGAATTTTTAACAGACACCGGTACCTACATTACCAACCTTGGTTTGTATAATGATACCTACTATGCGGCAACACCGGTTGCACATACTTCTACGTTTGCACAGAATAACAATATTGATACCGTTGATTTTGCCGTACATCGCCTTGTTGACATCAGGGACTATTCTGTAACACTTACCTGTCCGCAGCGGGCAAGACCAGGTACTACCATTCTGTACCATATTAACTACACGAACAATGGTACCGATACCTTCTCCCAAAAACAGGTCCGTTTTGTGAAAGACAGCCGCCTGGTTTTCACAAGCCAGGTAGGAGGTACAGTAAATGCTGATAGTTTGGTATGGACAATTGATCGGATACTGCCGGGCGCTTCAGGTGAATTGAATGTATGGCTCACGGTACCGGTATTGCCTTTTGTAAACTTCAACGATACGCTGTCGTCCTCCGTATTGATCGATAGCAGCGGCGATCATTACCCTGCCGATAATCAGGCTTTTCTTAAACAGGTGGTATCGGGTTCTTTTGATCCCAACGATAAGCAGGAAGCGCATGCTGGTTACTATACGCTTCAAAACATCAACGGCGCCAATTACCTCACGTATTCCATTCGTTTCCAGAACACCGGGAACGACACAGCCTTTAATATCATTGTAAGAGATACACTGGATAGCAGGCTGGATGGAACAGGTATTGAAATGATCAGCGCCAGCCATCCTTATAAACTGACCATGCTGCAGGAAAAATACCTTACCTGGCAATTTGAAAATGTGCAGTTGGTAGACAGTGTACACAATGAGCCTGCAAGCAATGGTTATATCAACTACCGGGTAAAATTAAAGAACGGGTTGCTGGATGGAGACGAAATACCCAATGCCGCTGCAATTTATTTTGATTATAACCCCCCGGTGCAAACCAATACGGCGATCACTAAAATAATAATGGAAGCCGCTGTGTGGACCGGGGCGGTAAGTGATGTATGGGAAGATGGCAATAACTGGAGTACGGGCGAAGTGCCGGGCAAGGATACAAAAGTGATCATTCCGCAAAGCCAGCCCCGGTATCCTGTTGTGAAAAGTGACCCGCTGGTCTATTCATTGCAAATAGCTAAAAGCGCAACGATCAGCATCAGTTCTGGGCATCATTTAACCATCAGGGGAAAGAGTAATTAGGTCAGCATTTTAAAACAGGCGTAGCAATATCATGGTAAAATAAAAAGGTCCGGTGATCTTCCTGTGCCTGCTGCCACCATTGCCGGCGCAGTTCCATGCACAATTTGCCATCATAATCGTATTTGGCGATGAACCTGCTTTTCATCTGGTTGAGCTGAGGCGCTACATCCGCACCAAAAAATAATTTTTCGCCATCTTCTTCAATCATAAATACCTGGTGCCAGGGGCAGTGAGCGCCTGTTACCTCGTAGTTAATGTACCCGTCGATGCTGCCATTGCCTTTGGTGAACTCTACGTTGCCGCCATTATTCAACATACTAAAATCATCCGGTGTGTAGGAGGGGGCTCCTTTTGCAGTTGCAAAATCAAATTCATCTTTATTTACATAATAAGTGGCTGCAGGAAAACTGAAGAAGCGTTGATTTAATATCTCATCCTTTTTACTGATGCCACCGGCATGATCTTTATGCAGATGGCTCAACAAAACTTTTGTAACGTCCATTGGATTGATATCATTATCAAGCAGGTTCTGGTGAATTTGCAAAGTGCCATCAGGGTTTGAAAAACCAAGCCCTGTATCAATGATAAGAATATCATTTTTTGTAACCACGCAAAAAGGCTGCACTTCTACCAGTAAACTACCTACGGGTCTTTTTTGCAGATCATCAGTAGCGGTGTTGAACGGAATGAACTGTTTGCTTTTATCAATGGTGAAGCTGCCTTCGCTGAGTGGAATTATTTTCATGTACGTTCCTGTCTCCCCAAGGAGAATTTAGACCCTCAAATTATAAAGGGTAGTATTAAAAAAAGGTTGCTGAACAAAGCTAAATGAAAAGTATTTATGAACTGAAAGTCATTGCCGCCCTTTAGGGATCGGAGTTTTTTATCTCAATACCATCTGCCGGTCTGCATCCAGTTTTATTAAAATGAATATCAAAATTGTAAATGTGATAAGTGAGGATCCACCATAGCTCAGCAATGGCAGGGTAATGCCAATCACCGGCGCCAGGCCCACGGTAACGCAAATATTTACTACTACGTGGAAAAAGATGATGCTGGCGACCCCGTAGCCATACACCCGGCTGAAAGTGCTTCGCTGCCGTTCGGCCAAAAAGATAATGCGTAAGATCATGCCGAGATAGATGAGCAATAAAGTAAAGCAGCCGATGAACCCAAAGTTTTCACCTACGGAAGTGAAAATAAAATCGGTATGCTGTTCCGGAACAAAATCACCCTGCGTTTGCGTGCCTTTTAAAAAACCCTTTCCTGCAAATCCGCCTGAACCGATGGCGATCTTTGATTGTTTAACATTGTAATTCTGCTGTTCACTTTTCCGTTGTTTTATTTTCAATTCTTCGGGGCTCATGGTTTCCACCGCATTTTTATCTGCAAATGGATTATCAACTCCCACCATGCTGAAGATCCTGTCTGCCTGGTATTGCTTGAACACATGCTTGAAGGTAAAGGGTATTGCTACGCCTACAAACAGCGCACAAAAGGCCCAGGCACTTACGATGATGATGAGTAGTTTGTTATTGCGCCTAACCTGCCGCCGGTTAAAGTAAATAACAAGGGCTGCCAGTACGGTAAACAATATCAATAATGTTTTGGTAGAAAGTAACAATGATACCACCAGCAAAACGCCCAGCGAAGCGCCAAAGATCAAATAGCCGGGTGGTAAGCCTTCCCGGTACATGGGGATCAAAAAAGAAAAATAAACCAATGCCAGCCCTGTTTCGCCCTGCGCAACAGAAAGTACTGCCGGGCTGAATGCAATGGCCGCAGCAATCAACTGGGCTTTTGGCCGCTCAAAATCTGTTTCCTGCATGGAAAGAAATTTTGCCAGCGCCAGTGCCGTAAATATTTTACACAACTCCACCGGCTGAAGGTTCATGAAACCCAGTGGTATCCAGCTTTTGGAGCCTTTGATCTCCTTGCCGATCACAAAGGTGGCCAGTACGAGCAATATCCCCACCATATAGGATAGATTAGCCGTAGCGGTAAAAAATTTACTATCTGTCAGTAAAATAAAAGTTGCCAGTACGATGCAGGCCAAAAAAAAGAAGAATTGTTTGCTGTAATTTTTTTTGAAACCAAGAAAGCTTTGTATCACGCCATCAGAACTCCGGTATTCAACAGAAAAGATGCACACGAGCCCGATCATTACCAGTATCGCAAACAGCCATACCATCAGCCAGTCAACGCCCTTTCCTATCTCTGGTTTTTTTTGATACATATCTTTAAAATCGTTTAGAAAGTTTAGAAAGTTTAGAAAGTTGAGAGGGTTTAGTTTGGATTAGCTGCCGCTGGTGTTTGCTGCACAACTAAACATTCTAAACACTGAACCATTCTAAACCTAATTTCTCACCGTGTCCTTTGGTTCTGGTTTCTTTTTTTCGTTTGGTAAAACGGCTTCTGGTTTTAACACCGGTTTTTTGTTGCTGCTGTCTTTTTCCTGTTTGGTATCTTTCACAAGCTCTTTGTCTTTTTTCATTTTATCGAGTGCGTCATTCTCGTCTTCTTCATCAATGCCCAGTGTGTCCTTAATGATCTTGATATATCCTTTTGCAACCAGGTAAGCAGAATCTTTTGCATGACGCATAGAATCCTGCGACCGCATCTCTACATAAATTCTCGGCGGGATCAGGTTCAGGTTGGCATAATATTCAAGCCTTTCTTTCCGCTTCTTGTCTGTAATGGAATCCTTCAAAAATTTTTCCAGCATAAATCCAACTATCGGTGCCGCATAGGTGCCTCCGAAACGGCCACTGTTTTCCACTACACACATAATGGCAATGGTGGGGTTTTCCCTTGGTGCAAAGCCGCAGAAGAAACCGTGGTTGGGTTGTTTTACACCATGGAAATAGTTCTCTACCGTACCTGTTTTTCCGCAGATATTGATACCTGGAATTTTGGCAGCCATACCTGTACCATGATCTACCACGCCTTCCATGCCATCATGCACTGCTTCAAAAATACTATCAGGAATGTCGATGGCCCGGTGCTTTGTCTTGAACGAATCGAGCATGTGAAATTTATCGCCGCCTTCAATGGAATCTACCAGGTGCGGCGTAATAAAATATCCTTTGTTGGCGATATAGGCCATTTCGTTTGCCACCTGCATGGGTGTTACATCCACTTCGCCCTGGCCGATACTTACAGACCGGAAACTGCAGAAATTCCAATGCCCTTTTCCAAAAACTTTATCATAATCTTCGGGGCGGGGGATATTGCCTCTTTTTTCGGAAGGTACATCTACACCAAGCCGGTGACCAAGTCCGAATGCATACATGTAGCGGTCCCATGATCTTAAACTACTGTCCATGCTTGGGAATTTGGGATTGTTGATCACCCGCTGCATTACATTGGCAAAATAGGTATTGTCGGAAACCGTGATGGCGTGACGCAGGTCGAATGTGCCGAAATCAAGACAGCGCATGGGTTTGCCACAACCATAAAAGGCGCCATGGCAACTGAACTGTGTTTCGGTAGTGATCACTCCTTCATGCAGGCCAATAAGGGCCTGCAACGTTTTAAAAGTAGAACCCGGTGAATAGGAGGCGCCTACCGCCCTGTTCAACAATGGAAGGGCGGGATTGAGCAGCAGTTCGGTGATGTGCTTTTTTCTTTCGGCACCGGTTAAATATTTTGGTTTAAAAGTAGGACTGCTCACCATGCACAAAATGCCGCCTGTACGTGGATCAATGGCAACGATGGAACCCAGTTTGTTCTGCATTAATTTTTCGCCCAGCTCCTGCAACTCAATGTTGAGTGAAGTGTACATGTTTTGCCCGGCCACCGCAGCCGTATCATATTTGCCATTCTCAAGCCTTTCGGTGAGGCGGTTCTTATTGTCTCTTTTCCAGTATTCGATACCCCGCTGGCCCATCAGCACTCTTTCATAAGTACGTTCCATACCTGTTTTACCGGCATAGTCGCCGATCTGGTATCCTTCGGTACTGTGCTTTTTAAGAAAGTTGGTATCCACTTCGGCCAGGTAGCCGAGGATATTCCCGGCGGCATCATAAGGGTAACTTCTTACAGGCCGTTCCTGCAGGTAAAAGCCGGGAGCGAATTTGTACATAAACTCATTCAGTGTGGCCATTCGCTCTTCACTTAGCAAACCATCAAAAACAGAAGCCCTGCTGCGGCCGTTCTTAATAATAACCTCCACGATTTTTTTGTTGAACTGGGCGGTATCTATACCAAGTATCCTGCACAGGCTGGATGTGTCTATACCCTTGAGTTTGTTGGGAACCACCATCAGGTCGTAAATAGTGGTGTTTTGCAAAATAGGTTTCCGGTTACGGTCAAAAACAATTCCCCTGTCGGGGTAGATCACTTTCCTGAATGTACCCTGGTCAAGCGCCATTATTTTATACTTGGACGAAAACAACTGCAGGTTTACAAGCTGTAATAAAATCACAACAAATACCGCTGCAAACACCAGCATGATCACATTTTTACGGGATTGATTAAAGGCAGACATATGGGTGAATCCACCAGCCGGCGGAGGTTACATTGTTTTATTGTAATGACTTTGATGTTGCAAACGGGGTTGCCTGTTTAAGACTGTACTGCAAATTACGCTGTATTTGTTCTGAATTTCTGCTTCCTGTAAAACAATAATTCTGCAGCCAGTATCAGCACAAGACTTATCACGGTTGAAAGCAATGTTTTTATAATGAAATACCAGAAATTGCCAAACTCCATCGCTTCTAAAAAGAACAACCAGCCGTGATGGATGAGGGTAAGTAAGCCGGCGTAGATCATATAGGGGAAAACGCCTCCCATGCTTCTTGCAGAGGGTTCGTCGTAGTTGGTATCTGCACCTTCCTGCGGAATAAGAATGTTGATGAGAAAAGGCCTCAGGTAGGCAATGAGCGAACAGGCGGCGGCATGAAAACCGGGACTGTGCCGGAAACTGTCCAATGTAAAACCGAGCAAAAATGCCAGCACCATTTGCCAGCTCCTGTTAAGGCTAAAAGGCATCCAGAGGATAAACAGGAAGTAGATATACGGAGTCACCATCTGGTGCAGGTGTATCTTGTCCAGCACATAAAACTGTACCAGTATCAGCAATACAAACCTCAGGATATTTTTAACCAGTGTGCTCATTATTGATTCCTGCTTTTAGCTTTTTCAACCAGCCTGTCAATTTCTTCCCGCTGGTAATTTTTGATGGCATACACATACTGCAGGTTGTAAAAGTTGGCAGCCGTTTTTATTTTAATGATAAA
This sequence comes from Chitinophagaceae bacterium UBA1946, assembly GCA_002336815.1. Taxonomy (GTDB): domain Bacteria; phylum Bacteroidota; class Bacteroidia; order Chitinophagales; family Chitinophagaceae; genus Ferruginibacter. The sequence continues at coordinate 34,400 of DDEU01000053.1, read as the reverse complement.
GTTATTGGTGCTTTTATCCGGGCGAATTTCATCAATGGTACCGATGATCATCCCGTAGGGAAAAGTAGGGGTGATGCCACTTGTGATCACCGTGTCGCCTTTTTTTGCTTTGGCACTCTGTCTTACATTGATAAAGGAAAGATAGTTGGGTTCCTTTCCATCCCATATAATAGATCCACCTCCATTGGCATCATTTTTTAATACCCCGCTGATGCGGCTGTCTTTGTGCAGCAGGCTCATCACTACAGCAAAATTCTCACTCACTTCTGTAACGATGCCCACCACCCCGTTGTTGGGGTCTATCACGCCTTCGTCTTTATTCAACTGTTGAGCGGAACCACGGCCCAGCACCAAAAAATTATTTTGAGCGGTCACAGAATTGGAAACCACTTTGGCCGACTGGTATTCCCATTTGCGTTTGTTCCCCAGGGTGTCAAAGGGAATGGAGTCGGTAACGATACGGGTGGCAGTATCGGGGTTTTCGAAGTTTTGCCTGAGCTTGTTCCGCAGTTGCTCGTTGTCTTTCGCCAACTGCTCGTTGGTACGTTTCAGTTGAAGGTAATTGTCGATCTTGTTGTACTGGGTATTTACCTTGCCGGTTACTTCGTTCATTACAGCGGCACCAACAGCGCTATGGTATTTGTTATAGCTGATGATGAGGTAGATGCTGAAGCACTGCAGCAGCAGGAACAGCAGGAAATTGAAATACCTGCGGATGAATAAAAAAACGTTACGCATAGCCGGGACCTCCCCAACTCCGCTTATTGTAAATGATCTGAGAGTGCAGTATGAGCAGTATTGTATTCTTCATGGTAAAAGTTCATAGCATACGGCGGGCATTGCAATGGCGCCAGGTGTTAGCGCATTACAAATGGATACCTGTCGTAATTCTTTAAAGCGATACCGGTACCACGTACAACGCTCTTCAGCGGATCGTCGGCGACATGTACAGGCAGTTTTATTTTGGCAGATATCCTTTTATCAAGCCCACGCAACAAAGAGCCACCACCTGTTAAGTACAGGCCACGGCGGTAAATATCGCCGGCCAGCTCAGGCGGGGTTGTTTCCAGTGCTTTTAAGATGGCCTCTTCAATTTTGAAGATGCTTTTATCCAGCGCTTCTGCAACTTCCTGGTAGCTTACAAATACCTGCTTTGGAATACCGGTCACAAGATCGCGGCCGTTTACGGGAATATCATCAGGCGGGTTGTCAAGGTCTTTCATTGCAGCGCCTACCTGGATCTTGATCTGCTCAGCAGTGCGTTCGCCAATCAACAGGCTGTGGTAGCGGCGCAATGCTTCCATGATATCTGCGGTAAATTCATCACCGGCAATACGGATACTCTGGTCGCAAACAATACCGGCCAGTGCAATAACAGTGATACCGGTAGTACCACCACCGATATCGATGATCATGTTGCCCACCGGTTCTTCTACGTCGATACCGATACCCAGGGCAGCGGCCATTGGTTCGTGAATGAGGTACACTTCTTTGGCCCCCGCCTGTTCGGCACTGTCTCTTACGGCACGTTTCTCAACCTCGGTGATGCTGCTTGGGATACAGATCATCATTCTCCAGCTTGGTGCAAACAAAGGTTTTTTGGGATAGATCATTTTGATCATTTCCCTTATCATCAGTTCGGCTGCGTTAAAATCGGCGATCACACCATCTTTCAAAGGGCGCACGGTGCGGATGCTTTCGTGGGTTTTTTCATGCATCATCAATGCCTTTTTACCCACGGCCAGTATGTTCTTAGGATTGTTCCGGTCAAGTGCAACAATGGATGGTTCGTTTACCACCACTTCGTCGTTGAATATAATGAGGGTATTTGCAGTACCCAAATCCATCGCAATTTCCTGCGTAAAAAAATTGAAAAGCCCCATGATATATTAGAGAAAAAATATGAAAGTGAACAATGTGGGCAAAGTTGGAGGAAATAATCTGAATTAACAACGTGCCTGTCTTTATTTTTCAACATTTTACAAAAAATTGTGCAAAACTCCGCAATCGTACAATCCTTTGCTGGCAGCGGCTTTACTAATTTGTTTAGCGTGCTGAATTCGCCCTCTGCTAAGGGCCTGTTTTTTTCGTGTGTGGGTTCCTGTTAGTGCTGCTGCAGTCTTACATTAGCTATTTAAATTCGTAGCCGATATCATCCCTGTAATACATGCCATCGAAATAAATATTTTCCAGCACGTAAATGGACTGGCCGGCGGCATCCATGATGTTATCGCCGTAGGAAGTTACGGTAAGTACCCGCCCGCCGCTGGTTACCACATTGGCTCCTTCCTGCCGGGTGCCGGAGTGAAAGATCACGGAGCCGTCAATGGCCGCATCTTCGAGTCCGCTGATGGTGATGCCGGTTTGGTAATTACCGGGATAGCCGCCGCTCACCGCCACCACGGTTACAGCGGTTTGGGGGTTGGTTTGTATGGTAACCTGGTCCAGCCGCTGGTCGGCTACGGCAGTGAACAGTTCCACGAGGTCGTTGTCGATACGGGGGATCACCACTTCAGTTTCTGGATCGCCCAGCCGGCAATTGTATTCAATTACAAACGGTTCTTCATTCACTTTTATCAGCCCAATGAACACCACTCCCTTATAATCCAGGTTTTCTTTTTTGATGCCGTTGATGGTTGGTTCTACCACTTTCAGTCTTACTTTTTCAAGAAAAGTGTCGTCCGCAAAAGGTACGGGGCTTACGGCACCCATGCCGCCGGTGTTAGCACCGGTATCGCCTTTGCCTGCACGTTTGTAGTCTTTTGCTTCGGGCAGCATCAGGTAGTGAATGCCATCGGTGAGTGCGAATACGCTTAGTTCAATGCCTTTCAAAAATTCTTCTATCACCACTTTTTTACCAGCCTCTCCAAACTTGGCCTGTTGTATCATCAGCTCAAACTCTGCCAGTGCTTCAATGTGATTGTTGCAAATGATCACGCCTTTGCCGGCAGCCAGGCCATCTGCCTTTAACACGATTGGCAATGGATGATTTCTTATATAGCCGATGCCTTCGGGGTAATTGGTTTCATCAAACTCCCTGTACGCTGCGGTTGGAATATTGTTGCGCTGCATGAACTCTTTTGCAAAAGCCTTGCTGCCTTCCAGTTTGGCAGCTTGTTTAGAAGGGCCTATTACCCTGATGTGTGCAGTAGCACTGTTTGATTTAAAATGATCATAAATACCTTTTACCAGCGGCTCTTCAGGTCCTACAAATAACATGTCTATCTGATTGGCGGTACAAAAAGAACTGAGTGCATCAAAATCGGTAACGGCAATGGGTACATTGGTGCCAAGGCCTGCCGTTCCTGTATTTCCGGGGGCTATGTACAGGTTGGTACACAGGCTGCTTTGTTTGAATTTCCAGGCGAGGGCATGTTCTCTTCCGCCACCGCCTGCTATTAAAATATTCATAGCTATGTAATGGTATTTATATCATTAGAAATGGATTTAAAGCGAATGTAAAATTAAGGTAGTTGTAAACCATATTAAATTTATAAACGGCAAAAAATACTCCGAAGCTTTAATTATGTGAACGCTTATTGTTTTTAGTAAAAAGAAATTTACTACTTTGAGCCATTATAATTTGTTTACCATTAAAAAAATCATATGACCGAACAACAGGCAGTAAAACAAAATCATCCAAAAGGGCTATGGGTTTTATTTGGCACCGAGATGTGGGAGCGATTCAACTTTTACGGGATGAGAACTTTGCTGACACTCTTTATTGTGAATGCACTGATGATGAGCAAAGAACATTCCTCTATCATTTATGGCGGATTTTTAGGATTGTGTTATCTCACGCCAATGTTGGGAGGTTTTATTTCTGACCGTTTTTTGGGCAACCGCAATTGTATCTTACTGGGAGGTTTGTTGATGGCCTGCGGACAGTTATTGCTTTTTACCAGCGCCAGTATTTTTTCAACTAACCTGGAACTGGCGAGGACCCTGCTTTATATAGCACTGGGCGTGATCATTTTTGGCAATGGTTTTTTTAAGCCGAATATCAGCAGTATGGTGAGCAGCCTTTATCCCAAAGAAGAGCGGAGCAAACTGGATACAGCATTTACCATTTTTTATATGGGCATCAACGTGGGTGCTTTCCTGGGCCAGTTCATCTGTCCTATTGTGGGAGACGTGGTTGACAAAGCCGGCAACAGGGATGTATTTGCTTTTAAATGGGGTTTCCTTGCAGCTGCCATCGCCATGTTGCTGGGTACCATCACGTTTTTCTTTTTGAAAGATAAGTATGTAAAAACTCCCGAGGGAAGACCTATCGGCGGCCTGCCATCAAAAAATGTGGCGTCCGACTACGAGGAGGGAGAATCTCAAAAAGCCAACTTCACCAATACTTCGCTTGGTATTGCAGTAATAGCTTTCGCAGGCCTCGCCCTGGTGTTTTTCTATGTATTTGGGCAGAACGTAATTTACTCGATCATTTACGGCAGCGGTCTCACACTGGCCGGCCTGATCCTTTCAGATAAATCACTTACCAAGGTAGAAACAGATCGAATACTGGTGATCTATATCGTATCCTTCTTTATCATCTTTTTTTGGGCTGCTTTTGAACAGGCAGGATCTTCACTTACGTTTATTGCAGATAACCAAACCGACCGCAACTTTTTTGGCTGGAATATGCCTCCTTCAATGGTGCAGATATTCAACGGCCTTTTCGTGGTGATGTTTGCGGTGCCATTTAGTTTATTGTGGGATAAGTTAAGAGCAAGAGGAAAAGAACCCATCTCCCCGATGAAACAGGCATTCGGACTTGGCCTGATCGCACTGAGCTATTTTATCATCGCTTTCAATGTAAAAGACCTCGGCAATAGCGGGTTGCTGGCTGTAAAATGGCTGGTATTGTTATACCTGATCCAAACCTTTGGTGAACTGTGTTTGTCGCCCATCGGACTTTCACTGGTAGGCAAACTGGCCCCCAAGCGTTTTGGTTCGCTGCTGTTCGGGGTGTTCTTTTTATCCAATGCTTCTGGTTATGCACTGGCTGGTACACTGGGGTCTATTTTGCCGGCAACAGGTGAGCAGTTTAAAAAAGCACAGGAAGGCGGCATTGACCTGCAGGCAATTCTTGATAAAAAAATTATCCCAACTGCAGAGCAGGTAAAATATTTGGTTGACAATAAGATCAGCGATCACTATCCAAAGTTTGCGGGTTTTACCCTGCATAACCTGTTTGAGTTCTTTATGGTGTTTGTTGTATTGTGTGGTATTGCAGCGGTATTGTTGTTTGCGCTTACACCGAAGCTTAAAAAAATGATGCACGGAATAAGATAAGAAAGTATAACATGTAACTTTAAAGGCGGCCGTTAACGGCCGCCTTTTCTAAATACCATCATCCTTTACCAGCTATCGTATGCAGCCAACTTTAGAACAGATACAGGGTTTCAGGGGTAAATATCCCAAACAGCTTTACCTGCTTTTTTTTACCGAAATGTGGGAACGTTTTACATTCTATGGCAACAGGGCTTTGCTGCTGTTGTTCATGGTGAACTATCTGCATTTTGACGACGGCAAAGGCAATATCATTTACGGCGTATATCAATCGCTCATTTATGCCATGCCTGTGCTGGGCGGTATGCTGGCAGACAAAATACTGGGGCAACGCCGCTCTATCGTATGGGGCGCTATCTTACTTGCCACGGGAAGTTTTGTAATGGCCATTCCGGTAGATGCCTCATTTTTTATCGGTATGGGAATCCTTATTGTTGGCAACGGGTATTTCAAACCCAATATATCTACCATTGTAGGCAATCTTTACAAAGATGATGATGGAAGGCGGGATGCCGGCTTTTCTCTTTTTTACATGGGCATCAATGTGGGGGGCATGCTGGGCGGTTTGCTGTGTGGATGGATCGGGCAGGAAGTAAACTGGCATCTTGGCTTCGGCATTGCCGGTGTTTTTATGCTGCTTGGCCTGTTCATTTTTCTAAAGAAACAACAACAGCTCGGCCCGATCGGGCTGCCACCATCCGTAGAAAAACTGAAGGCCAGATCATCTTTTGGTATCAGCAACGAGCTGCTTGTGTATGTATTAAGCATATTGGCCATTCCTGTTTTTATCCTGATCCTGAATTACTATACCATTTACAGTTACCTGATCAACCCCTTTGGAATACTGGCACTTTTTTATGTGATCTATACTGCCGTTAAACTGGGTAAAGAAGCCTTCGGCAAAATAATGGTGGCGTTGGTGCTCATCATTTTTTCTTCCTTGTTCTGGGCTTTTTACGAACAGGGTGGTGGATCACTTAATTTGTATGCCGAACGAAATGTTGATATGAGTGTGATGGGTGTACACCTGTCATCCGCAGCAGTCAACAATTCTATTAACAGCGCACTGATCGTTTTATTAACACCATTTTTTGTGTGGCTCTGGATATGGCTTGCCAACCGGAACAGGGAACCAAATTCAGCGGTGAAATTCGCCCTTGGTTTAATGCAGCTCGGGCTTGGATTTTATGTATTTGTACTGGGTGCAAAATATGCTCATGGCGGTATGGTAAGTCTTTCTTTTTTTGTGCTGGGATACCTTTTTATGTCAACCGGTGAATTGTGCCTGTCACCCATCGGCTTGTCCGCTATCACAAAACTGTCACCCAAAAAAATGGTAGGATTGATGATGGGAATGTGGTTCCTGGCAAGTTCCTACGGTCAATACCTTGCAGGATTGATCGGTTCCTTAATGGCCATACCGGGCGATGCTGTAACGGGCAAGGTGATGGCCAAGACGGAATCGTTGGCTGTGTACACCAATGTGTTTTCGAAGATCGCCTGGGTTACGGTTGGTTGCGGAGTGGTATTACTGCTTTTATCGCCCTGGCTTAAAAAAATGATGAAGGATATTAAATAGCGGCAACGATGATAGGCAGCGGAGCCGGGCAAATGATCTTCTGCGCATAAATGATAAGGAAGCTGTCAATAATTTACGCTTGCTCACAAAATCAAAACTCCTCTTCACAATATTTAGCTCTGCAGCTAAACGCATCTTACCGTACGATCATCACAAAACCAGTTACTACTTTCGGCTTGTTTACATCCGGCTGCACCTGGTAGTAATATGCGCCCACCGGTTGCGGTACGCCTTTGTAAGTGCCGTCCCATGGCTGGCTGTAACCTTTTGACTCAAATATCTTTTGTCCCCAGCGGTTGAAAATAGTAACCCTTGCATTGGGATCACCATTGAGGGCAGGAATATTCCAAACATCCTGGTGTGAATCATTGTTGGGAGAAAAAGCGTTGGGGATGTAGAGGGTTCTTAATATTCGTATACTAACGGTATCGGATGCCTCACAATTGCCCGGTCCGCCAATCGCTTTAACGGTGTACAATACATCTTTGTCCGTATTGCTCGTTGGTCGTAAGATAGACGGATCAGTAAGGGTGGCGGCAGGGCTCCACTGGTATTGAAATGTACCGGTATCATTCATTACTGCGTTGATGATCACGGGTTGGTTCCAGACCTTTAGAATGGCAGGTCCGGCATCAATATTGGGTGTATCATAAACCTGCAACTGTTTTACGGCAGGCAGGGAACCGCAGCCATCGGCGGTTTGAATGCTGAGGGATACTGGATAAATGCCACCTTGTGTATAGCTGCGCCTGGCGGGTGAAGCGGCCGATGAATTACCATTGCCGAAATCCCATTGCCAGTGTTGAACAGCATTCCTCCCGGTGTAGGTAAACACGATATTTTTTTGCGGACAAAAGGAAGCGCCGCTGATATCAAAACCTGCAAGTGGTACCGGATGAATTATAGGGATCGTTTGAATGGCAGTATTACTTTCGCAACCGCTGCCGCCACTCACCATGTATTCTACCCTGACATTGTTTTGTGCAACTGTATACGCATGCGTAACAGGATTTACATTGTTTATCACCTGTGTTTGTCCGTCACCGTAAATCCAGTGGCTGCTTTGGATGATATTGCCATTGGCCGTAACAGTTGGTGAAAACACAAAGCTGCTGTCTGTACAGGGCTTGCCGGAAAAACTAAAATTCACCTGTGGCTTTTTATTGACCGGTACATTCACAAAACCCGTATCGCTTGTGCAGCCTTTATCTGAAGTAACTACCAATGCAGCTTTGTAGGTGCCAGCGGCATGGTACACATGATAGAAAGGAGCATTGCTGGTAGTAACAGCAGTATTTCCGTCTGCAAAATCCCAGTTCCACCTGGCAATGCTGCCCTGCGAAATGGTTGAACTGTCGGTGAGTAAAACAGAATCACCCAAACAGATCGGCCTGTTGTAGCCAAATTTTGCCACCGGTTTTGGAAAGGTGCTGACGAGCTTTGTTGTATCATCCACGCAACCATTGTCAGCAATTATTTTTAAATAGACCGGGTGATCGCCTTCTGTAAATTTTTTGCGGGTTGTGATGGCAGTATCAACCGCATTATCATCAAAACGCCAGGTATATTGATTGATGCTGTAGTGGTTAATGTCTGCAAGCCCGATGAACAAAGCGGTATCAATGGTACAGCCACGATAAGCTACATTGAAGTCAGCCACCGGTCCCGGTTTTACAACAACAGCCACCGTTGTTCTTTCCTGCTGGCTGCAATGATCGATCTCCGGCGATGCATACACAACAGGAATGTTAAACACGCCGGTATCTGCCAGCATCAGATTCGTGCTGAGCAGGTAGGTAAAGTATTCCCGGCCATTGATGATCTGTGAATCTGCCGGTACAGGATTGCTGATGCTGGTGTCACTGGCCGGTGAAAGTGCAGGTACCTGGCTAAAGAGCCAGTTTATAGCAGTAGCCCTGTAAGCAAGCTGAATGTTTATCGTAAAGGGTGAGCGGGGGCATGTAAAACTGTTCGTTTGTCCGCTAACGTTATATACGTTTTGAATGCTGCCAATACTGTTCAGGTTATTGATAAGTGTGCCGGCGATATAGCCATAGCTTTCAAAAGTACCGCCACCATAGATCATGGCAGTAAAGGCAGAATCACTTTCAATGGTATGCTGTGCGCCGGGCCCCAGCAGGCGTTTGGCAACAATGGTATAGTTCGGGTTATTGGGATGTATCCTCCTGCCGGAAGCCGGAACGGCAGCACCGTCTATCTTTAAACTGGTAATGCCATTGTTGGGGATGATGATGGTAAGATAATTCACAGTGATGTTCCTGTTCTTTGTATTGTATACTCTCGCCTTTTTAATTCCCTGTTCAATTGATGGCAGGAACATTAGTTCCGGATCGCCTTGTGGCGACATATTGGATCCTGTACATTCGTTGGAGTTAGGGGTGTACTGACAAACCATCACCGGGTTATTGGCTTCAATATAATCGCCCGAATTGCTGTCGAATTCATAAAAAGAATTGCGTTGCAGCCCTGTGAGTACCGCACCGTTTCTTTTAACAACCGTTACCGGGTCGCTTACCATCACCCTGTAATGATTAATGAACGGGGTGGTCAGCGGGTTGCCGGTGGCAATGATACTGTGAAAAGTTAAATACCTGGTTCCCCATGCGCTGGCGGGAAATATTTGTTGCTGTGCTACTTCACCGCCATCGGTTAAACAGGTAATGAACCTGCTGCACCCGCTGAAAACGGCAACGGGATGACAATTGCCGTCACTGCCGCTTATGGAACGAATCTTACTCCCGGTAAGATCACATTCGTTTTCGTCACTTACCTTTCCAAATACATTGTACAACTGTCCCTTGCTCAGGTTTACGATGATGGATTGCCCGGGCAATACGCCGCTTTCTGTAGTATCTGACGGTGTTATTTCTATCCTGGTATTGTCTTCGCTCGCAATGATATAAAACCAGTTTTTACCGGGAAAAGCCGGTACCGGTGGCTGTTTGTAATTAATAGAATAATAGGTGTAACCATAGGTTTCTACAGGGAACAGCATTGTGGCGCCTGACAACTGGGTATTGTACAAATGTGCATACAGCACGATGGGTTTGGTACTTACTACATGAATGGCCCTGTCAAAAATGCCTTCACCCCTGATGCGGCAATCATCTGGTCCGGTTTTGGGTAAGGTGATGCTTACATTCACACTGTTGGCCGGTACATTTACCACCTGCTCCCAGGAGGTACCGTTTACGGAAATGGTTACCTGGGTTGCTTCTTCGGCGCTGATGTAAAGTACTTCTTCCTGGTTATTGATGCCGTCATAATCCATGATGTCAAAAGACACACAGTTGCCATAGCCCAGCCAGAATTCTGTGCCTTTGTTCGATTTGTCCTGTGCCGTTATTTTACAGCAAACCGATAGCAGTATGATATAAAGGAAGCTTTTTCTCATTGTATGATCATCTCCTGGGTTGCCTGGAAAAAAATAAATACTCCAGGGCTGTTACACCGGGTTGCGGCCCTGATCCTTTGTAAAGGGGAGGCGTATACAAAACTACTTTTCCGCCATCCACAATTACTAGGTGTTTATACTCAATTTTTAAATTGAGACAAAGCACTTATAGAATTGGCAATGGTCAATTTTATCTTTATCCTGCCAAACATGGCTGTTCAATATCCTTTCTAAAACCGGTTATCCGGGCCCGGGGGCTCAGCATTTATCCATCAAAATACCGCATTATGAAGAAAACAATTCTACACGTAACCGTATGCTTACTATCCTGTTTTTGTATCACTCAAAAGGCTGATGCACAGCTTGACAACAGCCATTGGAAATACAGCAATCCAAAACCATTTGGTTTTGTATCCTACCAGATATCTTATGCGGATAACAATACGGCATTGGTGGTTGGGGAAGCAGGGGGTATTGCTAAAACCTCTGATGGCGGCGGCACCTGGACCTATTTTGCTTATACCACCACCAACGCAGCCGGCGAAATTTCAAGACCCGTTTTTAACGACGTACAATTTGTAAATGCTTCATTGGCTTATGCAGTAGGTAATGATGGTATCATGGTGAAAACGGTAGATGGCGGCACCAACTGGAGCCTGGTTGCCACGCCTTTTTACAGTACTCAAATGGAGATCAATACGGTTTGTTTTACAGATGCCAATACCGGTTATATCGCCGGTGATGTGGATGCCACAACCCAACAGGCAACCATTTACAAAACCATCAATGGCGGTGCCAGTTGGCAGGCATTGTACACTTTTCCGCTGCCCTCTATCAGCTGGCTCAGCGGAACCATTTATAAGGTCAGGTTTTCTGCCAATGGTGTAGGATATGTTGGTGGCGCAGCGGGCCTCGTTTACAAGTTTGAAAATGGTAACTGGTACGATTACTCGATTACAGACTCCACCGTATTTCCAAATGTAAATGCCATTGATACTGTTTATTATGCCAATGGGGAAGGTGGAACAGATACTGTTGAAACGCATTATTCCGACAATACCTTCGGGCTTTCACAACAGAATTACAGGGCCATTGCTGTGTTGAGTGATACCGTAGTGATACTGGGTACACAAAATAACGGTGGCCTTATCAGGATCAATACCAGTACCCCGGCAGGTAATTACCTGATGCTGAACAACGGATCTTCAATAGCATCAAGGTATGCACCGCTCAATAGTCCGCAGATCTATAACCTTGCAACAAGAGATGGTATTACAGTTGCAGGCACCAGCAGCGAAGGAAAAATATTGATGTCGGCCGACAGGGGTATTACCTGGACTGCCAATGGAGTGTACCCCGAAGGTTCATCCGAAGCAGGCATCTCATTTTATGGAATTGATATCAGCAGCGCCAACCGTTTTGGCCTGTGCGGACAGGCGGGCATTATTGCCGATTCTACCAGCAGTTGGAGAACACCATTTATTTACACTAAGAAAAGTTTAGGCTTTAGCGGCTACGGCATCACTGCCATCGCTTTCGCCGATCCATCTTACGGGATGGCAATGGGCAGTGGCGGTACCATTCTGCGTACTGCCAATGGTGGTGATACCTGGGAAGATATATCCAACCCAAGCTTTAATCCATGGGATACTTACACTTCCATTGTATATCCATCACCCAATACAGTGATCGCTGCTGCAAGCAATGGCATGTTCTATAAAAGTTTAGACAGGGGCACTTCATTCGACCTGTTGTTTGCCGAAGAGCATGCTGGAGATTTAACGGCCATGGATTTTATCAACGAAGATACCGGCTGGCTGGTGGCCAATGTTCGGTATCCAGACAATGTAAATTATGTTGATACTTTTCACCAGATCATTTATCGTACTTATGATGGAGGAAACAGTTGGGATAGTAGTACTACGGTATTGCCGTTTCAAACAGACTATTCACTCAACAATTACCTGTACGAAATAAAATTTCTTAATGCTGACATTGGTTATGCTGCAGGTGCCAACGGTACCATTTATAAAACCACCGATGGTGGCATTACCTGGACGCACCAAACAAATGTACCTTCCTTTGCCAGTGATAAAGCGATCAAAAGTATTGCGGTTGCTGATGCCAATACCGCCTATGCTACGGGTGACCAGGCGCTTGTGATGAAGACTGTTGATGGTGGTAGTACCTGGACCCTGTGCAACACAGGATTACCAACACTGTACGCCAATTATCCAAAGATACTGATGTACGATGCCAGCCAGGGATTACTGTTCGGCAGCGGTTCGGTTTACACTACGCTGAATGGCGGCGCTTCCTGGAAACCTTATTACGCCCCCATCACAGACCTGCTGAGTGCTGCATGTTTTGCCCCGATAACAGGTTGCAGCGGCGGCATCTGTAAAAAAGTCTATGCAGCCGGTTTCTTCCGGGGTAATATTTTAAAACTGGATGCGGATGTTGTATTGCCGGTTAAATTCAGCAATCTTACAGGAACGGGTACCCCGGCAGGTAACCAGTTGTTCTGGACTGCTTTTGCACAGGAAGCGGTGAGCTATTTTGAAATTGAGCGCTCTGCTGATGGTAAAGATTTTAAAGTGATCGGCGATAAGGTTTACCCGGGTGGGTTGAACTACCAGAGCTACCAGTGGCTGGATGAAACTGCTGCAGCAGGAAAAAATTACTACCGCATCAGGGCAACGGAAAGATCGGGTGCTGTTTATTTTACCAATATTGTAATGATCGCCTCTAAAAAGGCCGCTAAATGGAATTACATTGTAAACAACGATCACCTGATCGTAAACAACGTGAAAGTGCAGAAAGGAAATGTTACTGCCATGGTAATGAATGAAGCCGGCCAAACTGTGGCAGCAAAAAGCTGGAATCAAAATGGCGGTGCATTCAACCAGGTTATATTATTACCCCCGGCTGCAAGAGGTGTTTACATAGTGAAGCTGGATAATGAAGGAGCTGTGTATAGTTTTAAAATACTGATCCAATAACTTAGGTCTGCAGAAAAACCATTGAGCAAAAAGAATCAGAGGCCGTCTCAAAAGCAATCAAATCTGTTACATTGAGTTTAGCGGATGTTTACAGATTTGATTTCCATAGATTGTTATATTTCGACAAGCTCAATATGACAATCTATGGACACTTTTGAGCCAGCCTCCTTTCTTTTTTAAAAAACAACAACAGCATTTACGCCTGTTAATGAAGCTCTACTGTTGATTTTGTATTTTTACTTTAATCTGCGTTAAACGGCAGGAGTATAACATGGCGATCAATATCAAAGCAAGGCAGTGGACAAGGTTTTCGGCGCCTGTTGTAGTTGGTATGCTGCTATCTGTTTTGTTGACTGTTTCCATGGCTGGTAAGTTATCGGCCCAAAATGCGGAAAAGCCGGTGAATGTTGTACAGCAATATGATACCAGTTCTATTTTGCGCTTGCTGGAAGAAGGCAATAGACTGGCAGATAAAAATCCGGAAGAAGCATTACAGGATTTTGTAACTGCAGCAGAAAGAAGCCGCTTCTTAAAATACACCCGGGGCATTGCATTGGCCAATACAAAAATGGCCAAATGGTATTTTGGAAGTAACACCGATAAAACGATCGACTACGGCCGGCAGGCCCTGCATTATTTTGAAATATTGGCTTTGCCATCCACAGAAGAAAAAGCAGAAGTACACCTGTTGCTGGCAGAAGCTTTTGATGAACAGGGCCGGCAGGATTCATCGGCCTATTACTACTATTTGCTGGGCAGCGAAATTGAAGCAGGCAATATCAGCAACCCCCAGTTAGCAGTTGATCTGTACACAAAACTGGCCATCTTCTGGATCAATCTTGATTATGGCAGCAATGAAAATGATGAATACTTTCAAACGCTCAAACGATTTGTGGACAAGGCAAAGATGGCAGCGGTATCGATCAGGGACAGTGCAGATGCCGTAACAAGTATCTTTTTTTTGCAGGGGGCCTATTACCATGCGTTAAAAAAGTTTGACAGTGCCAGGTATTATTATAATACTTACCTGGTGGAGAGGGAAAAGCTCCGTAAGCTGGTACTTGCCCGTAAAATTTCAACCCTTACCAATATTACTGATACTTACCTGCAGCAAAACAGGCCGGCAGAAGCAATGCAGGAAATTGCCAAAGTGGAGGCGCTGATGAATGCACCGCAACAGACGAGGTACCTGGCTTTTTACCGGGTGTTCACCAATTTACTAAAAGCAAAAGCCTTGTACCAGCAGCGGCAATATGCGCATGCCATCAGACTGCTGAATGAGGCCCTGCAACAATTGAAAGCAACAGGCGCCCATTTGAGAGGTGAACTACTGGATGCTTATAAAACACTGGCCGGTAGTTATGAAGCTTCCGGCGATTATAAAAATGCGCTGGTACAAAAGAATAAATACATTTCTTTTTATGACAGCCTGATGAAAAAAGACAAGATCGACATGATCAACCGGCTGGAGATGCGCTATCGCATGGTAGAAAACGACAAGGTAGTAGCAGAACAAAAATTAAAAATTGCAGCGATTGAGAACAGGGTGAGAAGCCGGAATTATTTTATAGCAGGCATTTCTTTTTTCGCATTTTTCACGGCCTTTGCCTTTGTATTGTGGCGCAGGAAAAACATGCACAAACAGCGGCTGCAGCAGGAAAGGATTGACAACCTGCAGCAAAAGATGGAGATAGAAAGACTGAATGCAACGATCGATGGAGAAGAAAAGGAACGTACCAGGATTGCCGGCGAATTGCATGACGGGATAGGTTCATTGCTCACAGCAGCCAAAATGAATTTTGAAATGGTGCGGCGCAACAGCCAGTATGAGCACAACCCTGATTTTATTGAAGGCATCAAATTGCTGGAAGAAACCGCCTCTGGCTTAAGAGAAACAGCTCACAATATTATGCCGGAAATATTGATGCAGGAAGGTTTGAGTGATGCGGTAAAAGCATTTTGTGAACGCATGACCGGGAAGGGAGGAACAGTGATCAGTTTTCAAACATTGGGAACACCCCAAAACATGGATGCCGCTTTTAACCAGCCAGTGTACCGCATTGTGCAGGAACTGATCCACAATATCCGCAAACATGCCAACGCTGCCACAGCAGTTGTTCAAATGAATTTTCATGATGATGGCGGTCTTGATATTACGGTAGAAGATGATGGAGTGGGAATGGATAACATGGTAGCCAAAAACAGCAATGGCATGGGATTGAAAAATATTTATGAAAGAGTGAAACAACTGGACGGGCGCATTGATATTAACAGTATCAGGGGCAAGGGAACCAGTGTGTACATGGAATTTGAACCAGGAAAAAATCAACTTGTATGATCAGCTTAGCCATAACAGATGACCAGGTAATTATTTTGAACGGGCTGCAAAAAATACTGGCAGATGTGCCCAATATCCAGATCACGGGGATCTACAATAACGGCGATGAGTTGCTCGAAGGTCTTGTAAAAAATCAACCCGATGTTTTGTTACTCGATATACAAATGCCTGGTAAAACCGGTATTGAACTGGCAGCCATCATTACTAAAACCTACAGGAATATCAAGATCATTGCCTTGACCAATGTAGATGTAGTGGCCCAGATAAAAAAGATACTGCAACAGGGTGTGATGGGATATTTATTAAAAGACGCCAGTCCCGGAAAGATCGTTGCTGCCATTGAAACAGTGTATGCCGGGGAGCAATTTATACAGGAAGAATTAAAGCAGCAGTTGCTCAGCAGTCTTTCAGCCAGCAATGCCAAACAAATTGTTACCAGGCGTGAAAAAGAAATCCTGCAGTTGATCGTTGATGAATTTACCAACCAGGAAATTGCGGACAAATTATTTTTAAGTCTTCGTACGGTAGAAAACCACCGCAATAACTTACTCCAGAAATTAGATGTGAAAAATACTGCCGGCCTGGTGAAGGTAGCCATACAGGAAGGACTGGTATAGGTTTAGATATGATAGCCTTTGAATGTTTATAGCATGCGTGGAGTTAGCAGCCAATTGATCCATTGGTGTTTTCAAATACTTATCTGTATTTTCACTGGCATAAACTTGTGATATGAATACCAGGGCTTTCAAATACCTGTTGCCCCTTCCCTTATATATTTTGGCCTACATCGCTTTTAACAACCGGGGATTGTTATGCTGGTTTCCTACTATTTATGCGTGGGTACTACTGCCCGTTGCAGAGTTGCTGATAAAGCCGGATGAAACAAATATGAGCACTGCGGAAGAAGAAATTGCAAAGAAAGACCGCACGTACGATTACATGCTTTACCTCTTTGTTTTATTACAATTTGTTGCGCTCTATACTTTCTTAAATAGTTTTAAGTTATCTGTTGATTTATCGGGTTGGGATAAGGCCGGCCGAATTTGCAGCATGGGATTGCTCTGCGGAACTTTCGGTATCAATATAGGCCATGAATTAGGGCATCGTGTAAATGCTTTTGAGCAGACCCTCGCAAAAGCCTCTCTGCTCACTTCACTGTATATGCATTTTTTTATTGAGCATAACAGGGGGCATCATAAAAACGTGGCTACACCCGGCGATCCCAGCAGTGCCAGGTACAACGAACCGGTTTATTTTTTTTACCTGCGTACGATCTCCCAATCTTATTGTTCCGCCTGGAAAATTGCCAATGAAGCAATTAAGAAAAAAGGTCTTCCTGTTTGGCATTGGCAAAATGAAATGATACAGGTGCATATTATTCAATTTGCATTGCTGGCTTTTATACTGGTGAATGCAGGAGTTACAATTACTGTTTACTTTTTAGGGGCGGCTTTGCTGGGCATCCTGTTACTGGAAACAGTTAATTACATTGAGCATTACGGGCTGCAGAGAAAACAAACAGCCCCGGGAAAATATGAACGTGCCATGCCGCATCATAGCTGGAACAGTGATCATGTGCTGGGGCGACTGATGTTATTTGAACTCAGCCGCCACAGCGATCATCATTATTTAGCCAGTAGAAAATACCAGGTACTTAAACATCACGATCATACACCGCAATTACCTACGGGTTACCCGGGCAGCATGCTGCTGTCGTTACTGCCGCCCCTTTGGTTTTATATCATGAACAAAAAGATCAGGGCTTTTCAGCCAACTGCAGCATTTATTTCTGAATGATCCACCTCACCCCAAGCTGCAGGGGGTTGTTGCCATTGCCCAGAGATGTACTTACGCCATAATTATTTGTTGTGTATTTGACCGGGTTGCCAATGGCATCTGAGCGGTTGGAAGAAGCGTGATTATAATAGATATTGGCAAGATTATTCAGTGAAGCATCCAGGTAACAGTTTTTTGTAAGCTGGTAACTGACGCCCGGGTAGATGGTGATGGCAACACCAAATCCTTTTTCGGTGGTACCGATGCTGCTGAGATCATTGTTGCTTATACTGCCGCCAACAGCGCCGTTCACAAATGCATAAAAGGATTTTGTAACAGGGAAATATTTGCGGAGCCATACAGAAGCGCCATACACTTTAAGCGATTGCATGGTACTCCCCTGCTGTTTATTGCCGGAAGTGGCAAAAGAAAGCGCTCCTCCTAAAAAAAGATTGTCTTTAACAGCCTTGCCGGCCAGCAGGGAAATATTGAAATTACTTTGCGAACTTTTTGTTTCGCTGGAGCCATAAGTCTGGTTATTGGTTGTCCCGGAAAGGGAAAGGTCTGCGCCAATTAATGCGGCACCTTTTTTTAGCTGTGCAAAAACGGAAAATGAAAGCAGGCAAAGAATCGACAGTGTGATTGTTTTTTTCATAACGGTTAATTTAAGGTTACTCTAAGGAGCATGTTGTAAAAGAATATGCTGCACTTAACTTGTTAAAAAAAGAATAAGGCGGTCATTTTACATTACGGTCCTTCCATTGATAAGTGCCGAATTTACCAAGCCAGCCGGCAATAACAGTGTAGCATATGTGAAAAGGTTGCGCCAGCGGGAAGAACCAAAGCAATTGCTGCCTGGAGAAGAATTTCGCAACCGGGTATAGGAAGAATATTTCGATGATCGTTTTGGATACAAGGAGGTAAAGCCAGCCTTCAGGAATGTTGAATGTTGTATTTTGTATTTTGAATGTTGAATGGCCGAATATACAAAGAACAGGGAGCAGCAACAGCAGCACATTAAAGAGGTACACCAGCAGCAGCACTGTAATAATCCTTTTATCATCATATTTGTCTGCCTTGCTTGCCCAGCGGATGCGCTGATTAAAAAAATCTTTCAGCGTTTTCATGGGGGCGGTTTCTACAATCACTTCTTTTGATTTAAGGAACAGCACTTTGACGGGATGCAGCCGGTAAATTTTATGCATCAGCAGCATATCGTCGCCGCTGGCAATATTGTCGATGCCCTTAAATCCTCCCACCTGCTCAAAGGCTTTTTTTGTATAGGCCAAATTGGCGCCATTGCACATGCTGTGAAAACGCCGGTAAACGGATGCGCCGGTAATACCCTGCAGGGTAAGGAAATCAAGCGACTGGAAGATCTCTAAAAAATTATTGTTGCTGTTGTAGCTAACCGGCATGGCGATAAAAGCGGCATTGGTTTGCTGGTAAAAAGCCGCAATGGTATGCAGCCAGTTGGGTGGCATGCTGCAATCTGCATCGGTGCAAACGATCAGTTCGCCGGTGGCTTGTGCAACCGCTATTTCAATGGCCTTCTTTTTATAAGAATTGAGCAGTTCGCCCTGCATAATTTCTTTGAGCGACAGCAGCCTTACATTGCCGGCAGGGTAATTTTGTACCAGGCCGGCAGTGGCATCTGTTGAGTGATCGTCTATTACAATTACCTCGAAATGGTTGGTTGGGTAAACCTGGTTACATACTGCATCAAGACAGGCAATGATATTCTCCGCCTCATTGCGGGCAGGAATGATCACCGATATTTTTATAGGTGGAGATGAATCTTTTGGTGCAATAAAACCGGGCATTGTTACCCAGCTTTGGCGGTAATACAGCAGCAGCGCAGCATACAAAACAAAAAACACCCACGAAACACTGAGAATGATAAGCTGCATATAGGTATGCCGTGCAAGTGAGTGCTCCTTCGGCTTCGCCCAGGATAAACTCCACGGGAAGCTGTAAAACACTACTGCCGGCGGCACAAAAATAAATTTTAAAATGTGAAATGAATTACTAACTTTGTTTAGTTGCATAAACAACTATATGCCNNACAACCAATTTAAAAAAGGGGAGCTCTACAGCTTTGTTACGGGCAAGGCCAGCACTGCCATTGCGAGGCGATTACAAAAGAATTTTAAGCAGGCCAACCTGGATGTAACCATTGAACAGTGGAGTGTGCTGTATCATTTATGGAAGGAGGATGGGCAGAGCCAGCAGCAGTTGTGTGATGCCACTTTCAGGGATAAGCCGAGTATTACCAGGCTGGTAGATAATCTCGAAAAATTGAAACTGGTAAAACGGGTGCCGAGTAAAGACGATCGCCGCATTAACCTCATCTACCTTACCAAAGAAGCGGAACAATTACAGGAACAAACCATTTTCCTGGCCAATCAAACATTGAACGAAGCGCTGGAAGGTGTTACCAACGGGCAGATAGAGATAGCGAAAGAAGTGTTGCAGAAAGTGTATGATAATCTTAAGTAAGTTTCTTGTATCTCGTTGGGGGGATTTTAGGTTGAGGGCTTAACGAAATTGTGATAGTGTTTTTGGTAAAGTTTCTAGTTTCCCGTTGGAGGGATTATAACTTTTATCTGTTGCCATATTACTTTGTGATAAAGGTTTAAAAGCTCTTACAAACGAGAAACAAATAACTAGAAACAGTTCAACGAGAAATGGATTAAAGAAAAGCGATTTAATTGATAATAATCCTCATTACCCCTTCAGGGGATGAGGGCAAAACGATCTCATATGAATACAACAACAAACTCCACGCCCTCTCTTAAAGGAGGCGAATGGTTGATCAAAGAAAGCAATGCCTTCGACAGTTTTGCACCGGAAGATTTTTCTGAAGAGCAGCAGATGGTAAAAGACATGTGCCTGCAATTTTTGGCAACAGAGATCAATCCTATTGTTGCAAGGATCGACCAGTCTGAACCCGGCCTCATGCCTTCTCTGATGGACAAAGCCGGCGAACAGGGGCTACTTGGTGCGGCCATACCGGAGGAACTGGGTGGATTGGGAAAAGATTTTGTTACCTCTACTTTAATAAATGAAGGGCTTGGCGGTGGCTATTCCTTTAGTGTAGCGGTAGCTGCACATACCGGCATCGGTACCCTGCCCATCCTGTATTTTGGTACCGAAGAACAAAAGAAAAAATACATTCCCAAACTGGCAACCGGCGAATGGAAAGGCGCTTATGGATTAACGGAACCCAACAGCGGCAGCGATGCATTAGGCGCCAAAACAACGGCTGTGCTGAGTGCTGATGGCAAACATTATATTTTAAATGGACAAAAGTGCTGGATCACCAACGGTGGTTTTGCGCATGTGTACACCGTGTTTGCAAAAATTGACGGCGATAAATTTTCTACGTTTATAGTTGAGCGTGGCTTTGAGGGTTTTACCCAGGGGCCCGAAGAACACAAGATGGGCATCAAGGGTTCATCCACGGTGCAGTTGTATTTCCAGGATTGTAAAGTGCCGGTAGAAAATTTGCTGGGTGAAATAGGCAAGGGGCATATCATCGCTTTTAATATCTTAAATATTGGCCGTTTGAAATTGGGCGCTGCGGTAATAGGTGCTTCTAAAATGGCACTGGGAGGTACGATTGAATACGCCAAAACAAGAGAGCAGTTTAAAACTGCGATCGCCAATTTTGGTGCCATCAAGTACAAGCTGGCCGAAGTGGCCATCAGGATATTTGCCAGTGAAAGTGCGTTGTACAGAACAGCCAAATGGATCGATGATAAGGAAGTGGAAATGGTAAATGCGGGCAAGCCTTTTAATGAAGCGCTGCTGATCGCCGCAGAAGAATACGCCGTGGAATGTGCTATTTTAAAAGTGCATGGCAGCGAAGTGCTGGATTATGCGGTGGACGAAGGCGTGCAGGTATTTGGCGGCAATGGATTTAGTGATGAATACATGATCAGCCGGGCTTATCGTGATAGCCGCATCAACCGCATTTTTGAAGGCACCAACGAGATCAACCGTTTGCTTACCGTAGACATGATCCTTAAAAGAGCAATGAAAGGAAAGCTCGACCTGATGGGGCCGGCCATGGCAGTGTCGAAAGAACTGATGAGCATTCCTGAATTTGGTAACGATGATGAAAGCTATTTTGCTGCGGAAAAGAAAGCCATTGTGAATATGAAGAAAGCGATATTGATGGTGGCAGGCGCAGCCGTGCAAAAATTGATGATGAAGATCAGCGATGAGCAGGAGATACTGATGAACATTGCAGATATGGCCATTGAAACTTTCGTGGCAGAAAGTACATTGCTGAGGGTAATGAAAATAGTGGATAAGAAAGGCCAAGCAAACAGCAGCATCTACACCGACCTGCTGCGTTGTTACCTGAATGATGCGGTAGACAAAACAAACAAAGCGGGCAAGGAAGCCATCAATGCATTTGCAGAAGGAGATGAGCTGAGGGTGATGCTGCTGGGCTTAAAACGTTTTACAAAAGCAACGCCGTTCAACAGTAAAGACGCAAGACGCAGGATCGCAGACAAACTGATCGCTGAAGGAAAATATACTTTCTAAAAAAATAATTCCCCATGAAACGGAAAGCGTCCCCAATATTTTGGGGACGCTTTTTTATGTGCTGGCTATTTTGATTAGTTCAATTTTTCCAACCTTACATCAATTGTTTTTGATTTCTTAAAATATTCCATGATCATAATAAAGCCTGGTTTGGCCTGGAACAATCTTGTCCAGGTAGATTTGTTAGTGGCAAGGTTGATCTTGTCGGTAGTGATCTTGCCATCTGCATAACTAATGGTATTGAAAGTGCGGCCCTTGTAGTCATCATCTTTTACATAATCATCATAACCAACGGAAAAACGGGTATGTGATTTATCTGTCTGCGTAAAATCGTAGTCGAAAGCCCTGTAACTTTTTGCGATCAATGCCATTGTATGTGGAGTGAGGTAACTTGCTCCCGCCGGCATTTCTACGGAGTTGCTGTTCTTTTCGTAGATCTTTGCATTTTTGATATCGAACTGCTCATCAAACTGTAAGAGCAGCATGTCGGTAATTTTTAATTTCATCATGCTTATTCCTGAGCCGCCGCCGCCCATTGCGCCCAGTATGCCGGCAGCCACTCCAAGCCCGCTTACTACTTTTTTGTATCCTTCACCTATGGCAAAGAATTTTCCATCTTCGGTTTGCAGAACCTTGTGAAAATAAATATATCCCACATCAGCAACTTTTCCTTTTGCATCGGAAGGCAAATATTTTCCAATTGGCCCATCCCAGGAATTGTATTTTTTTGACACCACCTGCCCGGCAGAATTGAACCTCCAGGAGGCAAGTCCTAGGCTGGCATCTTTTGCCACCCTGCCATCCGGCTCGTAGTATGTTCCCAATAACATGAATTCTGATTTACCTTTTAACGGAACGATATTCATTGGGAAAAACTTATAGTCTTCTGCTTCTGTTGAAACTTCAAACTGCTTTTTACCGGTATAAATATTCAGTCCGAGTAACCAGGAATGCGCTTCCTTGCTCATCAGTCTTTTTTGCTTGATCACTTCATACACCACCAAAGAATCTGTGGCACCAAGGTACAGGGCACTGGAGATTTTATCTTCCTGCTCTTCTGCTGCTTCAAATGTCCATTGCTTATTGCGGTCGGTAAAAAAGAAATTTACTTCATAGCTGTAATACTTACCTTCTTTAACAGGAATGACTGTTGTAAAACCTGTATTTCCTACGCTGAAGATGGCTTCATTCTGCCCTTCTTCTGATTTGCCACCATAGGTTGATTCTATCAGCCACCTGGTCCTGTTGTTCAGTTCTTTGGTGTAAGTGCTTTTTTGTTTGCCATCAAAACCATAGGTCCTGTACTCCAGCGTTTTTTCTTTGCTGTTGTAAAAAAGAAACATGATCGAATTGCCATTGTAACTGCTTTCCAGTATGCGGATATCCTTATCATCTTCAAATTCAATCTCCTTGATTTTATTAAGGTTGTTGTCCATGATCTGTATCGCATAAGCATTTGTATGCCTGTCTTTTTTATCGGTTACATATACCGTAAAATATCCTTTCAACTCTTCACCATCCATTATCTGGCCGGAGTTACGGATATAGATTTGGCGAACGTTATCAAAACTGATCTTATTCTGCGCCTGCAGTTGTAAACAGCCGGCAATTAAAACCAGTAAAAGGAAGGGTGTTTTCTTTCTCATGTTCATTTTGGTTGATTGGTTAATTTTAAAAAGATTAATTTTTGGTTGCTTCTTCGTAGTTCTTTTTGCTTTGCTCAAACACTTTCTTAAAATCATCGCTGCCTGAAAGTGTGTTGCTGTATTGTTTCATAAAATTGTATCCCAGGCTGCTGATATCGGTTAACGTTAACCTGCTGATAAACTCCAGTAAGGTGTTATAGTTTTTTTCTTTGAAAGGCGATGGCAGGTCAACAACATTGTTCAGGTGATGATTCTTTTGCTTTTCGTAAAATTCATTGAAGCATTTGCCGGCCAATGTTACCAGGTAAGCATTGCCCGGGTTTTTTTCCAGCAGGCAAATGGCATTGAAAAGGCTTTTCGAAATATGTTTTTTTGTAAAACAATAGTTCGTTTCTTCAAAAGCAAATTGCCGCTGCAGCAGGTTGAATTGTTGCTGGTCCTGCACAAATGTTTTGCCGCCCTGCAGTTGCAGGCGGTCGAGCAGCGGCGTAATGGTCTTTATCCGCACCTTACAATCTGGATGCGTTTTTAAAGAATCATCGATTGGTTTGGTTTCTTTGTTATCTGCCGTTACGCCAAAAAAAGCAGCTTCTTTTTCGATCCACCTTTTCCTGAACGGGTATTCTGTAAAAGAGAAAACTTTAGGAAGGGTGGCGCTGAAGTCAAGTTTTTCTTCATCGATCTCATCCAGTAATGACAGGCAATTGAGCGCCTCCCTGCAATCATAACCGGTGTTCTTTAAAAATTTCAACCCAACCGAATCTGCCTCACTTTCAAATTCCCGGCTATGGCGAAAACTTTTAAAAGCGATGCCCATCTCTAGTTTGTCGAGTGCTGATTTTTTATCGTACTGCTGCTTTTTCAGCTCTTTTAATTTTTTCTGAAAATCGTCTGAATAAACTGTGTTGATGTATTTAGTGATCTTTTTATTACTGTGGTCGAGGTACAGGTGCGCCAGCTCATGACAAAGTACAAACGCCACCTGGCTTTCGTTCTGCAGTTTTACAAACAGGTCGATGTTGAAAACAATGGTGCCCTCGCCGGTGCTGTAGGCATTGGGCCAGTAAGCCCTGCTGAATATTACCCGGGGCGCCAGTTTTTTTAGTTCCGGGTTTTTATTGATGATCTCGTTGCTGATATTGCTGAGATAGGTATTCGCATCCGAAGCTGCGATGGGTTCTTTCTCTGTGAACAGTTCATCCAGTTCCCGGAAGCGGTCTTTGTAAATGGCGAGAATGTATTTTTTATTTTCGCCGTCGATGGCGAGACTGTCTTTTTCAAACTGTTTCCGGATGGCAGTTTTTAACTTCAGCAATTCGAGGGAATCGTCCTGTACCGGTTTGTATTCAAACGAAGGTTGCGCAATAGTCATCACCCGGGTGATGACTGCCAACGCAGTTAATAGGAAGAAACGAAGATAGGTCATGTGGTTGAAGGCTAAATTAGGCTATCAAAAATAAGGCAAAATCTTTACAGGCAAGGTTAACACCGGGATTTGCAGCTTCTTTTTTTCAACACTGCCCTGCTGAAACAGGCAAAAACTGACTGTATTTTTGTGAAACTGGTAGCATGTTTTCTGCTAACTTGCCTTTATGAAACGCACCTTGTTATTACTGTTATCACTGCTGCCAGCGATCCTTTTTTCGCAGGACAATCAACCTTTTATCAAGCTGGTAAATCCTTTTAAAACGGCGAATGCAGTGGTGGCAGCCAAACAATTTATTATTGGCAGCACCTGTAAAACCTGCAGCATCAGCATCAACGATAAACCGGTAAGGGTATATTCAACAGGAGCGTTTGCGCTGGAGCTAAACCTGTTGCCCGGCGACAGCAATTTTATTATCAGGGCAGAATCAAATTCAAAATTCATCACGAAAAAGATCAGCTACAGCTATACCGTACCCAAACCAGCAGCGCCGGTAAGTTCACTGGCTATAGAAAGCATACAAACTTTCCCGGATGGTGACCTGTTGCTACAGCCCGGCGACAGGATCAAGTTAAAAGTAAAAGCCCTGCCTGGTTCAGTGTTGAAAACAGATAATGGCACGGTGCTGTATGAAATGCCGCTGACTGCAACCAAAGGAATGCCCGGTATTTACCAGGGAGAATATGTTGTAAAACCAAGCGATAGTTTTTTATTGAAGAAGTTTTCCGTTGTACTCACCGATTCTTCGGACAAAACCATCACGAAAGAAACAAAGAACAGCTTTTCTGTTTTGTCGCCCTATGCATCTGATATTGCCATCACCAAAGGCCGGCTGGCTCACCTTGAATATGGGTTGGGCGATGACCGGCTGGGGGGTGCCAAGATCGGTTACCTCGACAGTAATATCCTGCTAAAGATCACGGGCAAAGTGGGTACGCATTACAGGGTGCAGTTGACAAAAAACAGGTCGGCCTATATACCGGAAGAATTGGTAAGCCTGTTGCCCAAAGGAAATTTTACGCCGGAATCACTTACCGATAAGATCACGGTTTATGGCGATAGTTTATACGACTATGTGAAACTTGGATTGTTTGCAAAACTGCCTTACCAGTCTTTTCAACTGGTAGATCCCTCAAAGATTATAGTAGATGTTTTCGGCGCTACCAACAATACGAACTGGATCACGCAATTGCAAACCACGAAGGAGATTGCCGCTACGGATTATGAACAATTAAGCGATGGCATCTTCCGGATCAGCATTCAATTGAAGCACCAGCAGCACTGGGGTCACCTGCTTTATTACAGTGGTAACAGTCTTGTCATAAAAATAAAAAGACAGCCGACAAATCTTTCACTTAAAAACCTGGCGATTGCTGTAGATGCAGGTCATGGCGGTACCAATAACGGCGCCGTTGGCGCAACAGGTATTTACGAAAAAGAGCTCACACTGGCTTTGTCGTTAAAGCTGCAGAAAGCACTGGAAAAAGAAGGCGCCACAGTGATCATGACCAGGAACTCCGAACAGTTTTTCGACAATAAAGAACGCATTCTTTTTTACCGGGATAGTATGCCAGACCTCTTGCTGAGTGTGCATTTAAATTCATCTGAAGATCCCTTCAGGGCAGGGGGTACCAGTACCTATTACCGCTACATTGGGTTTAAACCACTAAGTGCAGCCATCTACAAACGTATGCTGGAACTGGGTTTGAAAGAATACGGCAATACCGGGTCTTTTAATTTTATGCTCAACAGCCCCATCGAATATCCCAATGCATTGATCGAAACCCTGTTTCTTAGTAACCTGGATGAGGAAGCGAAGATCCTGGATCCTGCCTACCAGCAACAAATGGTTGACAAGATCGTATTGGGTGTAAAGGATTTTTTAAACAGTTGTAAAGACTAAAGAATTTTTATTTCAATTCCTTCAAAAATTTTTCGAACTCGGCCTGTGTTTTTTTAGCAGTGCTGATCATCTGTGATGTTGGTGGCCAGTCACTATCCTGCAATGCATTGTGGACAGCGCTGAACTGGCTGCTGAATTTTATCAATGATCTGGCTTTTTCTGTAGCCACATCAAGGCCCTTCATCATCTGCGTGCATTGTTGAATATTGTTGTAACACATCAAACTCAGGTCGTGCTGCAGTTGCAATCCTTTGGTTGTTGTTTTTATCCTTGGATCCATTTTCACTGTTAGTATCGAAGCGAATGAATGTTTACCAACAGTAAGCAGTACCGAATACTCACCGGGCGTCACCCATGGTGCTGTTGCATCCGGGGCAGTGTTCATGTAAATAGCGGAAATAGGATAAGATGGCGGCACACTTAATGGCGTGTAACGCATATCCCACAGAAAGCGATGGTGGCCGGCCTCATTACTCAATAATTGTTGCGGGCGTATCCAGTAAGGAGGAATATTCACTTCTCCAACTTTGTATAAGGTATCCCTGCTGGAATAGGTGCGTATTAAAGCGCCTGTTTTAAAATTGCTGATCGTTAGCTTTACCTCTTCGACCTTTTCGTCCAGGTAATAATCGATCATAGCGCCGTCCGGCGGATTTTGTCCTGCGGGTTCTTCCTGGGGCAATGGTGTATCGGTGTACATGTTCCATCTAACACGGTAAGTGGTTTGGGGAGTATACAGCAGTTTCGCAAATTTTTTAAGCTGGTAGTTAAACTGCTCTTTGTTCAATTGTCGCAGTGGCGTAATGTTATCGAGTATCCAGAAACTTCTTCCATGTGTACCCACCACAATATCGTCGTCTTTTACTATCAGGTCACGGATAGAAGTGGCGGGCATGTTCAGTCTCAGGCCTTGCCAGTGTTCTCCATCATCAACAGAGAAATACACAGCCCGTTCACTACCGGCAAAGAGTAACCCTTTTCTTACCGGGTCTTCTTTTACCACGTTGATAGGGTCATCCGGCAGGCCGTTTACGATCTCCCTCCATGTTTTACCAGCATCGGTTGTTTTGAAGATATGCGGCTTCATATCATCAAGCCTTATTTTGTTTACTGCAGCATAGGCCGTGTTTGCATCCGTATGGCTGGCTTCCATCAACGATATCTTGCTCCAGCTTGTTAGCTGGGGAGGTGTAACATTTGTCCAGGTTTTGCCTCCATTCTTTGTAAGCTGTATCAAGCCGTCATCGGTACCAATCCAAATGGTATTGCTGTCTTTATAAGATGCTGCGATGGTGTAGATCACGCCACGCTGCGGCATGGTTTTCATTTGCTCGTTTGAGTAAACGCCGATGTTCGTTGGTACATCGTAATTTGTTCTTGTAAGATCGGGGCTGATGGTTTGCCAACTGTTGCCGCCATCATAGGTTTTAAACAGCATGTTGCCCGCAAAAAATAATTCTTTCTTATTAACAGGACTAACAACGATTGGTGCGGTTCTTAAAAAGCGGACCTTTCCGCTTCGTACAATTTCCGGCGAAATATTTTGTGTTTGACCAGTGCGTTTATCATAGCGGGATATCTTGCCGCCGTAAACGATGTTGTTGTCTGAGGGATCAGCCACCACATAGCCATATTCTTCGGCACCCACAGGATGCCAGTCGTGAAAACTAATCTGCCCGTCGTTGCCTCTCGATGTAATGCCTACGCTGCCACTTTCCTGCTGGCCGCCATATACATTGTAAGGAAAAGAATTGTCAGCACTTACATGATACAATTGTGCCGTTGGCTGGTTGTACCAGCTACTAAATGTTTCGCCGCCATTTACGGTGATGATAGCACCCTGGTCGCTGGCGAGCAAAATGATGTTGGGATTATTGGGATTGATCCAGATGCGGTGGTAATCATCGCCGCCGGGTGCACCCCTGAAGGCGCTCCATGTTTTGCCACCGTCTGTACTTTTCCAGGTTACTACATCGGCGGTGTATACAATATCTGCATTTTTTGGATCCACTTTTATTTCTGCAAAATCATTCCCCCTGCCCCATAATCTTTCATCCGCATTTGCCAGTTGCCAGTTTTCCCCGGCATCATCGCTCCGGTAAATACCACCCTGTTTTCCGGCTTCAACGGTGGCGTATAAACGATTTGAATTGGACGCTGCAATGCAAAAACCGATCCTTGCCAATCCCTGTTCTGTTGTGGGCAAACCATTGGTTAATTTTTTCCAGGTTGCACCTCCATCTGTACTTTTATACAAGCCACTTTCTTTGCCGTTCCAGGCACCGTTCTCCCAGGGACCTTGTCTTGCTGCCCACAGGTCGGCATACACGATAGCTGGATTGTTGGGATCAATGGACACCTGCACGGCGCCGGTGTTTTCATCTTTGTACAATACTCTTTCCCATGTTTTGCCTCCATCAATGGTGCGGTACACACCACGTTCTTCATTGGCTCCGTAGGGATGGCCGAGTGCAGCCACGAAGAGCCGGTTTTCATTGGTCGGGTCAATCGCAAGTCCACCAATTTGCTGGGCGTTTTTCAAACCCATATTGCTCCATGTTTTGCCTCCATCGGTTGATTTGTACACGCCGTCACCCACAGAAAGATCGGGCCGCTGCAAGCCTTCGCCACTGCCCACGTAGATCACATCGGGGTTGGATGGAGCTACTGCCACATCACCAATACTGCCCGTGGGCTGCTCATCAAAAATGGGTTTCCACGTACGGCCAAAATCAGTGGTCTTCCATACACCGCCATTGTTTACGCCAATGTAAAAAACGTTGGGCTGGGCAGGCACACCCACGGCGCCTACGGTTCTGCCGCCCCGGTGCGGCCCGATACAGCGCCACTGCATGGCATTGAAATATTTTGCATCAATGGTTTGAGCAGTTACGGTATGCGAAAAAAATATCAATAGGGCAGCAACAAATGGCTTTTTTAATTTCATCTGATTGTATTTAAAGTCAAATGTAGTTTTTTTGCAACGAGGTTTACCAAAGGCGAAACTTAACGACGATATTGATCGTGCAGCCTGCGGAACTTCGGGCAACACGCTATCTTTATTCATCATCTAAAAATTACCGTTATGTCAAACCTGGTCCAGGAATTTAATGAATACCGCAGCAAAATGAATGATGTGATCCTTGACAAGGACAATCTTGTGATCAAGCGGCTTTGGAATCTGGATACCAATACCTATGCCGAGGGTGCCCTGGATACCAAAACGAAAGAATTGTTGGGGCTGGTTGCCAGTATGGTATTGCGTTGTGATGATTGCATTAAATACCATTTGGGCAAAGCCCATGAACTCAAAGTAACCACTGAACAGGTGTACGAAGTATTTGCAGTGGCGAATATTGTGGGCGGCACTATTGTGATACCACATACAAGAAGAGCGGCGGAGTACTGGGAAGAATTGAGTGCAGATGTTCAATAATTAAGTTCTAAAAGAAATTTTACCGAAGCGTATGTCTTCAATTTTGCTTACGCCCACTCTTACCAGTTGCCGAATAAGGTGCCTTTTTGGGTTCGGTCCCGCCAAAGGCGGGATTTAAAAAATGCGAAGCTTATTTTTTGAAAGAAGCAAAAACAGCACCGTTCCGGTAACGCACCCCGATAGCCATCGGGGCGGCTGTGGAGGCAAATGGAGTGTTCCATATACTGGCCGTTGTTTGTTACAGTCTGAAACAAATAGATTAATGCTTGTTGAATATTTAAAAGTGAAGATTACCACACAACTGAAACAAATCGGGTATCGATTGCATAATCTTTCACAATATTGCTTTAGGGTTTACAAATTATTCCCTGCCAATTTGTAACTTTACCCTCTAATAACTTAGTCATATGAGTGATACACTAACTACCTCTCCACAATTAACCTCCAAAGATTTTGTTACCGACCAGGAAGTTCGCTGGTGCCCGGGCTGCGGCGACTATTCCATTTTAGCACAAGTGCAGAAAGTGATGCCAACGCTGGGTATTCCCAAAGAAAACATCGTGATCGTTTCCGGCATTGGCTGCAGCAGCCGTTTTCCGTATTACATGAACACTTATGGCATGCACAGCATCCATGGCAGGGCTACCGCCGTGGCAAGCGGGTTAAAAGCGGCGAGGCCGGAGTTGAGTGTGTGGGTAGTAACAGGTGATGGCGATAGTTTGAGTATCGGGGGCAACCACACCATTCATTTGCTTCGCAGAAATTTCGACATTAATGTGCTGCTGTTCAATAACCAGATATATGGCTTAACAAAGGGCCAGTATTCACCTACATCAGAACAAAAGAAAGTTACCAAGAGCAGTCCTTTTGGAAGCATCGATCATCCGTTCAATCCATTGGCTTTGGCCATGGGGGCGGATGCCAGTTTTATTGCCCGTACGATGGACAGGGATCCCAAACACCTGCAGGCGATGTTGCTGAGGGCGCAGGCTCACAAAGGCGCATCTTTCCTTGAAATATACCAGAACTGCAACATCTTTAACGATGGCGCTTTTGAGGTGTTTACCGAAAAGTCAAGCAAGGCAGAAGAGGTATTGTTCCTGGAACAGGGTAAGCCATTGGTATTTGGTGCGGCCGCCAATAAAGGCATTAAGCTGGATGGATTTAACCCGGTGATCGTTGAAATAGGAAAAGATGCGACGCTTGAAGATTTGTGGGTGCATGATGACCATGATTTTTATAAAGCACAGATACTGGTAAGAATGTTTGATGATCCGAAATTGCAGGGGCATTTACCAAGGCCGTTCGGTGTGTTCTACGAAACAGAAAGAGCCTGCTACGAAGATGGTATGCAGTTGCAGATTGAAGATGTGATCGCAAGAAAAGGAAGCGGCGACCTGGATAAATTGCTGAAAGGAAATGAAACCTGGACCATTAGTTAAAGAAATATTTATAAAATTTCAAACGTCCTGTTGCACCTGCACAGGACGTTTTAGTTTTGTAGCTTTGAACAAATAAGTACATGGACTGGAATATTCTTTTAATAGATGATGAGGAGCAACTCCGCAAATTGCTCGGCCGTATTATCCGCCTCGAAGGGTTTACGGTAAGCGAAGCAGGAAGTTTTGCAGTTGCCAGAAAATTATTGCAAAAAGAAACACCCGATATCATTCTCTGCGATGTAAAACTCCCCGATGGCAATGGGGTGGAAATGGTGAAAGAGCTAAAAGCACAGTATCCATCCACAGAGATCATTTTGCTTACAGCTTATGGCAATATTGCTGATGGCGTGCAGGCGATGCGGAATGGCGCATTTGATTACATCACCAAGGGCGATGACAATGATAAGATTATTCCACTGCTGAATCGTGCCGTTGACAAACTTCAACTGGCAAGAAAAGTAGAACAATT
Organism: Chitinophagaceae bacterium UBA1946; assembly: GCA_002336815.1. Classification (GTDB taxonomy): domain Bacteria; phylum Bacteroidota; class Bacteroidia; order Chitinophagales; family Chitinophagaceae; genus Ferruginibacter. The sequence goes on along the minus strand of DDEU01000053.1, from coordinate 2,128 downwards.
GCAAAAGCAAATCAGCGGTAAGTATTCTTTCAGTACGATCATCGGCGAATCACCGGCAATTAAGCAGGCGATCACATTGGCAGAAAAAGTTGCTGCCACAGATACCACGGTTTTATTATTGGGTGAAACCGGCACGGGAAAGGAGGTATTCGCACAGTCTATTCACCAGCAAAGCAGCCGTAGTAAAAAATCGTTTGTCGCAGTTAACTGCAGTGCTTTTAGCAAGGAGTTATTAGAGAGTGAATTGTTTGGCCACAAGGCCGGCGCTTTTACCGGCGCTGTTAAAGACAAAAAAGGTTTGCTGGAAGAGGCCCATGAAGGCAGCATTTTTTTAGACGAAATAGGAGAGATGCCCGTTGAAATGCAGGCAAGATTGCTTCGGGTACTCGAAACCGGTGAGTTTATAAAAGTAGGCGACACAAAAACATTAAAGGTGAACGTCCGCATCATTGCTGCTACCAACAGGGATCTGCAAAATGAAATTGAGACCGGCCATTTTCGTTCGGACCTGTTTTACCGCCTGTCTGTTTTTCAAATTCCATTACCTGCCCTGAGAGAACGGGTAAAAGACATCCCTGCACTGGCGAATTATTTTGTTGCTGTATTTGCTACCAAAACAAATAAAGTAATTCCTGTTCTTCAAAAGGAATATGTGGAAGTGTTGCAGCATTACAACTGGCCCGGTAACATACGGGAATTAAAAAATGTTATTGAGCGGTCTGTTATTTTAAGTGATGGCAATACACTTACACTGCAAAGCCTGCCCGTTGAATTGCAGCTGGCAAATGATTCGTCTTTTTCTGCATTTGATTTAGCTGGTGTAGAGAAACATCATATCCAAAAGGTATTGCATCATACAAACGGGAATAAAACAGAAGCAGCAAGATTGATGAATATTGGCTTGACGACTTTGTACAGGAAAATTGACGAGTATAAAATTGCCTGAGCGGGGGTTTAAAAAGATTGATGTGATTTTGATGATTGACCATTCAGTCAGCAAAATGAAATAAAACCACTCCTATTGCCAGAAAAACCTTTGATTTTTGAACGGACGCCTGCTTTAAAAATCATATCAATCTCCCTATCTGCTAAATCTCCGTCTGGATAATTTTCATTTTGACAATACACCCTTCCAAAATGGAAGGGTTTTTCTTTTCCCTCACTTCCCATTTCCCGAACGCTTAATTCTCTCAAACGCTCTTCCCGCTTGCCTCTTCCCATACTACGCCTGCCCATCCAACTCACCGGCACAGGCTTTGGCATATCCCCGTAAAAATTGCTACATGGAACTACTATCATTAACAAGGGTATCAAAGCAAGGGTTACATATCATCATTCCCATTGTGTATGTATCGCTGTTGCTTTTTTGGATTAATCATTAAAAACTTCTAATCATGCTATTCCTCTATCTCATGCTGGCAGGTATTGCCGGCTTTGCACTCTTCTTCAACGTTATAAAATGGTTCGAAAAAATTTAACAACATGACAATCCTGTTCATCATCGCAATCCTCGTTTTCCTGTACATGTGCTATGTATTGGTAAAGCCGGAAAAATTTTAGGCCGCTAAAACCGGCCTGGTAGATTGTGAACTGCCTGTAAATAACTGAGCATTCACAATTCACTATTTACAATTCACAAAGCTATTATTATGAACTCAGAAATTTTTGGTATCATCTTCATCTTCATCGCAGCAGTTGTATCAGCTATACCGCTTGGCCGCTACATTGGCAAAGTATATAACGGCGATGCTACCTGGGCTGATAAGATCTTATCGCCACTGGATAAAATATTTTTTAAACTCGGCGGCGTAAACCCAGCCAGACAAATGAACTGGAAGCAGCACCTCGTTGCACTGCTTACCATCAATTTGCTGTGGTTTATTTTATCCATGCTGGTGTTGACCAACATGAGCTGGTTACCACTTAATCCGGATGGTAATCCCTCGATGACTGCAGACCTGGCGTTTAACACCACCGTAAGTTTCATCAGTAACACCAACCTGCAACACTATTCCGGCGAAAGCGGTTTGTCTTACCTCGGGCAAATGATCTTAATGCTCTGGCAATTCATCAGTGCTGCTGCGGGTATGGCTATTTGTGCGGTAGTGTTTATGGCAATGAAAGAAAA
>DDEU01000043.1 GCA_002336815.1 Chitinophagaceae bacterium UBA1946 | reverse complement strand
TTTCTTTTACCTCACTGTGGCAGCGTTCCTGGTATGCACAATATTGTTTGAGCTTGGGTAAGGCTGCTAATGGTGTAAGCCTCTGGGTTTGTGTATGGTTGTTCCGGAACGGCAAAAATGTATTGATTTGATAAAGGCGGAAGATAAAACCTTTTGATTTAAAACGAAAGGCAGTCCCTGCTTACTTCGAAACAAAAGCAATTGGGCATGTTCATTTTACTACCCGTAATTTGTTCTACTTTTGTGCCGTTTTTAAAAAGCTTATAAAACGGCACAAAAAGTAAATGCAGGAAGAACAATTTTTTTTAGATCACCAAAAGCTGGAAAGCTTTTGTCTTGGCCTGTTGTCCGAAGAAGAATCGGCAGCGATCATGCTTGCCATTGAAAAATATCCTGCCGTTAAAAAAAGCGTAGAAGCCATAGAACAGGGCTTACTCACTGCTTACAAAATGCCGCCCGCAGAAGCATTAAAGCAAAAAATATTTCGCCGGATCGATCAGTCTGCCAATGATGCAGCAACTTTGCCCCTGTTAGAAGAAGACAGCAGTGCAGCCAGCTGGAATGGAAGGGTGCAGTCCATACAACCGCCGCCAGCGCCGGGTAACCTCGCCATCGTGCCGCTGCAGCAAAACAGCATCGCCGAAATTTTTGTTGCCTGGTTATATGGTACACATGAAGAAGAAGGGCACGATCCCGGGGTGGATTTTGTAGAGAGTTTTTTAATATTGGAAGGTAGCTGTACCTGTAATTTTGGAGGGAAACTCATTCAACTGAAGGCCGGGGATCATATCGAAATACCTCCCTGCACCCGGCACAGCATTTATCCCACTTCTATTCAGCTTAATTATGTAAAAGCCATTGTTCAAAGGAAGAAATCTGCCTGATGCATACCTGCACTGTCTGCGAATTCACTGAACGGGTGTAGCTTTTACCGGCATCTTTTACGCCCGCAGTTTTACCCAAATGCAATCGTCCATCACTACGCCATTTTTTACTACAGCATTCTTTCTCGTTGCCTCCAGGTAAAAGCCATTTTTTTCCAGCACCCGCATGCTGGCATTATTGCCTGCAAATACGGCGGCATACAAACGCACCAGATTAAATTGGTCAAAACTATGCTGCACCATCAGCCGCACCGCTTCCGTTGCAATGCCCTTGCCCCAGTAGGGTTCTCCCAGCCAGTAACCTATTTCTGCCGAAAGGATGTACACGTCACTGTTAAGCAGCAGGCCGGTTCCGCCGATGGCTTCGCCCTCCAGGTCAATGGCAAAGTTGGTTATCGGTGAAACGGCCGCATTGATGTCAATCCATTCTTTTGCCGCCCTTTCCGTATAGGGAGAGGGGAAATAATCACGCAGGTTATTCCAGATGTTGATGTTGTTGGCATTCCTCACCAGGCTTGCTATATCAGCCTCCTGCCAGGGCCGTAAAACTATATTCATTTCTATAGGTTTTAGCGAATAAAAAGGCTTCATTTATTCGTTTTAAATTATTCCCCGAACAAAGCAAATCCAATGTAAACTTAAGCAGGTTTTATTTCGGCTTAATGGCAACCCCCTTTTTTTTTATCCGTATATATTAAGCGTTCACAATAAAGCCGGTGTATAAGTATCAACCATAAAAAAGTTGTAACATTGATTTTTAGTTCCGGCTTTGCCAATCGCCAATCCTGATCTTTTATAGCAAAAATCAACACTAATGAAGAAAAGTTTACCAACGGCTTTTTTGAGTTTACTATTATTTGCCGGTTACCTTAAAGCGCAGCCGGTATTATCCCTTAGCCCGGTTATTACAGGCCTTGCAGCGCCTATGCAGGTTGTAAATGCAGGCGATAGCAGCGGCAGGGTATTCATCGTGCAAAAAGGAGGTATTATCAGGGTGTTTGACAAGTCATTTACTTCGCTGGGAAATTTTCTAACAATTACCGGTATCACTACTTCCGGTGAAAGAGGTTTGTTAAGCCTCTGCTTTCATCCCGGTTATGCAACCAATGGACTTTTTTATGTTTATTATACCAATGCTTCCGGCGATCTTGAGCTGGCAAGGTACAGGGTAAGCAACAACCCCAACGTGGCGGACCCTGCCTCTAAAGTAATTTTAAAAACGATTCCTCATCCCACCAACGCCAATCACAACGGGGGCGAATTACATTTTGGCCCGGAAGGGTACCTCTATCTTTCCACAGGTGACGGCGGAGGGAGCGGAGATGTACCCAATAACGCCCAAAATACCACCGTGTTGCTTGGCAAAATACTCCGTCTTGCAGTAGATACTTCTTCGGTAGCACCCTATTATACTGTGCCTGCCAACAATCCTTTTGGAAACGAAGTGTTTGCTTACGGACTAAGAAATCCTTTTCGCTGGAGTTTTGACCGGTTAAATTATGATATGTGGATCGGTGATGTTGGCCAGGATTCTTATGAAGAAGTGAACCATAGAAAGCGTGATTCTACACGCAGTGTAAATTATGGCTGGCGCTGTTACGAGGGCAACAATACTTTTAATACAACGGGCTGTGGGCCGGTTGCAAACTACTCCTTCCCGGTGCTTACCTATCCAACGCCCAGCCCTTCCGGCGCTGTAACCGGTGGTACCGTGTATCGTGGTGAAACCTATCTTGCGCTGCAGGGTTATTACCTGGCAACAGATTTTTACACCGGAAGGTTCTTTAAGATCAGGTACGATTCATTAGCACATACTTATGATACATCTACACAGGTAATCACACCCACGGGCATATCAGACTTTGGTGAAACGGAAGAGGGAGAATTGTTTGCCACCTGCCTTAACAACGGAACCCTGTACAGGATCGTTTCAAATGGCCCGGTTCAGTATACTTTTACCGGCAACGGAAACTGGGATGTACCTGCCAACTGGATGAACGGGGCCATTCCACCGGCAACGCTGCCGGCCTCCTGTGCCATCAGCATTCGGCCTGCAGCCGGAGGACAATGTATATTAAATGTTCAGCAAACAATTCCTGCCGGCACCAGGATCACGGTTGAGAATGACCGGCATTTCAGCATCAATGGCAACCTTTCTGTACAAATAAATTAGGGGTAATTTTCCCCGAAGGTGTCAGGCGGCATATTCCACCAGGCTTTTTTTAGCCACGCAGAGATACCAGCACAGGCCCAGCAGCAGAAAATTATTTTCAACACTGCTGTTTTGACGGGTGCCTGCAATATGCTCTAATTCGCAGTCCATCAGCCAGGCGCCGGTACTGCCATCATAGATATTCAGTTCTGCAGTTGATGTCTCAGAGATGTTATAATTGAATTTTTTTGTTTCGATCGTTACAGAACCTTCCTTGCCGAACCATTTGTCGTAGTTCATATGGCCAGTTTCCATATCGTACTCATTCCTGAAGATGTATTTGCCGGTGAGCGACCCGGTACTTTCAATAAAAAACAATTTGTGATTGCCATCGCAACTGATCCGCAAACTGTGCTGCAGCGGATTGTACTTGAGTACCATCAGGCATTGATCGCTGTTTACAAGATGATATTCCTGTAACAAAGATTTTTTAGCGCTTACTATAACCCATTTCATATGGCTGCAATTAAAGGTAAAAATTACGCATTGATCCATGGAGATGCAATACTTAATGGTTTGGTAACAATTATTTAATATCGGCTGCTTGTGGGCGTTGATTTTTATGCCTTGCAGTTGCGATATATTACAGCCAATACTAGTAAGGCCAATTATTTTGAAGGTTGACAATGGAAATGAACATGCCTAATTGCTTGTTTAACAGTTATTTACCTCCAGAAAATCAGCAAACTAAAAAATTTGTCAAAAAAATTGCTAATTTTATTAGTGTGAATAAAAGAAACCTATTATCTTTGATTTCACAATTATTTTTACAACGCAAAACAAGATACACCACTTAAAAAAATCTAACACATGAGCAACGTAGAAAAATTAAAGGCGCTGAAGTTAACGATGGATAAGATCGATAAAGACTTCGGTAAAGGATCGGTAATGATAATGGGCGAAAAAACCCAGGTAGAACAGGAAGTGATCTCAACAGGATCGTTGGGATTGGATGTAGCGCTTGGTATTGGCGGACTTCCTAAAGGCAGGGTGGTAGAAATTTATGGACCGGAAAGCAGTGGTAAAACAACCATTG
>DDEU01000067.1 GCA_002336815.1 Chitinophagaceae bacterium UBA1946 | reverse complement strand
AGCGGAGACAATGTTTCCGCTTTTTGCGTTTAAAAATTGCTCCTGCTTGTAAATTTGGAATAATTATTGCCCATATGAAAAATTATTCTAATCACCCAACCGTACCATTATGAAAAAAAACACCTCTTACCTGCTGTTCATGCTGGCAGCCATCCTGTTTCTTTCCTCCTGTTCCAGGGGCATCACTACCTACGAAGCTGCCAATGGCAAAGCCAAATGCGGCAGGTATATCCGGTAGCTGACTTACATTAACATTTGCCCAACTTATTTAAGTTGAAACCAATCCATTTTTAAGTGAATAATTGGTTTATCTTTGTCGCCTAATCAATTTTATTTATGATAAGTTCAACCTCCTTACTCACTGTTTTCCTGGCCATGCCCGGCACTACAGAATGGATATTTATTATTCTTGCCATTATCCTTTTATTCGGGGGTAAAAAGATCCCGGAATTGATGAAAGGGATTGGTAAAGGCATCAGGGAATTCAACGATGCCAAGAGTAACGTAAAGAGTGAAATTGAAGAAGGCATGAAAGAAAAAGACAAGGACGACGAGATCAGGCGTTTGAGAGATCAATTGAACCAAAAACAGGCGCAGGAGTTACCTAAATAATTGTTGCAGGCAAAAAAATTAACGGCTGAAGTAGATGGCATTCAAACCATTTACTCCAGCCGGTTTTATAATTACTATAGTCAACCTACATACTTTGTTCGACACTATTTCAGCATACCAGGCACAGTTAGCATCAGGCGATACAACCTGTGTGGCAACAGTAAATTATTTCCTGGAAAGGATACAGCAGCAGCAACACCTGAATGCCTTTACAGAAATTTATGCAGAAGAAGCGCTGAGCCGTGCCTTATTGCTGGACGAAAAAAGAAAATCAGGCGAAGTGCCGGGCAAATTGCATGGTGTAGTAATGGCCATTAAAGATGTGATCTGTTGCCGGGATCATAAAGTAACGGCCGCATCCAAAATACTGGAAGGCTTTGTATCTGTTTACAATGCCACTGCCGTTCAGAAACTGCTGGATGAAGAGGCCATCATCATCGGGAGTTGTAACTGCGATGAGTTTGCCATGGGCAGCAGTAATGAAAATTCCACTTATGGCAATGTGCTGAATGCATTGGATGAAACAAAAGTTCCCGGGGGATCTTCGGGTGGAAGTGCTGTGGCAGTGCAGGCAGGTTTGTGCATGGTAAGCCTGGGCAGTGATACTGGTGGATCTGTAAGACAACCGGCAGACTTTTGCGGTATCATTGGCCTTAAACCTTCTTATGGCCGCATTTCAAGATATGGCCTCATCGCCTACGCTTCTTCCTTTGACCAGATCGGCATCTTTGGCAACAATGTTCCGGATGTTGCATTGACGCTGGAAGTGATTGCCGGTGCCGATGATTATGACAGTACCGTTTCACAAAATCCCGTTCCTGCCTATACGCTGGAAAAAGAACCCGGTAAAAAATTCCGTATTGCCTTTTTTGAAGAAGCCATCCGGCATCCTTCATTAGACAGGGAGATCGCTTCCGCGATCAATACTACCATTAAAGCACTAACGGATGATGGTCATACGGTAGAAGCCGTTCCGTTTGACCTGCTCGATTATATAGTGCCGGCATATTACGTATTGACAACGGCAGAAGCAAGTTCAAATCTCAGCCGCTACGATGGCATCCGGTATGGATATAAAACAGCCAAACAACCGCAGGACCTGGATCATTTTTATAAACTCAACCGCAGTGAAGGCTTTGGAAAAGAAGTGCAAAGAAGGATCATGCTGGGCACTTTTGTATTGAGTGCCGGGTACTATGATGCATATTTTAGCAAGGCACAACAGGTACGCCGCCTGCTGGTAAATAAAGTGGATGACATTTTTAACCAGTACGATGCACTGATATTACCAACAGCGCCCACTACCGCATTTACCATTGGCGAAAAAACATCTGACCCGATCGAGATGTACATCGCAGATATTTATACCGTGTTTGCCAACCTGACAGGCATACCCGGCATTTCGGTGCCGCTGTTTAAACACAGCAACGGCATGCCCTTCGGTTTGCAGCTATTGACAGATAAGTTTACGGAATCAACTTTATTACAGCTGGCTGAACTGCTGATGCAGCAATATTCAACGCAGGCTACCATACTCAAGTGAAAAAGATTACACTCACATATCTCGCCTTCCTCCTGCTGGCAACAGCAGCTTTCGGAAAAGCTGAACTTCAGCAACCACCTGCTGACATCATCGTAGAGGATACCAGCAGGGAAGATCAACTGATTGACGAGGTAGTAAAATCGAAGAGCCTGCCCCAAAAAGAAAAAGTGCAGTATTTCAGCCAGGTTACGAAGTATGGCTTTAAAAATCTTTTTTCCAATTACAGCTATAATGCTGCCCAGCCTTATGTGAACCAGATCAATCCCAATGCTGAGATGTTTATCCAGGATTACATGAAGGGCCATTCAAAATACCTGCTCAATATGAAAGGATGGGGGCAGCCGTATTTCAACCTGATAGAAAATGTTCTGGCGCAGTACGGCTTACCAAAGGAGCTAAAATACATTGCGGTAATAGAATCCAATCTCAGCACGGCGGCTACCAGCCCTGTTGGTGCCGGCGGACCCTGGCAATTTATGCCGGGTACTGCAAGGAATTTTGGGTTGATGGTAAACAGTGTTACCGACGACCGAAGAGATTATTTTAAAAGTACCCATGCCGCAGCCAGGTACCTGCTCACGCTGTACAAACAACTCCACGACTGGTTACTGGTGATGGCAGCCTATAATGGCGGACCGGGCAGGGTGTACAGTGCCATGAAAAAAAGTGGCAGTAAAAATTTCTGGAATCTTCAATACTACCTGCCGGAAGAATCAAGAACCTATGTAAAAAGATTTATTGCCACGCATTACATTATGGAGGGCGGCGGTGGTGTAACAACCCCCGGCAACAATAGCTTTGGTGCAGGTTATGCGGAAAACGGCAGCAATGTTTTTAAGCAGCCGGGCAATTTAACGGAAGCAGAACTGGCCAGTGTTGAAACATTAGCCGTAGGTGGTAAATTTAACTCGCAGATCATCGCCAAAAACCTGTCGATGGACATTGCCGCTTTCAATCATTACAATCCCGATTTTGATGTGATGCTTTCCTCTACAGGAAATTACGAATTGAAATTACCGCCTGATAAGATGGAACTGTTTGTTGCCAATAAATACGGTATCCTGAATGAATGTGTGCAGGTTTTGCTGGGCGGGGCCACGGTACCGGTTAATAAAACGGTGTACCCCGTGAGATCTAAAAAAAGAGGCAGTTGATCAATGCCGGTAGATCCGGTCGTACACAGCTTTGTATTTTTCCATGATCACTTTTCGTTTCAGCTTGAGTGTGGGTGTAAGCTCGCCGCTTTCGATCGTCCATTCGTCGGGCAGTAATTCGAAGCGTTTTATTTGCTCTACATGATTAAAAAATCTATTAAAGCTGTCAACCAGTTCTTTGTATAACTGCAGCACTTCGGGGTTGTTTACCGCATCTTCCCTGGTAACAAACGGAAGGTTTTTCTGCCGCATCCATTCTTTTAAGTTAGGAATACTTGGAACGATCAGTGCGCCTACAAATTTTTCTTCTGCCCCCACTACCATCATCTGCTCCACAAAGGGCGACTCTTTCATTTTATTTTCGATGGGCTGTGGCGCCACATATTTTCCCCCGCTGGTTTTAAACAACTCTTTTTTGCGGTCAGTTATTTTCAGGTATTGACCATCTTCAAAAATACCGATATCGCCGGTATGTAACCAGCCATCAATGATTGTTTCTGCAGTAAGCTCCGGTCTTTTGTAGTAGCCCATCATCACGCTGGGGCCTTTTACACAGATCTCTCCATCTGGCTCGAGTTTTACTTCCTGTCCTTTCAGCACAGGACCTACCGTACCAAATTTTGTTCCTCCTTTATACTTACAATTTACACTTATCACAGGGCTGTTTTCTGTAGGTCCGTAACCTTCATAAATCGGGATCCTGGCAGCAGTGAAAAGCCTGATCAACCGTACCTGGCAGGCTGCTCCGCCGGTAATGATCAATTCTATATTGTTGCCCAATGCCTCCCTCCATTTACTAAAGATCAGTTTATTGGCGATGGCCAGTTTAAGATCGTACGCCAAACCTTTGCTCTTAAGATTGTCGTACCCGTTGCCCAAATCGATCGCCCAATCAAACAGCTTTCGTTTTACCCCTGTTAGTTCTGTACCCTTTGCCATGATCTTCTCGTATACTTTTTCAAGTAATCTTGGCACTGTGCAAAACAATTGCGGTTTTACTTCTTTCAGGTTTTCAGCAATGCTATCAAGACTTTCTGCGTAAAAAATAGAAATGCCACTCCGCATGTAGATATAAGACACCATTCTTTCAAAAATATGATTGAGCGGCAAAAAGCTCAGCGACCGCCAGGCAACCTTTTCTTCGAAAGGAAAACTATCGCAGGAGTTAATTACGTTGCTCACAATGTTCCGGTGGCTCAACATTACACCTTTGGGAAACCCGGTAGTACCGGAAGTGTAGATAATGGTTGCGCAATGTTCGGGCTGTATCGATTTTTTTACCAGCTCCAGTTTTGCCACATATTCCGGTGTTGACAATGAAGATATATTTTTCCAGTGCACAGCACCCGGCAGTTCATCGAATGAATAAATTTTTTCCAGCGTTGGTACACGGCTTTTGATATTGTCTACTTTGGCTAAAATATCGTCACCGCTTATAAAAGCCATCTTTACCCCGGCATCGTTAAATATAAATTCAAGCTCGTTGATATTGGTAGTGGGATAGATAGGGCAAAGCAGGGCACCTACCTGCTGGCAGGCCATGTCCAGTATCAGCCACTCAGGGCAGTTCCTGCTGATGAGGGCGACCTTGTCCTGTTTTTCCACCGTCATGTCATTACCACTGATGCCAAGTGCCAGTAATCCTGCACTCAAACTATCCACCGCTTCTTTAACATCTCTTGTGCTGAAAGCAGTCCATTGCCCATCTATTTTAGCATTGAGCATATCCGGCTTTGGAAATTTATCCAACTGGTACCCTAGGCAATCAAACAATCTTGAGTTGAGGTTCATATGGCAATCGTTCTTTGATAAAAAACAGGCTGGCCTGTAATGAAATGGTGGATGCAAAAACTAAGATAAACAAAAAAGCCGTTTCCTGTGGTGGAAACAGCCTAATCCTGTTGCGGCATAAATATCAATGATAATATTGTGCGGTGGGAAATTTAAAAACCCTTCCCCTTTGAAACTTGTTGAACTCGTTGTACTCGGCTGCATGCGCTGCCGTCCAGTTTTGATAAGCGGCCAGGTTTTGCACGGACCCAAAGATCCATTGATTGTACACTTCAAACATCCCGTTTTGCAGCAATTGCTGCTGCAACTCAAATAATTTAAACGGAAGCTTGTCTGCATAATCCTTATACCAGTCCAGTATAAAACGACTGCGTATCATAGTGAGTGTTTCTGCATTGATGCCGTTTGCTGCAACCGAACTTTGCTTGTTCATGGTTTTTACGAACGCGTCCGTGAATTTATTTTTTTCATCTTCCGCTACCGAAAGCTGTGCATCAGCAAATAGTTTCTTATAGCCGTCGAGCAGGATGGATTTTATTTCAGGTGTACGGCTGCTCATGGTTTCCATATTGATAAATATCTCCCCGTATAAAATACTCCAAACCTTATCAGCAGTTAAATAATAATACTTGCAGGCATTGTAGTAATTTTTAGGAAACCCCGGGTCTGTTTCAATGCCTTTTTCCCATTGTTTGATGGCGCCGTAATCCTGTTGAGACCACATCAGTTCGCCCAGCTCGTTGTACATGGCACCACTCTCCGGAAATTTTTTTATCCCTTTCCTGAAGAGCTTATCACAATCTTTTAGCATGCCCAGTTGCCTGTAGATATTTCCGGCTATCTGGTAACACTGGTCATCAGCATCTTCCCGGTCGAGCAAGGGTTTAATTACTTCGAGCCCACGGTTAAAATCTTTCTGGAGATAGTAGTTAAATGCCAGGTCTTTTGCGATATCAATATCGCTAGGGTCAAGTTGTACGGCCCTGTTTAATACCAGTACAGCATTGGCGTAATCGCCCTGTTGCATAAATGTCCTGGCAGTTTCATGCAGTTCTTTTGCGGTTTGGGAAAAAGCAAGGTTGCAAAAAGCCAGTACAAGTGCGGTGATAAGTAAAGAGACTCTTTTCATCCGGGTAAAGATAAAAAAAGAGATGCTACTGCAGCATCTCTTCCTGGAAATATAAAGCATTAACGAAATATTAGTCATTGATGAGGTGAGTAAGCAGTCCATCCCTCAGTTTCGGTTCAAACCAGGTGCTTTTGGGCGGCATTACGTTTCCACTGTCTGCAATATCAAATAATTGCTGGATGCTTACCGGGTAAAGGCTGAATGCAATGGCCATTTCGTCACTGTCAACCCTTTTTTCCAGTTCAGCCAATCCCCTTATACCACCAACAAAATCAATGCGATTATCGGTACGGGGATCTTTTACGCCCAGTAAAGGATCCAATATATTTTCCTGCAGAATGGTTACATCAAGTATCCCGATTGGATCATCCTGGTAAGTTCCTTCCCTCGCAGTAAGGGTATACCATTGCTTTTTCAGGTACATACCAAACTCATGCAGGCTTAAAGGAGCAACGGCTTCCTTGGCTTTTTGAACCGTAAACTTTTCTTCTATTTTATTAAGCAACGCTTCGCTGCTCAAGCCATTGAGGTCTTTTACCAGGCGGTTGTAATCCATAATCCTCAACTGGTTACTGGGAAACAACGTGGTAAGAAAAATATCCGCTCCGGCAGGCGCCGCTTTGCCCAATGCAGTTCTTACCCTGGCGGCGGAGGCAGCCCTGTGATGACCATCTGCAATGTAAGTAGCAGGTACATGAACCCTGAACAATTCAGTGATACTTTCGATCACCTTGTTGTCATTAACGATCCAGATGGTATGCTGCACTTTGTCATCGGCCACGAGGTCGTACACGGGGTTTTTATCTTTTTTCCATTTGTTGATAAGTGCATCGATCTCATCAACATTTTTATAGGCCAAAAAAACATTGCCGGTTTGTGCACCGGTGGTTTTGATATGATTGATGCGGTCGTTCTCTTTTTCCGGCCTTGTATGCTCATGTTTTTTTACAAGATCGCTTTCATAATCATCTACGCTGCTGCCGCATACCAGCCCGGTCTGGCTAACACCATTCCAGATGAGCTGATAAATATAGTAGCAGGGTTTGCTTTCCCGGAACAGTACATTCCGGCTAATGAATGCATCCAGGTTTTCTTTGGCCGTATCATATACCTTACGGGAATGAATATCCGTATCTTCCGGCAGGTCGATCTCGCTTTTGGTAATGTGTAAAAAGCTGTACGGATTACCTTGTGCTTCAATCTTTGCTTCTTTGCTGTTCAGCACATCATAAGGACGTGATGCCACATTTTTTGCATGTTGCGCTTCGGGCCTCAACGCCTTAAAGGGGGAAATAGTCACCATTTATTGTTCTTTATCGAAAGGGTAAAAATAAAGTAAAAAAGATTAAGCCTGCTCTTGTGCAAAACTTTTCATGGCATCCACCAGCACCTGCACACTACTCAGTGGTAAAGCATTGTAGAGCGATGCCCTGAACCCACCCACAAGCCGGTGGCCTTTGATGCCGATGATATCCTTTGATTTTGTATACGCCAGGAATTTTTCTTCAAGCGCAGGATCATTCATTATAAAACAGGCATTCATCTTACTCCGGTCTTCTTTGGCTACCGTACCTGCAAACAATGGGTTGCGGTCAATCTCATCATACAGCAACGCTGCTTTTTCAATGTTTCTTTTTTCCACTGCTGCCACACCTCCCTGTTCTTTCAACCAGCGCAGGGTGAGCATACATACGTACACTGCAAACACGGGCGGCGTATTCATCATACTGCCATCTTTAATGTGATTGCGGTAGTCCATGATGGTTGGAATGGTACGTTTTATTTTTCCCAGAATATTCCTGTTCACTACCACCAGGTTTACACCTGCAGGACCCATGTTTTTTTGAGCGCCTGCATAAATAAGATCAAATGCATTGAAATCTATTACCCTGCTAAAAATATCACTGCTCATATCTCCTACCAGCGGGATACTTGTTTTAGGAATTTTCTGCCACTGGCTTCCATAAATGGTGTTGTTGGTAGTGATGTGAAAATAGCTGGCATCATTGGGTACTGCAAAATCTTTGGGGATGATCGTGTAGTTGCTTTCCTTACCCGTGCAAACCACTTCTACCTTGCCAAATAATTTTGCTTCTTTAATAGCCTTTTGCCCCCACACGCCTGTATCTGCATACGCAGCAGTTTGTTTATCATCCAGCAGGTTCATCGGCACCTGCATAAATTGTGTGCTGGCGCCGCCATGCAAAAACAATACTTCATGCGTATCTTTTAAATCCATCAGTTCTTTTACCAAAGCCCTTGCTTCGTCCATAACTGCCTGGAAAGTGGATGTGCGGTGACCGATCTCCAGAATTGAAAGACCGGTATTGTTATAGTTAAGTACTGCCTGTGAAGCTTCCTGGAAAACCTGCTGAGGCAAAATTGACGGCCCTGCATTAAAATTATGTACCACGCTGTATCAATTGTTGTTTTAAAAAAATGAACTGCAAAAGTAACTTTTTGAGAACGATTTTAAGCAAGTTATTAGCCAATTCATTCACAGCTTTTGTCAAAGTACAGGTGCATAGCAGGTTTGAGCGCAAAATATAAATAGCACTTTATAAAAACGGACAACAGGAAACGCCGGCGGGCAGATAAAGATAGGAAAAGGGAGATGATTTTAATTAAGGGGAGTTACAGGCGCATCAGTAACTTTTGTATTGAGTGCTTCTATAACTGCATCATTTTTTTCTACAAATTCATTCATGTAGATCCCAAATAATACAATGATATAGTTCACCATCAAAGGCCCGAAGATGAGCCCGATAAATCCAAAAAGGCCGAGGCCAACGATAATGCCGATCATCGTAATCACAGGATGTACATCACCCATTTTTTTCATAATGCTCAATCGGGCAAAATAATCAATGTTGCTGGTGACAATAGCGCTATACAGCGTAAGCCCGATGGCCATCCCGGTATTGCCGGTTGCAAAAAGGTATATACACAATGGCACCCAAACTGCCATGGAGCCAACCAGCGGAAGAATCGAAAAAACACCCGACAAAAAACCCCAGAGCAAAACATCTTTTATCCCGAAAATAAAATACCCCACAGCAGCAGTAACACCCTGTATCAATGCGATCAGTGGTATACCAATGGCATTGGCCTTAATAGTGGTTTTTGTTTCTGATGCCAGCAGCTTTGTATTCTCTTCTTTTAATGGAATGATCTTAAATAATAATTTCTCCATATTGGTCGCGGAATACAACATATAGTACAAGAGGAATAACATAATCGCAAGATTGGCAACAAGTATCGCCGTGCTGTTAAACAGCGACGGTATCATTGCCGATACTTTTTCTACCGCCTTATCGATGGAGTTTTCAGATGTTATGCTAAAACCGGCTTTCTGCTCTATTAGTGCGATCGCACTTTTTACAACTGCCAATACCTGGTCAGGATGACTGAGCAGGGAATTTATTTTTGGCGCAACGAGGGTAACGGCAAGATAGATCGGCAGACCGAGTAATAAAGTGTAATAACACACAAACACCATGGCTGCCCCACCTTTTTTCCATTTCTTCCTGTAAATAAGCTGGAAATAATTTTCACGACTCAGGATATATAAAGTGATTGCTCCCAGCATTCCCGGCAGGTAATCGTACAATTCATACAGCGAGGTCATCACCAATACCAGCAGGAAAATTAAAAACAGCACCTGTTTTATTTTCTTATTGAATCGTTCATTCATTAGAATTTGTTTGCCAATATAAAGGTAGCAATATTGTTAGGAAACTTGCGGTGAGAAGAATGGAACAACAATACAACTGGCGTGGCTTACATCTTCGCTACCTTATGCCGGATGTTTGGTATTTTGCTGGTTACAAAACCCGTCGTGATGCTTTGCAAAACAAAGCCGGTCAATTTTCTGAAGATATTTTTAGAATTGGCCTGGTAAAGTTTTCTGACCAGCCAGCCTGCACCCATTCCTATAGTGGTATCAATAGCACCTTCCTTTAAACTTCGGGAAGCCGTGATATCTGACACCGCACTTTTGAGGAGGGACGAGGGCTTGAACCCATCCATTACAATAGCAGCCTGTGCTTTAAGGGCAACAGTTTTGATCTTCTCTTCTTCCTGAAGCGCTTTTATCTTTTCAGCAAGGTCTTCCATGGAGGTAATAGTATTCTGCATCAGGTGATTATTTTATCGATGAACATGTTGCTCAGCGGCAACTGTACCCATTTTTTCCTGTTAATGTAAACCAACAATCCAGCCAGAGCATAAATTCCTCCCACTATGAAAAAACCATAACTTACATTATCCAGTTTACTGCCAATAAAAAAGGCAAATCCAAAACTGATAACAGTAAGTGCTGCTCCACTGAATACAAGCACCATTATAACCGCAACAAGACTGGACAGCGAAGCAGAGATCTTTCCTGCCGCTTTTAGCTTAACCAGTTCGATCTTGGTTTCTGCAAGATCGCCGGCAGCGGTTACCAGTTTCTCAATATTTTCAAAAGTAGAGTTCATGTAGTGGAATTTGTGCCTGGTGGATTATCGGTTAATGAGGTAATACCTACGTTTACGATAGAGAGTTTTTTACATCTGCCTTTACAGAGTTCACTGTAGACTTTACCCTATCGCCCATACTGTCTGCCTCGTCTTTTGTATTGGAATACGATTTTTTTACATCATCAACAAAATCGTTGAAAGATGATTTGAGAGAATCAGAGAAATCGCCTGCTTTTCCGGCAATTTTTTCTCTTGTTTTTTTACCGGAATCAGGTGCAAGTAAAATACCTGCCAATGCGCCTGCAGCAGCGCCGGCGATAAACCCTAAAAGAACTTTTGTGTTAGCCATAAAATAGATTTTATTATTAATTGAAAAAAGAAAAATTAACTATTGATAAAAATGCTGTTACCCTGCTGTGTTGGGTACCCGATCCTTCGGACAAATGAAACTGGAACGAATGAGTAATATCAGTGAAAGCATCAGTAAGGCATGAATTTCCGGCGATGCCTTGAACAGGAAGAATCCTGTCAGCCAAATAATAAGAAGGAATGTTCCCGTGTAAAACAATGTCTTTTTCATACAGTTCTTTTTAAGAAGTTAAATAGGGTACGGAATAACTACGACGTGCTTCTTCTAAAAAACAGCGACACTATAAATAATATCACGAAAATGAAAAACAGCACTTTTGCTATTGAAGCTGCACTTGCTGCTATACCACCAAATCCAAAAACTGCTGCTATGATGGCAATGATTAAAAATCCGGCTGACCAGCGTAACATAAATTGAGATTTTAAGATTTTTAAAAAATTGAACTTCCCTTATAAAGAATAAAATATTATGCCACTTCGGAATGGGTGAAAGATTAACTTTAAACTCCCGGCAACGGGGATATTTATGCTCAGTACGGGAAAGAGGAGCAACCAGTGTGGCATGTTTTTTATAACTTCTATTCAGTAATTACAACAACAAGCCTCACCCAAATTTCTAATTTACAAGGCACTATGAAAAGAGTTTTTGAAAAGGTAAAGCCAGACAGCAGGATCATTATTGGCTACAGCGCTTCCTTATTTCTGTTGCTGGTAGTTTATATTGTAACCATCTATTCCAACAGGCAACTAAAGGAAAAAACCAACCTTGTAGAGCATACACACAAAGTGATCTTTAACCTGGAGGTATTGCTTTCTACGATAAAGGACGCAGAAACTGGTGTGCGGGGATATGCACTTACACACGACGATGATTTTCTTACGCCGTACATCAACAGTCACCCTGAGGCAGATTCAATTCTCCTACTGCTGGAAAAACTTTGTAAAGACAACCAGGTGCAGTTGCAGCGGCTGGCAGAACTAAGAACTGTGATAGACCACAGGTTCGAGATCTTTGCAAAAGGACTGGAATATTACCGCCATGGCCAGATAGACAGCAATTATCAATTAAAGCCTGCGCAACTGGAGTCTAAAAGGGTAATGAATAAATTAAGAAGGATCGTTGCCTTTATGCAGGCAGAAGAAAATAACCTGCTTGCCGAAAGAGACAGCGCCTTAAAATCAAAATTCTCTTCTATCACCACAATTACCATTACATCACTTTTGCTCACCCTGCTATTGGTGGTAGTGGGCTTCGTAACGTATACAAGGGAAAACAAGGCCCGGAAGATGGCACTACAAAACATTAAAGAATACCAGCAGCAACTTGGCAGGCGGATAGATGAATTAAATAAGGCCAACGCCCAGTTGCTTCAAATGCGCAGCCTGGAAAAATTTGCTGCCACGGGCCGCATTGCCCGAACCATTGCCCATGAAGTAAGAAATCCGCTTACCAATATCAACCTTGCTACCAGCCAGTTAAAAACAGATGTTGCATCTGCAGATGAAAATTTAGGTTACCTCTTTGATGTGATAGACCGAAACAGCAACCGTATCAATAAGCTCATTTCAGACCTGCTGCACAGCACCAAATTTTCTGAACTTAATTTTTCAACGGTAGCCGTAAATACATTTCTTGATGATACACTGACCATGGCAAAAGACAGGATAGATCTGAATAAAGTGTTGATAGAAAAGAATTACGACAGCCATGCCGAAATTGACATTGATGTAGAAAAGATGAAGATCGCATTTTTGAATATCATCATCAATGCCATTGAAGCGATGGAGGCACACAAAGGCATTCTGCATATCAGTACAAAACAGGAAGGAGAAAATTGTATGATCACCATTAAAGACAATGGAACAGGAATGGACGAGATCTCGCTGAGTAAATTATTTGAACCCTATTTTACTAATAAGCCAAATGGCAATGGACTAGGGCTGGCCAACACACAAAATATCATATTTAATCACAAGGGAACCATTGAAGTAAGCAGTACACCAGGGGAAGGCAGCACATTTATTATAACCCTTGCGGTGGCATAATCAACACGAAAAATTGGGTAATAATTTCCCCGAAAAGGTACCATTTCCCACATTGGGGAATTCTCAGTTTGGGTAAAATTCCTGCAGGGCAGATTTTATTTCTGCCGCCGAAAAAGGTTTGGAAATAAAAAGGTCAGCGCCTTCCTGCAAGGCTTTTTTCCGGTCTTCTGAAGTATCATGAGCGGTGACCATTACAATTTTTGTTTGCGGATGGTGTTTTTTTACATAGCTGATAAAATCTATTCCATATCCATCCGGGAGATGGTTATCGAGAAAAAGCAAATGGGGACTTAATTTGGTTAAAGAGTCTTTGCCTTCGCCGATGGAATTTACAAACTGAACCTGCAGGTTGTTGTTTCGTAAAATGCGGCTCAGTAAAAAACAAATATCATATTCATCATCAATAATAAGTGCCGTTAATGTTGCGTCCTGTTCCATCTTAGTAATACACTTTATATGATTTTTATCAAATCAAATCAACAAATAGTCAGCCATTTTATAGAAAACGTAAATCTGCTTCACATTATGCGTCCGTTTAAAGAAACGTTTAAATAAAAAAATCATTTGGCATTATTTTTTATAAACAAACAGTACGATAAAACATAATGAGTGATAATATCTTTAAACCCATTATGTATTTTTAAACGAAAATAGCCCCTCTCTACAATTATGAAAAAAATACTCATTATTGATGATGACATGGATATGTGCCAGTTATTGTCAAGATTTTTACAAAGGAAAGGCTATGACACCGGTATTGCCGCCAATGCCAGCAAAGGAATTGCAGCATTCAAGGATGGCAATTACGATCTTGTATTGTGTGATTTCAGGTTGGGAGATAAAGATGGTGTACACGTGTTAAAAGAGATCAAATTACTAAAGCCTTCGATACAGGTAATTATCATTACCGGTTATTCTGATATCAAGATGGCGGTGGAAGTGATGAAGCAGGGAGCATTTGATTATATTACAAAACCACTGGTACCTGATGAAGTGCTTAACCTGGTTCAAAAAGCATTGAACAGCGATGGTACCGAAGGAGAGGCTGGTGCCACCAAAACCGTAAGGAATGTTTCATCAGTAAACAGTGATGCTTCGCAGTTTTTAGTAGGCAAATCTCCTGCAATAAAAGAGATGTACCAGCAGATCAATACGATAGCGCCCACCAATTACAGTGTAATTATATATGGCGAAAGCGGCACTGGTAAAGAGGTAGTAGCTAAAACCATTCATACCCAGAGCAACAGAAGCAACAAGCCCTTTGTGGCACTTGATTGCGGAACCATTTCCAAAGAACTTGCGGCGAGCGAATTATTCGGACATATCAAAGGCTCTTTTACAGGAGCACTCAACGACAAGGAAGGCATGTTTGAAACTGCCAACGGCGGTACGCTTTTTTTGGACGAGGTAGCCAACTTACCCATGGATGTACAGGCAGCTTTGTTGAGGGTGATTCAGGAAAGAAAATTTAAACGGGTGGGAGGAAATAAAGAATTGACCACCGACGTACGTATCATTGTTGCTTCCAATGAAAATTTAAAGGATGCCTACAGCAGCGGAAAATTCAGGGAAGATCTGTACCACCGCTTTAATGAATTCTCTATTCACATTCCACCATTAAGGAACCGTGGTGAAGACATTCCGCTTTTTGCAAATTTTTTCCTGGAATTAACAGCCGCAGAACTCGGCAAAAAGCTGGATGGATTCGAGGATGATGTATTGCAATTGTTCATGGAATATAACTGGCCGGGCAATTTAAGAGAGTTCCGAAATGTGATAAGAAGGGCAGGATTGCTTACCACAAGCGGGCTTATCAATAAAAATGTATTGCCTTGGGAAATTATCAGCGGACCCGTTACCAACGGCTCCCTAAATGCCAATACTGTAATGCCGGAAAGAAACCCTCCGCAGGTGGCAGGCCTTAAAGATGCTGCAGCATTTGCTGAATACGAAGCCATCATGAACGTGTTGAAACAGGTGAAGTTTAATAAAACAAAAGCTGCGGAAATTTTGAAGATCGACAGGAAAACACTGTACAATAAAATAAAAAACTTCGAAGAAAGTAAACTCTGATTTCCAAAAGCACCACTAAGGCAATATTGCCCCACGAGTTCCCGATACGGGTAATACGGGTGCTTATTTTCTACCCGTTGTATCATCCAGGCCCATGGCATAGCGATTGCCCTTATTGATTGTGTATTTGTGATTACCAGGGATGAAACCTCGGATTCAAATGCATGATTGTTCATTCTAAAACTTTACTTGTATGGAAAACAGAATTAATGAAATGAGAACGCTTAGCCAGGTGATGGAAAAGCTGAGGCTAAAACGCATCGACAATGAGTTCAGGCTGGAAAATGGCGCTTTTGTTACTGGTAATGGCAAAAACTATCAGCCAGAAGATCTCACGATCATTAAAACGTATCGTTTTGAGGGAGAATCAGATCCTTCAGATTCATCGATCCTGTATTTGATTGAAGCCAATGACGGACTTACCGGCTATAGCATTGACGCCTATGGCGTGTATAGTAACCACGACCAGGATTATGATGAATTTATCAGGAAGATAAAAATAATGGACCGTGAGGAACAGCTTGAATTCAGTCTCGATTAAAAATATCACCTGCATGAAGGCTATTTAAATGTCCCGGTTTTGCCGGGGCATTTTTATTCCTCCTCTCTTCCAATCATTTTGCCGTTGCTTTTCCACGATTCGTTAAGTCCCTCAAACTCTTTCATTTCTTTTTCTGAAAATTGCTGGCTGGCAAGGGCCTTCAGATCAGGCTGGCCCGCATTTACCCAGGCCGTGTACCAAAAGGAAGCCACAGATGCAATCGCCAAACGCATCCTTCTTTCAACCATACCATTCAGTTTGTCGTTAAAAGCGTTCGTGAACAAAGAAGAGTATTGGCGGATCACTACCCCGTTCCTGCTTTCAAAACTATATTTCTGGTCGGTGCCGATTTGTTGAGTGAGTTCCCTTTCAAAACGCAGTACAGAATCCGATGCCAATGCACTTTCCAGCACCCGTGCCCAGATGTAGTCTGCCGGTTTTTCAATGTATTGTGCTTTGCCGATAAAGAAATCAAATTTTTTATCTGCCAGCAGCTCTGGTACCCTGCTTTCCCAAAAGCCGTGAATGCCTTTTTGATTGGTATACTGACCGTTGTGATTGCTGTTGGCATGCAGCGGTACATGCGAATCTGCAATGTAGTGACCAATCTCCGCACTATTTTTCATGATACGGCTGAAATTCTTATCCTTAAAGGCGGCGGTAAGCCTGCTTAACATTACCTGCAAATGCCAGGGCACAATACCGTAAGCCTTCACCGAATCTTCCCCAAATTTTTCAACCGCATCTTTCCATTTGCGTGGAAGGGCCGGATAAGGATAATCGCCGTAGTGATCGATATCGATGTAGTGCCTGGGGCCCTCATCGGCCACCGCATAACGCCGCTTGTCGGGGTCAACCGCATGCTCTTCCAGGAAGCTGATATTGGGTTTGTACAGCACCATCATCTCCGGAGGCAGCAGGAACACTGCATAATAATTGATCTTTTTATGGGCATAAAAGCCCCAGCAAAAGCTTTTTGTTACGAGCAGGCAGCAAATGATAAGTAAAAGGAACCGCTTCATGATGATGGTTTGGATAAGAAAGTTAACATAAATATCCGGCTAAATTAAAAACCTCCACCGAATGTTTACGATCCTTCAAAACTGTTTAAAGATCAGAGGCAAGATTAAACCTTTACAGTAAAATACCATCTTAGCATAGCTTTATTTATTTTTATACCTGAAACACTATGGCCCAACAACATTCAGACGACAGGGAACTGCTGCTGCAGTTTAAAGATGCCGCCACCAAAGAGAGGGCGTTTACCGGTATCATAAAAAAATACCAGGAAAAGTTATACTGGCATATCCGGCGAATGGTAGTGCACCATGAAGATGCCAATGATGTGTTGCAGAACATGTTTATAAAAGTTTGGAACGGGTTGGAGAATTTCAGGGAAGACAGCCAGTTGTACACCTGGCTTTACCGGATCGCTACCAATGAAAGCCTCACTTACCTCGAGCAGCAGAAAAGAAGATCGTCTGTTTCACTGAGCGATGTTGAAAACGGCCTAAGCGAAAAGCTGAAATCGGAAAGGGATTTCGACAGCAACAAAATAGAGTGGAAACTGCAGTTGGCCATGCAGCAACTGCCTGATAAGCAGAGAGCGGTTTTTAACCTGCGGTATTATGATGAGATGCCTTACGAGGAAATGAGCAGGGTGCTGGAAACCAGCGAAGGCGCTTTGAAAGCCAGTTATCACCATGCAGTAAAAAAAATAGAGCATTTTCTGCTGAATCATTAAACTAATAAATTGTTAAAAGGTCATACAAAAACAGGATGAACAGAAGCGTGGACATATTAAATGAACTGAACGAAATAAGCCCCTTGCTGGCCGGCATTGGAAACGCCAATGTTTTTACGGTGCCGGAGGGGTATTTCAACAGCGTTCCCGATTCTGTGCTGTTCTCTGTAAATACAGCAAATAACCCTGCTCACAGTGATGTGCCGGAAGATTATTTTGAGCATTTACCGGGTAATATACTTGCAAGAATAAAAGGAACAACCGCCCACGAATTGAGCACGGTTTCCCCACTGCTTGCAGCAATCAAAAAAGATCATCCTTTTACCGTTCCGGAAAATTATTTTGAGCAGCTACCAGCTGAAATACTTGCTGCAGTGGAAGCCGATGAAATCCCAGCGATCTTACAAAATGCCCGGCACCTGCAGCCTTATACTATTCCGCCGCAGTATTTTGAAAACCTTGCGGCTGATATTTTGCAAAAACTGCGGCAGCAAAACATGCCCAAAGTGGTGGCAATGCCAAACCGCCGCATGAATATCCTGAAGTTTGCAACCGCAGCTGTGTTTACCGGTGCAGTAGTACTGGGTGTTTACAAGTTTAGCACTGATCAGCCAATAAACACCAACAATACCACAGCAGCTTCCGGGATTGATTCGGTCACTAAAAAAGGCATGACCATCGCTGCAGATGATAACAAGTTTGATGAAACACTCGGTAGTCTTGACGAAGAATCCATCAGCAAATACCTTGAAAAAAATGCTTCAGAATCAGATATGGCCCTGCTTACATCAGGCATTGATGAGAGCATGCTTCCTGAACAGGAGGAGTATTTAACAGATGAAAAAACATTGGATAATTTTATAGAAGAAATCAGTTTAAAAAATTAAATCAGGTTGTGATGAAGAAGTTATACATGATAGGAACGTTTTTATTTTTTGCGGCAATTGCCATTGCGCAGGAGCCTGAACCAGATCTTTCAGATAAAAAACAGCAGGATATACAGGCCTTAAAAGTGGCTTTTATCAGTAAAGAACTGGATCTTACCCCGGATGAAGCGCAAAAATTTTGGCCGGTGTATAACCAGTACGAAAGAGATGTGGATGATGCTGCAAAAAACAATGCGGATGTAATTGTAAAAGAACAAAAAGTATTGGATGTTAAAAAGAAGTACCAGGGGCAGTTTGGTAAGATACTGGGGCCGCAGCGGGTGAACCGTATGTTTGGTGCCGAGGGAAGGTTCAGGAAATTATTGATCAAAGCATTGCAGCGGCAACAAATGAAAAGGGCATTGAGAAACAATCGCCCCCTGAGAAATCAGTAACTATAGTAATCTTATTTTATAAAAATGAAGGATCTCCGTTAAGGATGATCCTTTTTTATTGGGTCTTCCATTTAAAGGTATTGATGATATGCTCCAGGTCGACCTGTAAAAAATCCTGTACAGGCTTTAATGAATCTGCATTAGGCGTTACATCAAAATACAAAGCTCCCCTGATAAAATTACTGGTAGTATCGCTCAGGAAAAACTGTTTGGCCGTGGCTGCATTTCCTCCCACTTTAAAAAAAACACCACTGATATTATTGGGTGTGTGAATCAGGCTGTCTTTGATTGAATTGGAAACCACATCGTTTTTGTTGGTCAGCGTAAAGGCATCGCCTACCATTTTATCAAATACATTGATCCCAAACGAATCCTTGTATTTTCCATCGGGTTGTTTAATGCGGTACAAAGCCTTTCCACCGATCTTTTTATAGCTCAGGAAGATCCTTCCACCGAATTTCGGGAAATCGATATTGATCCAGTAGGGGTTTTCAGGATTGCTGTCAAAATACGTGCTGTCCTGTATGATCTGGCTGTAAACAGGATATTCAAAACTATAGGGAAATCCCTCCCGTTCAAATTTCTGGTATCCCCGTTTAGGCAATTCAATATTAAAATAGCCCCGTTTTTTTGAAATATAGGGTCCGTTACAGGAGGCGATGGCAAGGATCAAAGCAACCATTATACAATATTTGAATCCAGCAGTTGTACTGCCGTACAGCAGCATTGTATGTCTCTGGTCATTCGCCATCAGCGTTCTGCGTTTAATCATTGTTATAATAAGTTTATTCTTCTTCCTGTTCCCGTCTTTTAATAACCACTTTAACTTTGTCTATCCTGTTCTTATTGATCTCCAGCGGCACAAAAATAAAATCACCGCTTACCAGTTCCTCTTCTACCTGTGGAAATTCGCCTGCAATTTCCAGTACCAAACCGGCGAGAGAATCACTGTCGCCCCTTACCACTTCAAAAGTATCTCCGGGCAATCCCATTACTTTGCACACATCGTTGATCATGGTCTTTCCTTCAAAAATATAGGTATTGTCATCGATCTTTTTATTGGCGCTTTCTTCATCATCAAATTCATCATTGATATCGCCAATGATCTCTTCCATGATATCCTCCAGTGTTACAATTCCCGATGTACCGCCAAACTCATCTACCACCACGGCAAAGTGTATGCGCTTATTCCTGAACTCCTGCAGCAGGTCTTCTATCAGTTTCTGTTCATGCACAAAATACGCCGGGCGCATGATGCTGTGCCAGTCAAATTCTGTGTAAGTGCTGATATTCACATGCGGCAGCATGTCTTTTGTATGAAGCATTCCTTCCACTTCATCAAGATTATTTTTATAAACCGGCAGGCGGGAGTAATGCAGTTCTTCTATCTTTTTCACTACATCTTCAAAACTGGTGTTGTAATCGATGCCACTCACGTCGAGCCGTGTACGCATTACCTGTTTTACGGGGGTATCACTGAATTTCCGGATGCCCTTGAGAATCTGTTTTTCTTCCAGGGTTGCTTCATGATCTGGCAGCAGGTCAATGGCGTAATCCAGTTGCCGGTCGTCGATAAAAGAAGAATTGCCGGAAGAAAATTTCCGTTCAATATTATCGCTCAATCCTACGAGGCGCCGGCTCATACCGATTCTGGAACAAATGCCATGAAATATCTCAATTACGATGGAAGCGGTGGAGGCAAACCATATCTTGTGGTTGGTAGCCCAAACTTTCGGCAATACTTCTCCAAACAATACCAGCAAAAAAGTAACGGAGAGAACTTTTATTAAGAAGCTCAACCAGAAGCTGAGGTGAAAAGCGTCGAGCAGGCCATCGAGCAAAATATTGGAAATTAAGATGATGCCGATGTTTACAAAACTGTTGGTGATGAGCATAGAAGCCAACAGCATTTTCGGTTGCTCCAACAGGCTGATGATCCTCCTGAAAGCAGGCTGCTGCTTTGTTTTAAGCATATTGATGTCCTTGTAAGTAAGGGAGAAAAAAGCGACTTCTGAACCTGCTACGAGGAAGGAAATGATGAACAATATAGCTGCTAAAAAAATCAGCACCGCAGATGCTGCCGTAGTGATTGCCAGCAAATGAATGTGAAGGTTGCCAGCAGAGTAAATAACCGAATGATAATCCAAAACAATTGGTTTTAGTAAAAAATATTGTATTCCTCAACGGCAGAAAATACCGCTTACTAACACAAATTCATTAAAAGGGAAGTCTTTCCGAACCATCTTCGGGATGTGGCGGCTGGTTATCGTGTCCCAGGTCATCTGCAACATCCAATCCGCCAACACCGCCGCTAATATCTGTGCGCTTGTCGAGCATTATCAGATTATCGCCCACTATTTCTGTTGCAAATTTTTTATTTCCTTCTTTGTCTTCCCAGCTACGGGTTTTAAGGCGCCCTTCAATATAAACCAGGCTCCCTTTGTGCAGGTATTTCTGCGCCAGTTCTGCAAGGCCTCTCCAAAGTACTACGGTATGCCATTCTGTTTGGGAAATGAGTTTGCCACTCCTGTCTTTATATGTTTCTGTAGTGGCCAGCGAAAATTTTGCTACTGCAATATTTCCTTCCAGGAATTGCATATCCGGATCCTTCCCTAAATTCCCAATCAGCATTACCCTGTTTACGCCTCTCATAGTTGTTGATTTTGTTGACTCAGTGATTACTAAAACAAATTTAAAGATACAGTTTTATCTTTTAAAAAGTTGCTGATAAATTTTGGAAATGGAAGGCGCTCCAACTGCTTTTTACTCACTACTTCAAAGCCTGCTGCAAGGAGTGGCTTGGTAACCGAAAGCTTTATAAAACGGCCATAGATTGTTTGATGGGTAAGCTGTTGTTTATAGATGCCCGATACAGAAACAGCCCCTGTTGCCTCCTTTGGCAGCATCGCTTTTACGAATGCTGAAGTAAGCAGATCATCTACTGCCACTTCCATGTTTTGCTCTGCCAGCGGAAACTCATACAGGTTTTCCCATATATCTTTACTGCCCCTTTTCCGCACATAACATTTGTCCTTGTGTTCAATAAGAAAGTAATAGAACCAGCGTGTTTTTTTTACGATCGATTTTTCTTTTACCGGCAGCTCACTTACCCTGTTGTTTAAAAAAGCAGTACATTTTTTTTTGAGTGCACATACATTGCACAAGGGCAATTGCGGTTTGCAAATGATGGCCCCAAAATCCATCAGGGCCTGGTTGTATATGGCCGGTGCTTTTTTATCCAGCAGGTTTTCTGCCAGCAGTGTGAATTCTTTTTTTCCAATGGCGCTGTCAATTGCAGTGGCTATTCCAAAAAATCTTGCCAGCACCCTGAACACGTTACCATCTACCACTGCTTTGGGAAGATCGAACGCAAAGGATCCGATGGCTGCAGCCGTATATGGGCCCACTCCTTTTAAAGCTAAAATGTCTTCGTAGGTATCCGGGAATTTTCCGTTGAGCTCACCGGCAATGTATTTTGCCGAAGCGATCAAATTTTTGCAGCGTGTGTAATAGCCAAGCCCCTCCCAGAGTTTGAACACTTTGTTTTCCGGAGCCCTGGCAAGTTGCTGCACGGTTGGAAATGTTTTTACAAACCGGTTGTAATATTCAAGCCCCTGGTCAACCCTTGTTTGCTGTAAGATGATCTCACTCAGCCATATTTTATAAGGATCCTTCTCGCCCTTCCATGGCATGGCACGTTTATTCGCTTCCCTGTTCCAAGCCAGCAGTTGACGGGTAAAAAAAGTATTGTTGACGGATCGCTTCATTTGGCGGCAAATATCCGGCAATAATTTTTAAAACATTTTGGTAACCCGGACGTTAATGGATAAAGCAGCAATAAAATAATATTTAGCTGATAATCAGCCCATAATATTGCTTTTTACAAAATAATGTATTATTTTACTGTTGAATCATAAACCTTCCATTATGAGAAAAGCAGACTTGATTTCTGAAATATCAGAAAAGACCGGTATTCCTAAAGTAGACGTGATGGTTACTTTAGAAACTATGTTCAAAGAAATTAAAAGTTCACTGATCGCCGGCGAAAACATTTATATCCGTGGTTTTGGCAGCTTTATCACAAAAAAGCGGGCGGCTAAGATTGGCCGTAATATCAAAAAAAATATTGCCGTAGAAATCCCTGAACACTACATCCCTGCCTTTAAACCAGCCAAAGAGTTTGTTCAGGAAGTAAAGAACAAAAAGATGGATGAAAGCGCTGCACCTTCATTGAGTTAAACATCAATTATTTTAGCGATACCACTGCACAGGCTGCTCCAGGGCGGCCTGTAATGGCATTATTTACCGTTGTTTCCCCTAAAAGCTTCGGAGGCTGCAGAGAATAACCGTACTTTTGCAGCCTTAATTTATTCTGGTGAAAAAACAACAGTTAATTCTTTCGGCAGTTGGCATTTTACTGATGGTAGTGCTTTGGTTTGGAGGCAAAACCGTTACCGAAAAAACTACCCCGCCTGCAGCTCAAACCGGCGGTAAAACTGCATCGCAGGCATTTGATATTGAAGATTTTCTTAAAAAATCAAAAGAAAAGCTCACTGTTCCCCAGGCTAATTATGTGAACCAGGTCGAGAACCGTATCTCAAGAGGCGACGTTAAAATCCAGCAGGAGAAAGCATATAACGAGTTGGCCAGCTTCTGGGGAGACAGCCTTCACAACCATGAATTGTATGTTTTTTATATTTACAAAGCTTCAATGTTGGTAAATTCTGAAAAAAATCTCACCTTTGCCGCCCGACAAATTTTAGCAGACTTCAGGAATGAGCCTGATCCAGCTAAAAGAGGATGGAAGGCCGAGCAGGCGATTGCGCTGATCGAAAAGGCAATAGAACTGAATCCATCCAACGACAGTTTGAAAGTTGATCTTGGTGCCTGCTACGTTTTTGGAAAAGGCATGGCGGGTGATGCACAGGAAACCATGAAGGGGATACAGCAATTGCTGCAGGTGGTGAAGAAAGATTCGATGAATATGCAGGCGCAAATGGTGCTGGGTATCGGAGGGGTGGTATCAACACAGTACGCAAAAGCGGTAGAACGCCTGCAGAAAGTGGTGCAATACCAGCCGGACAATGCAGAAGCAGTTTCCTGGCTGGCCGAAGCTTACGCCGGCAAAGGCGACAAAGCAAATGCGATCAAATGGTTTGAAGTGAGCAAGCGGCTGGTGGGTAATCCGGCATACAGCAGGGAGATCGATGCAAGAGTTAAAGAATTAAGATAGAAAGGAACCTTGAACTATGGGTTTCGGATTGATAAAAAATATTGTTTCACTAATAAAAATACTCAGGTTATGCCTTGCGGTAAAAAAAGAAAACGTCATAAGATAGCAACACACAAGCGTAAAAAACGTTTAAGAAAGAACCGTCATAAGAAAAAATAATTGACATGAACGGCCGGCCTTTTTAAGGCCGGCACCTGTTTATTGAGTGTTTCAGTATGCTTTAAGCCGTTTTTCGGCCGTTAAGCTATGCTGTAATATCCTTATGTGACGTAATGGTTTTCTTAAAATGTGAATGGCTTGACAAAGGAATTAATAATAAATGCGGCATCACAGGGCGTAGAGATAGCCCTGATGGAAGATAAAAAACTGGTAGAGCTGCACAATGAAAAGGCAGATGCAAGCTTTGCGGTGGGAGATCTATACCTTGGGAAAGTTAAAAAACTGATCCCCGGGCTGAATGCTGCCTTTGTGGATGTAGGTTTTGAAAAAGATGCCTTTTTGCACTATACAGATCTGAGTCCCTATATCAGGTCGCTCCTCAAATTCACCAATATTGCCATCAACGATAAAACGGAAGATGGATTTGACTTTGGTAAATTCAATGTAGAACCCGAGATCGTAAAAACCGGTAAAATAGCCGAAGTACTCAACGGCAGGCCCAATGTACTGGTTCAGATATTAAAAGAACCCATTGCAGCCAAAGGTCCGAGGCTGAGTTGCGAAATATCGCTCCCCGGAAGATTCGTGGTGATCACTCCCTTTAATGACATCGTAGCGGTTTCCCGTAAAATACATTCCAGCGACGAAAGAAAAAGACTGCAGAAGATTATTGAGGCATTGAAACCTAAAAATTTTGGCGTGATTGTTCGTACTGCAGCCGAAGGCAAGCAAACGGCCGAACTGCAGGATGACCTTGCAACACTTGTGCAAACCTGGAAATCCATTCAAAAAAATCTTAAGGAAGCAACGCCCCCGGCGAAGATCCTGAGCGAACAGGGTAAAACAACCAGCATGCTGCGGGACCTGCTCAATGAGGATTTTAACCGCATTGTGGTAAACGATCGCAATATCTTTTCTGATACAAGAGCTTATATTCAGCGAATCGCTCCCGAAAAAGTAGATATTGTTACTTTCTATAACAATGGCTCACCCATATTTGACAGTTTTGGTGTTACCAAACAGGTGAAGGCCTCTTTTGGTAAAACGGTAAACCTTCCAAGCGGAGCTTACCTCATCATTGAGCATACAGAAGCACTGCACGTGATAGATGTGAACAGTGGCTATAAAAGTGTGAGCAATAACCAGGAACAAAATGCCCTCGAAACCAACCTGGAAGCCGTAGAAGAAGTGGCAAGGCAATTAAGGCTGAGAGATCTCGGCGGTATTATCGTGGTTGATTTCATCGACATGAAACTGCCGGACAACAAGAAAAGACTGGTAGATGCAATGGAACAGTTCATGCGGACCGACAGGGCCAAACATGCTGTGTTACCCATTAGTAAATTTGGTTTGATGCAGATCACCAGGCAGCGCATGAAGCCCGAGATGAACATCAATACATCTGAGATCTGCCCGAGCTGTAATGGTACCGGTAAAATTTCTTCTACCCTTATCCTGGAAGACGAAATAGAAAAGAACCTCAGTTATTTGATCATGCAAAAGCACACAGGTCTTACGATCATGGTGCACCCGATCTTATATACTTACCTCACCAGTGGCTTTATATCAAAACGCAGGCGCTGGATATGGAAATACAAACAGAAGATAAAAGTGGTTGCCAACTCGGCTTATCACTTAACTGAATTCAAGTTTTTTGACGACAATGATGAGGAGATAAAATTATAAAAAAGCCCCGCCTGAACAGCGGGGCTTTTTAGTATATGAAAGTTGTTTAGTCCCTGCTTCTTGACTGGTAAATTAAAATGTACTGCACCAGCATGGCAATGGATGCCAATGCCGCCACTACATAGGTTAATGCCGCCCACTTTAACGCATCCTTCGCTTTGTCATGTTCCTGCGGCTTGGTAATATTGGCAGTATCCAGCCATTTCAACGCCCGGGCAGAAGCGTCAAACTCAACCGGCAGGGTAACCAGGGCAAACAAGGTAGATACGGCAAATAACACAATGCCGATCAGCAATATGGTTTGATTACCATTTCCAAATCCCAGGATACCGAGGCCTGCGATGATGACCCACTGCGAAAGCGTGGTGCTTATCTGTGTAATGGGTACAAGCCTGCTTCGCAGCATCAGCATCGAATAAGCTGTAGCATGCTGCACCGCGTGGCCACATTCATGGGCCGCCACTGCAGCGGCAGCCACATTTCTGCCCTCGTACACTTCGGGACTCAGGTTCACCGTTTTTTTTGTGGGATCATAGTGATCACTTAAGTAGCCCGGTACTGACACTACCTGCACATCATAAATGCCATTCTGTTTCAGCATTTTCTCTGCTACTTCCCGGCCACTCAGGCCGGAAGAAGTGGGTACTTCTCCATATTCCTTGAATTTGCTTTTTAGCCTGAACTGCACCAGCATACCAATCACCATAAAAATAAGGGATATCCCAATCATTCCAAATGTCATAGTTGTAAGTATTTATTTACTACCGGATCCGGCAAACTGCACGCCATTCCTGGTGTCTGCCAAAACGACAAGAGCCGGGTTTTACAACCCGGCTCTCTAAAATATTGCACGCCTGTTAGAGCATCTTTTTTATTTCGTCTATCAATTCACCCTTTGTGATGGCTACTCCCATTATTTTATTGTACGGTTTGGCGTCTACAAAATACACATCCCGGATAATCTTGATCAATTGTCCATTATTGATCTCCGGGATCAATACATGGTCAAAATTCTTCAGCATATCACCCAGGTTTTTAGGGAAAGGCCTTACATAGCGCAGGTGTGCATGGGAAACCTCGTGGCCCTCAGCCTGCAGGTCTTTTACGGCACTTTTAATGGCGCCGTAAGTACTGCCCCATCCTATTACCAGCACTTTTCCTTTTTCGGGTCCGCTGTCTAATTTTTGTTCAGGGATATAGTCTGCGATCTTATCAACCTTGGCCTGCCTGGTTTTTACCATGTGCTGGTGGTTCTCACTGTCGTAACTGATATTACCAGTAACATCCTGTTTCTCTAATCCTCCTACCCGGTGTTCGAGTCCCTTTGTGCCGGGGATCGCCCATGGACGTACTAATTTATCATCTCTTTTATAAGGCTGAAACTTGCCATTGGTATCAAGGTCAGCAGCATGATTGGCGGAAGCAAAGGAAGTTTTAATTTCCGGCAGATCTGCACTCACCGGGTATTTCCATGGTTCGGCCCCATTGGCGATATAACCATCACTTAATAATATTACCGGCGTCATGTGTTCTACACTAATTCTTACCGCTTCGTACGCAGCGCTGAAACAATCGCTTGGTGTGGAGGCAGAAATCACCGGCATCGGGCATTCGCCGTTGCGGCCGTAATAAGCCTGTAACAAATCACTCTGTTCTGTTTTGGTTGGAAGACCGGTACTTGGACCGCCCCGCTGAATATCCACGATCACCAAAGGGATCTCAAGCATTACTGCCAGGCCCATTGCTTCTGCCTTTAGAGCCATACCAGGACCGCTGGTAGTGGTAACAGCGAGAGAACCGCCGTAGCTTGCTCCAATGGATGAAGCGATCGCTGCTATTTCATCCTCGGCCTGGAAGGTTTTGATACCGAAATTTTTATACTTACTCAGGTCGTGCAGGATATCGCTGGCCGGTGTAATGGGATAGCTGCCCAGGAATAAGGGCAGACCGCTTTTTTGCGAAGCAGCGATCAATCCATAACTCAATGCCTGGTTGCCCATAACAGAGCGGTAATTGCCCGGGATCATTTTTGCCTTGGCTACTGTATAGCGGCTGCGGAAGGTTTCGGTGGTATCACCAAAATTATAACCGGCCTGCAATGCCTTCACATTACTTTCGAATATCTCGGGCTTTTTGCCAAATTTATCATTCAGGAATTCGATGGTATTTTCCATTTCCCTGTTGTACATCCAGTAAAGAAAACCCAGTACGAACATGTTTTTCGCCCTGTCTTTTTCCTTCATGCCCATGGTAATATCCTTAAGGGCTTCCCTCGTCATCTTGGTCACATCCATCTTGATGAGCTGGTATCCTTCAAGGCTATTGTCTTCAAGTGGATTAACGCCTTCCGGATAATTGGCGAGGCGGAGGTTCTTGGAATCAAAACCATCTGTATTGGCAATGATGATACCGCCGGCCTTCAATGCCTTCAGGTTCACTTTTAATGCGGCTGCATTCATGGCCACCAGCACATCGCAGGCATCACCGGGAGTGTATACCTGGTCGCTGCTGAAACGCAACTGGTATCCGCTTACGCCGGGCAATGTACCCTGCGGGGCCCTGATCTCGGCCGGGAAATCCGGGAAGGTAGCGAGGTCGATCCCCATCAGTGCCGTGTTGTTGGTAAACTGGCTCCCTGTTAGCTGCATACCATCGCCGCTGTCGCCTGCAAATTTGATAACCACATCCTGTAGTACCTGGTCTGTTGTATTCATATCTTTTTCATTTTGGCACCTGCAAGTTACGGGGATTTTAATTTTGAATGTTGTTACATTGAAACTTTGTGCTGCAAGCTTGTTGGATATTTGTTATGATTTTGGTCATGGTAACGGAGAGCAAGCGAAAACATATACTTTTACAAAAAACATTTTACTATGTCGTTATTTAAATCGGGTAACCCCACTTTATCTGAGAAGGTTTTTCAACATTCAATGTCCACCAATATGGCCGACAGCATGAGCCTCAGAGGCACATTGAACAAATTTGGGTTTATGCTTTTAATGCTGATGGGCAGCGCATTTTATTCCTGGAAAGAGTTTGCTGAAGGAGGCAATGTTACGCCACTGCTGCTTACCGGTGTTATTGGTGGCCTGGTAGTGGCCATCGTTATTATGTTTAAAAAAGAATGGGCTCCTTACCTGGCACCAGCCTACGGCCTGTTTGAAGGATTATTTTTAGGTGCCATTTCTGCCTACTACAACGAGGCATTTGCTGCCAAAGCGCCCGGCATTGTGATGAATGCGGTGGGATTAACTTTTGGAACAGCGATCGCCATGTACTTTTTATACAGTTTTAAGATCATAAAAGCGACAGAAAAATTCAAGTCTGCCATTATCATGGCCACCGCAGGTATCGCTGTTTTTTACCTGATTGCCATGGTGCTGGGTTTCTTTGGCGTACAAATGGCCTTTTTACATGAAGGGTCTTTGATGGGAATTGGCATTTCACTGGTGATAGTGGCCGTAGCGGCGTTGAATTTGATACTGGATTTCGATATGATCGAACAGGGAACGGCTGCAGGTGCACCCAAGTATATGGAATGGTATTGTGCGTTTGGTTTGATGGTAACCATTGTATGGCTCTACCTGGAGATACTGCGTTTGCTGTCTAAGTTAAGTGACAGAAAATAATATTGTTCTAATAGAAGTTGAAAGCCGCAGGAATTACCTGCGGCTTTCTTTTTATAATTCACTGAGCAGTGCCTGCACTTTTTCTTTTATCAAATCTCTTACTTCATTGAATTGTGCCGGCTCCATGTGTTTAGGGTCAGGTATCTGCCAATCGACGAACCGCTTAGCCGGCATCCATGGACAGGCATCGCCGCAACCCATCGTTACTACGGCATCAAAGGGTGCGAACTCTTTTACTTCATCCAGGCTTTTACTATCGTGTGCACTAAGGTCGTAGCCGAGCTCCTTCATGGCAGCGATCGCTTTGGGGTTTACGATACCGCTGGGTTTACTGCCGGCGCTATAGGCTTCCACATCTTCTCCGCCAAGTATTTTTGCAAAGGCCTGGCTCATTTGCGACCGGTTGCTGTTTTCGATACAAACAAAAAGCAATTTCTTTTTCATTTAATGATTGACTGTTGGTTGATAATATTTTTTACGAAGCCAGGAAGCTACATTCACCAATGCGATAAGGGCCGGCACTTCTACCAATGGGCCAATAACACCTGCAAAAGCCTGTCCGCTGTTAATGCCGAATACCCCAATCGCCACCGCAATGGCAAGCTCAAAATTATTGCCGGCTGCAGTAAATGCAATAGCGGCATTGGTTGAGTAATCAGCACCTAATTTTTTGCCAATAAAAAAACTGGCAATAAACATGATGGCAAAATAGATGACCAACGGAATGGCGATTCGTATCACATCCATTGGTATCTGAACGATCAATTCACCCTTTAAACTAAACATGACCACAATAGTAAAAAGCAAAGCGATCAATGTAATAGGAGAAACGACCGGAACGAATTTTTGATCATACCACAGTTCGCCTTTCCATTTTAATAAAAATAACCTGGTAAAGAAGCCTGCAGCGAAAGGAATACCAAGATAGATGGCTACACTTTTTGCGATCTGGCCGATCGTAATATCAACCACAGCGCCTGTAATTCCAAACAAAGGAGGAAGCATGGTTACAAACACGTAAGCATAAATGCTGTACAGCAATACCTGGAAGATACTGTTTAAAGCTACCAACCCTGCGGCATATTCACGACTGCCTTCGGCCAGTTCGTTCCACACAATTACCATGGCGATACAGCGGGCAAGCCCAATGAGAATGAGGCCTGCCATATACCCAGGATAGTGATGCAGAAAAACGATGGCGAGTATGAACATTAATATGGGACCAACTATCCAGTTAAGGAATAAAGATGCGCCCAATACTTTTGTATTCTTAAACACTTCTTTCAGCCTGTCGTATTTCACTTTAGTGAAAGGTGGATACATCATCAGTATCAATCCAATTGCCAGGGGAACATTGGTAGTGCCGGCGGAAAAAGAATTGATAAAAGAAGCAGAAGAAGGGAAAAAATAACCAATACCAACGCCTATGACCATTGCTAAAAAAATCCATAGTGTTAAGTACCTGTCTAAAAAGCTCAGCCGCTTTCTTTCATGTGCAGGGGCACAGTTGTTTGATGACATATTTACTGGTTATAGTCTAATTAGATCCTTTTCATCATCACTACAGCAGTAACTGGACACAAGGATGAAAACTCAGCGGTTTGCTTTACTGCTTCAGGTACAGTGTTTCTATCAATTACGCAATAGCCCTGTCTCTCAAAGAAATCTTTTGCCGTTGTAGTGAGCAGGTACATGCATTCAATACCAATTTCCTTTGCATATTTTTCTATTGCATCACTGATAAACTTTCCATAGCCCTTACCCTGCTGCGCTGTTACCACGCTCACACTTCTTAATAGTGAATGGTTGCCAAATATTTCCAGTCCGGCAGTGCCAATAAGATGCTCCCCATCCATTAACAGGTAAAGCAACTTATCATCATCGATATCTGAAGTGGGCAGTTTATGCTGCTCCAATAACGCTTTCGCAGTATTTCTCTGCGCTGCAGTACTGGCAAGTTTTAATGATGTTTGAGGTAATATCTTTTGCATGGCTTTTCAATTAAAAAATTGATAAGTAAAAATTTCTATTAAAAAAAAGCTGTGATATTGGCAGAATTAAAGAACTACTTTCAGATCTATTCCCGGTTGGCTGTTATGTTTCGACAAGCTCAACATAACAGCCAATCGGGGTTGATACATTATCTTCTTCATTTTTTAGCAACAACCACTGCCAGGCTCACAGCAATTCCTTTCGTCCTTGGCTGGTTTTTCTGCATACACTGTAATGCTGGTGATCTTTGTGTTGCCCTTTTTGTATTCATCGATCTCAGCCGGGGTTAAATAGTTCGCCAAAATCTCATCAGGAATAACGATGGCTTTGTCTTTTTGCAGCGTGATGTTTTTAAAACCCGTGGCTTCAATAATTTCGAGGTACACCTGCTTTTGAATAGCGCCACTTACGCAGCCGGCATACAATTCGGCCACCTCTTTCCACTTGGCAGGCAGGGCTCCTTCCAGTACAATATCTGAAATAGAAAAATGCCCTCCAGGTTTTAATACCCTGAATATTTCACTGATCACTTTGTGTTTGTTTGGCACCAGGTTCAGCACGCAATTGCTGACGATCACATTGGCATAATTGCTGGTAACAGGCATATCGTCTATATCGCCTAGCCTGAACTCCACATTGTTCAACCCAAGCTTTTCTGCATTGGCCCTGGCTTTTGCGATCATTTGTTCCGTAAAATCAATACCGATCACTTTTCCTTTTTCGCCGGTAAAACGCCTGGCAATGAACGCATCATTACCTGCGCCGCTACCGAGGTCGATCACCGTATCCCCTTCTTTTATATTGGCAAATTCTGTTGGCAGGCCGCAGCCCAGGCCAAGATCTGCATCAGGGTTATACCCTTCGAGTTTGGTGTAATCATCCGCCATGATATTATACACTTCGTCACCACAGCAGGATGAGGTTGCCCCGCAGCAGGAGGTAGCATTTTGAGTTTGACTTTGTTCTGCAATGGCAGCATATTTTTCTCTTACGAGCGCTTTCATTTGTGAATCGTTGTTCATGATGACACATTTATAGTTATAAATTGATTGTTAGCAACAGGATCTTTCGTTTTTCAGTTTCAGGTGATTGAATAAAAAACTAAACTCCGTATTGAATTTTTCAAATGCTTTCCAATTGATGCAGTAGCAACTCCTTGGCCCGTCTACCGTTCCATTGATCAAACCTGCATTTTTCAATTCCTTTAAATGCTGCGATACGGTAGATTGCGCCAGCGGCAATACTTCCACTATCTCCCCGCAAATACATTCATTGTGCTGCGCCAGCACTTTTAGTATGGCGATACGGGCGGGATGCGCCAGCGCTTTGGCAAATTCTGCCAACTCCTGTTCCTTTTGTGTGAATGAATCTTTTTTATGGATGGCCATTTTATCGTATTTATGCGATGATTTAGTTCATTAAAAAAGACATTTTTCAATGCCCGTAAATCCTATATCGCAAATATACGATTAATAGGGTTTGTTGTCCAAATTTTTAGCCCACTATTTTAAAAGTTGCTTAAAACAACATACGGGCAGCAAAATACCCTTTAGCTTAACTGAAGGATTATTTCTATTTTTGCGACCACTCAAATAACAGGCAGCTATGCATACCATTTTGATCACCGGCGGAGCCGGGTTTATCGGCTCTCACTTAACAAGGTTATTTGTAACGAAATACCCCGGGTATAAGATCGTAAACATTGATAAACTTACGTATGCCGGCAACCTCGAAAACCTGAAGGATATAGAGGACCAGCCCAACTATAGTTTTGTAAAAGGTGATATTACAGATGCGGCCTTATTAAAGGAACTTTTTGATACGCACCAGTTTACTGCTGTATTGCACTGTGCGGCTGAAAGCCATGTGGACAGGAGTATCACTGATCCGCTGGCATTTGTTACCACTAACGTTGTTGGCACAGCTACCCTGCTGCATACCGCCAAACAGCACTGGAATGGCAATTACGAAGACAAAATATTTTACCATATCAGTACGGATGAAGTGTATGGTTCTTTGGGAGAAACCGGTTTTTTTACAGAAGAAACGGCTTATGATCCACGCAGTCCGTATTCCGCTTCCAAAGCCTCCAGCGATCATATGGTGAGGGCATTTTATCATACGTATCATTTACCTGTTAAGATCTCCAACTGCAGCAATAATTACGGGCCTTTTCATTTTCCTGAAAAGCTGATCCCGCTTTGCATACACAATATCATCAATAACAAACCATTGCCGATTTACGGCAAGGGCGAAAATGTGCGTGACTGGTTGTATGTAGAAGATCATGTGAGGGCGATCGACGTGATCTTTCATACCGGTAAAGTGGGCGAAACCTATAATATCGGCGGCCATAACGAATGGACCAATATTGCCCTGGTGAAAGAACTGTGCAGGCAGATGGATCAAAAACTCGGAAGAGCAGCCGGTGAATCTGAAAAGCTGATCACCTATGTAAAAGACAGGGCTGGTCATGATCTGCGCTATGCCATCGATGCCACGAAACTAAAAGATGAATTAGGCTGGTTGCCATCTCTTCAATTTGAAGAAGGCATTTCAAAAACCATTGACTGGTACCTGGCTAATACTGAGTGGCTGCAGCAGGTAACTTCCGGCAATTACCAGCGTTATTATGAAGGGCAGTATGAGAAACGATAAGAAAGTTTAGAGAGTTGAGATAGTTTAGACGGTTGAGATTTGAGAATAATGAACTTTGACTTGTAGCTATTTTTAAAATAATAAAACTTAATAATGAGGGTTTATTCTTTTGAAAAGTTAGAATGCTGGCAACATGCAAGACAGTTGGCTGTATGGACCTACCGAAACACAAAGAACTTTCCATCTGAAGAAAAATTTGGAATAACGTCACAAATGAGAAGAGCTGCGGTTTCTATCGCGTCCAATATAGCGGAAGGCACTTCCCGGAAAACCAATAAGGACCAGTCTCATTTCAGCACCGTTGCTTACAGCAGCACCGTTGAATTGTTGAATGATCTTATTATTTCAAATGATTTAAATTTTTTATCAGAAGAACAATACAAGGAAGGAAGAGACTTAATTGAAAAGCAAACTTTTCTGATTGCAAACCTGCGAAAATCGCAGGATATAAAAATTAAAAGCCCTAACTAAACTACCTAAACCATCTAAACTTTCTAAACCACCATGAAAGGAATAATACTAGCAGGCGGCAGCGGCACACGTTTATACCCCATCACCATGGGCATCAGCAAGCAGTTAATGCCGATTTACGATAAACCCATGATCTATTATCCGCTCAGCACATTGATGCTGGCGGGCATTCATGAAATACTCATCATTACCACCCCGGATGACCAGAGCCAGTTTATGCGATTGCTGGGAGATGGCTCGCAATGGGGCTGCAGGATCGAATATGCAAAACAGGAAGTGCCGAACGGGCTTGCACAGGCATTTGTGATCGGCGAACAATTCATCGGTACCGACAGTGTTGCGCTGGTACTGGGTGATAATATTTTTTACGGCACCGGCTTTAGTAAATTGTTGCAGGGTTCCGCAGATCCGGATGGTGCCGTTATTTTTGCCTACCCGGTAAGCGACCCGGAAAGATATGGCGTGGTGGAGTTTGACAACGACTTTAATGCAGTGAGCATTGAAGAAAAACCAGCACAGCCAAAAAGCAATTATGCCGTACCGGGACTCTATTTTTATGATAACGAAGTGGTTAGCATTGCTAAAAATATTGCACCCAGTCCCAGGGGTGAATATGAAATAACTGACGTTAATAAGACCTACCTGCAAAATAAAAAGCTCAAAGTGGGCGTTTTAAACAGAGGATTCGCCTGGTTAGACACCGGAACCTTTGAGAGTTTAAGCGACGCAAGCGAATATGTGAGGGTAATTGAACACCGGCAGGGCCTTAAAATTGGCTGCCCGGAAGAAATTGCCTGGCGCATGGGCTTTATTACAAAAGAGCAATTGCTCAACGAAGCTGAAAAACTTAAAAAAAGTGGTTACGGTGAATATCTCAGGAGAATTACTAAGTAGAACTTAGTCGTTATCCAATACCGTAAACACGATGAACATCCAATTAGTCAATCCTTTTAACAAGAACCTGCTATCGCTGGCTGCTGAAGGGCTTATGGAAAATTGTGCCCTCATTTTCCCTAAAAAGAATGGTGCATACCGCATTGCAGGCGACAATAATTACACGGCCAACTTCGGCTACCAGTGGAATAAATTCGCCGGTACCCAGGTTGACAAAGCCAGTAAACTTCACATCAGCAAAACCCGCTTTTTTGCAGAGACCAATTGGGACAAAGAAGATCTTTCCGGCAAAAATATTTTAGAAGTGGGTTCCGGCGCCGGCCGTTTTACCCAGATACTGCTCGATTATACTGCTGCCAATATTTACAGTGTTGATTACAGCAATGCTGTAGAGGCCAATTATCAAAACAATGGTCCGAACGACAGGTTACAATTATTCCAGGCCAGCATTTACGAAATGCCTTTTGCAAAAGCGCAGTTTGATAAAGTGCTTTGCTTGGGAGTACTTCAGCACACGCCCGATTTTGAGCGGTCGGTAAAAGCCCTCATTGAAATGGTAAAGCCCGGTGGCGAACTGGTAGTGGATTTTTACGGTGTAAATGGTTTCTGGACGAAGCTGCATGCAAAATACATGTACCGCCCGTTCACCAAAAAAATGACGCACGAAAAACTGTACCGGCATATTGATAACAACATCGACTGGATGATCAGGTGCAGCCTCTTGTTTTCGAAGATCGGCCTGGGTAAGATTGTGAATCGCTTTATTCCCATTTGTGATATTGAAGGCACATTGCCAACCAACGTGCCATACGCACAGTTAAGGGAATGGTGTGTACTGGACACGTTTGATATGTATTCACCGGAATATGATAATCCGCAACGCATCAAAACTGTAGCACGCTGGTGTAAAAAACATGGTCTGCAAAATGTTTGGGGCGGCAAGATAAAGTATGAGAACTGTGTGGCGTCGGTGGTAAAGGGAATCAAAAGATAATACTACAACAAAAGGCGCTATAAAACCAGCATCAGCAGGCATCCAGCAATAACCAATATTCCTTATCAATAAATGGCAACAATACCCGGCATATTAAAATTGGGAACCAGGACGGAGATCCGTGCGGTAGCCATCTACACTTTTTCCAACTTCTTCAGCAAAGGCGTATCCTTTTTGCTGCTGTTCTATTTTGCACACGCTTTAACGGAAGCCGATTTTGGTTTGCTCAACCTTTTCAGCAATGGCATTTTATTTTTAATGCCCTTTGTATCGATGGGTATCCTGCAATCTGTAAACACAGAATATTTTAAAAAAGATAAAAAGGAATTCAGTAATTTTTTCAGCACTACGCTGCTGATGCCCATGGTGGTTACCCTGCTGGCTATGGTGCTGCTTTACTTTTTCAGGAACCAGTTACAGCAACGGTATTCCTTCCCGGTAACCTTTGTGGTACTGATCCCGTTGATCACGCTGTTCAACTTTTTAAATGAGCACCTCATCAACATGGTGCGTAACAGCAACGACCCGGTGAAATACCTCTTTGTAAACATCGGCCGTTTGCTGGCAGAGATCACACTCGCTGTTTTCTTTATCAGCGCCCTGGAGTTCGGCTGGATGGGAAGGGTGATGGGCATTTTTATCTCTTACCTGATGGTGGCAGTGTATGCTTTTTTCTATTTCAGGGAACAAGGGTTTATCAACCGCAGCATCAGCAAAAAATATATTTACGAGGAACTGCTCTACAGCGTTCCCATCATTGTAATGCAGGTGGGGGTATTTTGCATGGGTTCCTCGGCAGGATATTTCATCCAGTACTTTACACATGATTTTGCACAGGTAGGTGTATTCAGCATTGCTGCTACTTTCGGTTCCATCATCATCGTGCTCTGCACTGCTATGCTGCAGTATACCTATCCAAAAATCTACAGCCTTTTATCTCAGCAAAAAGTAGACTATGCTGCCATACGCTGGCATTTTCTTTTTTATGGCGGGGTAATGCTGCTGGGCACCGGCATGGTGATCATTGCTACCCCGGTTGCTTACAGCCTGGTGCTTAAGCAATCTTACCACGAAGGATTGTCTTATTACTTCTTTATCTGTTTTGGTTATTTCTTCTGGAGCATCAGTTATTTTTTGTACGCCTTTATGCTGTACAATAAAGAGAAAAGAAAAATATTAATGGCATCGCTGTTATCAGTATTCATCAGCATTCTGTCACATACCCTGTTCATAAAATATTTTGGCGCCTACGGTGCCGCAGTGTCCATGTGCGTAGTATACTTTATTGTATTGCTGATAACGATTGCCTTTGTTCGTAAACATTTAACGCTTTTATTTTCCAGTAACCCTTCCAAAATCCATTAGTAATGATAAACACAAAACCCATCTATTCGCTTTTAGAAACCATCACTTTTGGCAAAGGGCTTTACAAAACGGTGAATGGTGTAAGAGTAAAATTGCCGGCAAAGTACATCCGGTATTTCCCGTCCAACTACGAGGAAGAGAATTTTGCTTTTTTAAAATCATCCTGCGGCGATGGAGCTACCATTTTGGATATCGGTGCA
This sequence comes from Chitinophagaceae bacterium UBA1946, assembly GCA_002336815.1. Lineage (GTDB taxonomy): Bacteria > Bacteroidota > Bacteroidia > Chitinophagales > Chitinophagaceae > Ferruginibacter. The sequence goes on along the minus strand of DDEU01000067.1, from coordinate 19,612 downwards.
CACATTGGATTGTTTTCAGTGATCGCAGCAAAAACTGCTGGCGAACACGGAAAAATATTTGCGTTTGAACCAGCATCCAACACGGTGCCGGTGCTGCAACAAACCATCCGCATTAATGAACTGGGTCACATAATAAGCCCGGTAAACCAGGCGATGGGAAAAGAAGTTGGCAAAGTCACTTTTTTTATTTCGGACACAGAGGCAGACAACAGCAACAGTCTTGTTTCGTATAAAGAAGACAGGAAATTAAAAGGAATTGAAGTGGATGTGAACAGCATCGACAATTTTGTAGCAACAAAAAATCTAAGCAAAGTCAATTTTATAAAGATCGATGTGGAGGGCGCTGAATATGATACGCTCCGTGGCGGTATTGAAGTATTTAAAAAGTACCGGCCCTGTTTTATACTCGCCATTCACCCCGAGCCAATCCAAAAAAAGGGCGACAGGCTGGAAGATATTTACGACCTGCTGGTTGAACTCAACTATGATATTGCTTATAACGGTCAGCCCATTTCAAAAGGAATATTCTGCAGTAACAGGGAATTGATCGACCTGCACCTTACACCGGCTAAAATTTAAACAGAGGAACCATGAAGAAAACGATCCTGCATATCATTGATAACCTTGGACGTGGCGGTGCAGAAACAATGCTGATCACCGTATTGAAACAACTGCCCGAATTCAACAATATTGTTGTTACACTTTCACCCGAAAACGAGTTTGGAGACGAGTTGCATTGCGACAGGTTATTCTGCATTGATATGCGCTCACCGTTGCAGGCTCCCCTGGCTGCTATCAGGTTGAGAAGGATCATCAAAGAAAACCAGGTGAGCATTGTACACAGTCATTTATTCTGGAGTACAGTAGTGGCAAGACTGGCTGTTCCAAAACAGGTTCCGCTTGTTACCACCATTCATGCATTTGTGGCTTCCTCCATTGAATACAGGCCCTGGCACATGAAGATGATTGAAAAACTCACCTACAAAATAAGAAAAAGCAAAATTGTGGCAGTGGCAAAAGGCGCACTGGAAGAGTACTTTAGTTTTATTGAAGTGGAGCCGCACAATGCCTGTTATCTATACACTTTTGTTGACACCAGCGTATTCAAAGGGGCTTCTGAAAAGCCGGCATCAGAAACATTCCGCATTGTAACAGTGGGGAATCTGAAAGAACAAAAAGACCATCGTTTTTTACTGGAAGCTTTTAAAGAACTGAAAGAAGAAAATATCCATCTTGATATTTATGGTAAAGGACCGCTGCAGCAGGAGTTACAAAAAACCATTGATGAACACCAATTGAACGTTACTTTAAAGGGGCAGGTGACCAATATACAGGAACAGATCGGCCGGTACGACCTGTTTGTGATGTCATCCCTGTACGAAGGCTTTGCACTGAGTGTACTGGAAGCAATGGCGCTTGGCATGCCTACCCTGCTTACCGATATCGCTTCATTCAAAGAACAATGCGACGATACTGCAGCTTACTACAAACCCGGCAACAAAAATGATTTTCTCATACAACTACACTCTTTAAGAAATAACCGCCAGCAACTGGCCTTTCTCAGCCGCAACTGCAGAAAAAGGGCGCTGGAAAATTACACCCTTCAAAAACACCTGCAGGGATTAAAAGCGATTTACAGCGATGCACTCACCGAAGCGCAGCAGCCTGCGCTTGCACTCAGCTTTGCGAAATAATAATTGTCTATTTTCGTTTTGTTACAAACCCCCGGCAAATGTGCGGCATCGCAGGCTATATCTCGATCAGTAAACAATTCACGCAACAGCAATTAAAAGATGCTGCAGTCGTAATGCAGCACCGTGGACCTGATGCTGATGGATTTTATTTCTCAGAAAACAACACGGTTGGTTTTGCACACCGCCGGCTTTCTATTTTAGACCTGTCCACTGCTGCCAATCAACCGATGCTGTCTGCCAACGGCCGTTATTGCATTGTGTTCAATGGTGAAGTATATAATTTCAATGAACTGAAAGAACAGCTTGCAGACAAAGGCGCTTCGCTAAAAACAAGTTCAGATACAGAAGTGATCCTGGAACTGTTTGTTCAAAAAGGGCCTGCCTGTTTTGCAGGCATGAATGGCATGTTCGCTTTTGTAATTTATGATAGCAAAGAGAACAGGATCACATTTTGCAGGGATCATGTTGGCATTAAACCCCTGTTCTATTATTTAAACGATGGCTGCCTGGTATTTGGCTCCGAGATAAAGGTGATCAAAAAAATGATCGGCGAGGCGTTGAAGGTGAACAACGAGGCCATCCCTTATTTTCTTCATACAGGATTTATCCCTGAACCACTCACCATTTACAACGACACTTATAAATTTCCTGCGGGCCACTATGCAGAACTAAACCTGGCTACAGCTTCATTCACCAAACTATCGCCTGAACCATTCTGGAAATTAGAAAATGCTATTTCCAATACCGTTTTAAAGGATGAAGCGCCGGCAAAAAAAGCACTGCAGGAGTTATTGTATGATTCGGTAACAAAGCAACTGATCAGCGATGTGCCGATCGGCACCTTTTTAAGCGGCGGAATCGACAGCAGCCTGGTAACGGCTATTGCAGCCAATGTAAGCGGTAACGATAAAATAAAAACATTCAGCATTGCCATTGATGATGGCAAGTACAACGAAGCCGGTTTTGCCAGGCAGGTGGCAGCTCATTTAAAAACCGATCACCACGAGTTTGCAGTTAAGGAAAAGGAAGTGATGGAACTGGTGGACACCTTGATACCTGCCTATGATGAACCTTTCGCAGATTCATCCGCCTTTCCAACCATGATGGTAAGCAGGCTGGCCAGGAAGCATGTAACCGTTGCATTGAGTGGCGATGGTGGCGACGAGTTGTTTCATGGCTATGGCATGTACCAATGGGCCATGCGCCTCGCCAATCCGCTAACACCATTTACAAAAGCACCTTTATACGCCGCTTCAAAATTGATGGGCAATAAATACCAGCGTGCCGGCAACTTGTATGATTATGCAAACGATGATCACCGCATCAGCCATGTCTTTTCGCAGGAGCAATATTATTTTAAGGAACAGGAATTATCATCATTGCTGATAAATACAGCAGCTGATTTTAGTGGTCTCAATACATTGCCAGTTTTAGCAAGAAAGTTAACAGCTGCTGAAAAACAGTCTTTCTGGGATTTTAATCATTACCTGAAAGATGACCTGCTGGTAAAGGTTGACAGGGCAAGTATGCAATACAGTTTAGAGAGCCGGGTGCCTTTACTGGATTACAGGCTGGTAGAATTTGCTTATAACCTTTCGCCCAATTTGAAGATGAAGGATGGCAATATGAAATACCTGCTAAAAGAAGTATTGTTTGATCATGTGCCGAAAGCTATTTTTCAAAGACCCAAGTGGGGTTTTACCATACCACTTGCGAAATGGTTGAAAACAGACCTGAAATACCTGCTTGATAAATACAGCTCCACCGCCATAATAGAAAAACACCAGGTGGTGAACAATGACGCCGTGAAAAAATTAAAAGCAGCGTACGAAGGTGGTAAAGATTACCTGTACAACCGGCTTTGGTTGATCGTAGTATTACACTGGTGGCTGGAAGAAAACAATGCCTGATGAAGAAAATCCTTTTTATATCTTACGACGGCATGACGGATCCTTTGGGGCAAAGCCAGGTAATTCCTTACCTGCAGGGCCTGAGCAAAAAAGGATTTCAATTCTATTTGCTGAGTTGTGAAAAGCCGGGCCGTTTTGAACAGCAGCAAAGCGCTGTGAGGGAAATGCTGAGTGGCTGCAACATTGAATGGCATCCTGTTCCGTACACCAAAAGTCCGCCGGTACTATCTACACTAAAAGACATCATCCGCCTTCGCAAAAAAGCAGCCCGTATCGTTCAGCAACAGCAGGTAGATATGGTACATACCAGGCCGGGGATACCTGCACTGATCGGGTTATGGCTGAAAAAAAAATACGGAGTAAAATTCCTGCACGATGTTCGTGAGTTTTATGCGGACAGCCGTGTAGAGGGAGGCATCTGGAATATCAACAATCCCTTGTTCAGCATCATTTACAAGTATTTTAAGCGTAAGGAAAAAGAAGAAGTACAGCGCTGCGATGGCATGGTTTGTCTTACACATGCCGCTCAAAAAATAACTGCAGCATTGCCGGAATACAACAATGAAACACCCTTAAAAGTAATTCCCTGCAGTGCAGATCTTGAATTGTTTGATCCTGCGCTGATCAACGACCAGCAGCGGGAACAGTTCAGGAAACAACTTGGCATCAAACCAACAAACCTCGTGATCAGTTATCTCGGCTCCATCGGCGGCTGGTACATGACGAAGGAGATGTTGCGCTTTTGCAAATTACTGGCTGATAAAATTCCGGAAGCAAAATTCCTGTTCATTTCACCACACCTGCACGAAGTGATCGTATCGGCGGCAGCAGCACACGGACTGCCCGCGGATAAATTGATCATACAACATGGCAACAGAAAGGAAGTGCCGGCTTTACTCTCGTTGAGTGATTACTCATTGTTCTTTATCAAACCATGTTACTCAAAACTATCTTCATCCCCAACCAAGCATGGCGAGATCATGGCAATGGGCATACCGGTGATCGCAAACAGTGGTGTAGGTGATGTAAAAGAGATCGTAGAAAAATATAAGGCCGGTTTTGTGGTGGATGAATTTACAGATGCTGCTTTTACAAAGATCATCGAACAGGTAGCCGAAGAAAATACATTCGATCCGCTTGCCATCCGCAGTGGCGCAACTGAATTTTATTCCCTGCAGAAAGCGGTAGAAGCTTATGAAGAACTCTACCGGCAGATACTGCACTAAGATCCTTGTTAGGGTTTATCTTAAAAAAAATGACCTGCAAATTTGCTTCGCAGGTCAGTCAATAGTTAAACAATTTTCCTATTTCAATACTTCCTGGAGTTTGGCATCCAGCTCTTCTCCCCTCAAACTTGTAGCGAGGATCTTTCCCTGCGGATCGATCAACACATTGTAGGGTATTCCATCAAACTGATATAATTTTTGTGCTTCGCTTTGCCATTGTTTTAAGTCGCTGATATGTTTCCAGGCAAGACCATCTTTTTTGATTGCTTCCAGCCAGGCAGTTTTGTCTTTATCAAGCGATACCCCCAGTATGGTAAAATTTTTATCCTTGAATTTATTATAAGCACTCACCACGTTGGGGTTTTCACCACGGCAGGGGCCACACCAGCTTGCCCAGAAATCTACCAGTACAAATTTTCCTTTCAAGCTGCTGAGCGAAAATGATTTCCCTTCTGTATCAGGCATGGTAATGTCCGGTGCCGTATCACCCACTTTTGGCATGGAAGTTTGTTGCTGCTGTTTTGATCCGGCAAGCATCTGGTTAAATTGTGCCACTACTGAGGCAACAGCACTGTTTGCCGGGAAACGTTTCGCAAGCGACGTAACAGATTTCTCCAGTTTTTCCGGCTCTATGCCACGGGTGTAACCCAGTGCAAGCAGGGTGGTGATGGCATTGCTGCTGGTATCGATGAACTTAAGAATGTATTGCTGGTAAGCATTGCTTTTTTCTTCATGCTCTTTAATCATTTCCTTATACACGCTGTCTGTTTCGGGTGTTTTATTAAAGGCCCTGATGGCAGCCGCTTTGGTGCTTAGCCAGTTTCTTTGTTCATCAGTGGTAAGAATAAATCCTTTTAATACGGTATTGGCCGGCGAGTTAATATTTACCGATTTCATCGTAAGATCTTTAACATCCGCCTTCAGGCTGAGTTTGTTCTTATCATTGATGAATATAAATATGCCGGGATCTTTTTCGAGCCTCAACCGGAACAAACCTTCTTCGGGTGCCAATGCGTCCACGGTAAACTTGCCGTTTTTGATAACGGCAGTATCCAGTACTTCAGGATCTTTTTCATTAAAATATAATTGCTCGAGGTACACTTTTTGATCGGGCAGATTTTTGATCTCCCCTTCCAACGACAATTTATTACTGTTGTCGTTTACTTTACAACTGATCAGTACCAGTGCGGCAAGGCAACATTTTAGCAGACGATTCATTTTTTTTGACTATTTTTTATTGAGCAATATAACGTAGCGGTTGAATGAACAGGATCACAGATCAACCAAGTTTTTCTGCCAGTAGCCGGTTTACCACCTGCATATCGGCTTTTCCTTTACTGATCTTTTTAACTTCACCGGCAAACATACCGATCAATCCCTTCTTTCCTTTTTTATATTCATTTACCTTATCCGGCATTGCAGCAATTACTTCATCTACCCAGGCTGCCACAGAGCTGCTGTCGCTTTGCTGCAACAGGTTGAGTGCTGTTGCCAGTTCCAGTGCTGTTTTTTTGGGAGACAACAACAATGCATTGAATATTTTGGTGGAAGCAATACTGAAATTCACTTTTCCTTCATCTACCAATTGTATCAATTCGGCGATCTTTTCCGGCTGCAGTCCGAATGCTTCCAGCTCAATACCATGATCGTTGAGGTGCGACTTTACCGGCCCCATCAACCAGTTGGCCACCGCTTTTGCATTGGCTGTATGCCCGGTCGCAGCTTCAAAATAATTTACGAACGATTTATCGCTGCAGATAAAATGAGCATCGTAGGAAGTAAGGTGAAATACATCCTGGTATTTTTTTGCCAGTTGCTCCGGAAGCGCAGGCAAAGCGTTTTTTATTGCAGCAAGGTATTCATCAGAGAGATGAAAAGGCGTGAGATCGGGATCAGGAAAATACCGGTAATCATCTGCCTCTTCTTTGCTGCGCAAAGAGAACGTGGTATTGTTATCCGCATCATAACTTCTCGTTTCCTGGCGAATAACGCCGCCGGCTTCCGTGATCTCAATAAGCCTGGCAACTTCCACTTCAATGGCACGTTTTACATTCCGGATACTGTTAAGGTTCTTCACTTCTACCCTTGTGCCGAGTGTGGTGGCGCCTTTTAAGCGAACAGAGATGTTGGCATCACAGCGCATACTCCCCTCTTCCATATTGCCATCGCAGATATCGAGCCAGCGCACCAGTTTCCGCAGTACTGTTAAATAGGCGGCCGCTTCATCGCTGCTGTGAATATCCGGTTCGCTTACGATCTCCAGCAATGGAACACCGGCCCGGTTGAGGTCGATGGCGGTAAAATGCTCATCCACGTCATGCAAACTTTTGCCGGCATCCTCTTCAATGTGTATCCTGTTAAGGCGAATATTTCTTTCTGCATCTTCCACTTTTACCGGCACGTATCCATTTTTACAAATGGGTGTGGTATGCTGACTGATCTGGTAACCTTTGGGAAGATCTGGATAGAAATAATTTTTACGGGCAAAATAGTTGTGTTGCTCTATATCGCAACCCAATGCCAGGCCGAGACGAACGGCATACTCCACCGCCTGCCGGTTCATTTTTGGCAGAGCACCCGGATGTGCCAGTGTTACCGGGCTGATATGAGTATTGGGTTCTGCACCAAAAGAGGCACTGTCGCCACAAAATAATTTGCTCCTGGTAAGTAGCTGGGCATGCACTTCCAGCCCGATCACCACCTGGTATTTTTCATTTTTCATTGAAAGTCAAAGGTAAATGATTTGAGCAAGGAATTGCGGCCGGCGAAAACTGGTACCGCTCCAAAATTCCACTCAAAACATGCTTTCTTTTCACAATATTTGTTTAACTTTCCAAAGTTCCCCCCCTCAAAAAACAACCAATTTCATACTCTTGAAGTAACCACCCTCATTTGAATTCAGGCTCGATTAACATTTTTGCCAGGACCGGAAGGACTTGTGCAGGTATTTTATTTTTACGACTATGAAGAAATTTTACCTTTTATTGAGGTGGCCGGTATCTTTATTCGCTCTTTTATTTTGCAGCAATGAACTTGCTGCGCAAGTATCTGCATATACGTTTGCTCAATCTCCAAGTACTTATTCAGCCATTGGCTCAGGAGGCACCAGGCAGACAACGGCAGAGTTTGACGAAGCAGGAGTTTCGGTCGCTATCCCTTTTACCTTCAATTACAATGGAACCAGCTACACATCCGTTGCTATTTCATCCAATGGCTTTTTACAAATGGGTACTTCAGTTGTAAATGGGGCTGGTGCTGCTTATGTATCCGCTTCAAACAGCAACGGTCAGATAATATCTTCTTCAACAGCAGGTACTTTTAATACGGTTGCAGCGTTGAATTTTGATCTGAATGTGATTACAACATTCACCGTAACAGGCAATAGAACAAGCGGGAGTGCAAATTTAACCGGCTGCACGGGAGCAAATTTTACTGCAACCAAATTACGACCAGGTATGGGAATTACGGGAACAGGAATACCTGCCGGCAGTTATATAACAGCAGTAAATATTGCTGGAGGTAGTGTTACGATGAGCGCAACTGCAAGTTCTACTGGCTCTGGTGCTACATTCACTATTTCAACCGGTATTGTAACTACAACAACAGGCTCTTCTCCTAACAGAATTTTCACTTCCCAATGGAGTGGAGTAAAACGTTACAATGTTGCTGATGATGTAGATTTTCAAGTAAAATTATACGAAACAACAAATGTTATTGAAGTTTACTATAATACCGTAACAGTAACTACAGCAGCCGCTGCCGGCACGAATGATTTGGCACAAGTAGGCCTGAAAGGTGCTACCAATGCAGATTTCAACAACAGGTCAACAGCTGCTAACTGGGCTACAACCACAACTGGCGGAGCAAATTCTGCAAACTGCACTTTAAGTGCTGCAGTGAAGCCCGTTTCCGGCCAAATGTATCAATGGACGCCCCCAGTCTGTATGACCAGCTTGCCTACCGGATTAACATCGTCCTCAGTATTTACAACCACCGCAACAATTTCGTGGGGAGCAGCGAGCCCAGCTCCTGCTAATGGATATGAATATTATGTTAGCTTAAGCAATACGGCCCCAATCAGCACAACCCTGGCGACAGGAAGTACAGGTGCAGGAATTCTTACTGCAAATCTAGCAAGCTTAACGCCGGGAATGACCTACTATTTTTGGGTGAGAGGAAATTGCGGCGCCGGAAAAAGCGCATGGGTGGGAAGTGGAAGTTTTACAACTTCATGCGTAACTACCGGTATACCATATACGCAGGGATTCAATGCTGTCACCATGCCATCTTGCTGGAGTACGTCCATCGTGGCAGTACAAACAGGCACTAAAATCAGTTTTGTTCCTTCTGCCTCAAATCAAACGGCCGCTCCATCTGAAGGCGCTGATTTTGTGATGTACAATTCTTTCAGCAGTACCAATGGAAGCGGTGGTTCTGAAGAAAGGCTGATCTCTCCGCCATTAAGCACCAGCGGCACAGCCAATGTTGAAGTGCGATTTGATTGGTTTGAATCAGGTAATACTACTTATACCAATACAACCGAAGGGGTCACAGTTGAATGGTCGCTGAATGGCACTACGTGGAATACCAGCACCTCTTTTCCAAGATTTGTATCAACTGTTTCTACTTCAGGGGCATGGAGTACCAAGATTGCTTATTTACCTGCTGGTGCCGGGAATCAGGCAACACTGTATGTGGCACTAAGGTTTCATTCGGCCTTTGGATACAATTGTTACCTGGATAAATTTATTGTACAGGCTGCAGTTCCCTGCACTACTCCTACCGATCAACCAGCGGCCTTAAGTCTTACAGCAGTAACATCAACATCCTTAAGTGGTTCCTTTACCGCTGCCAGCCCGGCACCATCAGGTTATATTGTAATGAGGAGTACCAGCAATGTGGCGCCCGCCTTAACCAACGGGACCCCCTATACGATTGGATCAACTTACCTTATATCCGGCAATAACTACACCGTGGCATCCAATGGTACCGCCACCAGTTTTACAGAAAGCAGTCTAACGCCTGGTACGCAGTATTACTATTATGTTTTTTCCTTTAACGGCTCCTGTGCCGGAGCCCCGTATATACTGAATACATCACCACTTACTGCCAATACGCTTACCTGTACCGCAGCCCCGGCAACACTAACAGGCACGGCTGTCAGCACCACTTCTGCTACTATTAATTTTTCTGCAGTAAGCGGCGCTGCCAATTACATACTTCAATACAGTGTAGCAGGTGCCAATGCATGGATCATTGCATCACCTGCTCCCGCCGCCAGTCCATATACATTGAACGGACTTGCTGGTGGTACTACCTATGATATCAGGCTGGAAGGCCCTAATGCTGCCTGCGGCACCACCCGAACTACCAGCAACGCTTTTACAACACCATGTACTTCATTAACATTACCTGTTACACAAGGCTTTGAATCAGGTACAACGATCCCTGCCTGCTGGACGCAGCAATTTGTTTCCGGCACCAAAGCATTCAGTTATGGCTCTGCAGTTTCCGCACCGGGTACCAGTCCTAACCCTGCAGCATCCGCTGGCTCCAACCGTTTGCTGTTTCCTTCTTACAGCGGCAGTGGCAATGTGACCCGCTTTTACAGTCCACCCATCGTAACAACCGGCACCAGCAGTGTAGATGTTCAATTTCAATGGTATTTTTCTTCATTGGGAAGCAGCACCTCTTATACCACAGAGGGCGTGCAGGTGATGTGGTCAACCAATGGCAGTACCTGGACGAATGTGGGAAGCCTGATCAGGAGGTATGGTGCAACAGACGGCTGGCAAAAGCAAACACTCACTTTACCGGCAGGTGCAGGCAATCAGCCAGTTTTATATGTTGGATTTTTATTCACGGCCAACGCCGGGTATGATTCGTACATGGATGATATTGTGGTAAAGGCAACACCTCCCTGCAATTATGCAGGTACAGCTTCCATTGCTGCATCGTCTGTATGCGCTGCTTCAGGCTCTACAACACTGAGTGCAACGGATTATTCTGTATCCGGGGCAGGCCTTGCCTATCAATGGCAGTATTCAAATGATAATTTTGGAAGCAATATTGTTGATCTTCCTTCCGGCACCAACCCGGCATCTGCCAATACCGGAACAGTCAGCTCAAAAACATATTACCGGCTGAGGGTATTCTGCACGTCTGCAGGATACAGTTATTCCAATATTGTTTCTTTCTCAGTAGGGTCATATGCCATCAGCACTACCACACCTGCCACCCGTTGTGGCATCGGAACGGTAACATTGCAGGCAACAGCCACTGCAGGATCTTCCATCAGTTGGTATACTGCCGCTACCGGTGGAACCAGTATCGGAACCGGTGGAAGTTTTGTAACGCCTGAGATCAGCAGTACTACCAATTATTATGTAGGTGCCAATGACGGCAGTACGTCGGCTACCATCGGGCCAGCCTATTCCGGCTCCAATACAAATGATGATTTTGTAGGGTCGCACGGTATCGTTATCAACACCACCAGTCCGAATATTGTGATACTCTCTGCTAAAATACCCTTTACCGGGAAAGGCACATTTACGATTCAACTGCAAACGACCGCGGGTGTGGCAGTATCAACCGTTGTAACCCCTGAATTCACAGGTGGCGGTTCAGTGCCTGTTACCATACCACTTAATATTGCAGTAACTACACCCGGTACATACCGGTTACTGATCACTGCTATTACGGGCACTATTTATGACCTGGGATACATTTCCAGTCCCACCTTTCCTTATACAGGATTGGGAGGCGCCTTCTCTGTTACATCAGGTTACTGGTACAACAATACAAGCACCAGCAGTTTGTACCTGTTCAGCCTGGTGGTTTCCAATTTGTGTGAAGGACCCCGTACGCTGGTAGCCGCCACCGTTACCCCGCCGCCGGCTTTAACGCTTAGTACCAATGCAGCCACTATTTGCAGCGGCAGCAGCACTACGATAAATGTAACAACGCCGGTATCAAATTTTGCAACCTATAGCTGGTCGCCGGCAACCGGTGTTACAGCAAGCGGAACACCTGCAGGTTCCACTGTAGCATTAAATCCAACAGCTACAACCAACTATACGCTTACGGCCACTTCTGCTGCCAATTGTGTAAACAAGGCCACTGCGCTCATCACTGTAAATGCCGCTCCGCCTTTAACTGTTGGTGCTGCCGTTTGCAGCGGCAACAATGCGACCATCTCTGCATCTACGGCCTGTGCTTCTTATGGCAATCCTACGCTTACCGTAACAGGCTCCTGGAATGCCACTACGGATGCTACGGCTCCAAGGCCGATCATATATATTGCCAACTCCCCTACCTGTAATTTTGATCCTGCTGTTATCAGGAATTATGTGACACAAAATTTCCAGGTAACCGTAACCGGTACCTACACTTTCGTTATGCCCAACACTACGGCTTATGACGGTATGGGCTATATTGTTACAGGACCGTTCATTCCGGGCGTTTGCCCGGGAGGGGGCACCTGGATCGTTGGTGATGACGATTCCGGCCCAACTTTATTTGAACCGTTAATGTCTGCCACGCTTACAGCCGGCATCACTTACACGTTGATTACCACTACCTATTCTCCCAACAGCGGAACGGTTACCGATAATTTCACCTGGAATATCACGGGCCCGGTGGGTGGAGCCATCACAACGGTTACCGGTGGAACGTTGCAGTGGTATACTGTTGCTTCCGGTGGAAGTTCCATTTCATCTGCATCGCCATTTAACCCTGTAGGCGTGCCGGGTTCAGGTATTGCCAGCAATACTGCTACCGGTTCCTATACTTTTTACGCCGCCTGTTCCAATAACCCAACCTGCCGCACGGCTACCGGTTATGTGATCGGTGCGCCCGGGCAATGGATCGGTGCTTCCAACAGCAACTGGTCTAATATTGCCAACTGGTGCGGCGCTGTGCCCACCATTGCTACGGATGCTTCTATTTCGCTGGGCGCCCCTAATATGCCGATATTGAATGCAGGTACAGGGTCAGTAAATAATTTAGCAGTGAATGCCGGTGCATCACTCACCATTACAAATGCGACCATGCAGATCGCAGGAACCATCACAGCCAACAATACCATTAACGCAACAGCAGGAACAATAGAGCTGGCTGGTAGTACAACACAAACCATTTCGGGCAGTAGTTTCACCAACAGGAGCATTCAAAACCTGGTGGCCAGCAACGGTGTAAATGTTTCCAATACGGTGAATGATTCCATGAAAATAACGGGTGCATTGTCATTTGGAAATGTGAATGGTAAATTGTTCAATTCTGGAGATAATGTGATCCTTGTTTCCAATGCAGCCGGTACCGCAAGGGTCGCAGATATTACCAACAATGGGGTAAACAGCGGCAATACATTCCTGGGCAAATTTGTAGTACAGCGATATATCCCCGCAAGAAGGGCGTGGCGTTTAATGACTGCACCGGTTACAACGGGCGCACAAACCATTAACCAGGCTTGGCAGGAAGGAGCCGGTGGCTCCTGGTTTAATGATCCCAAACCTGGCTACGGCACACATATAACCGGCGGAGCTTCCCGAACAACCGCACAGGGATTTGACCAGGGTCCAAACAATCCTTCCATTTACGGGTATAGCGGCACTGCATGGAATTACCTGCCAGCCACTACCGGCGAAATGGTAACTAACAGGGAGGGATGGATGCTTTTTGTAAGAGGTTCGAGAGCCATCAACCTGCCTTTATCAAATACAGGCACAGTGGCCGATATAACCACGTTAAGACCAACAGGCTCTATCAGGTACGGCACGCAGCCAACGGTTGCGAATGCAGGTGGCGGATTTACCGTAGTAGGTAATCCCTACCCAAGCCCGGTGAATTTTAAAACGATCAATAAAACCGGTGTGATCGGTGGTGTAGGCGGCAATGCGTATTACCTGTGGGATCCCAACCTGGGAGGCAGCAGTGGCGTTGGCGCATTTGTAACATTCAGTTATAATTTATCCGGTACTTATGATAAGAGTATTGTAACTGGTACCGGCTCATCCAATATTACCAATACCGGTGTAATTCCATCCAGCGCTGCGTTTATGGTGAATCTTTCACCCGGGGGCACTATTACGATGGCAGAAAAAGACAAGGACACCGTGGTCTTTACACAACCCTATGTATTCAGGCCGGCAGGTAATGTTGCATCAGTAAGAGCAAGCTTATATGAAATTGATGCAGATGGCACCAAAGGCATTGCAGATGGAAATCTTATTACATTTAGCGAACGTTCCAATACCGCTTTTGAAAATGAAGACGCAGTGAAGGTGAATAACTTCCAGGAGAATTTTGCTGTGTTGAGAGAAGGAAATAAGATCTCTATAGAACGGAGGAACCTGTTGCAGTTGAATGATACCATTTTCTATTCGATGTGGAACATGAAAAGAAAAGATTACGAACTGGAAATTGCAGCAACTGATCTTTCTCTTCCGGAAGGCAGTATGGCATTTTTAGAAGATACCTACCTCCATCAAAAAACAGTACTTGACGCCAACGATACTACCAGGGTATCCTTTACTGTTAGCACAGACAATGCCAGCGCTGCAGCCGGCAGATTCAGGATAGTAGTAGAACCATCTGCCGTGGTGCCGGTTACCTTTACGAATGTGAAAGCTTTCGCCATCAAGCAGGATATCATGGTAGAATGGACAGTTCAAAATGAATTGAATATAAACAGTTATATTATCGAAAGATCTCCAGATGGTATTCACTTTAGTGTTGAAGGCACCTGCAATGCAAGAGGCGGCAATACTACCTACAACTGGCTGGATGAACATGCTATATTGGGAGACAATTTTTACAGGATAAAAAGTAAGGATAACAATGGGCATTTCAACTACAGCCGCATTGTTAAAGTAACGCTCAGGGAACAAAAACCTGCCATCAGTTTTTATCCAAACCCGGTAACTGATCACCTGGTGACTATCAGTTTCAGTAACATGCCGGCTGGTTCATACAATCTGCATCTTTACAACGCAGCAGGCCAACTGCTGTTTTCTAAACAGGTACAGCATGCCGGTGGTAACGCCGCGGAAACCATCTCTTTTGACAAAACCCTGTCCAAAGGCGCCTATCAAATGGAGGTAGTGAACACCGGATCGTACCGGGATCTGTTCCAACTGATCATACAATAAAAACACTTCTGCAACGAGCCGATATCAACAGCAACCAGATCTGTCGCATTTGATTTGAAAAATGTTTACAGACCTGGTTGCTTCCTATTTGTTACAGACCGAACAGCCCAAATCACTTCAATGGTTTTGGTATAACCTCATTTCATTGTTAGTTTTTCCATCCAGCTCCTTTAAATCGTTAAAATATACCGGCCTCAACTGGTACGAAATGTTTTAAATCCAAATAGCCTTAATTTGTAGAATCAACCATTCAATAATGAGAATTATTTTCCTTTTTGCACTCATGATCGGTACTGTTTCAAACAGCATTGGTCAAAACAATATATCCCGGGCTGAATATTGGGCAGACAGTGTTTTGAACAGCCTTACACCGGAACAACGCATTGCACAATTGATGGTGGTGCGTCTATCTGCTTATGATTTTAAAACTAAAACGCCGGTATATTATGATTCACTGGTAGCAGCGCAGGTAAAAAAATACAATGTGGGCGCTGTATGTCTTTTCCAGGGAAACCCGGTAAAACTGGCGGGCATCCTGAACGACCTGCAAAGCAAGGCGCAAACACCCATGATGGTTTGTATTGATGCTGAATGGGGATTGGGTATGCGATTATTTGACAGCGTACAATTATTACCCAAGCAGATGATGCTGGGAGCTGTGCAGGATAAATCGATCATTTACAAGTATGGAAAATTAGTAGCCCAGCAATGCAAACGACTCGGCATTCATGTGAACTATGCACCGGTGGTGGATGTAAACAACAATCCCAATAACCCGGTGATCAACGACCGCAGTTTTGGCGAAGACAAATACAAAGTGGCTGCTTACGGCATCGAGTACATGCGGGGCATGCAGGACAATGGGGTAATGGCCTGCGCCAAGCATTTTCCCGGTCATGGCGATGTAGCAGTGGATTCCCATCTCGATCTTCCCGTGATCAACAAATCCATCGCACAACTGGATTCGCTGGAATTGTATCCATTCCGTGCGATATTCAAAGCAGGCATCGGCAGTGTGATGGTAGCGCATTTGTACATCCCGTCTATCGACAGCAGTAAGAACCGGGCCACTTCCATTTCTAAAAAAAATGTTACCGGTTTAATGAGAACGGAACTAGGGTACAATGGACTAACGTTCACGGATGCACTGGAAATGCAGGGTGTAAAAAAATTCTTTCCCGATGGAGAGGCATCTGTACAATCGCTGATAGCGGGCAATGACATGCTTTGCCTCCCGGGAGATGTAGAACAAAGCATTCAAAGAATAAAAGCAGCCATTGCAGGTGGAAAACTGAGCGAAGACGACATCAATTATCATTGCAAAAGAGTGCTGATGGCCAAATACCAATACATCGGCGAAAAAGCTACGCCGGTAAAGCAGGAAAATATCACGGCAGAATTAAACCAGGGTATCGCAGCAACGAAGCGGCTGGTTGCGGAGAATGCGCTGACAATATTGAATAAGAAAGACAGTTCTTTTTTCCCTTTAACAAATTCTGGCGACAGCGACATTGCATTTGTAGGTATTGGTATTGCGCAGGAAAATGATTTTGCGAAAAGAATAAAAGCAGACTATAATGCTACCGCTTTTTATTTTGACTACCAGCAAAACAGGGATGGGGTAGCAGCCCTGGTCAACCGAATTAAGACCCGGTTTAAAAAAGTGATCATCGGTGTACATGCCTATAGCCGTACCCCGGCCAATAATTTCGGCATCAGCAGTGCAGCCATCGAACTGGTAAAACAATTACAAGCTCAAACCAGCAGCACCAGTTTTGTCTTTGGTAATCCGTACGCCATTAAAAATTTCTGCAGTGCAAAAAATATCATTGCCTGTTATGAAGATGACGCCATCATCCAGCAGGCTGCCGCAGACCTTTTACAAGATAAGTTTGCGGCTAAAGGTTTATTGCCGGTTACCATCTGCGAACAGTATAAGTATGGCAGCGGCATCAGCACTGGTTTTTTTTTGCCCGGCAAAATAATCCCTTCTATGCAGTTGACTCAATAGCAGAAAATGCCATCGCACAGAAAGCAACGCCGGGCTGTGTGATACTGGTAGCAAAAAATGGCAACATTGCTTATCACAAAGCGTTTGGTAAGTTTAACTATGACTCTGCTGAAGTCGTTAATACAGAAGCTGTATACGACATGGCATCTGTCACCAAGATCTGCGCTACTACGCTTGCCATCATGAAACTTTATGAGCAGGGAAAGATAAGCCTGCTGAAAAAGCTGGGCGACTACCTGCCATCCGTAAAGGGAAGTGACAAGGCAGGATTGAACATAGAGGACATACTGCTGCACCAGGCAGGACTTGTTCCTTTTATCCCTTTTTATAAAGAAACGATTGACACTACCGGTATCCCATACCCCAGCTTGTATGCTTCCGTAAAAAAAGATTCTTTCAATATCCATGTGGCAGAAAATTTATTTTTAAGAAAGGATTGGAATGATACGATGTATCAAAGGATCCTGCAAAGTCCGTTGGGAATTACCGGCAAATATGTTTACAGCGACAATGATTTTATTTTTTTGGCGAAGCTGGTGGAATCTATTACCGGAACAACGCTGGATCAATATGTAAACAAATATTTTTACCGGCCGCTGGGTTTAACCACTGCCTGCTTTAAACCAAGACAGCGCCTGCCCCTGGGCCGTATTGCCCCATCTGAGCAGGAACCTGTTTTTAGAAAACAACTGATACGGGGCGATGTGCATGATCCCGGCGCAGCCATGTTTGGTGGTGTGGCGGGCCATGCCGGTTTGTTCAGTGATGCATACGATATGGCCGTTATCATGCAACTGTTGCTGAATGGAGGAACATTCAACGGTAAAAGATATTTACAAAAAGAAACCATCCAGTTATTTACCGCCTACCACAGCAATGGCAGCCGCCGCGGCTTAGGTTTTGACAAACCGGAAAAGGACAACTATAGAAGAGCGGAACCCTACCCGGCAAGATCAGCTTCTCCTGCAAGCTTTGGTCATACTGGTTTTACAGGCACTTTCGTATGGGCTGATCCTGCCAGCAACCTCGTATATATCTTTTTGAGCAACAGGCTAACGCCTGATGGTACAAATAACAAACTGCTGAAGATGAATGTGCGGACAAATATTCTCGAAGCAGTATACCAGGCGTTCTCAAAAAAAATATCGGTATTGGCGATAATTGAATGACCGATAAAGCCGGCAGTTTTGAAATAAGTATTTACATGCTGTGCCCGTTTCAAGTAGTATTTTTGTGTTGAACAGCTGATAGTAATTACTGCTGTTGAACGGAGCGTCGCCAATGCAGCCGCTTTTTGCACAACAGTTGGTATCAAAATAATCACATGTCAGAAACATCACAGGCATTCATTGCCAAAAGCACCATTAAAGCTGCCGATCTTGACCATCGCCGGAAGATCAATTTTAATATCAACCAGTACAATTCGAAAGTACCGGAGGGGAAAGAACAGTTTGCTAGTTTGGAACTTGCAAGAGAAAGAGCAAAAAATATAAAGTGGCGTGCGATTGAAACGCTTGACCAGCAACTGCTGGATTTTGAAATGAACTTTACCAAACGTGGTGGCAAAGTGATATGGGCAGAAAATGCAGCGCAGGCGATTGATGAAATTTTGCAGGTATGCAAAACCGTTCACTGTAAGACGCTGGTGAAGAGCAAAAGCATGGTAACTGAAGAGATCCACCTGAATGCGGAACTGGAGAAGAACGGCATAGAAAGTATTGAAACTGACCTTGGCGAATACATACAGCAACTGGATGGTGAACCGCCTTATCACATTGTAACACCTGCCATGCACAAGAGCAAGGAAGATGTGGCCAAATTATTTTCAGCTAAATTGGGAACGGCCCCTAACCTCTCACCACAACAACTCACGCTTGTTGCCAGGGACATTCTCAGAAAGAAATATACGGCTGCGGAAGTGGGTGTTACCGGTGCCAACTTTATCATCAGCGATACGGGTTCCGTTGCTGTAACGGAGAATGAGGGCAATGCAAGATTGAGTTGTGCCTTTCCAAAGGTCCACATCGTGGTAGTGGGTATCGAAAAAGTAATTCCCTCTCTTAAAGATCTCGGGTTATTCTGGCCACTTTTGTCAACCTATGGTACCGGTCAAAAAATAACGGTGTATAACAGCATCATATCCGGCCCACGGCAACCAAATGAAACAGACGGTCCTGAAGAAATGTATGTGATCCTGCTTGATAATGGACGCACCAGCATCCTGCAAAACCCTGTGCAACGGGAAAGCTTGTACTGCATTCGCTGCGGCGCCTGCCTGAATGTTTGCCCGGTTTATAAAAATATCGGCGGGCATACCTACGGCACTACCTACAGCGGCCCCATTGGAAGTGTGATCACGCCCAACCTGAAAGGCCAGGAAGATTTCAAACATTTAAGTTATGCCTCCTCTCTTTGCGGTGCCTGTACGCAGGTTTGTTCTGTAAAAATAAACCTGCATGAACTGCTGCTGGATAACAGGAAGGCTTCCGTGCAGGAAGGCCAGCATGCATTTGCAGAAAATATGGCCTGGAAAATATGGAAGCTATCCAGTCTTAAAAGAAGCATCATGAACCTTGGCAATGGTAATATCAAAAACAAAATAGTGAACAGCATTTTTAAAGGC
>DDEU01000086.1 GCA_002336815.1 Chitinophagaceae bacterium UBA1946 | reverse complement strand
AAGTACCGATCATCGGGCTTTTAATGGTAACAAGATTATCTGCTTTGGGGGCCGGGGCTGCTGCAGGTTCTGCCACCGGTGCCGGGGCGGGCGCTGCCGGGGCTGGGGCCGGTGCCTGCGGTGCAAAACTTCCTGCGTTGGCAACAATATGCTGGGCAGGGTCTTTCTTTTGCTTGATCGTGATCTTTACGCCTTCTTCTTCAATGGTGATTTCTCCGATATTGGTTTTATTGATGAGCTTTACCAGCTCCTGAATTTGTTTGATATCCATGATAAAGAATTAAGTGGTTTTTTTNNTGATTATTCAAAATTCCAACTATTTTAAAAAATAAAAATTCCCAAAAAATGGGATTTTTTGGGATAAAATTGAAAAAAATCCTTAAAAAAGCTGGAAAAACGGGCAAAACAGGCCTTAAAACGAAAGGGATGATTTTTTATATCATCCCTTTTATCTGCTTGTTTATGCATGATCTTTTACTCTTTCCACGTACTCCCCTGTTTTGGAGTTTACCCTGATCAGCTCACCCTCATTTACAAAAAGCGGTACGTTTACGGTAGCGCCTGTTTCAACAGTAGCAGGCTTTAAGGTTTTGGTAGCAGTATCACCCCTCATACCCGGTTCGCTGTAAGTAACCAGCAAAACGATCTTGTCGGGTAGCTCCACGCCCATTGGCTGTTCTGTTTCGCCGTTGATCAGCACCGATACTTCCTGGCCATCTTTTAAAAACTNNAGGTTTCCGTATCCATAAAACTGTAGCCGGTATCATCTTTATACAAATATTGAAAAGGCTTTTTTTCAACCCTTACCGGGAAAATGGTTTCGCCACTGTTCCAGGTAAGTTCGATGGTACGGGTATTATCCACACCTTTCAGTTTTGCCCAAACTTTTGCTGCTGCACGGGCGGTTTTATTCTGCCCGAATTCAATTACGCTGTACAAACTACCATCTACTTTGATGATAAGGCCTGAACGCATGTCTGCTGTAGTTGCCATGTTTTTTGTTATTTATTGTGATGAGTTACCAGGCAGGTTTTCAACAATCGTCATTCACCCATTGTAACTCCCGTTTGTTAACCGGGCAGCAAAAGTAGGGATACTATTGAAAAGTAGGAAATTTGACTTGGTCATTTTCTACACCCTGGCTGTAAAAGTGGCCATCAGTTGCATCAGCTCGTCTTTACGGCGCCGGGCTACATCCAGCACAATGCCTGTTTGCAACACGATTTGCCCTCCATCCGTTTTGATGAATTTTTGTATAAAAGCAACATTTACAATACTGGCATTGTGAATGCGGCAGAATTGAGCACCAGGCAAAATATCCTCAAACTCCTTAAGGGTTTTCGATGCCAGGATAGGTTTACTGGCTCGGATATGTACGTTGGTATAATTGCCAACCGCTTCAAGGTAAACGATCTCATCCATGGGTATAAAATCGAGGCCTTCCATTGTAGCAATGGCGATCTTGCTGTGCCGGTTCTTTTCTTTAAACAAATGTTCCATCAGTACAGCCAGCTTTCCATCGGTATGTCGTTCTTTGAGGGTTTCCTTTATCCTCCCTACTGCATTGGCAAGCTCAACTGCATCTACAGGTTTTACCAGGTAATCAAATGCGCTGAAACGGATGGCTTCAATGGCATACTGGTTATAGGCAGTGGTAAAGATCAAATGGAAATTCTTTTCGGGTAACTGCTGCAACATGGTAAAACCATTCATTGCTGGCATTTCAATGTCCAGAAAAACGATCTGCGGTTTTCGTTGCCGGATCGCAGCAATTCCTTCTTCCCCATCCCTGCACTCCTGCAACACCTGCAGTTCGGGGCAATGCATGGCGATCTTTTTCAGCAATGCTTCCCGACTGTTCTTTTCATCATCAATCACAATGGCGGTGAGCAATGACGGGGTGGTTGTGTTGGTTTCGTTCATAATATGCTGTAATTGTTTCAACCAGGTTTTTATTAAATATGCAGCAGCACTTCTACCAATGTACCTGTGGCATGGCCCTCCTCATCTTTCAGATCAGTGATGCGGATGCTGTTTTGCTGATCGTTGTTAAATATAGCGATCCTTTCTGCACTCAACTGCATGCCATAGGAAGTGTGCTGCAGTGCATTGAACCGTTTTAATGCTGCTGACCGTTCCCTTCCTATTCCATTGTCCTGGATCGTAAAACGCAGCAGTTCGTTATCGATGTCTGCGATCACGATTAGTTTGCCGTTGCCATCAGTACGCTGCATCAATCCGTGATGGATCGCATTTTCAATATAGGGCTGTACGATAAGCGGTGGAATTTTATAATGGCCTGCCAGCAATGCTTCACTGGCCTGCAGCTGGTAGCTGAACTGGTGGTTGCTCCGGATCATCTCCAGGTCAAGGTACAACTGTATCGTTTCCCAGTCTTTTCGAAACGGCACCACATCGGTTTTGCTGTTGTCCAGCACATTGCGGATGAGCCGGGCAAATTTGTTGAGGTAGGTACTGGCATTTTCTTTTTGATTGCCAAGGATGAAATTGTCAATGCTGCTGATACAGTTAAAGATGAAATGAGGATTCATCTGCGCCCTCAGGGCCATCATTTCTGTTTCCGCTATTTTTTGTTTGAGGGCTGCCTGCTTTTTGATGGCAGACAACCGTCTTTTAAATAAATAGAACACAAGCGCTACCGTGACAACCGCCCCGGCCAGCAGGAACCACCAGCTTTTATAAAAAGGCGGTGCTATAGCAAACCTGATCTTTAATACCTGTGCAGGATCGCTTTGCTCCCTTACCTCCAGCAGGTAATGGTTGGGAGCAAGATTGGAGAAGGAAACGATGTTCTCATTTTTCAACGCCAACCATTCGCTGTTGTTGAGCCGGTACTGCAACAGTGCCTGCTCATCATCATTGAAAGATAAATAGCCAAACTGGAAGCTGAGATTGTTTTGCAGGTGATCGAATGCATATACCGAATCTACCGGCAACGGCGCTGCTGCCACCTGGCAATTCCGGAGATATAATTTTCCATTGGGTTTACCAGGGATAAAATCATTTCCATTCCAGCTCAAATAGCCGTTGGGTGAGGGAAGAAACAGGTTACCCTTTTCATCAACGCTCATAAATGCTGCGAAGTTGGCGGCTTCTTTTAAGGCAGGATAGCTGGAGAATGTTTTGCTCACCGTATCAAAACGGCTGATGCCTTCCGAACTGCTGATCCAGATATTTCCACTGGCATCCCTGCACAAAAAATTACAGTTATTACTGATGAGCCCATCATGACTGGTGTAGCGGTGCACTGATTTGGTAACCGCATTGAATGCAAACAAACCATAACTGATATCACACCCATAAATAATTCCCCTGGCCCCGGCCGTCATTGCTTCAATGGTTGCCCCTTTTTGCGAAGGTGCAATGTTATACAACTGGTGACTGGTTGTGTGGGTAAGAGGATCATATATATAAATGCCTTCATTCTCCACTCCTATCCACAGGCTGCTGGTAACAGTATCAAAATACAAACTGTTGAAAGTGGTTTGTTCATTGGTTTTGCAAACGTCCAGATAAACCATTGTTCCGCTGGCTGAATGATATTCGATGATGCCCTGCCGCCTGTCCCGTATCCATACTGTGCCTTTATGATCCGTTACGATATTCCGCAACAGGCGTGGATTATCGGCAACGGGTTTTGCAGGCAGCTCAATTGCTGCCGCGGTGTTCTTTTCCCGGTCGTAGCGGTACAGCATTTCGTCGGCTACCATCAGTGATAAAGCGGTATCGATCGTTTTGTAAAAAACACTGCCTGTAACCACACTCCCATTCTTCGTTGTAACGGGCTTCACCTGGTTCACACTTCTATCCCATAACAGTACTTTTCTGCCTGATTCTTCGGTAAGCAGGTATCGGCCTGGTGCAGGCAAAGGAAAAAGCCTGCCGGGAACAACTACAGTGGAGGGTTTTAACAGGTCAAAACTTTTCTTTGAAGGATATAGCTTTGTCAATCCTGAAGCGGACAGTAACCATACCAGTTCACCATCCTTGATGATATTAAAATATCCATCTTTTGGCAGCGGATTGCTTTCATCGATGCCCGGTATTTTATCCGTAAACGTTCCATCTTTTTTGAGCAGCAGCAATCCCTGCTGGGTTCCGTAGA
Source organism: Chitinophagaceae bacterium UBA1946 (assembly GCA_002336815.1). Lineage (GTDB taxonomy): Bacteria > Bacteroidota > Bacteroidia > Chitinophagales > Chitinophagaceae > Ferruginibacter. Next base: position 49,077 of record DDEU01000086.1, on the reverse strand, counting down.
TCATAGTATCTCCAGCAAAGGCGGTAATGCCATAAGCCCAATCCCAAAGCGGGTTTTGCCGGTATTTCAGCGGTGTAGGATATACCTGCCATTGATGCGCTGATGGCTGATAGCATATGATCCCATTTTGATAAGTGCCGATCCAAACAGCACCTTCCCGGTCTATATAATTCAACTGGCAACCATAATAATCTTTAACAGCATCAAAAGGATAGTAAGCGAACTGCAGGGTCTTTTTATGTACACTGAACAATCCATAGGTAGTGAGTACCCAAAACTCGTTACTGCCTTTTGGTTTAATGCCCAGGATCACAACCCTTGAATGATTGCCACCGGCAGGTTTTACGGCAGCGGCAAACTTCGCCCAGCCACTGCTGCTGAATTTTTTAGTAGCAGGATTGAAAAGGAGCAGATCATACCAGCCCCCCAGCCAGACATTACCGGCCTCATCTTCTGCAAGGGCAGGATACATATTCCCGATCCTGGGTGCTACCAGTGTGTCCGGTGCATAATTGCTGAAGGTCTGTGAATGTGGATGATAAAGACTCAGGCCGGCCATCGTAGTTACCCACAGGTTCTTTTTACGATCGATAAATAAATTATTGATCTCGTTGCTTGCAATGGAAGTACTGTCTGCCGGGTTGTTAAAAAAATGATCGAAAGCGTTGCCATCAAAACGATTGAGCCCATTGCTGCTGGACACCCACAAAAACCCGTCCTGATCTCTCAATGCGTAAGAAACCCTGTTACTGCTGAGTCCGTTCCGGGTAGTGTAGGTTTTAAAATGAAAAGTTTGCGCCTGTGAGCATATTGTACACAACACTAAATATATCGCTATAGCATTCCTCATAATTCGGTGTACAATGTAAATACTTTAATCTTTTTTGAGCAAAGTAAACTGTATTCTCCACTGCTATGGCTGATAAGGATACTGGTAGTGATTGGATGACACGGCCAGCCACTGGTTGCCATCCGACTGGAGCGTAACCATACTGTCGAAAGAGATGAGGGAAAGTTCAGGATACAGCCGGTTCTGCAGGGTCCATATCTGGGTTCCTGCCACCACGCTGTTTACATATATCCTCACCCCTCCTGCAAGGTTGCTGCTGTTTTGGCCCAGGTTAAGGGCGGTAATATTGTAGATCCGCCCCTTTCTGCCTGCGGCAGAAGGCAATACCAGGTTCATTACTCTGCCGGAAACGGCCAACCCCTGCATGTTGGCAACAATGGTAAAATCATCATCGGTAACAGTATGGGTTGTATTATCCTGTGCAGCATCTACCTGTCTCAGGGGCATCGACAAACTACCATTTACTTCAAGCGTTGCATTGGGTGCTGAGGTATTAACACCCACTTTTCCATCTTCCATTATTACCAGCCGAAGGTTGTAGTTGGTGCTGAACATTAAACGTTTGGCTGGGTCAGATCCGGTAGAAGGTGGCGTACCCATTTCAAGGCCGTAATAACCGGCAGGATTAAAGGGGTTGCTCGTCCAGGCACGAAAAAAACCATATTGGGCATTGCTCACATTGTCGTGAAAAAGCACCAGGCTATTATTGCCGTCAATCTTGATCAACTGTTCGGTAGCAGACCATATGTGAAGTTTATATTCCGGTGAAAAATTGGTTCCCACCCCAACATTGCCGCCATAGGGATTCAACACCATGGCACTGGTAAGGTTTTGAGGTGGAAACACCAGGGGGTCAGAATAACTGGCCTGGATATTACTGCCGTCCATGCGGAGCGTTTGCCCGCTGGCATCACTGTTTGAAATGAACAATGTACCACCGGCTACCCTGATGCCATTTTTCGACAACGCCGGGCCCCGGTAGCCGCCGTTGCCCAATACATCCAGTTTATAACCCGGGCTGCTGGTACCGATACCCACATTCTGTGCTTTTGCTGCAGCAGGTATTACAACTGACAGCAGTAAAAAAAATATTCTCATACGCTTTTTAAATATTTATGTGATCAGGCCAAATTTGTCGATGATGGCCTGCCGCTTTTCCGGGAACCCCACCAGGCCGAATTTTTCATGCAGGGCATCCATTCTTTTGGCAATGCCGGGGTCTTGCGGTGTCAGCTTTTTTTGCTGCATTTCCGGGATCAGCTGGTGAAACATCTCTTCCAAAAAATCCTCGAAATTCTGGTTGAAATACATGTCAATGCCCCTGAATGGTTTGTCTGTTTGATTGAAAAAAGTGTGTACCATCCCCCTTGGCCTGAAGTGCCAGCCACCGGCAGGGATCTCATAAAAAGTATCTTCTACCATTACAGTTGCAGTGCCTTCCAGCACATACATCAGTTCATCCAGCGTTTTATGATAATGGGGCGCTGGTCCCATTTTTTTAGCAGCCGTTGCAAACTCAACACAGGAATACTGCATATTGGTTTGTGAACTGTGTACCAATACACGAATGTCTAATCCGCCTGGACCAGGCTGCAACGGTTCGGCAGGCGGCACCATAAAAGGAAGCAATTTGCCGGGAGGCGATATCGACCGGTCTGCTGCCGCAGCAGTTGTTGCAATACCGGTAAGTCCCACTCCGGCGGTAGCCAATAATAACTGGCGGAGCATTTGCCGCCTCGAACTGTTGTTAAAAACTTCGTTCATGTTAAATCATTTTTATGAATACATTGAAATTTGAATACAATGAACACCTGGATAGCAACTACAAATTAGCAAGACGGTATTTTTTGCTGAGGCCCTTTTATTCGGCGGTAGCAATGGGTTACTGGCCGGCGTTATTAACAGCCTCTTTTAATTCAAAGCCATTAGCTTTGTAAAAAATGCAACACTTGAAAAAACTTCTTTTTCTTTCGGCGACGATGGTTTTCTTTTTAGCAGCAAAGGCGCAGCAGGCCGATGCTACCGGTGTAACTTTACAGAACATTCAAAGCCTGCCAGCCTTTGAGATGATGGCAGCCCCGGACAGTACCATTTACAGCAGCGAACAATTGAAAAAAAACAAGCCCGTCATTATGATGTTCTTCAACCCCGACTGCGATCATTGCCAGCGGGAAACAAAAGAACTACTTGCTTATAAAGAAGAGTTGAAAGACATACAGATCGTAATGGTATCTTCTCTTTCCTTTACATCCATAAAAGATTTTTATAAGGAATACAATATTGCATCCATGCCCGGTGTAAGTATGGGGCAGGATATCAATTATGCCCTGCGGCTTAAATTCAGGCCAACCAATTTCCCGGGCATCTATGTATATGATGCCAACCGGAAACTGGTAAAAGTGTATGCAGGCAATGTAGCGGTACCCACCATTCTTGATGCCTTGAAATGATGGCCGCCATTATAGGTGCGATGAATTGTTTACCGGCTGCCGCAGCGCAGTAAATAAACTGATTATTATCACTCCGCTCAATCTGCTATTCTGTTACCTTTGCCCCACAAAAATTAATTGTATAATCATAAAACGTTTTTCACATGAAAGTTACCGTTGTAGGTGCAGGCGCAGTAGGCGCAACCTGTGCTGATAATATTGCCCGTAAAGAGCTTTGTTCTGAATTGGTTTTACTGGATATCAAGGAAGGTATTGCCGAAGGCAAGGCCCAGGATATGATGCAGACCGCTACCCTGCTTGGCTTTGATACCAAGATAGTTGGCAGCACCAATGATTATGCAAAAACTGCCGACAGCGATGTAGTGGTGATCACTTCAGGTTTGCCACGTAAACCAGGGATGACAAGGGAAGAACTGATCGGTGTAAATGCCGGTATCGTGAAAGGTGTTTGCGAAAATATTTTGAAGCACTCCCCCAATGCCATCATCATCGTGATCAGCAACCCGATGGATACCATGACCTACCTGGCATTGAAATCAACCGGTTTGCCAAAGAACAGGATCATTGGTATGGGCGGAACCTTAGACAGCAGCCGTTTTAAATATCAATTGAGCCAGCACCTGGGCTGCAGCCCTTCTGACCTGAATGCGGTGGTGGTTGGCGGTCACGGTGATACTACCATGATCCCGCTGATCAGCAAAGCTACCTGGAACAGTGTACCGGTTACCAAATTCCTGTCTGCAGAACAGCAGGAAAAAATAGTAAAAGACACCATGGTTGGTGGCGCTACTTTAACAGCACTCATCGGAACTTCTGCATGGTACGCACCCGGCGCTGCCGGAGCTGCTTTGGTAGAAAGCATTTTGCGTGATGAAAAGAAATTGTTTACCTGCTGCGTTGCCCTTGACGGTGAATACGGACAAAATGATATCTGCCTCGGTGTACCGGTTACCATTGGCAGGAACGGCTGGGAAAAGATCATTGATTTTGATCTGAATGCAGATGAAAAAGCAGCTTTTGAAAAAAGTGCAGCAGCCGTAAGAAGCATGAACGATGTACTGGCTACTTTGTAAATAACAACAATAATTATTGAAACGGTCTTCTCAAAAGGAAGATCGTTTTTTTATGAACACTGGAACACTGTACCAGGGATGGCAAGGCGGAGCAAAGGTTCCAGGAAAATCCTTCACCTGACCAATCCGGTTGCTGCAGCAATATGAGCTATTGGAGCGTTGACGTTAATGCTTTCACAAAGGGTTTGTAAATAGGAATTTCTTTAACAGGTGACCCGGCAGTTGAATGTTTTAAACCCAATACTTTTGCCATTGAACTTATGGCTAACAATACATCCCAGCATATTTTACCTACATCTGCCAATCTCCTTGGATTTTGCCTCTTTGTTATTACTTCGTTGCACCTTACCAATAAAGCTACTTCCAGTGTTATTGATGAATTCACTTCCATCATTGCATTATTATTAGCCTGTTCCTGCCTGTTTTCATTTATTTCCATCCGCACTACAGATCCTGGCAGGGAAGAAAAGTTTGAGTCGATCGCAGATTATTTATTTATCATATCCCTTATCGGAATTGTGATCATTATTTTACTGTTAGTTTTTGGTTTGATCAAATAATACATCCCCATCCTTTCCAATTTACGCTTTAAGAAATAGTATGCAGCTAAGAAGCGTTCCGCAGCGGGTGCAGCAGAAGATGATGGGATTGAAATGGCAGAAAAACAAAGCGATCTTATTCGCTGCAATTCCCCTTAGTCAATAGATTATTTTTTGCTTTCCAGGCCTGCCTGTGAAAGCAGCGCCAATAGTTGCCGGTTAAATGACGAAGTGCCCACACCCAATGCTGAAAAAAAAGATTGGTCAAAGGCTTCCACTTTTTTTACTGCCTGCTTTATTATTTTTACTCCGCTGCCGGTAAGCGTTATCGTTTTGGCCCTGGTATCTGTAAGGTGTTGCTGTCTATCTAAAAAACCTTTTGCCTGCAAGGTCCTTAAAACAGTGGAAGTGGTCATGGGATCGATCTTTGTACTGTTAGACAGTAATACCTGCGTTACTTCCTGCTTGTGTAAGGTAAGCCAATGAATACTGGCCATCAGCACAAATTGCGAATGGGTTAAACCCAACGGTTCAAGTGTTTTTCTTATTTCACGCTGCCACAGGTTGGTCACCTGCCACAATAAAAAACCGGAACTGTCTTCCGTTTTATCTACAGCAAAGCTGTTATCGGCTGACTTCATAATGTTTTTGCGGTTTTGATCTGTTGCTCCATATCTGCCGGTAACCCGTCAACGATCTTTTGAGCTACTATTTTTCTCCAGAGAAATCCAAGCACTCCTTCAACTTTCATGGTTGTTGTAATTGTTAATCCCCCGGCGGTCTCTTCAAAAGTATGTACCCCATACATCTTAGCCAACGGGAATTTCGTAAAGTCTGTAAAACTTTTACTTTCGGTAGCTTCCACGATCCCGATTTTCAAAGTCGGCCCACCCTTAGGTTTAAAAAGAAAATGATTGCCTTTTTCAAACCTGCCTTCCATTTTTGCAAATTCAACTCCACCGTCCCAGGTATGCCAGTTGTTTACATCGGCAAACAACTTCCACATCTGCTCTTGTAACTTCCCTGGTTGTAATACTGTACGATTTAGCCCACATGGTTTTTAATTTTTTGTTTGAATAATTTAATAAGTGCAAATATAATAAGTACACTTATAATATACAAAATTATTTTCAGCGGCTCCTGCAGGTTTACGAGGTGCTATTGTGCCCAGGCACTCCCGGCTGGGCAAAACCTGCAGCAATGAAAGTATTCACCTGGCTATACGCAGAGCAATAGCAAAAAAAATCCCGTGAGCCAATGCTCACGGGACCAACCTTATTGATGATTGATAGTGTTATTTTCCGATCACCACGCTAAGTGCAGATTTTACCTTATCCGGTCCTGTTACTTCAAGCTGGTAAGTACCGGGTGTGATGGAAGATGGATAAGTAATCATTTCAGCAGCCCGGTCTTTGCTGTGCTGCAATTTTGTATTCAAGAGCACCTGCCCGTTTGTAGCCACCAGTTTTACAGCATAAGCACCCGCAGGCAAACTGCTCATCTGCAAACCAATACTGCCACCCGTTACAGGATTGGGGTATACGTACAGGTGAGATCTTGTTACAGCCATCTTCACTTTTACCGATTCAGTGTAGCCAAAGGCGCCGGAATTACTTGTTCCCTTCACACGGTAGTAATATACGCCGGGTACGGGGTTCAGGTCTACTGAACTGTATCCTGCTGTACCTTCTGTTTTTGAAGGTATCACTGTTGCGATCTTCTCAAAATGCTCATTGTCTGCCGAGCGTTCAACTTCATAGGTTGTAATATCAGCTTCATTCTCGGTAAGCCAGTTCACTGTAATATCTCCCGCTGTTACAACCGCATCAATGTGATGAAAACGAACAGCTTTTTTGAAGATGATGTAAAAACGGTCGGCTGCAGCAGAAGCGGCATCACCCGTTATGCTGAAATCAACCCAGGTATCGCCCTGCATACTCAATGCCGTGCTCGTCTTTTTATATTTGTCTACCAGGTAAGCCGAAAGATTGCCGGCCCTGAAATTATCCGCTATCACGTTAAAGCGGTAGTTCAACTGCCTGCTGCGTTTAAGGCTGAGGAACACCGTATCATTTACCCGTGGAGCCGGCCTGCGCTCCAGCATGAATGCATTGTTATTATCCAGGATGGCAAATGTTTCGTTGATATTGCTGAATTTCAACGCATCAAACTGGTCAACAGCAGCAGAGAACTGGTCGCCGTATTGAGCCAGCACGCCATCTGCCAGGTTGCTGGTACCATCCGTATTTACTGTATGTAAATTGATCGCAACGGATGGAATTGTTCTTACCGGCCTGAACAGGGTAAGGTTATTGGTAGATGACTTGGCCGCTTCTCCAAAGGAAACGCTGGGTGAAGAAGCATTATTGGTTTCTACCAAAAATGCCTGGTGCGACTGGATGATCTGTGTTTGAGTAGAACCCACCGGAACAATCACCGCAGGGCCTGCTGTAAGATCAACTACTACATAACCTCCAACTGTGTTCAGCTTGGGATCCCAGGCCTGGAACTTATTGACAACACCTGTTCTGCCGAGTGATGCAAAATCTACCGGTGATGCATATGGATTACCAATGAGCGTGTACCTGTTTGGTCCTATGCTTGGGTTGGCCGGGAAGGTATAGGATTGCACCTGTATCTTGCCCGTATCCTTCAGCGTAGTTTCTACTACAGCACCCGATGGATTGAAAGCATTCACGTTGGCAGGCGTTCTATCACCTCTCACAAACATGAAATAGCCGATATTGTCCGGCACACCTGCCGTACCGGTAACGCCTGAAATAAGGGCAGTTTTTGTATTGCCTACGCCATCAAAAGCGCTAGTGGCCTGGTTAAATGTTTTTAAAGAATAATTATGCTGCGGCGTAACGTCCAGGCCATTGGCCGGTGTTTCGCCCGGACCGCTGATATAGGTACCCACACCAATAGGTGATGCAGCACCAACCTGCCATGAGTTGAACAATGTTTTAGCAGCATCGGCCGTTACAGGCGCTGTGATCAGTCTCCATGCTCTTCTTGCAGGGTAATACCTTTCTGCAACAAAACGTCCTGTGCCATAAGTAATGCTGGCCGAAGCCGATACCGGCGCTACCCTGGCCGTTTGAGTGGCAGTAGATTTCAGGCCAAGGTAATTGGCATCGAGTGCAAAAGTGATGGTATTGTTTAATGTTAAAGCACCTTCTACATCCGTGTTGGCGGTAAGTGATTTAATGCCTGTATTAGATAAGGTGAGGTTATCATAAGTGCGGCCAACCGTTAAAATATTAGCTGTGAACGGTGCAATACTCTGGTCGGTTGCTCCATTGTAGTCAACTGTACTTCCGGTAAAGTTGTACACATTGGTAAACGGCGTAAAGATATTCGCAATGCCAATAGGGTTTAAGATAGACATGGTACGTGTACCGGTGCCGGATGACTCCAGGTTAAAATAATTAACTCCAACAATGGTTTGTGCAACAGCGCCCGTGTACTCAAAAGTAGATGTTCCTTTGTTGAAGGCTGCCGGTCCCCAGATACTCCATACATTACCCAGTTTAACCCTGTTGTCATTCGGCGTTAACTGCGCCGCTGTTGTTTGGGTTAGATTATTGGAAATGGTGAGGTTCGTATTGCCTGCATTCAGTATGATTCCATTGGCAGATTTATCTGTTGTAAGATTGAAACAGTTGATCGGGCTAAATCCCCCGTTAAAGGTTTGCGCAAGGGCTGCACTGGCGGCTGAGGTAGCAATGCTTAAATTGGCAAGACAACTGGTGCCAAGCGCTCCGCCCATTGTACCGCCACCACTGAGGGTGAGGTTACCTCCAAGGGTAAGCGTTTTGCCGATGGTATTTGCTTCCAGCGAAGTGCTGGAACCATCGATAGTGAGCGTTTGCGTCACGGTAAAGTCGGCGTTGGTTTTCTTCAGGTCAGACCCGGAAAGGCTGAGGTTGGCATACGTAATGCCGGTCAATACATCCTGGTTGCCACTTGTTCCGGAAACGGCCATATCCCTGTAATAGTTCACAAGCGAAGTAGTACCGGCATTGAAACCGCCGGAGTAAGTGGCTGTTTCGCAACCGATGTACATGGTACTGGCAGACTGCGACATATCTACCAGTGCAGTACCGCTACCGAGGAAACTGTTGGATGCATTGGTCATTTTAGTGAGCTTCATGATGCTTGGCGTTGGACCAAAGAAAAGCCGTCCCACTGCACCAAGATTAAGGTCGTTGGCAACCGTAACATCTGTATTCAGTTCGGCACCCGCTGCATCTGTATTACTTACGGTCATGTTATAAAAATTCTCTCCACCGGGGCAATATATCTTTTGGCCACCTGCGGTAAATCCATTGAAGGTGACATTGCTGAAAGCTTCATTAAAGCCGGCAGTACCATAGTTATTCCAGTTGCCTCCCACATTAATGGCGTTGGACGGATTGGTTAAGCCGGGATTAGAAGGATCCAGCACTGAAGAACCACTGATGGTGAGGTTCCTGTTCACTGTTAGTGTAATACCTGTTTGAGAAAGGTTGCTTGCAATAAAATCTTTGGTACCGCTTCCTGAAACCACCAGGTTAGAATAGGTAAGATCCGTTAAGATATGTGTAATGCCGGATGGTGCAGAATATTCAACGATCGAACCAGGCTGCAGGTTCCAGGTATTGTTGGTAGCGCTGAAACTGGTAGCGGTAGCAGTGTTAAAGCCTACGGCGGTATTAATGTTCAACCGTCCGCCATTCAGAATAGTGAATGAGTGACCGGAAACGCCGCTGGCATCACAATTGATCTGGTTGCAATTTACCACCCCTGTATTGCCGATGATCCAGTTGCAACTGTAACTTCCGGCCGTGTTCCCTGCATTGGTAGCGTACAGGATACCAGGAATATTCATGGTTCCGTTGATGGTCCAGGTTCCGCCCCGAACAACTCCGGACGAACCTCCGTTGGTACTGTTAATGGCCATATTACCGGAAGTTGCACCAGCCAGTACCGCCGTTAAAGTGGCGTTCTGATTCACGGTCACATTAAAATTGGTACCGGTTGAGTTGTTATACATGGTAGTACCCGAGCCCGTGTTCCAGAGCAGGTACATGTTCATGGCGATGATAAGATTGGTAGTGGTATTAACAGCAAAATTCTTTCTTAACCTGGAGGCATAGAAATTACCGGAACCGCTGATGGTGCTGTTTACACCCTCCATGTTAAAGCTGAGGGAGTTCCAGGCAACAGCGCTTGTTCCAATAGTGCCATTACAAACTATGTCGCCATAAAGCGTCATGTAAACATTGGTGCCGCTTGAACCATAGATGCGGCCGGTATTATTTACAGTGAGTGTTTTGATAGCGAGGTTAGCAGCAGAAGCGGTGAGGTTTATCGTGTGGCCTGCATTTACCGTAACATTGGCCGTGCCTGCATTACCGGTGCCGGGAACATCCGGTGAAGGATAGGTCCATGCACCTGCCACCCTTTTTTCCCAGGTAGTGGTGGAGTTGTAAGCTCCGGTCTGGTGCGACTGGTAATCGCCATCTGCCACAGCAGAAGGTACAGCCGTTACCTCTACACCTGTACTCCACACCGTACCGTTTCTGACAAATACTTTGAAATAATAAATGGTGCCGTTCGTGAGGCCTGTAACAACAACACTGTTGCCCACATTCCTGTACACAGTAAAGGCGCCGCTGCAGGCTGTACCTGAACCATAAACGGTATTAGCCGTATAAGCACTTCCGTTACCAGCGGGAACGCAGGTAATACTGCTGGTAAAAGCCATCACCATTACATCGTTGTAGCAGCCAGTTGGATTTGTCCAGCTAACCGTTACCGCACCGGATGAAGGACCACCGCTTACACCGGTTACATCAGGCGTGTTCAGATTAATGGTTAAAACACTTGCACTGGCCGATCCGGTGATCACCGGGTCACTGGCAACCACCCTTATCTTATAGGCCGAACCGGTAACAGTACCTGCCGGTATGGAAGCAGCAATTACACCTGCGTTGGCCACACTTGCCAGGGTACCGATATCCTGTGCCAAGGTAAAGCTTCCCGTACCATCACTTAGTTGTGCGGTATACACGTTGCCTGCATTAAAAGTACCGGTAGAACTGAAAGGAACACTTACACCTGCACCTGTTGAGTTGGTGATACAGAAGGGCGAACCAACGATAGCGCCGGTGGTAACCGTATTGGTAGATACATAATCACCAAGGCTGATATCATCAATATTCAACCTGCTGCTCGTTCCGCCGCTCAGTTTTACGATCCTGATACGGATAAGATTACCGGTGATATTGGGTGTAAAGGAAACGGTATTTAAGGTTGTGCTGTTGGTGGTTTGTACCGGGCTCTGGTAAGCGGTAAATGTGGCACCACCATCATCTGATACATCCAGGCGCCAGGTTGTTGAGGCATCTGTTCCAAACAAAGCATGTTTAACGGACACCGTACCAAGACCATTGGGTTTGTCGAACAACATGGTAATGGAGCCATTGCTTTGTATCCGGGCCGATTTAGCGCCATTGAACCTGTCACTGCCAACTATCTGGCCAATCAGCGCATTGCTGAAATTCCAGTTCCCGAGGTTACAAAGGTCATTGCCATTCGTGTAGCTGCCCTTGGTACCCGGCTCAAATGTTTCTATTACGGAAGCCGGTGCAGTAGTGCTGCCGTTGGCGGTAGCAGGACCTGCCAGGTTGAAACAATAGCCTGCAAGATTATACGTATAAACAGCTACATAATAAGTAGTGGAGGCAGAAAGATTAGAAAGCGTAAAGGAACTGCCGGCACCGCTGTAACAAACAAAATTAGAACTACCCAGGTTGTCACCGGCTCCAAAAGTAGCGCTGGCGTTGTACAGGGTTCCTGTTACAGGCGCCTGGCTTACGGCACTTCCGGCCCTAACGATCACCAGGCTGTTGGTACCGCTGCCGGGAGTCCAGCTGATGTTAAGCGTTCCTGAGGTGGCGCCACCCACCAGTGCAGCAGTTACCTGTGTAACCGGTGGTGTACAGGGTGCAAGTGGTGTAATGGCAGTTGCAGTGGCTGCTGAAGCCGTTAAATAATTATAGGTGGCTGCGTTTACGCCATCCCATGTGTAGGGCACCAGCAGGTAATTGTAGGTAGTACCCTGGGTAAGCCCTGCATTAGAATAAGTGATGGCAGGGTCGAGGATAGTGGAGGAAACAATGGTTCCAACACCAGCCGCCGGCACGGTACCGTTCACAGAAGTAAACGTAGGTATTTGGGGATTGGTAGCCCTGATAAGTACATAGCCTTTAACGGTAGCGCCGCTTGCCGGGAACACTGCAGCATCCCAGGCAAGGTCTATCTGCGAAAATGAGATGGGCGTACCAACCATGTTGGCAGCCTGCGTTGTTACCGGCTCAGAAAACGTGTAAAAAGTTCCCTCCCCGGAAATACCCGTTGCGGCAGGGTTACTGGCGTATCCTACAAACCAGTATTTGGTTTGAGGACTTAAACCGCTTCTTGAATGTGTATAGGCGCCTACGGCAGTAAGCCCTTCTGCCAACTGGTTATCTGTAGCAACAACCGGTGAACTTGTTTTGAAAGAAGTACCTCTTGCCGAAAGGGCTACGCCGCCATTGGCGGTAACCGTAGCACCCAGCGTTGCGGTGGTACTACCTGTAACTGTTACAGTAGGAGCATTGAGTGTTGGCGCATTGGCCACTACACTGGCAGGCATGGCTACATTGACTGTAGTAGCGCCGGTACTGACATTGGTAACATTTCCGGAATAGGTACCTATAGGTGTGGCTGCTGCCAGCCTTACATAAATGGTAATGGGACCAACAACTCCCCCCACCTGGGTTAAGGTTTGTGTGGCTGCATAAGGCCCTGCGCCACCGGGAACCTGGGAAACCTCGAAGCCTGCCGGTGGAGTAACAGTGATATCATTGGTTAAAAATATACCGGATAAAGAATAGCTTGTAAATGCTGAAGCGAAACCCGGGGTTGTGTTTACAGCAGTTAAACTTCCCGTAGCAGTTATTGTTGGCGTATAGGTTGCCGTAACACTTACATTATCTATTCCTATGCCCTGTGTGGGTAAAGCTGTGCTTAAACTCCAGCGAAGGTAGATAGCTCCGCCGTTAGCTATGTTTAAACCAGTAATACTTATCCCGGATTTTGTTATGGTTCCTGCGTTTGTAGATGATGGTGCACCTGCAGGAACAAAATCGTATGCGTTTGCCCCCGTAGTAATAACAGCTATATCACCGGCAGGAACCGATGTCCAAGTTGAACCATCGGTTGAATAAAAAAAAGCAATAGACGCCGCACCAGTATTTATCCTATACCTTTCCATCTCATAGGATACAGTTAGTGCACTTATGTTAGATGTCGCATTAGTATTACTATAGAACGCCATTATACTATTCGGAGTTGCATAGCCTGCACTTGTCATTACACCTAATGCCCTGTCTGTAGTTGTAGTTCCATTACCCCAATTATATCTACCAACAGCAGTCGGAGTGCCTGCACTTGCTGCGTTATTTGTCGCAGTAAAATTTCCGCCAGCGCCCCAAGTAGGTGAAGCAGTAGCCGCCGTCGAAAATTTCCAATTTGCAGGTAACGTCGCTGCGGCGCCAGTTCCAATGCCATCAAAATTTTCCGTAACAGGAGTTGTATTTGCTATTGCAATCTGCGCCTGCACATTGCCCGAAAAAAAGAATGCCGCCAATGGCAGCAATACAGCAAAGAGGATTGGTCGCAGCGAGAGTACACGGCCACAACTACAGGCATTTAACATGTTAGAAGTAGTAAAGATTTTTTTCATCTATCTATTTTTTATACTGGCATTAACGGGATAACAGTGCTCAGGGCTTTTGATGGCCCCGGTGAAAGGTTTTTACAGGTACAGATCAACGGTGATCCTGTGGATATTGGATGTGCAAAATTAACCTACCGCACCCCTAAAACACAAGGTGCAGGGTTATTAATTTGTTACTACTTGTACACATGCATTAGCAGGACGGTTTTTTGTGCAAATTGGTTGCCAATTTGTGATTTTCCGGCTGATAAGTTCTTATTTGAACAGATGCTGTTAACGCTTACACTGATGCCTATTCTGTGCCGGAAATGATCTGCCTGCTTTTTCAGCCCTCGTTAACCAACATTCTGCTGTAAAATATGCATTTATTTTTTTTTATTCTAAAAAATCTGCAGTTGAACTAACAGTTATCTACAAATAATCGGCAAATGTGGAAAAATAATTATGTATTCCCGGCGAAGCCGTGACCGGCTTTCAATGGCGCAGGGGCAAACTTATTCCAGCAGCGGGAAATTCATTGTTTTTTATGGACGGCAGGTTACCGGAGCCCTTGTTAATGGCCGCAGGAGAATTCTTCAAGAAATGAAATGCGCAATGACAGACCTGGTGTAATTGGCAGCAGGTATTTTCGGGGTAAGAAGCCGGTTGAACATCCTTTTTTTAAGGTGCCTCGCTAATAAACCGGAATGGTCTTTATTGCATCTAATTGAAAGTTCCAGGCAACGATACCCTCCCACTCCTGGGATAGCGTATCGCTATTGTACGGTGCGGATCTGTATCCTTATAAACAGGGATGGCTACAATGCTTTGGCAGTCTCGATGGCATTTACGATGTCTTCATTATCAGATGCCCTGGGAGAGCCCAGGAAAGTGAGTAAAAAAAGTTTCCCGTTTTTTTGAAAAAAATAGTACCGGGCAAAGAACAACAGCCGCCCTTCATTTACAAGTGTGAAAGCATTCTTTCTTACTTTTAAACCCGCAATTGTTATTTCCGTTTGCTTCGCTGTTTCTTTTTCGTCAACATCAATATTCGCCTTGCTTTTAAAGCGCTGAATGATAAAGTCGTTCCCGTCCCTGAATGTTCTATCAATGAATTTATCTGCAGTTCCATCCTGGCCGATCGCCTCTTTAAGCGTGATGACAGTGGTAAGCAGTTTTCTTTTTAAAGAATCCTGCACATTCATACAAACCGGCTGCCAACCCTGCAGGGTTTCCTTCCCGAATGTTTCATTTACAGCTTTTTCACCCTGTTTGCCCAGGGCATCCATTTGTACAGCGTCAAGTGAAGTAAACCCGGCCGGCAGCATAAAGTATAACCCCAGCTCTTTGCAACTTGCCTTTACGCCCGGGATAGGATTGTTGGTATAAGTACCGCAGATCAACGCCAGCAGTAGAAAACTTTTAAAAAAACTGATCATACACTATCAATATTAATAAGCACAGTTAACAATATGCCGGCGATCAAAAGCTGCCCCGCCTGTGGTAATGAGCTGGTTAGCGGTTCCTGCTTCAAACCACTCGGGTTATGTTTTTTCAAACACCTTACCTTCCGGCTCATAGTACAGAATAACTGCACCCCCATTAAAGGCTTTAGTCTTTTTGAGTTTTAAAATAGTCCGGTCGCTTATGTTTTCAAATAATTGCAAACCGCCTCCTGCAACTACCGGGTAAACACAGAACTGGTATTCATCAACCAGGTTGAGTTGCATCAGTTGTATAATTAAACTGCGGCTGCCAATAAAAACCGGCTTTCCTGGTTGCTGCTTTAATTCTAACAGGGTCTCTTCCAAATCCTGGTTTGCCAGGGTCGCAGTTTTCCAATCTACATTTTTAAGCGTATGTGAGAACACAATTTTTGGGATCTTATCAATTGCCATGGCAAAGTCATTCATGGATTTTTCTTTCGAAGGATTTTCTAAAAACGTTCGCCAAAATTCCATGAGCTGGTAGGTGGTTTTTCCATACAAAATAGCGTCTCCCTCACCCAGTAATTCTGTATAATGCCGGTGTATCTCTTCATCGGGCAAGCCGGCTGTGTGATCACAAACGCCGTCAAGTGTCATATTAAATGCTGCAATAACTTTTCTCATGTTATTTTATTGATTTCATTTGTCAACTATTCGCACGTTGCTCCAGGTTTGAACTGTCGCAAGGTATCACCGCTAACTTTTCAGTAAAAGAAAATTCCCCAGCGGTTCTCTATTGATCCGCAGGATTAGTAGTGTCAACGGTTACCCTTGGTTTCTGTACACTTATCTGGCGGTTCGGGTTCTTTTAAACAAATTTCCGCAGGCTCATCATCATTCCCAAATGCAGCCCTTCATGATAATTGTTGAATTCAAAAGCATCTTCCAGCGTGCTGAGCAAAAAACCCGTGGCGGTCATCCGTCCATTAAAGCTGACAAATCTGCCGGCATCAAGATCGGCCCTGGTTTTTTCAACAAGTAACGTAAGGAAGCCACTTAATTCATCCACTTCTTCCCGGGTGGTATGTTGTGTTGGTATTGAACCGGGTTTGTATGTATTAAACAGTTCTTCAGAGATATACATTTCCAGGTTAGAAAGCCTGTAGATGAGTGACTGCTGTGCAACGATGATATGACCGATGTTCCATACCAGGTTGTTATTAAATCCGGCCGGAATCTTGTTCAATTGCTCCAGTGAATACTTATGCAGATATTCACTGTACAATTTCCTGCCTGTTTCCCATGTTTTTAAAATAGCTGCTGTCATTGTTTTTCGCTTTTATATTAATACGTGGCTTCGGTGAAGGCCCATAGAGAATTGAAGGGCAGGTTAACCACTGAAAGATACAGGATTATTCGTATGGTTTAAATGAACGACTGGCGATGCACCAGGTGATCTTTCATTAATGGTGCTGCTTAAAAAGCAACCATAAAAAACCGCAGCCACACTATGCCGGTACCCTGTTTTTGTTTTAGTAAGTTCTTTTACCTTCATCCCTTTTTAATCCGGCTATTGTTTGTTATCCCTGCAAACAGAATTGCAATAAATACCGGATAGTATTTTCTTACAGCACCGGCCCCATGCTGTTCCGGAGCGTTCTGACCAGCTTATTTTGCGCCGGCAGATTCAATGATTTGCACAACCAGGCCTGCAGGCCCAGGTTACAATACGACATTTTTTTTCACCCTGTTTATGAACCCCGGATCAAAGCGGGATAGGAGGCCCATAAAGGATGCCACTTGTAAACGAGGTTTTACCTGATCAGCAACACGGTGCCTTTTGCAAATTTTTTGATATTGTCAGCATCCTTAAAGCTGATCATCCAAACATAAGTGCCGGCATTTTGAGGAGTTCCCCTGTATGAACCATCCCAACCGGTATAGATGTTATTGGATTCAAAGATCACTTCGCCGAAACGATTGTAGATTATAAAACTAAACTCTTTAACGGCAAACACATTTTTCACCCTGAATAGATCATTGATGCCATTGTTATCCGGCGTAAACGCTGCAGGCATGTACAGTTCACAGGTACCCGGTGTTACATTTACAGGGCTTGTGGTGATGCCGCATTCGTTGGTTGCAGTAAGCAGGTAAGTACCCGGCTCTTTCACCAGGAGTGAACTATTACTGCTTCCATCCTGCCATACATAATGATCGCCTGCAGCGGCAACTGCTTTTAATAACAGCTCCTGTCCCCTGCAGATGGCAGTATCCGTAACCAAACTGACGAGGGGTTTCGACTTGTAAGTAATATTGACAGAATCCCCTGCCATACAGCCGTTAATGTTAACCACTACACTGTAAAGCCCGGTTGCTGTAACAAGGTAAGAGGCGTTATTGCTTCCATCCTGCCACCGGTAGGTTGCGTTATTATTAAAAGCATTTAACTGTTTGGTGAAGCCGTTACACAAAACGCTGTCCTGCCCAAGATACACAGCCGGTGAAGGTTTATAAGAAACCCTGATGGTATCGGTATTTGAGCATCCCTGCTGCGTAACAGTTAGCCAGTATTGACCGGAGTCCTGGATTACCCGGGTATGCAACATGCTCCCGTTATTCCATAAATAAGTGGCAGCGGTTAAATTAACATTCCAGGAAAGCTGCTGTCCCTGGCACAGCGTGGTATCATTTCCCAGGCTGAAAACCGGTAAGGGGTATACCTGCAGTATTTTCAATGTATCATTTGATGAGCACCCGTTGGCAGCAGTTGCCTTAACAAAATAAGTTCCAATGTTGTTTACGGTAATTGTTCCTGAAACATCGCCGGTACTCCAGTTATAGTGAGTGAAATTATTGCCGGCATCAAGCAGTAAGGACTGCCCTGTACAGAGCGAAGTGTCGTTCCCCAACCAAACGGGTGCCGAATGTAATACAGTCACATGAATTGTATCTTTCACAAAACACCCGGGCATTTTTTCTGCGGTGGCAATATACAGGGTATCCATAAGCGGGTTAACCATTACAGTACTGTCATTCACTTTTTTTAAATTGTACTGCAATGGCCACTGGTAATTGTAAAACCCTGGCGTAGCCTTCAGCAGCAGGCTATCAGTATTACATTTGATTGTATCATTACCGATGCTAAAATAAAAACCTGCAGGGTTGATATCAATGCTGTCGCTGTATATGTTGCCGCAGTAATCTTTTACCTTGATATGATATCTGCCTGGTTGGGTTACGGTAAAAATTGAATCGGTTGATCCATCCTGCCACTCATACTGCTGAAAATGGTTACCCGCTGACAGCTTTAGCGTATTGCCGGCACAGATGATACTGTCAGCAGGCAGGCCCAAAAAGGCCGATAGATTTACATGAACCGTTACACTGTCGCTGTACTCATTGCAGGGATCATTTATCCTCGTTATTATTTTATAATTGCCGTTACTGGTAAACTTTACCGATATCGTACTATCGTTCAGCAAGGTGAAATCTGCAGCGGGAGAAACAGACCAGTTAACAGGATTTTGACAGCCGGCACTTCTTCTGCCGGTAAACCGCACCATGTTACTGCAAACGGCAGTATCGCCGATCAATTTCACTGCATTACAAACGCTGGTATAGTTACAGCCGTAAGTATCCAGCGGATAATTATTAAAGCTGGCAGTGCCTGATCCAATAGTACCCGTCTTGTTGCTCAATTGAAGTGTGGACGCAGGAGTTACTGATGAGGAGTAATAATTATCCGTTGCAAAACTGGTGGTTACATCCATCCTGCAATTACCCCCGGAATTGCCATTATAATCTGTTTTGTATATCGTAAAAGTTGACCTTGCCCCAACTCCTACAGCGTTGTAATCCATATCGGCAGCAAAAAAAAGTGCTTCCGTGTTCTGTTTTATATCATGTGGATAGCCTGCCAGGTAAGCCTTGAACCATTTTACAGAATCCTGTTGATCAATCCTGAATATGGTTGCACTTAAGCCCGGACCAATAATTCCCAGCAAGCTGTTGTCATTTTGGGGAGCAAGTGTAAAGGAGGCACCCCAGAAATCAGTATAACCGGCAATTCGCCTGATAGCAGTTAAATGAAAAGAAGAATCAACCCTGATATAACAATACTGGCCAAAGGAATCTGCCTGGTTCAATAAACCGGCTGTTAAAAAATATTGCCCGTTGCCTTTATACAAACGGTTGATGCTGCCCAGGTTTGGAAAACTGAAATAACCAGCCCTGCTTAAACTGCCATCAGCAGAATCCACTGCCGCTACAAAACAGAACGGGGCTGAGTAGTAGTCTTCCTGACAAACACCTGCCAATACGATCTTCCTTCCATCAATGATCATATTGGTAAAGTTGATATTGTTGTTATACCGGATGTTTTTGCACCACTTAACAGTGGTCATATCTTTATCAAACCTGAAAAGATAACCGCCATATCTCCCGGTACCATCCTCGTACAATACCATCTTATCTCCATTGTCTAATATCGCTATATCCTTCAACGATTCTGAATAGGTAATGTCATAACCATTGTCCATCTCAAAAGTCATCTTCTTCTGGTACACCACGTTTCCGGCCGTGTCGATCTTGGTGATATTATTGTTAAACGCACATATCACTGCACCATCGTAGTCTGCTACTGCATTCATGGTTTTTCCTCCGTAGGAAACCAGGTACCTGCCCCATGCCACCTCTCCGTTCTTATAAAGCCTTGCTACCATACGGGGATTGTACATGATCATACTGCTGTCGGCCAGAATGGTCAGCCGGTCATCCTGCGATCCGCCTGTATTAAAGCCACCGCCTGTGTAGCTCCTGAAAAAAAAGTTTACAGAACAATCCTGTGAATATCCTTTAGTGAAGAGTAAAGGGATAATAAAAAAAATGAGCAGGGAGTTTTTTATAAATATTCTCATGCTGTGCAGTTAACCCAAAATAACATAGCAAAGATACTTCAATCAATCATCGGTTTGAGTTTAAAATGGCCGGGAACCAGTAATGGAAAACTTATTTGAAGTTCAGGGGCCTTTTTTAAAGTGTGTACGAACGGCTGGTATTATTGCGGTAAGCTATTGAATGCCTTTGCTGCTGAAACACCAGGACAAGCTTATTCGATCGGACATAATAAACCCGCCATACCGGGTTAGCATTAGTACGGCTTGGCACGACTTATCTCAGGATTTTTTTCTTACCAGGATGACGCAGGTATTTAATAACCTGCCTTTTACACCGGGGTATTGCCACAGCATTTTTAAAATACCGGGTTGAATTTAAAGATGACCGCTACCTGGTTGCTATTTTATGATTTCAACTTCTGCCGGAACCATGAATAAGATCACGCAGCCAGTTGCTGTTTTTACCGAATGTTTAAAGTTCGGTGGCGTATAGAGATAATCCCCTTTAGAAAGTTTGGCCTCGTTAAAGTAAACTTCTCCTTCCAACACAAAGGCTTCTTCCCCACCGGGATGGTTGTGGTAAGGGTAAGATGCACCTGCATCAAATTTCAGCAGAAAACTTGGTGGACGCTTTTGCTGGTCATCATAACGAAGCATCTTTGAATAAATGCCCCGGGTGTCAACGCCTTCTTCCGTCAAGGGCTTCCACCCGCCCTGCTCTGTGTGTACGATGTATTTGTTGATATCAGTTTCCATTTTGTTTTTTTTATTAAAATTACCACTTACGGATAAATGTATGCAACTCTTTGTAGAGTTTTATCCGTGCATAGGTATGAATTTTAAACGGACCAGTGCAAACGAATTGTTATGTGCCGCCTTGCCTGTTTAAGCGTTACATATTATTGTACAACTATTATTTTCTTTACAGTTGTGTTTCCATCTTTAGTGGTCAGCCTTATTAAATACACTCCCGGCAACCAGTTACTGGTGTTAAAAATTGTGCTCCCCCCGTCACATATTTGTTGCTTTACCAATGCACCTTTACTATCGCAAATGATTGTTTGCACAGCATTAACATTAGGCGGAATAAAAAGTGTGAATGAATTGCTGGTTGGGTTCGGGCTAATGCTCACAGAGAATGCTTCGCCTGCCAGTTGCAAATAAACAATATTGCTGCAGGTAAAATTTCCATCAAAATCAACCTGCTTTAACCGATACCAGGCTTTGCCCTGTTGAATTAAATGGAAGTCGGTAAAGCCGTAGCTATGCGGTAAGCTATTGGTGCCATTACCGTTTACTGTACCAATGGTGATAAAATGCAGTCCATCGGCACTTCGCTGAACTTCAAAATATTTATTGTTCAACGCTGTTTCGGTTGTCCAGCTTAACTGCGCATTTTTGTTAACCAGCATTCCGGTAAAACCGGTTAGTACAACCGGCACCGTTGAAGCAGGTTCTTTGGCAAATTTTACCACAAAGAAATCATGCCCTGTGCAATTTGGACAGCCTGAATTCCAGTGAAATCCTGTGTTATTGATGTCGACATTGCTGGCATTGATATTAGATACTACTGCACCAGCCATGATGTAACCGCTGTCTGCCGTTTGCTGCATGGAGCCGGTTAAGTCGACATTATTACCTCCCATTGTTTTTTGCCACCCAATGTTGCCAAGGCTGTCAATTTTTATCATCCATATATTGGTATGGTCCTGGGCGCCAAAAGTGTCGATGAGTGCAGGGTTTACATTTTGCACATCGCCATCCCAGGAGTCGGTAGTGGCTGCAATGATGTAGCCCCCATCAAACGTTGGTTGTATGGTATTGCCGTTATCTCTTCTTCGGCCGCCATAACTTTTAGCCCATTGTAAATTGCCCAGGCTATCTGTTCTTACCAACCACACATCTGTTAAACCATGATTGTCGTGGATGGTAGTATCAGCAACATCGGCATAGCCAACAGCAATGTAACCACCATCCCTGGTTTGAAGCACGCTTTTTGCAAAATGACCGCTACCGTCCATACTTCCATAGAATTTTTGCCATTGCAATAAACCAGTGCTGTCAATCTTTCTAAGACTGTAAAAATAGCCTCCTACCGTTCCCGCAACTATATACCCACCGTCGTTAGTTTGCTGTATGTCGTTATCATAATTACCGTTACTCTGCCATTGTATGGTTCCGGCAGGCGATAACTTTACTATGCTCCCACTGGCAAAAGCGCCGGAGGTACCATAGTAATCATACCCCGCTACAATATATCCACTGTCCCGGGTTTGTATGACGCTGTTCGCTTCAGAAAAATCAAACCCAGTGCCCTGCATTGTTTTTTGCCATTGCAAAGCGCCTGTTTTGCTTATTTTCAATATCCAGTAAGCACCCCAATAAGGATTGTTGGGAACAGGCTCAAAACCAGTTACATCTCCATCGGTAGAAGTGGTGCTGCCGCAAATGATATAACCGCTGTCAACGGTTTGTTGTATGCTGTTACAATGTTCTACTCCACCACCGCCATAGCATTTTTTCCATTGTATAGCGCCTGTTGCCGATAGTTTTACAATCCAGATATCCGGGTTGCCACTACTGTGGTCATCGGTCACGTCCCCATCGTTATAGCTGGCGATTCCTGCCACAATATAACCACCATCAAAAGTTGGCCGAACAGCCTGGGCTGCTTCTTCACCAATGCCGCCATAGCATTTTTTCCATTGAACAGCCGGTGGTTGCGCCTTTGGTAAATTAAAGATCAGCAAAGCAAAAACACATACCATCAGTTTTTTATAAATCGGACTTGTTTGCATGGCGGTTTTTTTATCTTGTATTTTCTGGAACGATTGTGATCGGGTGGAACATAACCTCCGGGGCTGGTGCAGTTGGGAAATTAATCAACTGTTTGCCCGGAACTGAAACTAAATTTATAACAAAAAGCCGAAGTTTAGAGATATTGCCCGGCAGCATTCCGGCTGCCGGAACAAAAACACAGGTATGCACTGCTCATGGCTGTTTCACCGCAATGCTCCTGTTGAATATCAACCTGCTGTTGTAATCAGTTCGATGCCTGGTGCCATCTTTTATTTGCCGGTCATTTTTTTAAATTTATCTATATCCAAATAGATGATTCCCCAATTATGTCCATCTAAATCTTCGATATTTCTTAGTTGCATAAAACCTTCGTCTATTGTTGGTGTTGGCGCTGTTCCACCTGCCGCCAGCCCGTTCTCAATCATTTCATTAAGCTTTTCGATGCTTTCTACCGGAAGTGTAAACGTAGCAATTGTATTTTCTTTAGGGTCGGCCAGGTTCTTTTTGTTCCCGGACCTGAACATTTCAGCTGTTTGTAACATCACGTAGATCTGGTCGCTCCAAACCATGCATTTCTGGTCATCAAAAGTGAACAGCGGGTTTACGGTAAATCCTATCTTCCTGTAAAACTGCATGGATGCTTCCACATCGCTCACTGGTAAATTGATGAAGATCTGCTTCATGGTTTTTATTTCAAAATTAATTTTCGCCTGATTAAATCGGGCTGCTCCATCCGTCAATTTCGAGGGGCATTTATGACAGCCTGCTGGTTAATCAATCATTCCGGTAAAAACCAGGTCATCGTTTTGCAATGACCAGGAAAACCAGCCCGGTAAAATCGTAAAAAAGTACAATAGACAATTGTTTTCGGCAAGCATTTCGGCAGGCCCTGGCTGAACATGAGCGATGCAAAACACTCATTACCTGAACGTCAGGCACCATTACTCAATTTTTTTTTGTGCGACAGCTTAGCCGTTGAACAACTTATGCCGGCGCATCTCCTTCCCTCTCCTGCTTTGTATTGCATGGTAAACCGAAGGAACATCATGTGTCCAACTTCGCAATAAAAATATGATCAGTATAATCTCGAACCGGGTTGCCAGGCCAACCCAAAAACACAAAGTGAAAAGAAGATTTGAATTGCATTGTACAGTTACCTGCAGCAGTGCAGCCACCAGCAGCAGCGTCCAGCATTTTGCACCGATCGTATGAGTTGCAACTTCTTTTTTAAACTTGAAAAAGCACAGCAGGTAAGTGAATGCCTCCGCTCCTGAAAGAATTGCCAGCTTCGCAAGATTGTCTTTAAAAAAACCAGGACATTGGATGCAGGTTGCAACAGCAAATGAAATAAAGAAAACCTGGTCAACCGTTGAGTCAAGTCGTCTGAGTTTTGTGGTAGATATTTGCAGTTTTCTTGCGATTATCCCGTCGAACACATCGGTTAGCAGACCTGCAACCAAAATACATACAGCTATTGTTTGATAATGTCCAATTCCTGCCAGGCTTAGCGGAACTAAGATGAGCCCCAACACCAGCCTGGTTAAAATAAGTACTGAAGGAATGGAATGTTTCATGAATTTATCGCTCTACGACCAGGTATACAGCTGACGGGATATTCATCGCTTATCAAGCCCGGAACCTGTGCCCAACAAAGTTATAAAAGTACAAGTGGTCAATAAACTGAAAAGCAGCATTCCGACCTGCCGACCTGAAGATTGGTTCTGCAAACTGCTCATTGATTCAACTCCAGGCCCTGTTAGACTCAACGATTTGCGGCCGGTTTTACTTCCGGCTGCCCAGCCTTCGTAAATACTCATGTGGCTGCTGTTTATGATGGTCTCACCGGCTCACGACTTTCATCTAACTCTATATCAGGAAAATATTCTCTTCGTAAAAATATTCCCTTATTAAAATACATTACATTCATACTAACCCCGCTTACCTGTACACTTCCCGGCCTGAATTCAGAAAAAGCTGTAAAGATTTTTAAATGGCCGGTATACAATTGCCCGTTTATATACAGTGGCTTTGTAGTAAGGTCTTTTAAAAAAGTAATTGTCTTCTGTTGGTCTTTATTAACTTGACCCCTTCTACCCATAAGGCTAAATGACGGCACATTCATTATTATCCTGTATAGCAAAGTATCTCTTTCCAACATGGGCGAAGCATTTACACTCATTTTAATGCTGTTACTGCCAGGTGAAATGGATTGCACATTCATCACATAAACCGGTTTCACAGGCAAAGTAACAGTATCAATTGTATTGTTGGTATGTTGGTATATAGTAGTGAATCTTTTATCAACCATTTTATACAATATCCCCAATGGTTGCAGCATGGGCAAAGTAGTAGCCGTGAGACCTCTCCTGGCTAATGCAGCTATAGAATCAAACCTTTTAGTATCGTTGGCTGTCCCATTTTTGATATAATAAGCATCATATAGAAACCTGAAAGGAATTTTATAGCTCCCGGGAATAAGTTGCAGGGTATCCATCCAGTTGCTGAATCCGGTGCCTTCTTCCATGATGTCTTCGAATTCAATAAAAACGGTATCCCTGTTGTAAATAAACTGTATCAGTTGGTGGGGTGTTTTTATTTCTTTGATGATATTGAGATAAGGACGTACATATAAACCTCCCCTGTTAACGGTAGCATGTTTTGGAAAACTGCTGTTTTCCGCTGTTTTATCGTATTCTTTTACCGACAAACCTTCTTTGCCTGATAAAATGAACTTACGTATCAGCAGTACGGAATCATGGCTACTGATAAGGTTTCCATTTTTGTCAATAAGAGTTTGGATAATAACTCCGCCACCACCACCCGGTTGTCCCCAAACATTGCAGTTCGTTAAAATAATAGTGAAATAAATAGTTAGTAATACTTTCATGCATCTTTTATTACCGGATGCCTGAAATCATAAAATTACATAGGTATGAGCTAAATTCTGCTGATAGCAGGGAACGAACAGCTATAGAGGCTGACGGGAATATTGATAGCCCGTTAAACCCGGAACGTCTGCCCGGTAAGGTTATAAAATTGAAGTTACCGACAACTGCTCAACAGTTATTCGTCCAACCCGAACTGAAGATTGGCGATTTTAATTATGGTTAATTTTTTAAATTTCCATTAAAGTGTCCCTTTTGCAATGCAGAATAATTCATCTTCATTTTCATGGATATGCCAGGGTACTTCCTGCCTTTTATCTTTCGATTTTAATATATTGGTCATTTACTTAGCCTGTGATCTCTGGTGAGGAATATTACTCAAGACTTAAACCGCATTTTTTACATTCATTTTTTAAACAGTTTGCTTTTTACAATTTTACCCTCTCTTCTTGCCCGGTAATACAATATGATTCCAATAAGCAACAAAAAAGATGCAGTAAAAATTGAACCTTCAATTCCAGCTGCACCACCTGTTAATAGTTCAGGACCATTGAATTTTGACTGAATGATACTGCCCATATCATTTAGCCCGGTGAGATTTGAGCCATAAAAAGGCTGAGAAAAATTCCAACCTAAATGAAAGAAAAATGGTAGCCAGATTCTTTTAGTATAGATAAACATCATTCCCATAGTAAACCCCCAAATCAAATAATAAAAAAGACTAAACAGGTTGGAATTTGGATTATAAATGTGTTGAAGTTCTACCACCATTGCAATGACAAGGGTTAAATTAGTTCCTAACCAGTTTTCACACACACGAACTATTAACCCTCTATGAAACAGGTCTTCAATTATGGCCGCAAGCATTAAGACCGTGAAAAATTTTATTGAGTAATGAGCTGTTGAGATACTAATTGCCTGGTAATACCCTGATATGTATAAAATGAAAATAGATAATGAAATTGTAAAAAAACCAAAGAAAAATCCTCCAAACATTTCTTTGAGTAAATATTTTATGGACAGTTCTGTAATTTTTCTTTTATCATATAAACGGAATAGGTAGTAATAAGCGGCTAATAAAACAATAAAAGAAACACAATGAATAATTGGATTGGCGATACTTTTATCTTGAACAATGCTATAAAAAAATGGTTTTAATACAAAGTTTTGAATTAATACAAATACGGAAAAACAGACAACAATTCCAATGATAATTTTGGTTATTGGAAAATGCAGCACTCTTTTAATTGATACATTCATTCTTTATTTTTTTAAAAGATTTTTGCAAAGAAAACTCCTTACTACCTTTACAGCAAGTACGTACAATAAAGTAGGCTACATACTAAAACTATACTATTGCTGATTATCAATATTTTAATATTTATAAAAAATGAAAGAAAAAATTAAAAAGGCTCATTGTGCAGTTGATTATGCCTTTCAAAGACTAGGTGGAAAATATAAGGGTCGAATTTTATGGGTATTGAGGGATGGTATTTTACGATATGGAGAATTAAATAGAGCTGTGGTAGGCATTACGCCCAAAATGCTTACTCAAACGCTCAAAGAATTGGAAGCCGATGAACTAATTGTTAGAAAAGTGTATTTAGAAGTTCCACCGAAAGTTGAATATTCACTTACTGATACAGGAAAAGAATTAATTCCGTTTATCAGTCAAATGAGAAGTTGGGGTGAAAAGCAAATGGCAGCAAATTGAAACTTACATTTCGTTGGGTGTTGTGATATGTTTACCACCAACGACCAGATATTAAAGATGACGGGATACTCATAGCCCGTTAAGCCCGGAACATGTGCCCAATTTCGATTTAAAAGTACAAGTTAACAGACAAAAGCCCGGTAGAATCCGTCATGCCCAAACTGAAGACTGGCGATGCAAACTGCTCATTGCTTGAAGGTCAAGCCCAGTTAGATTTAATATTTTTTTTGGGCGCAGGCGTTACCTTATTAAAATTAAAGACCCAAATTTTTTTAACTGGCCGTCACATTTAGTTTGACCAGTTACTAAATAGACATAACCGCCAATGGGGGCAGAAGAGCCATTAGAATATTTACCATCCCAGCAGCTTTGAATATTTGTAGTGTAAAAGATGATTTGTCCCCACCTGTTATAGATAGTAAGAGTGAAATTTTTTATTGCACCCCAATTTTTTAAAGTAAAGCAATCATTGAATCCGTCATTATTAGGACTAAATGCATTGGGTACTAAATACTTATTGCCATTGTTTGTAAAGTCAACCTTAACATTGATTGCAGCGGTATTTGAACAATTATTTTGGTCCGTTGCAACTACGGTAAATGTTGTCGTAGTATCCGGTGTTACAGTTTGTTGTTGCTTTTTGTCATCAGCAAAATAACGTGATGGCAGCCATGTATAATTTGCAGCACCTGAGGCCAAAAGAGTAGAAGAGGATTGAGTACAAGTGATATCATTAGACTTCGATAAAAACACATCAGGCAACTTATTAAAAGTTACAAAAAAGCTGTCTGCATTTATACTGCACCTTGAAGCATTACCACTTACCCAATATAAACCAGGCTCAGTTACTTTTATAGATTTTGCAGTGTCTGAATTATTCCACTTGTAAAAAGGCGAGGCAAAGTTTGCATTTAAAAGCACTGTATCTTTTTGGCAGGCACTTACCAGTTTCCTGCCTGGCAGTGCTGATTCAAGCACTATGATTTCTTTGCAAAAAATGGATTCGGTAGCTGTATTTTCGTTCTTAATTAAGCTGACGATGTACTTACCTGGCTTTTTAAATGTAACCGGTGGTGGGTTGAATGCTGTGTACACCGGCAGATTTGAATTTAAGTGATTAATAGTGCTAAACCGGTACAGTGTATCACCAGACGTGTTTACCGGCACATCCATTTTTGAGGCAAAGAAATGTGCACCGTTGCTATCAGAAACTATGTTACTAAGATTGTACTGATAATTAAAAAAATTATCGGTTTTTATAAGACGGGCTACGGGATCAGATGCCATTGAAGTAAACAACAATTCATACAATTCCTGGTTAACCAAAGTGCCTAGTAAAATCCGGGTATAATTGCAGTCTTTTGTCATTGTTAATTTCCATGCATGTGTTTGTGAACTATCAAGAATGTAATGTGGTATGCTGTTTATTATCGGGGTATTACTTAAGGAATTTCCAAACGTAAGTTTAAGCACTCTTCCAATTGCCACATCCACAAATAATGCAAACCAGTTATTGTTTTCATTTAGAAGGATCACCGAATTAGGATTGTAAAAAGTGTTATTAAAGTTCCCATAGTTTACAACTGAAGGTATACTCCTTAAGTTGTTTCCAAACGAGAGTTTAATTAAAGACCCGGAACCGGAACGGTTTGCCACGAGTGCCACCCAGCCATCTGGTGATTTTTTAAATGACATGGAGGCTGGTCCATTTAAATTTCTTATTGAACTAATATCTGTAATGTTGGGAGCATTATTTTGCAAGGAGCTGCCAAAGTCAATCCTTACAAAGGTTTGTACCTGCACTGAGTTTACACTCCTGATTCCACAGATGAAAGCGAAAAATTCCCCATTGTCTTTAATGATTTGAATATCCTGAAGCCCATACCTAAAATCGATCAGGCCGTTAAAATTGCCAAGAGGAGTAAATATAGGCGGTGAAGTTACACTTCTTCCGAAGTCTATCCTGGTAAGGCTCGTGGTTCCGCTACCCTCGAGTACAAACCCATAATATTTTCCATCGTCTTCAATAAGATTAAGATTTTGTGGCCATAAATTCTTTCTCACAATGCTGTTATCCCTGGTTAAGGTATCAAATAAGGGAGAACAAAAATTCCATTTAAATGTGCCATTGGGATCGGACGTGTTTGTAAACGTAACGGGGGTATTTAAGCAAACTGTATCAGGGGCAGTAAATAATGCTTGCGAATAACCTTTTAACGAAGAAAAGTAAAGTAATATGATTAAAAGTATTGTTTTTCTCACTTAATGCCATTTATGAATTTAGACCTGCGATAAGCTTTCGCCCAACGAGCAGGGCTTTATGCTGTGCTGGTATTCGTTGAATGTCCAGCCCGGAACCGCTGCCGATTTGAAAAACTGAAGTTGAAGTTAACAACAAAAAGCTAAATAGTAATTCGTCTGCCGGATATTAGCTGATAGCGATATGCAGCTCATTGTTACTACGTCTGCCAGCATAGCCTAAAACCCCCTGTTGTACGTTCGCCCTTCTCCTCTATCATCTATAATGTGGGTCTGTGTCCAACCGTAGAGTGTTGCCTGTGCGTTGGCACAAGACAGGCTCTTTTGCAAGGTTGGCTTTTGTGTGTCGTTTTGTGTGCCTTGCAAATGTGCCTGACTTGGTGCGTTGGTTATTAGAGACTTTGCTTATTATCCTTTTGTTGTAGTGCTACTTTGTCGCTAAGTAAGTTGCTGGACTTTTTTTAAACTCGTCCTTGCAACCTGTCGAACAAAAGCCGTACACTTTTCCTTTATAGTTTGCTGTGTCTGCAATACCTGCTGAAATTGGCATACCACAAATGAAATCCTTTTTATTGTCAAACTTCATTGCTTTAAATGCTTTTTCCGGGTGCAATGCTGTTTCCATACCACCTTCATACATCTTGCGCATAGCTTCCACAACTTCTTTGTCGGTCTTTTGTTCATTGCCACCTGCAAAAGGCGGTTGTGGGTCGTATTCTAAATCAAGCATTGCCACTTTAGTATATTTTTCATCAGTAATTTCATTTACTAATGCAAGGCTCATGTCCATTCCAGCTGTAACACCTGCACTCGTCCAGTATTTACCACTTTTTACAAAGCGTTTGTCTTGAATTTTTGCACCAAATTCTTCTGCTAAAATCTTCTTTCCGTACCAATGTGTAGTGGCTTCTTTATCCTTTAATAAACCTGTAGCTCCCAATATCCATGCACCCGTGCAAACGCTGGTAGTATATTTTGAATTTACATCAATGGCTTTTATCCAATTTAACAGTGTAGTGTCCTTGGTTGCCATGTAGGTTTCTTTCAACCCTCCAGGAATGACTAAAATGTCCAACTGTTTTACTTCTGCAATGGAAGTATCACACAGCACTTTCATGCCGTTACCATTGGCAATTAATCCTTTTGTTCTTCCTACAAAAAAAACATTTACTCCCATTATTTCGCTTAGTACCTGGTAAGGACCCATTGCATCCAAAGTTGTATAGCCATCATACAATAA
The DNA here is from genome assembly GCA_002336815.1 of Chitinophagaceae bacterium UBA1946. GTDB lineage: Bacteria > Bacteroidota > Bacteroidia > Chitinophagales > Chitinophagaceae > Ferruginibacter. The sequence goes on along the minus strand of DDEU01000086.1, from coordinate 18,194 downwards.
AATGCCAACAGTTTTTATATCTACTTTTTTCTTTGGAAATATATCTGTTGCTACATCCGACTGTTTTTTTGTTTCTGTTGAAACTTCTTCATTTTTGTTTTTACAAGCTGTAATCACTACTATGATTGAAAGCACTATGATTATTTTTCTCATATTCCAGGTTTTTAATTTTTAGTTATAATGTTTTTACTCTCTGCATTTACCCATTACCTCATGAAAACGGTCATGCAAAGCATAAATGGCTTTCTTTAACACATCATCACTCTTATTAGCTCTTACTAATTTTACTAATGCAGAAGATTCCTTTTCTAACTTGCTGATTAATTCTTTCATTCCGTTTTTTTGAAAACCAACTGGTATAGCAGATTGACTTAATAGTTTTGCTTTTTCTGCCAATTCGGTTGCATTGGTTTTTGTAGGTTCAAGGTTTCCATTCTCTGCCGGGTGAAATGTTTTTGACATCACTTTATGATATTCATCTAAAGCCGGCCACTGTGAAAACACTGATGGTCTTTTTGGTGCCAATTTGGTTTTCTCCTTTTCAATTAATGGAAGCAAAGCCATATCATACATTTCTTTCATCATGTCTGCTACAATCGGCTCAGCCTTTTCAGGAACACCTGCGTAATAAGGTGGCTTGGGGTCGTATTCTAAATCCAGCATTACACCTTCGGTATATCTTCTTCCCATCAGGTCGTCAATAATTGCCAATGACATGTCCATGCCTGCCGTAACACCAGCGGAAGTCCAGTATTTACCATCTTTAACCCAACGTTCTTTTTTAAAGTTAGCACCATATAATTTCATCATTTCCTCTGCCCTGTACCAATTGGTAGTCGCATTTTTATCTTTCAACAAACCCGTTGCTCCTAATATCCATGCACCCGTACACACACTGGTTGTGTAAGTGGTTGTTTTATCAATCTGCTTTATCCAGTTTAATGTTGGAGTGTCTTGCGTTTGCATAAATGTTTCTACTGCACCTCCGGGAATTACTAAAATGTCAAGGTTTTTTACCTCTGCAAATGAAGTGTCAACTTTCATTTGTAAACCTCTTTGGTTTTTTATCATTCCTTTTTGTTTGGCAATAAAAAAAGTTTTTGTTCCCATTATCTCTGCCAGTGTATGATACGGCCCCATCGCATCCAATGTATTATACCCGTCATAAACAAGTATTCCAATCGTTTTGATTGGAACTTTAGGCTGTGTCATAATGATAGCCATCATTTCATTATGCCGTTTGGTAAGAGAATCGCTGTTAGTTGTTTGTCCAAAGCTAAATGCCGCAGAGAAAAATAATATGGCTATACTTAAAATTACTTTAATTGATTTCATGTTAAAAAAATTAGATAGTGAAAGGCAGTAATTGCCTTTCACTATAGGTTGAAAATTAAAACCTTCCTGTTAATGTTACTCCCCACATTCTTGGGTTTCCCATCATATAAGCACCATAACCATAAGCCATATAGCGAACATCGTTAAGGTTGCGAACCCACAATGCAACATCAAAATGGTTACTGGTAACACCTGCCCTTGCGTTGAGCATACCATAAGCTTTCTGCTGATATTGATTTATAAAATCCAACTCGTATTCACCTGTATATCTGAATTCTCCTCTTATGAATGCTTTAAAGTTTTGGGCAGATTTTGAAAAAGGCATACCGTATTGAATTGCAAGCATGGACTGTAATGCAGGATTATTAATCGCTTTATTGCCTTTGTAATTTTTTACGGCAAGTGTACTGGCATCAAATAATTCAAGCTTTTTGTATTCGCTATGTGATGTGCTGGCAGTCCAGTCTATTTGCAAATTCTTTACAGGAAGTGCAGATGCCTCAAGTTCCAATCCAAAATTATCCATATCGCCTACATTTAAAGTAGCATAGTTTATACCGTCTTTGGAAGTGGATACCTGCTGGTCTTTTTGCTGAAAATAAAATGCTGTGAGGTTTAGTTTGAGCCTGTTATTTAATAAATTGTTTTTGATACCTATTTCATAATTATCAGATTTTTCGGCTTTATAGGTGGGATATGTTGGGTTGCCAAAATTAAATCCGCCTACTCTAAATCCTTTTGCATAAGAGGCATATAGCATAGAGTTGTCGGTGAATTTGTAACTCAAAATAACTTTAGGCGTAAATGCGCTGAAAGTCTTCTTTGCCGTACTGTCTGCAGTTAAAGGAGTAACTATGCCATTTTTTTCATAGGCTGAACTTTGAGTAAGTTCACGGTGCTCTGCATCATATCTTACACCTGCCGTTACATCAAATTTTGAAGTGACAGAATAAGTAGCCTGACCATAAAAAGCCACGCCGTAAGATTTTCTTTTCCCATTGCTGATAGAGGAGTAAGGCGCATTTGGGTCATATAAAGCATAATCCTCTTCAAAATATGTGGTGCTGCCATTCTTTATTTTTTCTCCGAATAAATAGGAGCCTGCTGTCCATTTCCATTTACCTGCATTGGCAGGTGAAGAAAAACGAAACTCTTGTGTAAGTTCATTTTGCTTCGACCATGTGTTACCGCTTATTAATTTGTACGCACTGAAATCAAAGTCATATCGTCCCGGAAACCAAATGTGATAATCAACCAGTGCGGTGATAGAAGTGAAATTAAAGTTCTTGCCAAAGTATTTTACAGCCAAAGAAGTGTTGATATTAGTTCTGCGTTCGGTATTATCCCAATTTCCAAAAGCAGTATAAGGATTTGCTCTTGCAAAGCTGTCGGTAGCAGCCCATGGATAGGCTCCTTTGTCTTTGTCATTTTCATACCTTATATTCAAATCTATTGTCCACTTAGGGGACGCAATAAATTTCAGGTTTACATTTCCGCTGTACGCATTATGATGGTCAAAATCTTTCGTATTTAATGTAGGGTTTTCATAAACAGACCCACGGCTGTTTGACTGGAAACCTGCATTCACAAATAATTTATTTTTTATTAGTGCTGTGTTGAAACCTACGCTATAACGCTGTTGCCCGTAATTCCCCAAATCAACTTCTGCAAACCCGGCAGTTTTATTTACCGGTTTTTTGGTGATGACATTCAGGACGCCACTATAAGCATTTCTTCCGTAAAGTGTTCCCTGCGGACCTCTCAAGATTTCAACTCTTTCTATATTGCTGAAATTGAGCGGAGCAGAAAAATAATCAAACTGATATACACCATCCACATACGTTGCTACAGACTGGTCATTTGCAAAACCCATAGCGCCACGTATATTCAGAAAATTAGAACCTGTGCTGTTTCCATGCTCCACTATGAAGGTGCTTGGTGCCAACGCCGTAAGGTCGCTGATAGTCCACACCCTGTATTCTTCCAATTGTTTTGCATTTAAAGTGGTAACCGCTAAAGGTGTTTTTTGTAAGCTGGCTTCAACTTTGTCTGCGGTTACAACTACTTCGGGCAATTGTTTGTTTTGTTCTATCAAAGTAATAGTTATTTCTGTTGCCTGGTTTGAAGAAACTGCTACACTTTTTAACTGGGCAGCAAAACCAACAGAGCTAAAACTTAACTGATAATTGCCAACACTAAGATTGGAAAAACTAAAATTACCTTCTTTGTCAGTTAGGGTTGTTTTATCTGTGTTTAAAATGTTTATGCTTGCTGCTTCAATAGCATTGCCATTGGCGGTTTTAATTTTTCCTTTGATGGTTTGTGCTTGTATTTGCGTTGAACAAATAAATAGCAAAACCATTAATAAATATTTCATAATAGAGAATGTATTTAATTATTTAAAAAAATTTAAAAGAAAAGCAAAACATACTGGAAGCTGTTGTCCAAATGTTTTACTATTTTGTTTTTATCTTGTGTTTGTTGAACCATTTAAACATTTGGTCATAACTGTCAAAATATTTGAATGGTAATGAATGGCTTGGTTCATCGTAAACTATCAATGAATATTCTTTGTTAAACTCTTGAAGTTTGTCAGCCATTTTTAAGGCATTGTAGCATGGGACTTTATTGTCTTGTCTTGATTGTAATATCAAAACAGGTACATTAATTTGCTCTGCCCAATAAATGGCAGAACGGTCTTTTAGTATTTGCATACTATCAGTTTTCCAGCCGGGAAACACTTTGGCAAAACCACAATAATTCATGCTGCTGTCATCGTCTGTCCAGCCTTCAATAAATTCACGCCTTTCATTAATGCGGCTTACCCAATCTGCCGTGCCTGCTGTAACTACCATTGCTTTCAGGTTCATTCTTCTTGAAGCCTGATAGGTGTTTTGTCCACCTCTTGAAAAGCCATACATAAAAACATTTGCAGTGTCTATGTAAGATAAATTTTCATAGATGCTTTTCAGGTTTACTATGTCATCTACATCTATACCACCATGCTGGTCATACTTGCCATTTGCACCTGCAAATCTTGTTTTTGTAGCAAGCACTACAAAACCATTCTCTGCTATTTTAAAAAAATCAACAAGGTTTGTTTGTTCAAGATTGCCGAAGTTGCCCATGCCACCACGGTTGTAAATAACTAATGGGAATTTCTTAGCAGTTACGATTGTTGGTTTATACAACCATGCTTCAACGGTTGCCGTATCGCTTTTGTAAAGTAGTTTTAAACATTCGTATTGCTTTGTCAACCGTGCCTTTTCAAAGTAAGCACTGTCATAATACCATTTCATGAACTCATATTGTTTTGAAAAAGGTGTGGTGATGGCAATATTTCCTGCTGTTGTAAAATTTCCACTGTTGTTTTGGCAAATCCCAACCTTTGCAAAAAGCACAAGAGCTACAATAATTATTTGCTTCATTGGGATTATTTTATAAATGTTTTGTATGCTGTAAATGCAATAGTGATTGCAATTAAAATAAGTATGCCTGTAACGAACCACCTGCTACGCTTTAATGCAGCAGTTCGTTCAGCATCATTTTGAAAATGCTGTTTCATCCTAATAAAATTGTACTTGGAAAATAAGTTACCTGTATGTAAGGTCAGGCTTGGGGTGGATGAAAGATGTCAAAAGAGCGGTCAATAGATTTGCCGTCAGAAGATGGCATCAGTTTTTTTAATTTGCTATCTATTAAGTATTGAGTAGGTACAGTAGCAAAAAATGATTTTGTAGAAAGAATGATTTCGTTTTTATTTTCTGCTTTTCTTTCCGGGTTTTCCTGGTCTTTCTTTTCCTCTTGTTGCAACTTCTTCATCATTTGGCACTTTCCGTTGCAGTGCATTTTCGGTCTTGCTTTATTCTCACAATTCTTTGCGTATTTGCTTGTGTTAGTGTAATAGTCGGCAATAACAAATGACCTGCTGAATGTTTGAGCAAGAAAAGCTGCAAAGAAGATAAATGCAGTTAGTTGGCGATATATAAGTTCACTCTTCAAAATTTCCGCAAAGGTATGTTCAAATGCTCAAAGGATGAAATGTTGAACAATGAATTGTCCGCTGGGTGGTGGGTGGGCTTGGGTGTTCAGTAAAGATATATTGATGAAGTACATTGCCGGTGTTGATAGAAATTCGTCAGCCGGGGTGGGTGGGCTGTGCGTTGGCATTTTTAGCTCTTTGCAAGGTTGGCTTTGTGTCTGGGTTTTGTGTGCCTTGCAATGTGCTAAAAATAGCGTAAGGTCGTGTCGGCAAAGTCATGGATGCTTGTATATGTATAGGATGTTCAATAGGATGACGTACAACTCATAAATATACGCAACTCTTTGTACAAATTCCAATTGATTACCAGGAATAATTTGTACAAAAAAACTTGCGGAAATAAATTATTGATGGTAGTTTTAATTGAATGCAGGTGTTGCAGCTTAAATATTATAATGAGCGGTTAGGCATTGGGCTTGCGGACTGGAAGACGGCCTTTTTACTGGCTGAGGGCAAAGCGACGCCCCTGCGCTTAAAGCCCGAATTGCATCGTTGGCAGTTGGTGTACAGGGTACCCGGTAGCAGCAGGCGCTTTAGTTACCGGCAGGTAAAGCGGCATTTGATGAAGGCCCTGGTTCGAATAATAATTCCTGCCCCGCTGTAGCAATGGCTTTGCCGCTCCCACCCGCAAAACGATGCAGCCAATCAGGGGATGGTGTTTCTGTAACATGACAAATCGGGTAAAGTATAGGGAATGTATTCACTCGGAAGAACTCCAGGTTGCCGGGCTGGTTGCTATGAAGGGTTGATACTAAATTCAACTATTTTGCCCGCCTGGTGAAGCTGCTTGATCGTATCCTTGGTGACATAGAAATAGCATCCGGCAGTTTACGCAGGCAGGAAACTGAACCTTCTGTAAGCGGTTATTTTTTTACCAGTTGCTGCAGGATAACGATCATTTCATCTTTGTCCTTTATCCTTGCTTCATACAGGCGTTTAATTTCTTCCATCGCTTCCATCCATTTTTCGAGAGGGTTAACATTGAAAGTGCATTGCTCATTTTTTTGATAGCTGATTGAGCCATTATCAAATGTGTTAGAAATGATATTGATAACTGCTTCCCCATCAAAATTCTTTATCGCCTCAGCAGGCACTTTTAAGATAGCGGCTATCTGCTGTAACTGTGCCTCATCCAGCGCTTCCTTCTGCTCCAGCGCAGATACCGCCTGCTGGCTAAGCCCAAGGTCAATGGCCAGCACATCCTGTTTGATGCCCAGCATTTCCCTGAAGCGTTTTACATTGCGGCCCTGGTGAATCGTCTTTTCCATATCGGGGTTGTTTGGCCTTAAAGATAATAATTATCAAACTGAAAACTATCCGTATTTACACGTAAAATACCGAACGCTGTCTACGTATAAAGACTGGTTTTTTACGATCAGATACCATCTCTTTGTTTCATCCGTTATTTATACAGGTTTGCTTTTGGTTCCCTGCGCCAATTCCCGCAGGGAATCAAAAGAAGAGTGGGCGTTAACAAAAGACTTTGCATAACAAATAGTGACAATGTAAAGGGCAGGCAATCACCGTTCATTTGAAATTATTTCAATATGGCAATACAAAGCAATCTTTATTTTAAAGGCCGCCAGGGAAAACTGGTATTTTACAAACGCCTTGGGGTGCCTGTAATCCGCACACAGTCGGAAGAAGTAAAACTGTCACCCGCCAGCATCGTACGCAGCAACAACCTGGGCATCGCTTCTGCCGCAGCCAGTGCCCTGCGGAAGCAACTGCTGCCGCTCCTACCCTTTCCAACGGATGCTTCGATGCAAAAGGGTCTTTGCTCAGCCTTTATCCGCTGGCTTGGCCGGGATGATCCAGCCAGCCTCCCACCCTGTAACCCGGTGCCATTTCTTAACGGGTTTTCATTTAACGCAGCCAGCAGTATTGGAGAGCGGTTCAAAGTGGCTACTGTGGTTACACAGCCTGCAGCTAATACCATACAGGTAGCTATCCCGACCTTTGTTCCAAGGGATGTTATTGCCGCACCAGCCTATACCATTTCTATCAACTGTATCATTGCTGCTGCTTCAGTTAGCGTGCAGCCGGGCCTGGCAGTGGGTAGCAGCCTGGAGCAGTTTACCATACCCTGGAATGATACAGTAGTAGCGCCACAAAACATCCTGCTGCCGGTACCCATGGGCCCACACATACTAACTGTAACGGCTGCCCGCCTGCAATACTGCCTCAGCAGTGGCGACTGCTGCAGCCTTCCGGGCTTTATGCCCGCCAGCATACTGGATGCAGTGTTCGGATAATAAAATCCCTGCTGCGATATTGAGCAACGGTACTTAATATAGAAGAAAAAAAAGGAATAATTACATTTGAAAATACCGCTTATTGAACGGAATCTGCCCGCTTTTTTTGTGTAATGGGGAGTGACTATTTGAGTTTGAATGAGGTTACTTGTTACCGGTAGTACTCTCTGTCTTTGGCCAGGATGGCGTTCGAAGGAATTTCAAAAATCTTGTCGTCAATACGCTCCCTCTTGAGTTGAGTTGCTGTTTCGACAAATGTAAAATACAAGCTTTCAATTTTGTTGCTTAAATATATTGACTTTTCTTTTTCATCAATAAGATTTTCATCATTCAATGTAAATCTTTTGAACCATTCAGGGTTAATTGAAATCGAGTCAGCGTTAAAAAAATGGGTTTCCGTTTTGTCCCCGTACTGAATTACAAGTTCGTCACAACTTATTCCTAAAATAGTTGCTTTCTTTTCAGTGAACGAAAATCTTTCTACTTTTTTCCCTGCTGCGCCGCAATCGTGCCAATAGATCGTGTCATTGTTACGTTTTTTCAGATACGCTTTATTATCTGATTTCCTGTAGAGGTCGAATTCAAAAATCCCTCCATCATATTTGTGATAGTAGTTACCCTTTTTAAAAAACAAGATCGACCCGCTACCCATAATTTTTGCCAGTTTTGCTGTATCGACTTTTTGGGGGATTTTGGAGGCAACTTCAAACCTGTAAAAAATCCGGCCTTCAAAATATTCCTTACCCTGAGCACTACCTGTACTTGCAGCCAGTAAGCAGAAAACCAGCATCTTATTTCTTATATGCATTTATGACTCTTTAAGTATGATTGTTGTGACCAGGTATTGGAATGACGGGATATTCCTGTCCCATCCAGCCCGGAACATTTGCTTAATCATGTATTAAAAGTACGAGTTAAGAGGCAATGCTGAATAAAATCAAATGAAGCCCGAACCAAAGGCTGGTGATTTAAATCGCAGGTAGTTCAGCGTCATGGGACGTTAGGAGTAAAACGTTGAAAGGTTGGCTTCGAAAAGCCAACCTTTACTTTTATAAACTAATTAAGTGCATTTAAAGCCGCAACCAGCGAAGCATTAACGTTGGCGTCGTTTAAGATAACACTGCAGTTTGTTTGTGAACCACTCCAGGTTACCTGGGTTACATGCCGTACGTCTGCATTATTGAAAGACATGTTCAGCGTGGTACTTGTTTTTGCAAATGCCATGGTGAGGTTAGGACAGCCTTTTGGACCAGATATGGTTACTGTACCGGAAAACCCGTTGATGCTGGGTGGAATGATCGAATAGTCTACCTGTCCTACAATGTGAACCGAACAACCACCGGTAGAGGTTACGGTAAAATTAACTGCTGCCTTTTTAAGTAATGCTGCCTTTGAAGTAACACCTGTTTCAGGTGTAAAGCTTTGCAATACTGCAAAGATCAACAGCAATGAGCATAGAGAACCAAGTACTTTTTTCATTTGTTTTGTTTTTAAGGTTTGCCAAATGGGAATACCCCTTTGCAGTTTGGCGTGCTGCATCAGGACTTTTCATGCGGAGTAATTGGGTTTAAAGAAATTGTATAGAACAACCCTGGCCTGAATTCTTCTTAGTCATTTTGTAAGGCTCCTTTCGTCCTGTATTGACTTTTAAAGTTTAAGGCTCAATATTAATTTCTAACGGCCTGGCATTTTTCGTTTGGAATATCCGTTACCTGTTAATCATCGAAACGCACCTCATTAATTAAATAATAGAACTGACTTTCCGGCTGCGGCTAAATAGCTATCAGGCAATTCTGGAATTTAAGATTCCGATATCGTTTCGAACAAACATTTAAAAACGGAGTTCCGTTAATCAAAACAAAAACGTTCTTTTATGTTTTCCCGCAGCACTTCACTTCGCCCTGTTCCACTGAAAGCGGGCATAATAATCAGCAATTCAGTTCAGTCCAGTTCAAAAGAAAGGGACCAACACTGTTAGTGTCAGAATAAAATTTGTAATAAAGAAATCAGTTTCCGTAAGGGTCAGTAGTACTTAATTGGTGGGATAAACCAGTAAGGGTTGAAAGCAAATTATGATTTTTTTTAATTGCATGATAATTTTGCCAATATTAATTTTCAGCAGTGCCAGGCACATTCATTGGCTCTTCAAAAAAAAGAACAAGGCTTTCGCAAACCCACAATGTGGTTCAATTGAATGGCCCCTGTTTGTTAGAGTGGTCTTCACCACCGGATTGGTATTCCTGCTGCAATCTGGAAAACATGATTGAATCTTCAAACGTTACGTTTAAAGGATAATGCTGTCTTAGTACACCTTCCCTGCAGAACCCAAATTTTTGTATCAGCCTCAGTGATGGAATGTTTGCACAACCAACAATGGCCTCCAGCCGGTTTAGTCTTAAGGTACAAAAACCATGGTGTATGATGGCTTCAACTGCTTCCGTCATGTATCCTTTGTTCTTAAAACTTTCATCCGTGATGTTATAGCCGATCTCGGCCCTGGAATGGGCCATGTTCCAGTTATGGATTCCGCAACGCCCAATTATCTTGTTTGCTTCTTTTTCAAACAGCAGGAATAGCAGGAAGGTCCTGTTATAGCTGGCATACCCTTTTTTATATTTATCTTCTTCCTGCAGGAATGCTTCTTCTGTTTGATGACCCAACAGCGCTTTAATTTCCTGTTTTGTAAAATTCTCAAAAACATGGGAGATGCCGGCTGGAGACAATCCTTTCAGCAGCAGTCTTTGTGTTTCTAATATTGCTGAATACATGTTAAGGTTAATTGACAATGACCGCTAACGAAACTTCAAAAAAATGTTTTTTGATTTTTCTTTCTTCTTTTTAAAAATTTGTTTTGTGCTCCAGCCCGCTTGCTGCCAATTCATAAATATACGCAGCTCCCCTGCGCTTTTTCAACTGGTTACAGAAAATAATTTGGATGGCCTTTGAAGAATTGCATGCGACTCATAGGGATACAAAAAAGCACCCCTTACGGGATGCTTTTTGATTCAATTGGTTGCTGGTTTTAAAACTTATTTTACCAGTACAGTTTGTGTAGTTTTTGTATGGTCAGCCGCCAGTATTTCCACCTGGTACATTCCTGGTGTAATACCTGCAGGCAGTGTTAACAGTTGCGTACTGAATCCACCTGCATGTTCCATTTTGGTGCTCAATACGGTTTGACCAACATTGCTGATCAGCTTAACCAGGTAAGAACCCTTTGGCTGGTTCCTGAACTGGAGGTTTACGATGCCGCCTTCAACCGGGTTTGGAGAGATGGCAAAACCTGGTTTCACATTTCCAGCCGCTACTTTCACCACTGCAGTGTATTTAATATCCCCTGCGGTTCCGATGCTCTTAACGCGGTAGAAAGCGGTGGTATTCAATGCGGCTGCATCAGTAAAGCTGTATTCTTTTCCGTTGCCGGCTGTTACAGTACCGATAGCCATAAAGTTGCGGCCGTTTGCTGAACGCTCTACCTGGTATTTTACAATATTGGTTTCGGCGGCTACTTTCCAGTCAACCTTTACGCCTGTAGTATTGCGGTTAGCGCTGATGCTGATAAAGCTTACCGGCAATGGTGCGGCGCTGCTGAATACGATCTTAAACCTGTCTGCTGCTTTGGAAGCTGCATTGGCGTCGATCGTAAATTCAACGGTAGTGGCTGCATCAAGGCTCAATGGAGTATTGGTATTGAGGTAATGATCTTCCAGCATCGCAACCAGGCCCTGTCCGCCCATATTGGCAGGTGCAATTTCGAGCCTGTAGGTTTGCTGTGCCATATTCGTCATATTGAACTGGATAAAGTCGTTGCCGGTTACCGGTTGTCTTCCTTCTACTACCAGTGTGCCGGTTGATTTAAGGATACCAAAGTTCTCACCGCTGTTGGTTAATTTTTTAGCATCTTCATCAGCAATGTCATTGCTGTAATTATTGTCGAACACTACCACGTTCGCATCTACGATATCGGCAGTAGTACCGGTTACCCTGTACAACCTGCTGTCTATTTTTACGAGCTGGTCAGGTGAAGTTGGCCTGAAACCAAGGTTTGCGCTGTTGGAGATCTTACTGGACTCTTTTACAAAGAGTGTTCCCAGTTGTGTTCCACCCGCTACAAAGAAGGCCTGGCCGCTTTCGATTTTTGTATTTGACTGACCCAGCGTATAGCTACCACCGCCGATCAGGCACTGGAAGCCGTTGGTGGCGCTGAATGTTTGGTAGTAACCCAGACTTACGCCTGACAGTTTTTTAGAATCCCATATGTAGAACTGGTTCTTTACAATATTGCCGGTACGCTCTACCTGTGTAAAGTCGATGGCCGAAGCAAAAGGATTTGGCATCAGCGTAAAGCTGTTGGCCGGTATACCTTTGGCCATTCCACCGTTGTACAATTCACCCTTGCTGCGAAGCGTAGTGGCAGAGCTGTTGGTGGTGGCACCTGTTACACCTTTGCTTCTCTCACCACGGAGGTAAAGGAACAATGCCTGGTTCTGCCCCAATGGAGTGTTGGTTGTTGCAAGACCGGCCCATGTTGTACCTGTCCAGCTTAATAGTGAAGGGGCTACAGCAAAATCATCAAAACCGGCTGCCTGTGCGCTTGCCTGTGAACCGGTGCCGGTGATCTGCGTACCAAAGTTTGGCAGGTTATTCTGTTGTGGTAATGGATTGGCATCGCCTTCCTGCCATGCCTGCCTGATTGTTTGGGTGCTCACGGTTGGGATGGCAAGCAACCTCCATGCACGGAACCCGTTGTTTGGTATATACCGTTCTACCGTTACATCGCCATTGAGGTAATGAAGATTCTGATCGCCGGGTGCTACCCTTGCAGTACCAAACTGGTTAGATTTCAGCGTTAAGAAACCGCCTGATTCCAGCACGGCGCCGATGGCCACTGTAACGGTACCGGAAGTATTGGGAGCAGTTCCACCTGTGATATCAACCGGGCTGGCCAGTGTAACGGTACCACCATTCACGGTAAGATCTTTCAACACCAATGTGCCTGTTGAACTGAATGTTGCAGAAGAATTGAAAACCAGGTTAGATGTTGGTGAACCGATGAGGGTACAACCGCCATCATCAAAATATGCACCACCGATGGTGAGTGTATGGCTTCCGATGGTAATGGAAGCAGCTACATCGATTTCAAGATCACCTGTAGTTGCATCTGCAGTGAGAACAGGTTGCTGTGTAACACCTGCATTGCCATTGGCCGGGATGTACACAAACTTACCGGCATCCGGTACGCAGGCCGTCCAGTTGGCGGCATCGTTCCAGTCTGTACTTACCGCACCGGTCCATTGTGTAAAGGTGCTGGTAGAGAAGCTTGCGCTGATGGTATGATTGGCAGTAACATTACTGAATGTATATGTACTAATTGGCCCCTGAGAAACGCCATCTACCAATACATCAGCAATACTGCTGCAACCATCGGCACTGATGGTATAGGCCTGGCCTGCGCCGCTGTTAACGGTGGTAACGCCATTTGGCGAAATGCTTCCACCAGCTCCGGCGCTGGCGGTAATGGTATAGGTATTGATGGCGAAAGACGCATCAATTGTGTGAGTGGCGTTTACGCTGCTGAAAGTGTAGGTAGTGATTGCACCCTGTGAAACACCATCTACCAACACATCTGCTACATGGTAACCGGCATTTGGAGTAATGGTATAGGCCTGGCTTCCACCAAAGTTTACGGCCGTTACACCGGCTGGTGCAATGGTGCCGTTTCCACCGGTTACTGAGGCGGTGATGTTGAATGTATTGATCGCAAAGCTTGCAACAATGGTGTGGTTGGTGCTTACGCTGCTGAATGTATAGGTTGTGATGGCTCCCTGTGAAACGCCATCTACCAGTACATCCGCCACATGATAGTTGGCATCAGGCGTAATGGTATAGGCCTGGCTGGCACCCGGTGCTACCGTTGTGGCGCCCAAAGGTGCAATGGTACCATTGGCCCCTGCACTGGCATTGATAGTAAAGGAGGCTGGCTCACCTATTGCCAGGTCTACTCCAAGTGCCGTGATGGCACCGGATGTTGGGCTGGTACTGGTTGGATTGGTTGTGCCTGGGTAAGACCATGCAGCCCCGTTGTATACACCGATCCTGAAGTTGGCTGTTGGTGCGATGTCCGCATCAGCCGGAACAAAAGTAGGTGTAGCGGTATAGCTGGTAAATGTTACACCACTATTGGTAATTGTCCAGTAACGGTTTACTGATTTGGAAGGATCAATTGCAGAACTGGCAATATTTGGATGATCGATGGAAGTGGTTCTAACAAGAACGCTACCGGTACCGGCTGCTCCTGTGAACTGCAGGCTCACCGGTGTGTAGTTGCTGGCGTCGCCAACAGTCCAGTCGATCGCTGAAGCATTTGTTCCAACATAACGCTGCAGGTTACCCACCACATGACCTGCAGTACGGGCAATAGCACCAGTGCTGCTGATGATCACTTTATTTGCACCTGTAGTGATATTGCCATTGGTGAAGGTAAGCGTTCCTCTTACTGTAGCATCGCCGGTAAGAGCGGTAGTGCTGCCCGGCAGTGTGGTCACGTTATGATAATTGCCGGCTGCGATTACGGTGTTATCAAAATATTTCACATGACCGGTGGCAGCTCCCCAACCTGTAGCGATGCGGATACCGTCAATTTGCAAGGTAGCAGAAGAACCTGCCCCACCCTGGCGGATGATGTAAGAAGTAATGTCAGCCGGTGCATTTGCACCGGTATTATCAGTAAAGGTAACTTCTGGTGTTGATGGCTCAGATGACAGCGAGGCAGGGTCAACGAATAAAGAAACCGTTGCAGTAGTAGCACTTACAAATGAGTACTTCACTACCACCAGGTGCGGCGTATTCAATGCCAGATTGGTAGGTGTGCTGGCATAGTTTACTGTTCCAATATGAGAAATTCCCATGTTGAAGAAGCCGGCAGTAGAGGATGTTTTGATGAATGTTCTTGCCTTGAATGCAGTGGTACTTGCGCTTGGTAAAAATCCGAAGAAGTAATCACCGGTTTGCGCTGCGGTTACGTTCACCATAAAGGCGGCATAAATCGTAGTGGGACTGGCTTGCGAAGCAAATGCCTTACTTAAATCTTCACCACTTGTAGTCAGTGATAAACCATTACCAATTCCAGTAGAGCCGAAAGTTGCATAACTTAATGCTGCCCCTGCGGAACTTGTTTGTGTATTGGTTCCTCCTGCGCTAAGAACGGTGTAGCCATTAGCGGACAGTGCACCGGTAAATGTGAAGTTTTCCTCAGCCAGCAACACGCCCGGTGTTTGAGCCGTGGTAGTTACAGGCTGTATGGCAGAAGAAGCAGATGTTCCTCCGGCATTCACTGCTGTAACAGCGTAATAATAGTTTGTGCTTTCTGAAAGGCCAGTGATTACCCTCAGCAGGGTTCCGGAAGTAATGCCCGTGATCACCGTATTACCGCTGGTTAATGTTGGATCCTGGCCGTAAGTTAGTGTATAGGTATATGTTGCCGCACCACCACCAACAGGAGCGGTCCAGTTGGCTGTAAAACCTGATGAACTAACCGCGGAGGCGGCAGCTGATACTGGTGCATTTTGAAGTGTGGTGAAAGTACCATCAGCGGAATAAGCAGTACCAACACTGTTCACTGCATAGCCCCTGAAGAAATAGACCGTATTAGCAGTAAGCCCCGTTCTTGCATGTGAAAATACACTCACGGCTGTTCCGCCTTCGGCCAGCGCATTGGTAGTTGGTGCAGCACTGGTTCCCCAAACCGTACCGCGTGAAGAAAGTGCTGTTCCTCCATCTGCAGTAATAGTTGCACCCAATGTTGCGCCTGTAGTGGTTACGCCCGTAACAGTTGGTGTTGTTACCGTGGGCAGGCTAAGCGTGGTGAGGGTTTGTGTGCCTGACCATGCACTGTTGCCACCGGCATTATTGGCCAGCACCCTGTACCAGTACTGGGAGCCTGCAGCAAGCCCCGAAACGACCTGGCTTAGGTTGGCACTTGATATTGTTGATATTGAAGTATTGCCACCCGAAAAATCAGAAGTGGTTGAATACTGAAGTGTATAAGTGAATGCTTCTGAGCCACCACCTGTTGGTGCAGTCCAGTTTGCAGTGAAACCGGTACTGGTAATGCTACTTGCAGCTGCAGATGTTGGTGCATTGTGCAATGTTGTAAAAGTACCATTTGGGGAATAAGCGGTACCGGCAGAGTTGATGGCATATCCCCTGTAGTAATAAAGCGTATTGGGAGTAAATCCAGTTCTCGGCTGCGTGAACAAACTCACGGCTGTACTGCCTTCGGCAAGCGCATTGGCTGTTGGGTTGGCTGTAAGATCATACACGGTTCCCCTTTCTGATAAGATACCACCGCCATTACTGATTACTGTTGCTCCCAGGGTAGCAGTAGTGGTGGTAACTGCAGCAGCGGTAGGCAATGTAAGGGTTGCAATACTTGCAAGGGTGGTTAATGTTTGCGTAGCTGACCAGGCACTGTTACCTCCTGCATTATTGGCGAGTACCCTGTACCATACCTGCACCCCTGCTCCAAGCCCGGTTACAGGCTGGCTTGCACTGGCGCTGGAAATACCAGTTACAGTTGTATTGCCGGATGAAAAATCCGATGTGGTAGAATATTCGAGTGTGTACGTATATGCTTCAGAACCACCGCCTGTAGGTGCAGACCAGTTGGCCGTAAAGCCACCCGTTGTAATAGCGGTTGCTGCGGCGCTTACCGGTGCATTGTGAGCGGTGGTGAAAGTACCATCTGGTGAGAAGCTTGTACCGACTGAGTTCGTAGCATAACCCCTGAAATAATAGAATGTGTTAGGGTTTAAACCTGTTCTGCTGTGAGAGAATGCACCCGTAGCGGTTCCTCCTTCTGATAAAGAATTGATCGCAGGGCTGGCGGTAACATCATATAATGTTCCTCTGTCAGTGATCACTGATCCTCCATCACTGGTAATAGTAGCACCCAGTGTTGCAGCAGTATTGCTGATGGTGGATACTGTTGGACTTGTAAGCGTTGGCGCTACAGAAGAGGTAGTGGTAGCAGTGGCTGTGCCGGACCAGGCGCCATCGCCTCCCGCATTGTTGGCCAATACACGGTACCAGTATTGCTGGCCGGATACCAGGCCGGATACCACGTGGCTTAATCCTGTTAAACCGGTTACGACCACATTGCCACTTGAAAAATCAGACGTGGTTGAGTACTGCAGTGAATAAGTGAATACAGCCGGGCCACCCCCTGCTGGCGCAGTCCAGTTGGCCGTAAAATCAGCTGCGCCTACTGCTGTTGCTGAAGCGATACCCGGGGCATTGTGCAGGGTCGTTGCATTTTGTATAGTTGAAGAAGCGGATGTACCGCCTGCATTCACCGCAGTAACGGCATAATAGTATTTTGTATTGGGTGTTAAACCGGTTACAGCATTGGAGAGCGTTGCCGATGTTAACCCTGTAACTGTAGTGTTGCCGGTAGTTAGGGTTGGATCCGTTCCATAAGTAAGTGTGTATGTATAGGTTTCGGCTCCACCGCCGGCAGGGGCTGACCAATTTGCAGTAAAGCCGGTTGTACTGATAGCAGCAGCTGCTGAAGATACCGGTGCATTTTGCAGGGTAGTCAGGGACTGTATTGATGATGAAGCGGAGGTTCCTCCCGTATTTACGGCCGTTACTGCGTAATAATATATCGTGTTTGGGGTACGCCCTGTTACAGCCTGAGACAAGTTAGCGGAAGCAATGGAAGAAACAGTTGTATTACCGGTGAGTAGCGCCGGATCTGTACCATATGTTAATGTATAGGTATACGTTGCGGCTCCTCCTCCTGTTGGAGCTGCCCAATTCGCCGTGAAAGAGGTATTATCAACCCCGGATGCTGCAGCAGAAGCGGGAGCATTGTGTACCGTGGTAAAAGTGCCATCGGCAGAATACCCTGTTCCAATGCCATTTACCGCATATCCCCTGTATGTATAAACGGTGTTGGCAGTAAATCCTGTTCTGGCGTGCGAAAATGCACTGATTGCAGTTCCGCCCTCAGCCAGTGAGTTTCCGGTTGGTGCCGCAGAAGTACCCCAAACCGTTCCACGGGAAGTAATAGTGCTTCCTCCGTTTCCGGTGATGGTTGCGCCCAGAGTTGCCCCGGTAGTTGTAATCGCAGAAGCAGTTGGTGTAGTAAGTACCGGAACAGAATTGCCAATTGTAGCCGGCACAGCGTTGTAAACGATCGCATCATCCACAAAAATGTTAGCAACATTTGAAGCGCTGGCGGTACCGATGAATGTTCCACTGGCGACGGCGCTGTTAACCGGGAAGGCAGCCTGGGATAAATCATCACCGATTAAACTGCCGTTTAAATAAAGATCGAACTTTTGAACTGCTACTGATTGAGCGCCACCAGCATAGGTATAGTTGATTGTTCCGCTGGTTTTATTATTACCAACGATTTCAATGGTATAAATAGTAGCTGAACTTAAAGATGTTGTTGTTAACCCGGCGGTTGAACTTGCGGTAGACCCGTTTCTGTATGATAATGCTATGGCACCACCGGTTCCATAGGTAAAGATCAGGCGGGTAAAGACCTGGGCACC